>CAYMVA010000047.1:0-24781 GCA_964393745.1 uncultured Enterobacteriaceae bacterium | reverse complement strand
CCCGCGCCCAGGATCGAGATGTCACCGCGCATCGCGCTTCAGCGCCTCGATCTCCTCGATCGCCTTGGGCGCTTCCGCGGTGAGCACTTCGCAGCCGGTCTCGGTGACCAGCACGTCGTCTTCGATGCGCACCCCGATGTTGCGCAGCGGCTCTGGCACATCGTCCGCGGCGCGGATGTAGAGCCCGGGCTCGACGGTGAGCGTCATCCCCGGGACGAGTTCGCGCCACGCGCCGGCGCGCTTATAGTCGCCGGCGTCGTGCACGTCCAGCCCCAGCCAGTGGCCGGTGCGGTGCATGTAGAAGCGCTTGTAGGTTTCTTTTTGCAGCACTTCGTCGAGGCTGCCGGCGAGCAGCTTCAGGTCGAGCAGGCCCTGCGCCAGCACGCGCACCGCGGCGTCGTGCGGCTCATTCCAGGCCGCGCCCGCGTGCACCTCGGCGATGGCGGCGCGCTGCGCCGCGAGCACCAGTTGGTAGACCTCGCGCTGCGCCGGAGTGAAACGCCCGTCGACCGGGTGGGTGCGCGTGATATCGGAGGCGTAACCGGCGAGCTCGCAGCCTGCGTCGATCAGCAGCAGCTCGCCCGCGCGCAGCTCGGCGTCGTTGGATACGTAATGCAGCACGCAAGCGTTGGCGCCGCCGGCGACGATCGGCCAGTAGGCCGGGAACTGGGCGCCGTGGCGGCGGAATTCGTGCAGCAGCTCCGCCTCGATCTCGTACTCGTGGCGCCCGGGCCGCGCCGCCTGCATGGCGCGGCGGTGCGCCGCAGAGGAAATGCTCGCCGCGCGGCGCATGATGCCGACCTCGTGTGCGTCCTTCACTAGCCGCATCTCGTCCACCAGCGCGCGCACGTCGTGCACGCGCTCGGGTGCGGCGACGCCCGCCCGCGCCTTGGCGCGCACCGCATTCAGCCAGCCCATGGCGCGTGCGTCCCACGCGGCGTCGGCGCCCATCGGGTAGTAAAGCGTCGGCTGGTCCACGAGCAGCTCGGCGAGCTTGCCGTCGAGCGCCGCGATCGGGTGCGCCTCGTCGACGCCGAAACGCTCGCGCGCGCGCTCCGGGCCGAAGCGTACGCCCTCCCAGATCTCGCGCTCGTCGCTGCGCTCGCGGCAGAACAGCAGGCTCTTGGGCGACTCGCCCGCCACCAGCACCAGCACGGCTTCGGGCTCGGGGAATCCGGTGAGGTAGTAGAAGTGGCTGTCGAAGCGGAACGGAAAGTGCGTGTCGCGGTTGCGCAGGCGCTCGGGCGCGGTCGGCACCACCGCCACGCCGCGCTGCATCGCCGCCGCGAGCCGCGCGCGGCGCGCCGAATACAGCGACACATCCAGATCGTCAGGCTTCATTTCCGTTTTGATCCGCGTTCATCCGCGTCCATCCGCGTTCATCTGCGGTTCCATCACTTTGACTGCCGCTCGCGCAGCATCCGGTCCAATTCGTCGAGCCGCTCGCGCGTGCCGATGTCCCGCCAGTGCCCTTGGTAGAGCTCGCCCGTCACCGCGCCGCGCCCGGCGGCCTCGCGCAACAGCGGCGCGAGCGGCGCCTTTTCGTTGCCGCCCACCGCGGCGACCAGCGCCGGTGATATCAGCGCGATGCCGGCGTAAGTGTAGCGCGGCGCCGCCGCATTGCCGACGCGACCCACTTTGATCCCTTCCTCAAGCGAGAAATCGCCCTCGGCGCGGTGCGCGGGCTTGGGGACCAGCACCAGGTGGGCGAGCTTGCCATCGAGTGCCTGGCCGCGCAGGCGCGCGAAGTCGAAATCGGTATGGATATCGGAGTTCAGCAGCAGGAACGGCGCCGCGCCGAGCAGCGCGCGCGCGTGCGCGATGCCGCCCGCGGTCTCAAGCGCCTCGGTCTCGCGCGACCAGGCGATCTCGAGACCGAAGCCTCGGCCGTCGCCGAAGCGCTCGATGATCCTGTCCGCGAGGTGCGAGACGTTGATCACCACGCTGCTGAATCCCGCTTGCGCCAGGCGCTCCAGGTGCCAGGCGAGCAGCGCCTTGCCGCCCGCCTGCACGAGCGGCTTGGGCAGGGCGTCGCTGAGCGGCCGCAGCCGCTCGCCGCGTCCGGCAGCGAGGATCATTGCCTTCATCAGAAGGTGTAGGCGGGCTTGCGCTGCCTGCCCTCGATTTCGTCCAGCAGGCGGGCGAGCGGAGTGAGCGGCGCGTAGCGCTCGGCGACCGCGCGCGCATAGCCGAGGAAGCGCGGCGTGTCCTGCACGTACTTCGCCTTGCCGTCGCGATGCGTGAGGCGCGCGAAGATGCCGAGCACCTTGAGGTGGCGCTGCAGCCCCATCCATTCGAAGCCGCGCCAGAACTCGGCGAAATCGGCGCTCACCGGCAGGCGCGCCTTGCGCGCCTGCTCCCAGTAGCGCACCGTCCAGTCGAGCACGCGTTCCTCGTCCCAGCTGATGAAGGCGTCGCGCAGCAGCGAAACCATGTCGTAGCTGATCGGCCCCTCGACCGCGTCCTGGAAATCGAGCACCCCCGGATTGGGCTCGCATACCATCAGGTTGCGCGGCATGTAGTCGCGGTGGACGTAAACGCGCGGCTGCGCCAGCGCCGAGCCCGCGAGCGCCACCACGACCCCTTCGAGCGCTGCCTGCTGCGGAGGCGACAGGCTGATGCCGAGGTGCCGGCCGACGTACCACTCGGGAAAAAGCGCCATCTCGCGCCTGAGCAGCGCCTCGTCATAGGGCGGCAGCGCGCTCGCGCGCGTCGCCAGCTGCCAGCGGATGAGCGCGCCGGTCGCATCGGCAAACAGCGCCGCCGCATTGGCGTCGTTCAGCGCGTCGAGATAGGTGATGCGCCCGAGATCGCTGAGCAGCAGATAGCCCTGCGCCAGGTCCTGCGCCAGCACCTGCGGGGCGTGCACGCCGGCCTCGCGCAGCAGCGCCGCGACGCGCACGAACGGCGCGCAGTCCTCCTTCTCCGGCGGCGCGTCCATGGCGATGAAGCTGCGCCCATCGGCGAGCTGGGCGCGGAAGTAGCGCCTGAAACTCGCATCCGCAGAAGCGGGCGCCAGCGCGAAGCTCGCGCCCGGAAGCTGCGCCGTGAGCCAGCGCTCTAGCGTGAGGAGCCTCGAATCCATTGCGAATTGCGGCGAATTGTGCCATTTTTGGCACTCGTCATCCTGTTCCGGTTCCGATCCGATGCAATTCCGCCTGGCGCGGCGGCAGGCGGTTTTCGCAGTCCGCTTCGCGATGTCGATCCTCGCGTTCGCGCCGGCGCTCGCCGCGGCGCAGGCGGGCGCGCCGGCGACGCCGGCGAAGGGCCCGACCACCATAGATGCAGAGCGCATCGAGAGCGCCTCGGAGCTGGAAGTCACGGCGCGCGGCCGCGTCGAGTTGCGGCGCGACGACCTGAACGTGTTCAGCGACTTCCTGCGCTACAACCGCGAGTTCGGGCGCATCGAGGCCGACGGCGGGGTGCGCCTGGAGCAGGGCGGCGACCGTTTTTTCGGCCCGCGCCTGCGCTACGACAGCTTGAACGAGACCGGCGTGTTCGAACAGCCCAATTACCTCATCCGGCGCAACCAGACCGCGCGCGGCAACGCTTCCAGGCTCGAATTCCTGTCGCGCGACCGGATGCACTTGGAGAACGCCAACTACACCACCTGCGAGCCGGGCAAGGAGGACTGGCGCATCGAGGCGCGCGAACTCGACCTCGACTACGACAGCTCGGTCGGCAGCGGGCGCGGCCTGCGCATGCGCTTTTACGACACCACGGTGCTGGCGCTGCCGTATGCCACCTTTCCGCTCGACAACCGGCGCAAGAGCGGCTTCCTGGCGCCGCACATCGCGCAGAGCTCGAGCCGCGGCTTCCAGGTCGACGCGCCCTACTACTGGAACATCTCGCCGGAAAGGGACCTCACCCTGACGCCGGTGATGATGACCGATCGCGGCGCCCAGTTAAAGGGCCACTACCGCTACCTCGACCCGAAGTACCTCGGCGAGCTGCGGCTGGAATACCTGCCCGATGACCGCAAGCTCAACGACTCGCGCAGCGGCATCTCTTGGCTGCACGACCACCGCTTCCTGCCAAACCTCACCGGCAACATCAATTACAACCGCGTCTCGGACGATCGCTATTTCGTAGACCTGTCCACGCAGGTGCGCACGGTTTCCATCGGCAACCTGCCGCAGGAGGGCTCGCTCAACTACGGCGGCGGCCTGCTCGGCGGCAGCTATTACCTGCAGGGCAAGGTGCAGAAGTTCCAGACGCTGCAGGACCCGCTTTCGCCTACCACGCCGCCTTACGAGCGCGTGCCGCAGTTCCTGTTCGGCCTGGCGCGCAACGAGATCGCGCGGGTCCTGGACCTCGCCGTGCCCGGCGAGTACGTGCGCTTCAGCCACTCGAACCTGGTGGACGGTGCGCGCACCACGATCAGTCCGACGCTCACGGCGCCGCTGCTGGCGCCGGGATACTTCGTCGTGCCCAAGGCGGGGTTGCGCGCCGTGAGCTACGACCTGCGCAACGTCGCCCCCGGGCAGCCGGAGAAACAGAGCGTGAACGTTCCCTGGGCGAGCGTCGACGGCGGCCTGATCTTCGACCGCCCGACGCGGCTGTTCGGCGAAGCGGTCACGCAGACTCTCGAGCCGCGCTTCTATTATGTCTACGTGCCGTACCGGGCGCAGGACCAGATCCCGGTGTTCGACACCGCGCTCGCGGACTTCAATTATTCGCAGATTTTTACCGAGAACCGCTTTGCCGGCGGCGACCGCTTCGGCGACGCCAACCAGTACACCCTTGCCCTGACCTCGCGCGTACTCGGTCCTGACGGCCGCGAGGCGCTGCGCGCCACCGTCGGCCAGCGCTTCTACAAGCAGAACGAGCGCGTCGGCCTGACGCCGACCTCCACCCTGCGCACCTCGGATTCCTCCGACCTGCTGGCCTCGCTCGGCGGGCGCTTCCACCGCGACTGGACTTTCGACGGCACGGTGCAGGTCGACACCCACCAGGACCGCTGGCAGCGCTATGGCGCCGCGCTGCGGTTCTCGCCCGAGATCGCCAAGGTGGTCAACGCGAGCTACCGCTACCTGCGCGGCGAGCAGCGCATGATCGACCTCTCCGGGCAGTGGCCGTTCGCCACCGGCTGGTACGCGGTCGGGCGCTACAACTACTCGATCCAGGACAGGCTGGTGCTCGAGGGCCTGGCGGGGGTCGAGCACAACGCCGGCTGCTGGGTGTTCCGCGCGGTGGTGCAGCGCATCCAGGCCGCGACGCAAGTGTCCTCGACTGCGTTTTACCTGCAGCTCGAATTCAATGGTCTCGGCCAGATCGGCACCGGCGACGCAGCGGATTTCCTCAGGCGCAACCTGCCCGGCTACGCGCCCACCAACCCGGCCAACCCGGCGCTGGCGCCGCCGAGCCTGCGCCGGTCGTTGCCGTTCGAGCAGGTTTTCTAGGCGAACGCCCGATGCGTACTCTGCTTGCGGCAATCGCCCTGGCGCTGGCGTGCAATGCCCACGCGCAGCGCGCCGCGCTGGTCGACCGCATCGTCGCGGTGGTGAACCGGGAAGTGGTGACCGCTTCGGAACTCAGCGAGCGCGTGGACGAGGCGGTGCGGCAGCTGCGCCGCCAGAACACGCCGTTGCCCGAGCGCGCGCTGCTCGAGGGGCGGGTGCTCGAGCGCCTGGTGCTCGACAAGGCGCAGCTGCAGTTGGCGCGCGACAGCGGCATCCGCGTCGACGACGCGCAGCTCGACCGCGCGATCGAGCGTATCGCCGAGGGCAACAAGATGACGCTCGCCGCCTTCCGCCAGGCGCTGCAAAAGGACGGCGTGCCGTTCGACAGGTTCCGCGACGAGGTGCGCTCACAGATCATGATCACGCGGTTGCGCGAGCGCGAGGTCGACGACCGCATCGAGGTGAGCGAGAGCGAGATCGACCTGTACCTCGAGGAGAACAAGGCGGGCGGTGCGGCGCGCAACGAGTACAACCTGGCGCACGTTCTGATCCGGCTCCCGGAGCAGGCGAGCCCCGAGCGCATCGAGACGGCGCGCGGCCGCGCCGAGAAGGCGCGCGCCGAGGCGCTCGCGGGCGCGGACTTTGCGCGCGTCGCGGCGGCGCACTCGGATGCGCCGGACGCGATCCAGGGCGGCGCGCTGGGCTGGCGCCCCGAGGACCGACTGCCGGAACTGTTCGCCAACGCCCTGCGCGGCATGCGCGCCGGCGAGGTGAGCGAAGTGCTGAGGAGTCCGGGCGGCTTTCATATCCTCAAGCTGATCGAGCGGCGCGGCGCCGAATCCGGGCCTACGGTGGCGCAGACGCGCGTGCGCCATATCCTGGTGCGCACCAACGAGGTGGTGTCCGAGGCCGAGGCGCGCCGCAGGCTTCTCGACCTGCGCCAGCGCGTGGTGGTGGGCGGCGTCGATTTCGCCGAGCTCGCGCGCCTGCACTCGCAGGACGGCACCGCGGCGCGCGGCGGCGAGCTTGGCTGGGTGCTCCCGGGCGATACCGTGCCCGAGTTCGAGCGCGCCATGAACGAGCTCAAGCCCGGCGACATCAGCCAGGCGGTGAAGACGACCTTCGGCTGGCACCTCATCCAGGTGCTGGAGCGCCGCCAGGCCGGGCTGACGCTCGAGCGCCGGCGCCTGCAGGCGCGCCAGGCGCTGCGCGAGCGCCGCGCCGACGAGGCCTACGAGGAGTGGCTGCGCCTGCTGCGCGACCGCAGCTACGTCGAGATCCGCCTCGACGATCGCTGATGCTCGCGCACCGGCCGCGCAAGCGTTTCGGCCAGCACTTCCTGCACGATCCGGGCGTGCTGGCGAAGATCGTCGCCGCGATCGCGCCGGGCGCGGCCGACTGCATGCTGGAGATCGGGCCGGGGGAGGGCGTGCTCACGCGCCTGCTGCTCGCGAAGCTGCCTCATCTGAGCGCGATCGAGATCGACCGCGACCTCGCGGCGCGGCTGGCGGAGGAGTTTCCGCCCGGGCGGCTGACGCTGCATTGCGCCGATGCGCTCGAGTTCGATTTCGCTTCGCTGCCCGCGGGCTTGCGCGTGGTCGGCAACCTGCCCTACAACATCTCGACGCCGCTGCTGTTCCGGCTCGCTGCGTGCGCCGCGCGGCTGCGCGATGCGCATTTCATGCTGCAGCGGGAGGTGGCCGGGCGCATGGTGGCGAAACCCTCGACGCCGGAATACGGGCGGCTGTCGGTGATGCTGCAGGCGCGCTTCGCCATGCAGCAGCTGTTGCGCGTGCCGGCGGGCGCCTTCCGCCCGCCGCCGCAGGTGGAGTCGGCGCTGGTGCGCTTGGTGCCGCTTGCCGCGCCGCCCGCCTGCGACCCGGCGCGCTTCGCCGACGTGGTGCGGCGCGCGTTCTCGGCGCGCCGCAAGACGCTCAGGAACGCGCTGCCGGGAGTGGATTTCGCCGCCTTCGGCATCGACCCCAAGCTCAGGCCCGAGAACCTCTCGGCGGCCGACTACGCGCGCATCGCCGGGCCGCCGCAGCCCGGAGTGTAAAGTGTGACTTTACACTTGGCCTTCGCTAGCCCCGCTTGCGCTCGATGAACTCGATCTTGTAGCCGTCGGGATCCTGCACGAAGGCGATCACGGTGCTGCCGCCTTTCACCGGGCCGGCCTCGCGCGTTACGCTGCCGCCCTTGGCGCGCACCAGATCGCACGCTTTCGCCGCATCGGGCACCTCGATGGCGATGTGGCCGAAGCCGCCGCCGAGGTCGTACTTGTCGACGCCGTAGTTGTAGGTCAACTCAATCACGCTGTGCGTCGATTCGTCGCCGTAGCCGACGAACGCGAGCGAGTATTTCTGCTCCGGCCGGTCGGTGGTGCGCAGCAGCTTCATGCCGAGCACCTCGGTGTAGAACTTGACCGAGCGCTCCATGTTGCCTACGCGCAGCATGGTGTGCAGCATTCTCATGGCAATGTCCTCAGGTTGTGAAATAGGTGGCTAATCGTCGAGCGCTTTCTGCTGCGCCTCGATCCATTTCTCAGCTAATGCGTTGATCGCGTCGGGCTCGCGACCGGCGCTCGCGATCGCCGGGCCGATGCGCACCGTCACCTTGCCCGGGCGCTTGAGAAACGAATTGCGCGGCCAGACGCGTCCCGCATTGTGCGCCACCGGCACCACCGGCGCCCCAGAGTGCGCCGCGAGCCAGGCGCCGCCCGGCTGGTACTTGCGCTTCGCCCCCGGCGCAACTCGCGTGCCCTCTGGAAACACAATTACCCAGAAGCCCTGCGCCAGGCGCTCCTTGCCCTTGCGCGCCATCGCGCGCAGCGCCTTGATGCCGCGCCCGCGGTCGATCGCAATTGGGCTCATGAGCGCGAGGCCCCAGCCGAAGAACGGAATCCACAGGAGTTCCCGCTTGAGCACGTGCACCTGCGGCGGAAAGATCTGCTGGAAGGCGATCGTCTCCCAGGCCGACTGGTGCTTGGCGAGGATCACCGATGGTTCGCTCGGCAGGTGCTCGCGGCCTTCGACCGACCAGCGCACGCCGCACAGCGCCTCGAGCAGCCAGAGCACGATGCGCGACCAGCCGGAAATGATGCGGTAGCGCGTGAGCCGCGGCAGCGGCGCGCTCGCCAGCGCGATCAGGGCGTAAGGCGGCGTGATGATGAGCAACGCGAGCCAGAACAGCCCGGACCGCAGCCGGATCATGGCGCCGCCTCCGATCCGCCCCGCGTGCTCAAGCGCTGCACTGTCGGCGGCCCGGCGCCATGATCGCGGGTCGCATCCCCGCAAGCGGGGCCCCTGCTCCGCCGGATCATGGCGCGAGCTTGGCCGCGACCGCAGCGAGATCGTCGAACACCTCGGTTCCGGGCGGCAGGCCGCCGGCTTCGAGCGTCTTGCGCCCCTTGCCGGTGAGCACCAGGCAGGGCTTCGCGCCCACCGCCGAGGCGGCCTGCAGGTCGCGCAGCGAATCGCCCACCATGGGCACGCCTTGCAACTCGATGTTGAGGCGCGCCGCGATCTCGCGCAGCAGCCCCGGCTTGGGCTTGCGGCACTCGCAGTTGGAATCGGCTGCGTGCGGGCAGAAGAAGATGGCGTCGATGCGGCCGCCGGCCTGGCTCACCGCGCGGTGCATCTCGGCGTGGATTGCGTTCAGCGTCGCGGTGTCGAACAGGCCGCGCGCGATGCCGGACTGGTTGGTGGCCACCACCACGCGCCAGTCCGATTGCACCAGGCGCGCGATCGCCTCGAGGCTGCCGGCAATCGGCTGCCACTCGGCGGGCGACTTGATGTACTGGTCGCTGTCGTGGTTGATGGTGCCGTCGCGGTCCAGCATCACGAGCTTCATGCGAGTGGTCCTGGGGTGAGTTTCATGCCGCCAGCTTGGATATGTCGGCGACCTGGTTCATGAGCGCGTCCAGCCGCCGCAGCAGCGCGTGGCGGTTGGCGCGCAGCTTCGGGTCCTCGGCATTCACCATCACCTTGTCGAAGAACGCGTCCACCACGCCGCGCAACGCGGCGAGCACCGACAGCGTTGCCGCGTAGTCGCCGCGCTCCAGGCGCGTTCGCGCCTCGGGCTCGGCGCGCCGCACCGCGTCGAACAGCGCGCGCTCGGCCGGCTCCTCGAGCAGCCGCTCGTCGAGCGCGCCGGCGGCTGCCTCGGACTTGCGCAGGATGTTGCGGATGCGTTTATTGGCCGCGGCCAGGCTCGCCGCCTCGGGCAGCTTGCGGAAGGTGCGCACGCCGTCGAGGCGCGCCGCGACCAGGTCGAAGCGCTCGGGCGACTGGCTCGCCACCGCCTCGATCTCGTCCGCCGCGTAACCCTGCTCGCGCAGGAAGTTGCGCAGCCGCTCGAGGACGAAGGCGTACACCTCGGCGCCGGCATGCGCCGGCAGCGCGAGCGGCAGCCTGGCCTCGGCCAGGATGCGGATCACGCCGAGCGCGGCGCGCCGCAGCCCGAAGGGGTCCTTGTCGCCGGTGGGCGCGCCGCCCGCTGCGAACATGCCGTTCAGCGTCTCGAGCTTGTCGGCGAGCGCGAGCGCGCACGCCACCTTGCCCTCGGGGATGCGGTCGCCGGCGAAGCGTGGGCGGTAGTGCGCCTCGATCGCATCGGCCACCGCGCGCGGCTCGCCGTCGTGCAGCGCGTAATAGCGGCCCATGGTGCCCTGCAGCTCCGGGAACTCGCCCACCATGCCGGAGAGCAGGTCCGCCTTCGAGAGCCATGCCGCGCGCTCGGTGAGCGCTGCATCCGCGCCGATCTCGCGCGCGATGCGGCCGGCGAGCAGCTGGATGCGCTCGACGCGCTCGAGCTGGCTGCCGAGCTTGTGGTGATAGATCACCCTGGCGAGCAGCGGCACGCGCTCCTCGAGCCGGGTCTTGCGGTCCTGGTTGAAGAAGAAACGCGCGTCCTCGAGCCGCGGCCGCACCACGCGCTGGTTGCCGCCGACGATGTGCCGCGGGTCGGCAGGGCGCATGTTGGAAACGATCAGGAACTTCGGCAGCAACCTGCCCGAGGCGTCGAACAGCGGGAAATATTTCTGATGCTGCCGCATGGTGAGGATCAGGCATTCCTGCGGCACCTCGAGGAAGTCGCGCCCGAACTCGCCCGCATACACGCTCGGATGCTCTACCAGGGCGGTGACTTCTTCGAGCAGGCCGGCGAAGTCGGCGGCCTGCTCGCCGAGCGCGGCGCCCAGGCGCTGCGCCTCCGCGGTTAGCTGGCGCTCGATCTCGGCGCGCCGCGCCGTGAAGTCCGCGATCACCATGCCGTCGCGCAACTTGGCTTCGTATTCGTCCGCGCTGGCGAGGGCGATGCCGCCGGAATGCAGGAAGCGGTGGCCGCGCGTGGTGCTGCTGGCGCTTACGCCCAGGACCGCGCCCGGGATGACGCGCGCGCCGTGCAGCATCACCAGGCCGTGCACCGGGCGCACGAACTGCGCTTCGCCTGCGCCCCAGCGCATCAGCTTCGGGATCGGCAGCGTCTTGAGCGCCTGCTCGACCTTGGCGGCGAGCACGGCGTCGAGCGCCGCGCCCGCGCTTGTCACGCGCGCGACGAATATCTCGCCCTTGGCGCTCTGGCGGCGCTCCAGCGCCGCCACCGCGACGCCGCTTTTCCTGGCGAAGCCTTCGATCGCCGGCGCCGCGGCCTTGACCGGCGGCCCCTGCAGCTCGCGCTCGAGGTCGGGCGAGCGCGCGCGCACCGCGCCGATCTGCGCGGCGAGGCGCCGCGGTGTGGCGAAGGCGCGCGCTGCGGCGCCCGCGGCGACGAAACCGTCCTTCTCCAGGTCGGCGCGTAGGCTTTCGCAAAAGGCCTCCGCCAGCGCGCGCAGCGACTTGGGCGGCAGTTCCTCCGTGAGCAGCTCGACCAGCAGCGTCGCTTCCATCTCAGGTCGCCTTCGGCGCCATGGGGAAGCCGAGCCGCTCGCGCGATTCGTAATAAGCCTGCGCCACCAGACGGGCGAGTGCACGCACTCGCCCGATGTAGGCGGCGCGCTCGGTGACCGATATGGCGCCGCGCGCATCGAGCAGGTTGAATGCGTGCGAGCACTTGAGCACCATCTCGTAGGCGGGCAGCACGCACTGCGCCTCGATCAGGCGCTTCGCTTCGGTTTCGTATTCGCTGAAATGGCGCAACAGCATGGCCGTGTCCGCGAGCTCGAAGTTGTAGCGCGACTGCTCGACCTCGTTCTGGTGGTAGACGTCTCGATACAGGATGGGAGTCGACGCTCGCGTCTCCGCACCCGTCGTCCACACCAGGTCGAACACCGAGTCCTTGCCCTGCAGGGCCATCGCCAGGCGCTCCAGGCCGTAGGTGATCTCGCCCAGCACCGGCTTGCAGGAAAGCGAACCCACTTCCTGGAAGTAGGTGAACTGCGTCACCTCCATGCCGTCGAGCCACACTTCCCAGCCCAGGCCCCAGGCGCCGAGCGTGGGCGATTCCCAGTCGTCCTCTACGAAGCGGATGTCGTGCTCCCTGGGATCGACGCCGAGTGCGACCAGCGAATCGAGGTAGAGCTGCTGGATGTCCGCGGGCGAGGGCTTGAGCACCACCTGGTATTGGTAGTAGTGCTGCAGGCGGTTGGGATTGTCGCCGTAGCGGCCATCCTTGGGGCGGCGCGAGGGCTGCACGTAGGCGGCGTTCCACGGTTCCGGGCCGATGGCGCGCAGGAAAGTTGCGGTGTGGAAGGTGCCGGCGCCCATTTCCATGTCGTAGGGCTGCAGCAGGACGCAGCCCTGGCGGTCCCAGAATTGGTTCAGCCGCAGGATCAGTTGCTGGAATGTGAGCATGGCAGCGCGCGCGAGCGGCGAAGTTTACCGTCTGCGCGCAAGCGCAGAAAGCGCGCCCAACGCGGCGGCGATGGCCGCGGCCAATCCGATCGCCAGCCAGTCGCCGTAGCGCACGTAAGGCGTCGTGCCGCGGTAGCCGCGCGCCGCGACCTCGAGCCGCCCCTCGCTGAACTGCGGCAGCTGCGCGAGCACCGCGCCGTCGCGCCCGATGGCGGCGGTGATTCCGGTGTTGGTCGCGGTGAGGTGCATGCGCGCCGTCTCGAGCGCGCGCATGCGCGCGATCTGCAAATGCTGCGCCGGCGCGAGCGAATCGCCGAACCAGGCGACGTTGGAGACGTTCACCAGCAGCGTCGCCTCCGGCAGCATGCGCGTGATCTCCGTGCCGTAAGCGTCTTCGTAACAGATGTTCACGGCGATGCGCTCGCCGGCGATCTCGAGCGGCCGCTGCGTGGTGGCGCCGCGCGAGAAATCCGACAACGGGACAGAGAGCGCGCGCGTCACCCAGCCTAGGCCCGGCGGCACGAACTCGCCGAACGGCACCAGGTGCACCTTGCGATACATCTGCCGCGGCGACACCCCCAGGCTGACGACGCTGTTGTAGTACTCGGACGGGCCGGCGCGGTAGGGCGCGCCCAGCAGCAGGTCGCCGCCGTTTTTCTTCGCCGCCGCCTCCAGCCGCGCGAGGAACGCCGGGTCGGCGCTGTCGAGGAAACGCGGCAGCGCGGTCTCGGGCAGCACGGTGAGCCGCGCGCTGCCTGACTCGGCGAGGCGGGCGTAAGTATCGAGAGTCCGCGCGTACCGCCCGGGGTCGAACTTGAGATCCTGCGGCACGTTGCCCTGCAGGAGTGCGGCGCCAAAGGGCTCGCCCGCTGGCACCGACCATTCGACCGTGCGCAGCGCGTAACCGCATGCAATCACGATGGCGAATGCGCCGGCGCAAAACCAGCGACTTTCGTTGAGCGCGATGCACCACACAAGACCGGCGCAGGCCACCGCCGCGAGCGTCACGCCGAAACTGCCCGCCAACGGCGCGAAACCGGCAAGCGGCGTGTCGATCGCGGCGTATCCGGCGCCCAGCCACGGAAAGCCGGTGAGGTGCCAGCCGCGCAGCCACTCGGCGAGCGCCCAGAACGCGGGGATGGCGAGCGCGGCGCGCGCGGCCGCGCCGGCGCGCAGCTTCGCCTGCAACCAGCCTACCGCGGCCGGAAACAGCGCCAGCCAGGCGCAGAAGACAAGCGTGGCGAACGCGGCGAGCGGCGCCGGCATGGCGCCGAAGCGGTGCAGGCTGATGTACACCCACGACACGCCGGCGCCGAAGAAGCCGAGGCCGAAGGCGTAGCCGAGCAGCAGGGCCGCGCGCGGCGACTCGGCGCGCAGCCACAGGTGAATGAGCAGCGCGAGCGCAGCGAGACCCGCCGGCCACAGGTCGGTCGGGGAGAAGGCGAGCACTGCCGCGGCGCCGGCTGCGAAGGCTAGGGCGGCGCGGAAGGCGAGGCGCTTCAAGCCTTGGGTTTTTCCACCAGCAGCGTGTAGACGCGGCGGCTGTCGGCGCGCAGCACGTGAAAGCGCAGCCCGTCGATCACCAGGTTCTCGCCGCGCTTGGGCAGGCGCCCGAGGTGCGCGATCACCAGCCCGGCGACAGTGTCGTGCTCCTGGTCGGAGAAGCCGGAGCCGAAAGCGGCGTTGAAATCGGCGATCTGGGTGAGCGCCTTGACGCGGTAGCGGCCACCCGGCTCGGCGATGATGTTGTCGCTAGCCTCGTCGAAGTCGTACTCGTCCTCGATCTCGCCGACGATCTGCTCGAGCACGTCCTCGATGGTGACCAAGCCGGCGACGCCGCCGTACTCATCCGCCACGATCGCCATGTGGTTGCGGCTGGCGCGGAACTCGCGCAGCAGCACGTTGAGGCGCTTGGATTCGGGGATGAACACCGCCGGGCGCAGCATCTCGCGCACGTTGAACTCCTGCTCGCCGGCGTAGTGCCGCAGCAGGTCCTTGGCGAGCAGGATGCCGATGACGTCGTCGCGGTTCTGGTCGATCACCGGAAAGCGCGAGTGCGCGGTGGCGATCACCTGCGGGATGAAGCTCTCCACCGGCTGGTTGATGTCGATCAGGTCCATCTGCGCGCGCGGGATCATGATGTCGCGCACCTGCATCTCCGAGACCGCGAGCGCGCCCTCGATGATCGAGAGCGCGTCGGCGTCGAGCAGGTTCCTCTGGTAGGCCGAGCGCAGCAGCTGCACCAGGCTGTCGCGGTCCTCGGGCTCGCGCAAAAGCAGCGCCGACAGGCGCTCCCACAGACCGGCTCGGGCGGGATCGTTCATTGCAGGGGGGAAGCGGCTATTCTACCGCGTAGGGGTCGGCGAAGCCGAGCCGGCGCAGGATGCGCGCTTCGGCGCGCTGCATGCGCGCCGCTTCGCGCGCGCGCACGTGATCCGCGCCGCGCAGGTGCAACATGCCGTGCACCACCAGGTGCGCGTAGTGCGCAGCGAGCGACTTGCGCTGCACGCGCGCCTCGCGCGCAATCACCGGGTGGCACAGCACGATGTCGCCTTGCAGCAACGCTTTGCCACCGCGCGTGCGCGCGACGCCGTACAGGAACGTGAGCACGTTGGTGGCGTAGTCGCGGCCACGGAAGGTGCGATTCAGGCGGCGCCCTTCGGCGGCGCCGACCAGGCGCAGCGTCACCTGCATGGTGCCGCGCACCGCAGCGCGCGCGATGGCCCGCAAGCGGCGCTCGCCTGGCGCGCCGGGCGCCGCTGCGGCGCGCTGCACCACGATCGCTGCGCGCGCAGCGCTATTTCGGCGGCGGCGCGTCGTCGTCGTCGTGCGCGTGCTGCTCGTAGGCATCGATGATGCGCGCGACCAGTGGATGGCGCACCACGTCCACCGCGGAGAACTCGCTGAAGGCGATGCCGCGCACCCCGGCGAGGATGCGGCGCGCCTCGTTGAGGCCGCTCTTCTGGCCGCGTGCCAGGTCGATCTGGGTGACGTCGCCCGTGACCACCGCCTTGGCGCCGAAGCCGATGCGGGTGAGAAACATCTTCATCTGCTCGGGCGTGGTGTTCTGCGCCTCGTCCAGGATGATGAAGGCGTGGTTGAGGGTACGGCCGCGCATGTAGGCGAGCGGCGCGAGCTCGATGGTGCCGCGCTCGAGCAGCTTGCTGGTCTTGTCGAAGCCCGCAAGGTCGTAGAGCGCGTCGTACAGCGGCCGCAGGTACGGGTCCACCTTCTGCGCCAGGTCGCCGGGCAGGAAGCCCAGGCGCTCGCCTGCTTCGACCGCCGGGCGCACCAGCACGATGCGCTTGACCTGGTCGCGCTCGAGCGCGTCCACCGCGCAGGCGACCGCGAGGTAGGTCTTGCCGGTGCCCGCCGGCCCGATGCCGATGGTGATGTCGTGCGCCAGGACGTTCTCGATGTACTTCACCTGGTGCGGGGTGCGGCCGTGCAGTTCGGGCCGGCGTGTGAGCAGCTGCGGCAGGTTCTGCTGGCGCTCCTTGCGCAACGGCTTGCCTTGCAGCAGCTCGGTGAGGCCGAGCTGCACGTCGTCGATCGTCAGCTCGTCGGCGGCACGGTCGTAGAACAGCGTCAGCGCCTGCGCGGCGCGCGCCGCCTGCTCGGGCTCGCCGCGCACCGAGAAGCGGCCGCCGCGGCGCGCGATCGAGACATCCAGCGCCGATTCGATCTGCCTCAGGTTGGCGTCGAGCGCGCCGCACAGGCGCGCCAGGCGCTGGTTGTCGAGCGGGTCGAGATTGACTTCGACCGGCCGGCTAGGCATGCGCAAGCTCGCCGCGCAGCGTATGCCGCAGCGCCGCCGTGATGCGCACTTCGGCGAAGCGGCCGCTCAATTCCGGCCCGCCGCTGAAGTTCACGACGCGGTTGTTGCCGGTGCGGCCGGCAAGCTCGGCGGCGTCCTTCTTCGCACGGCCCTCGACCAGCACGCGCTGCGTGCTGCCGACCATCGAGGCGCTCACCGCCTGCGCCTGCCCTTCGAGCAGCGCCTGCAGCCGATGCAGGCGCTCGAGCTTGCGTTCGCGCGGCGTGTCGTCGGGCAGCTCTGCCGCGGGCGTTCCTGGCCGCGGGCTGTAGAGGAACGAGAAGGCGCCGTCGAAGGCGAGCTCGCGCGCGAGCTTGAGGGTGGCCTCGAAATCGGCTTCGGTTTCTCCCGGGAATCCAACGATGAAGTCCGTCGACAAGCTGACATCCGGGCGCGCCTTGCGTAGCCGCCGCACGATGGCGCGGTATTCGAGCGCGCTGTGGCCGCGTTTCATCGCCGCCAGCACGCGGTCCGATCCCGACTGCACCGGCAGGTGCACGTGTGGCGCCAGCGCCGGCAGCTCGGCGTGCGCGTCCACCAGGCGTTGCGTGAATTCGCGCGGGTGCGAGGTGGTGTAGCGAATGCGCTCGATGCCTTCGATCTCGGCGACGTAGCGCAGCAGTTCGGCGAAGTCCGCCGCCTGGTGCTCGATTTCGCCGCGCCAGGCGTTGACGTTCTGGCCGAGCAGCGTCACTTCCTTCACGCCCTGCGCGGCAAGCGCCGCGAGTTCGGCGATGACGTCGTCGAACGGCCGCGACACCTCTTCGCCGCGCGTATAGGGCACGACGCAGAAGCTGCAGTACTTGCTGCAGCCCTCCATGATGGAGACGAAGGCCGCGGCGCCTTCGGCGCGCGCCGGCGGCAGGCGGTCGAACTTCTCGATCTCGGGGAAGCTCACATCGACTTGCGCCTCGCCGGTAGAGCGGCGCCGCGCGAGCAGCTCTGGCAGCCGGTGCAGCGTCTGCGGACCGAACACCACGTCCACGTACGGCGCGCGCTTCACGATGGCGCCGCCTTCCTGGCTCGCGACGCAGCCGCCGACCGCGATCATCAGGTCCGGGTTGGCGCGCTTGAGCGCCCTGACGCGGCCCAGGTCGGCGAACACCTTTTCCTGCGCTTTCTCGCGCACCGAGCAGGTGTTGAACACGATCAGATCGGCGTCCTCGGCGCGGGACGTGGCCTCGAGGCCGGAGCGCGCGGCGAGCAACCCGGAGATTTTCTCCGAGTCGTACTCATTCATCTGGCAGCCGAAGGTCCGGATGTGGAACTTGCCGGCCATTGCGCTACTTGGTCACGGGATCGGGTTGCGCGGCTTCCTGCGGCGTGAGGATCCAGACGCGCGCGATCTGCCCCTGCGGGTTGCGCGTGTACTTCACCAGCGACTCCGGCGGCAGCGCGCCCGGCAGCACGATCATGTTGGCGCGATCGCGGATCTGCGCCCCGGGCGCAAGCTGCATGCGCTCGCCGTTGATCTCGACCTGCATCGCCTCAAGGTGCCGCATCTGGCCGCGCTTGGCGTCCATGGGGATCGGGCGCAGCTGCGCCAGGGCCCCGGTCGCGACTGATGCGAGGATCAGGGCAGCAAGCGCGCTTCGCAGCAGGGTCGGAAGGGGCAAGGGGAGGGGGAAATTAGTTGGTGGCGAATCAGGGACTCGAACCCCGGACACACGGATTATGATTCCGCTGCTCTAACCAGCTGAGCTAATTCGCCAGATGAAAAAGGGCGTGCATTCTCACCTGAAAGCTGCTTGAAGTCAAAGAGTTGGGGAATTTCGGATTGAATTTCGACGTCGCGGTCGTAGGAGGCGGTCTGGTCGGCGCGGCCTTGGCGCGGGCGCTGTCCGGCGCGCGCGTCGCGCTGGTGGCGCAAGCGCGCCGTGCGCGCACCACGCCGTCGCCGGAATTCGACTCGCGCATTTATGCGATCAGCCCGGGGAACGCCTCCTTTCTTGCGGATATCGGCGCCTGGGACGCGATGCCGGATGCACGAGTGACGCCGGTGCACGCCATGCGCGTGCACGGTGACGACGGCGAATCGCTGGTCGAATTCGACGCCGGCGAGACGGGCGTCGAAGCGCTCGCCTGGATCGTGGAGGATGGCTTGCTGCAGGACGCGCTCTGGGGCGGCCTTGAGCGCCAGCGCGAGCTGGAGCTGTTTGCGCCGGCGGAAGGTGCGCGGCTCGAGGTCGGGGGCGAGCACGCGCTGCTCGAGCTTGCCGATGGGCGCGCGCTGCATGCAAGCCTGGTCGTGGGCGCGGATGGCGCGCGCTCCGCGGTGCGTGCGCAGTCGGGCATCGTCGCCGAGGAGCGCAGCTACGGGCAAACCGCTGTGGTGGCCAATTTCGCCTGCGCACGGCCGCACCGCAATGTGGCGTTGCAGTGGTTCCAGGGCGCAGCCCGTGGCGGCGCTGTGCTCGCGCTGCTGCCTCTTCCGGGCGACCACGTATCGATGGTGTGGTCGACCGCGGATGCCGAAGCGCGGCGCCTGCTCGAGCTGCAGCCGGCGGCGCTGGCGCGCGAGCTGGGCGAAGCGTCGCGCGATGCGCTCGGCGAGCTTGCGCTGGTCACCCCGGCGCGCGGCTTCGCGCTGCGCCGCGTGACCGCGCGCCGCCTGGTGGCGCCGCGCGTCGCGCTGGTCGGCGATGCCGGGCACGTGCTGCACCCGCTCGCCGGCCAGGGCGCCAACCTCGGTTTCCAGGACGCGCGCGAGCTGGCTCGCGTGTTGGGTGCACGCGAGCCGTTTCGCGATCCCGGCGAGCTGCGGCTGCTGCGCCGCTTCGAGCGCGCACGCGCGGAGGCTATACTCGCGATGCGCGCCACGGTTCACGGCCTGTTCCTGCTGTTCGACGCCAAGGGCGGACTTGCATCACGCGTGCGCAACGCCGGATTGAACCTGACTGACCGGGTGACAGTCATAAAGAACATGCTCATGCGCCAAGCGATGAGTTGAACACGGAGACCAGATGACGCGCCTGCTCGTTCTCGCCACCGCCCTGCTTGCCGGCTCCGCGCTCGCCAACGAAACGCTGATCCGCCAGGCGGTCGAGGTGAAGCTTGGCGGCGTCAAGGTCGACGGCGTCCAGCCCACCGCGCTGCCAGGGCTGTATGAGGTGCGCTTTCAAACTCAGGAGGGGCCGCAGATCGTCTATGTGGACGCGCAGGCCAACCACATCTTCGTAGGCGACATCTTCGAGTTCAAGACCGATCGCAACCTGACGCAGGAACGCATCCGCAAGCTCTCGGCAATCAAGTTCGAATCGTTGCCGCTCGAGCTTGCGGTCAAAGTGCAACGCGGCAACGGCAAGCGCGTGCTGGCGGTGTTCTCCGACCCCTATTGCCCGGCCTGCCAGCAGTTCGAGAAGGTGCTGGCGCAGCTCGAGGACATCACGATTTACTACTTCATGTACCCGGTGATCCGGCCGGAGCTCGCAGACCACTCCAAGGCGGTGTGGTGCGCCCCGGACCGCAGCAAGGCCTGGCTCGACCTCGCGCTGCGCGGCAGGCCCACGGCAACCAACACGAATTGCGACACGCCGGTAGCGAAGGTGCTCGAGCTCGGTCGCTCGCTGCGCGTAGGCTCGACGCCGACGCTGATTCTCGGCAATGGCGAGCGCCACGTTGGCGGGCTGCCGGCGGCGAAGCTGCGCGCAGCGCTCGACGAAGCCGCCAAGAGCCCGAAGAATTAGCGCCGCGCCCGCGCGCTGTTTCGAACTCCTTCTCCCCTTCCAACCTCTGGGCACCGGGCCGCAGGGCCCGCAACTGTAAAGTCACGCTTTACACTTCGCGCTTGCTGAGGCGGGTCGATGACGAGGCGGCGCGGCTCCGTCGCCCTGGACCGCAAACGCCGCGCCACGGGTGCCCGGCGGGGCAGGCTTCGGTCAGATAGAGGCTCTTGCCTGCCCCGCCACCCGTGGAGCACGGCGCGGCCCAAAGGGCGCCGGAGCCGCGCCGCCTCGTCATCGGGGCCCGGACGCAGCGGGCGGCAGCGACCATTGGCGCGCGTCCGCGAAGGCGGGTGGAGCGGCGGCCAAGAGCTTCTATCTGACCGAAGGCCGCCGCTCCGGGCACCCGCCCGTGGACGTGTCTGCGCGCCTCTGGTCGCTGCCGCCCGCTGCGTCCCGGTCTCGCGCACGCTTTCGCTTGGCACGACGTTGACGCCGCTTCCGTCCGCGTTCGTCGATCGACGAGGATCAACGTCGGCTGATGGGGGTGATGGGAAAAGATTAGTTGAGAGTTGGTAGGGGCTCGCCGCGCGGCCACAGCAGCCACATGCGGCCTTGCTGGCGCATGCGGCCGGCGAGCGTGCCGGCCTCGGCGCCGGTGCCCCAGAAAAAATCCGCGCGTACCGCGCCGCGAATCGCGCCGCCAGTGTCCTGTGCCACGACCAGCCGCTCGAGCGGCTGCGACGACAGCGGAAACGTGGTGGCGAGAAACACCGGCGCGCCGAGCGGCACGTAGCGCGGATCCACGGCGATGCTGTATTGCGCGCTAAGCGGCACGCCGAGGGCGCCGATCGGGCCGTCGCCGCCCACGAGCTCGCGGAAGAACACGTAGCTGGCGTTGACGTTGAGCGCTTCCTGCAGCTTCGCCGGATTAGCCGCCGCCCAGGCCTTGATCCCCTGCATCGAGGCTTGCTCGAGGGTCAGCTCGCCGCGCTCGATCAGGTAGCGCCCGAGCGAGCGGTAGGGATGTCCGTTCTGGTCGGCGTATCCAAGGCGGATGCGCTCGCCTGAAGCGAGCGCCACCTGCCCCGAGCCCTGGATCTGGAGGAAAAACAGCTCCACCGGATCCTCAACCCAGGCCAGCACCGGCGCACCCGGCGCCGCGCCGGACGCGCCGCCATCCACGCGCGCGCGGTCCTCGATCTCGGCGCGCGACCAGTAAGGCACGAGGCGGCGGCCGTCGACGCGGCCGCGCAGCCGCAAGCCGCGCAATTCGGGATGCAGGCCGGCGAGATCAACCACCACCAGGTCCTGCGGCACGCCGTACAGCGGAATGCGATGGCGCTCGGTGCGCGTGCGGCTGCCCGCGAGGATCGGCTCGTAGTAGCCGGTCACCAGGCCTTGCGCCGAGCCTTCCGCCGCGATCACGGCGTGCGCCACGAACGCCTCCTCGAAGAAGCGGCGCGCTGCCGGCTCGTCATCGGGCGGCACCACACGCGCCGCTTCGCAAGGGCGCGCAAGTGCGCTCGCTGCAGCAATGCGCGCACAGCCGATGACGAAAGCGCGCAAGCTCGGAGCGAGGGCGTTGCCCTGCCATCCAGGCACGGCAGAGTACGGCGTTTCCTGGTAGCTCGCCGCTGGCGGCTTTGCCGGCAGCGGGCATTGCGGGCACGTGGCGCAAGGCGCGCAGGCGCGTTGCGGCAACTCGGCGCATCCTGCTGCCAGTAGAATCGCGGCCAGCGAAATTAGCCACGCGCGCAAGATGTGGGTCGTCATTCTGGAGATGGGCGTCGCGCTCGCGCTGCTGGTGTTGATCGTCTGGTGGACCTGGCCGAAGAAGCGCCGCGACCACGATTCGACGCGCGCGCCGCCCAAAGGATGAAGCGGCGGCAGGGCCCGGTCAACCGGGGGCGGGAGAGCACAGTTCGAGATAGGCGACAGCAGGCCGGACGGCGGGTTAAACTAGCATTTGTGCATTGGGGGGAGGGGAGTCATGCCAATCGTTGCAATCACGCGTGAGATGGGTTCGCTCGGCAAGGACGTTGCCAAGGGCTTGGGTGAAGCCATGGGCGTGCCGGTCGTATATCACGAGATCATCGAGCACCTCGCTGACCGCATGCGGGTGCGCAAGAGCCACGTCATCCGCCTGCTCGACGGCAAGGCCGGGCTGCTGGAGCGCCTGACCGCCGACAAGGTCAGCATGTTCGTGCATTCCTCCGACGAGATCATCGCCCTGGCGCAGCACGGCAAGGGCGCGGTGATCCGCGGCTGGGGCGCGACGCACCTGCTGCGCGATGTCCCGCACGTGGTGTGCGTGCGCGTGTGCGCGCCGTTCGCGGTGCGCCAGCGGCGCATGATGGAGCGCCTCGGCAGCGACGACGCGGTGCTGGTAGCGGACGAGATCCAGCGCAACGACGAGGCGCACACCGCGATCATGCGGCGCCACTTCGACATCCGCTGGACCGAGCCGGAGCACTACGACCTGGTGCTGAACACTGAGCGCGTCAGCATCGACGAGTGCGTGGACGAGGTGATGGGCCTGGTGCAATCGCCCGAGTTCACCGAAACCGACGAGTCGCGCCAGCAGCTCGAGGGCCTGGCGCTGTCCGCGCACGTGCGCGCGGCGCTGAGCAAGTCGCCCGAGACGCGCGGCATCAAGGTCGCGGTGAGCGCGAACAAGGGCGCGGTGACCTTCGCCGGCTGCTCCAAGGAAGAGCTGCTCGCGCTGGTCGAGATCGCCGCCGGCGTGCCCGGAGTGCGCGACGTGGTCTACCGCTCGCGCACGCTGGACGAGGCGCGGCCGCGCCTGCATTGATCGCGGCGCCGCAGCCGCGGCGCCTATTCCGGGCTTGACGCTTTCGCAGCTGCGGGTGCTCCGCTTGACGGCGCGGGCGCAATGCGGACAATTGCGCCTTCCCGCCGGGGCTGAGGGGGCTTCGCGGCGGGTGGCGGCAACAGGGAGTCCAAGATGAAAGCTGGCAGAACCGGCGGCCGCATCCTGATGTACAGCCACGATACGTTCGGGCTCGGCCATCTGCGCCGCTGCCGCACCATCGCGCACTCGCTGGTCGAGCGCTTCAGCCAGCTCTCGGTCCTGATCCTGTCGGGGTCGCCGATCATCGGCAGCTTCGACTTCCGCGCCCGCGTCGACTTCGTGCGCATCCCGGGCGTGATCAAGCTGCGCAGCGGCGAGTACACCTCCCTCAACCTGCACCTGGACATCGAGCAGACGCTGTCGATGCGCGGCTCGATCATCCGCCACACCGCCGAGATGTTCGAGCCCGACATCTTCATCGTCGACAAGGAGCCCGCCGGGCTGCGCGGCGAAGTGCTCGAGACCCTCGAATCGCTCAAAGGGCGCGGCACGCGCCTGGTGCTGGGGCTGCGCGACGTCATGGACGAGCCACGGCTGCTGGAGCCGGAATGGCAGCGCAAGAACGTGCTGCCGGCGCTGCGCGAGCTCTACGACGAGATCTGGGTCTACGGCTTGCCGCAGATCTGCGACCCGCTGCAGGGCATCTCGCTGCCGCGGCGCGTGCGGCAGAAGATGAGCTACACCGGCTATCTGCATCGCAGCGTGCCGACGCACGGCGCGCCGCCGCGCTTCCCCGAAATTACCAACCGGCCCTACCTGCTGGTGACCACCGGCGGCGGCGGTGACGGCGAGGCGCTGGTCGACTGGGTGCTGAGCGCCTACGAGCACGATCCGCTGCTGCCCTATCCGGCGCTCTTCGTGCTGGGGCCCTTCATGCAGCCCGAGCGCCAGGCAGAGTTCATGGAACGCGCCTCGCGCATCAAGCGCGTCGATGTCATCACCTTCCACAGCCACTTGGAGACGTTGGTGGCGCGCGCTGCAGGCGTGGTGGCGATGGGTGGCTACAACACCTTCTGCGAGGTGCTGTCGCTCGACAAGCGCGCCATCATCGTGCCGCGCACCGAGCCGCGGCTGGAGCAGTTCATACGCATCTCGCGCGCTGCCGAACTGGGGCTGGTGACCATGCTGGTCGATGATGGGCGCCATGATCCGGCGGTGATGGCGGCCGCCCTGCATCGCATGCCGCGCCAGAGCCGGCCTTCGGAAACCGTGGTTCCCGGCCTGCTCGAGGGCTTGAGAAACGTGGCGCGCCTGGTATCGCCCTGGGTCGAGCCTGCCGCGCAGCAGGAGACCGGGCAGGCGCTGACACAGATCCGGCGCGCTTAGCGCGCTGCTACGGGCCATGTCGGGGTCGCCGGCCGGCCGCGTCGCGTTCGTCCTCAAGGGCTACCCGAGGCTCTCGGAGACGTTCATCGCGCAGGAGATCGCGGCGCTCGAGCTGCGCGGCCTCGAGATCCTGATCGTTTCGCTGCGCCGCCCGACGGAGGCGCGCAGGCACCCGGTGCACGACGAGATCCGCGCCCCGGTGCTTCACCTGCCCGAGTATTTGCTGTTTGAACCGTTTCGGGTTTTCTCTTCATGGTGGAAATGCAGGAAAAAACCCTCTTATCGAAAAACATTCCAGCTTTGGTTGCGCGACCTCGTGCGCGATCCGACACCCAACCGCGTGCGGCGCTTCGGCCAGGCGCTGGTGCTCGCCGCGGAACTTCCTCCGGGGGTCGCGCGGTTGCACGCGCACTTCTTGCACACGCCGGCTTCCGTGGCCCGCTACGCGGCCGGGTTGCTCGGCCTGCCCTGGACCGGGTCCGCCCACGCGAAGGACATCTGGACGACGCCCGAGTGGGAACTACGCGAGAAGCTCTCCTCCTGCGAGTGGCTGGTCACCTGCACTGGCGTGAACCGCGACCACCTCGCGTCACTGGCGCCTGCGGGGCGCGTGGAGCTGGTGTACCACGGCCTCGATGCGTCCCGGTTCCCGCCGCCGCCGCAGCGCGCGGCGTCGAGCGGCCCGGTCGTCCTCCTGTCGGTCTGCCGCCTGGTGGAGAAGAAGGGCGTCGACACGCTGTTCGCAGCGCTGGCGCTGCTGCCTGCCGGATTGCACTGGAAGCTGGTCCAGGTGGGCAGTGGTCCCCTGAGGAAGAAGCTCGAACGCCTTGCCGATTCCCTGGGGATCTCGGAGAAGATCGAGTGGCGCGGATCCCTGGCCCAAGGCGAGTTGCTGATCGAGTACCGCAATG
>CAYMVA010000046.1:0-31321 GCA_964393745.1 uncultured Enterobacteriaceae bacterium | reverse complement strand
GCTTTCGCTGATCATCCTGGTCGTCGCCGGCGCCTATGTCGGGCTCTGGTATTTGCTCGTTCGCGCGCTGCCGAACCGGTGGGCGAAAGCGATCGTCGCGCTTATCGCGCTTTATCTCCCGTTCTGGGATGTTCCTTACGGCTACTACAACTTCCGCACTCTTTGCGCGGAGGAAGGCGGAGTGAAAGTCTTCGAGAAAGTCCCGTCTCAGGATTCGATTTACCTGGACAAGTCCGTGTTGGGGGCGGTGTCATACATGTTCAAACAGGGATACAGAATCGTTGAAGAACAGGATCGTTCGGGCCAGATAGGAAGGTGGCTCGCTTCCGATCCGGGTCGTCGTGAAGTCGTGGATAAAGCGTCCCTTATCAGTACATATGGAATGCGCAGCGAGCTCTTTAAACGACAGCCTTGGGGCGTATCACGAAGCGACCGGTTGATTTACATTCTTCAGACCGAATCAATCGTGATCCGTAGCACATACTTCTCGTGGCAGACATGGATCAGTTCACTTGGTGTTCCCGGATTGGGATATCTCCATTATTGCCCTGAGGGAATAAGTCGAACTACGCCAGCAGTGACATTGCGCGGCGGCACATAACCAAGCCGAGAAACCGCAGTGATATGACGATCGCGAATTTGCATACTAGCGCCCTCCTATCGCAGGGTAGCTATGCGGAGTTTGCAACACATCCGCTTGTGGTAGACGCGTTAGTTGAGCGGACCAAGGGAGACTTTTCGAATGTGCAGGCGGGGAATGCATTTGTCCTTCACACAAGTCCTCCTCAGTTCAAAGGAATTGAACTGGTCCACCACCACCCGAACGATCACACCGGCCTCTCGGCCACACTTTTCTTCGACCGCGCGCAGTCGAAGCACTACCTGGCGATCCGCGGTACCGACGACGCGCTGGACATTCCAGCGGGTGGGCAGCTTGTGTCGAGCGGCTTTGCGAGCGATCAGTTCCTGTCGCTGTACCGCTACTACCGCCAGCTCACCACCCCGGCTGGACAGGCGGTGCAGTACTCGACGACAGAACTCCGGACGCTGCTCGGAGTTCGCCGCGGGGTGCCGGGCTTGCCCGGCCTGCCGCTGCAGTTTTTCCATGACACCCTGTTCGCGCGCGAATTAGCCAACGACCGCGGCATCGATGCGGGCCAGGCACCGGGCGCGAGCGTGCTGTCGCCGTCCGAGCGGCTGATCGTCACGGGTCACAGCCTGGGCGGGCACCTCGCCCAGGTATTCGGGCGCGTGCTCCCCTCGGTGACCGAGCATGTCTATACGTTCAATGCGCCCGGTGTCAGTGTGCTTGGGAACTGGGTGCTTCGCAGCCTGGGGGCCCCGGCGAACGCCAACGCGACGCATGCAATCTCCGACGTCGGCGCGGACCTCCTGGTGCTTCCTGGCACGCACGCTGGCGTGAGCCTGCGCGCGTTCATCGAAGGCGGTACGTCCGACCCGCTTCATTACCACTCCATCATTCCGCTTGCCGATTCGCTCGCGCTGCACGATGCATTCGCGCGCCTGTCGCCCACGCTCGACGGCCAGCTCGCGACCCTGGGCCGCGTGATCGCGGCTGCATCCGCAGATCCGGCAGAGAGTCTTGAGGGCGCGCTCGATGCGCTGCGCCGGCTGCTCACGCCCGCAACGTTCCTGCCAACACTTACTGCGGCTTCCCGCTTCGACCTTGGCCAGCGCGACAGCTATTACGCGAATCTCTATGGCCTGCTCGATGCGACCGCGAACGGATCGTTCCGTATCGAGCCGCTCGTCGGGCTCGGGCCTGCCGAGTTGCTGCGGCGCGCGCAGGAGAGCACCGCGGTCCGCTACGCGCTGCGCGAGCTGGTTCCGTTCGCGGTGGAGGGCGCAGATTTCGCCGCGCAGGCGCCGTCGATCGCACTCTACGACCAGGCGACCGGGGCGGGCGCGCTGTCGCAGGAGTGGCTGGCGGCGAGAGCCGAGCTGCTCGCGCTCGTCCTTGAGGCCAACGAGAAGGACCGCCGCTACGGGCGCTCGGACGCGCCGGAGAGCGTGCTTTATGTGGACGCCGACAAAGGCCTGCGCTTCAGCGCGTTGAGCACGTCGGACACGTTCGACGACGGACTCGAAGATCCCGTAGGGCCCGAGGACTATCTCGCCGGCACGAGCTACGGGCGTGTGGTGGCGTTCGGCTCTGAGGGCGGGGACACCCTCGCAGGGCTCGCGGGCAATGACCGGGTGTTCGGCGCGGCCGGAGCGGATGCTTTAAGCGGTGGCGATGGCGCGGACTTGCTCGAAGGCGGCGCGGGCGCAGATGTGCTCGAGGGCGGGGCTGGCGACGATGTGCTCGCGGGTGGCGCCGATGCCGACGTGCTGCGCGGCGGCACGGGCTTCGACCTCTATCGCCTCGGCGCGCAGCTCGAGGCCGACGTAATCGGCGATTCCGACGGCGAGGGCCTTGTGATCGCCGGCGACAAGGTGCTCACAGGTGGATACCGCGTTGCGCCGGGCCTTTACTCCGGCGGCGACGGGTTCACGTACTCGTTCGCGGGGGATCTTCAGAGCGGCGGCACGCTGATCGTGAACGACGCGCTTGCGATCGAAGGGTTTCGCGACGGCGATCTCGGCATCCGGCTCGCCGCGGTCGAGCGCCCGGCCGCCGTCACAGCCGCGGTTGGCTTCATGCTCTTCGGCGACCTTGCGCCTTTCGATGTAGATCCGCCACCTCCAGTGAATCCGGTCTGGGGGTCGAGGTGGGTCGACACCTTCGGCAACGGCCTCCGGTCGGGGAATCCGCTACCCGAGTTGCCTGACGGATTCCGCGGCCGACCGGGGGACACGGCGATTTTCCCGGCGCTCGGCAACGATGTCGTGGAGGACCAGTATTCGGGCAACGATTGGATCGACGCCGGCGATGGCGACGACGTGGCTCACGGTGGCCGCGACCACGATCTCATCGAAGGTGGTCCTGGAAACGATCTGCTGTTGGGCGGGCCGGGAAATGATCGGCTCTACGCGAATTACGCGACGAGCGTGGAGGCCGACCTGTCTCCGGCCGCGCAGCCGGGTTCGAGCAGGGGTGCGGACTGGCTCTCGGGCGGCGAAGGCGACGATGTCCTTTATGGCGACGCCGAAGCGAACGTGCTGGATGGCGGCCATGGCAGCGACACTGTCTTCGGCGGCGCGGGCGACGATTGGATCGGCGCGCTGGAAGGCATAGCCACGGGGGTTGACACCAAGCCGGAGCGCATGGCGCTCAATTCCGGCGAGCCGCTATTGGTGCTGGGAAATTTGAGCGCCATCGCTTTCGGAGGATGGGACTTCCGGGCAACGCCTGCGACTCCCAGCCAGACTATCGCGCGCATAGTGGTGAATCACTATGGCGAACCCGTCCGATTGCTCGACGCGAGCTCTATGGCCGGTACGGATCGCGTCGATGCGGGGCCGGGCAACGACGTAGTCGGGACCGGGGCCGGCGACGATGTCGTTCTGGGTGGCCCAGGAAACGACGATCTCGCAGGGTCTCGGGGAAGCGATGCCTTGTTCGGCGGCGAAGGCAACGACCGGATATACGGCGACATCGCTTCGCTTTCGCGCAACCCCTTTACGCCAGTGCCGCCCGGCGTACACGAGGATTTCCTGTACGGCGGCGACGGTGACGACGCTCTCTGGGGTCAGTTCGGGCGCGACCAGTTGTTCGGCGGGGCGGGCAACGATCTTCTGGTCGGCGGGCAGGAGGATGATCTGCTGCTCGGCGAGGCGGGCGACGATGTGCTGGAGGGCATTTCCGGCAACGACTACCTCGCAGGCGGCGCAGGCAACGACGCACTTTCCGGCTTCTGGGGCGACGATACGCTCGACGGCGGGCCGGGCGCCGATCGCCTCGATCCCGGCACGGGGCGCGACCGCATTCTGTGGGGACGCGGCCACGGCGCTGACACGGTGGCATGGACTACGCCGCTCGACTCCGCTTCCAGCCTCACCATCGAGATGGCGGCGGATACCCTGGCCGGCGATGTCGTCGTTACGCGGCCTTCGCAGGGTGGCTGGATGCTCGCCATCCGCGGGAGCGAAGATTCGCTCAGTCTGGCGCCGTTCAATCCCGCGCTCGGTGTCACGGTCGAGTTCGCAGATGGCGCTGCATTGAGTCTCGTCGAGCTTGAGTCGCGAGGGAGCGGGCAGGACGCTGCGCCTTCCGATCCGCCTCCGGCGCCGTTCACGGACCTGGTCGTCGTCGACGGCAGCGCGCCGCAGATGGCCTCGGACCTGGGAACGGTGCGCATCGAGGCCGGCGAGAGCTTTTCGTTCGCCCTGCCGCGCGATTTGGCGAGCGATGTGGATGCGGGCGACACCCTGACATGGTTCGCGCTCACCGGGGACGCCGAGGCGCTGCCGCAGTGGCTGCATTTCGACGCCGAGGCGCTGACGCTGTCGGGCGATGTGCCCGGTACGGGCGACACAAGCCGGGACATCGTGTTCATTGCGGCTGACAACGCCGGACAGGCAGCTGCGACGGTGCTACACCTCGAAGTGGCACAGGTCGAACAGTCCCCTGTTCCGCAACCCTCCGGGGAGGAGTCCGTGCCGGCACAGGAATCCGCAGCGCCGCCGATGGCGCCGGCGAGCGAGCCCGCGCCGCCCTTCCCATTTTCAAGCGACGTGCCGCCACCGCAATCGGCCGCGGCTACGGCGGCGACTGCACCTTTGGAGCCCCTGCCATCGGCCGCGACCGCACAAGCGCCACCGCCGATCATCGAGCCCGCAGACTCGGTTTACGCCGCGATCGAAGCGCGGCTCGAAATTCCGGTCCACCCGATGCGCTTCGATTCGTTCGTGGAGCGCTACCAGGAGGCGGTGGAGGCGTTCGAGGCGAAGCGCCGCGAGCGCGAAGCTCCGCCCGAGGAGCCGCCGCCGCTATCCGAGGACGAAATCGCGCGCTACAACACCGCGCTGCACGCCTGGCTCGATCGCGACGCGAAGCGAGCGGCATTCCTCGGCGCGGACGAAAGCGGCGGCGCGGACTGGTTCGGGGGATTCCAGCTCGCAGGGACCAGCCTCGCACCCGAGCATGCGCACCTCGAGAGTCCGGGATTGCGGAACCCCGCCACAGCGCTCGCACGGCCCGGCCTCGCGGAAGGGCTGAGCGATCTCAGGTCCTAGCGCTTCTCGCCGTAGATCGCCGGATTGAGCTTCGGGTCGTTGTACATCTTGAACTGGCGGTAGACCTTGAAGTAGCTCTCGCCGCGCGCCGCCTCGTCCAGTAACCGGTCGAGACATGCGGCGAGGTCGGAGCGCTGCTCCAGTAGGCGCGCGAGCTTCGCCTCACAAGCCTCGATGTGCGTGCGCTCGACGTCGGTGCGCTTCGTCTGCAGCCGCATGTGATGGATCTTGAGCGACAGGATAGAGAGCCGGTCGATCATGCCGCCCGCGGTCTCGCTGCTCAGTCGCGCGTCCGGGCGCCGCTTCACGCCTGCGAGCGACGTGAGCAGCTGCTCGTCGATGCGCTCGATGGCGTCGTTTCTTTTCTGGTTGCAGCCGTCGATGGCGCGCTTGTTGGCCGCGATCTCCGAGTCAGGGACGTTCCTCCGGCGCGCCAGGTCTTCCTCGTCCCACAGCAGGCAGTTGCAGCGGTGGTTGTCCTCGATCGCCTGCCACTGGCCGGAAGCGTGCCCGGCGGCGACGCTCTTCGCCCAGCCCGCGACCGCGTGCCGGCCGTCGTGGAAGGCAGTGATCTCGGCGGCGCGCGGCACGGTCAAGTGCGCTTTGCTTTGTGAAGCTCGATCAGCTTGGCGTATTTCATGAAGCTGTTCATGCAGCCGATCGCGATGTGCACGAACCCCGGAACGCCGTCGAGGAAGCCCAGGCGCAGGACGTAGAACTTGACGAAGCGCACGAGCGGCGAGAGCAGCATCTCTGGCATGCCGGCGCGCTGCCCCTGTGCGTAGAGTTGCTGCGCGGCGAGCGCGCTGTAGCGGTTCTGCTTTTCCATGTAGCGCCCGAGGTCCTCGGCGGAGTCGTGCAGCAGGTCGCCATCGAGCCTGCCGGGGGTCACCGCGTAGAGCACTTTCTCGTGCACCTCGTCGTCGCTCCAACGCGCGTTGCGCCGGTCGAACAGGCGCGGGCTCCAGTCCGGGTAGCCCTCGCCGTGCCGCAGCCAGCGCCCGAGAAAGCGGTTGCAGCGCGCCATGCGGTACACGGGCGAAACAGGCGCTTCGAGAGCGCGCCGGATGCTCGCCACGAGCTCGGGCGTCACGCGCTCGTCGGCGTCGACGCATAGCACCCAGTCGTTCGCCGCCTGATCGACGGCGAACTGCTTCTGGCGCCCGAAGCCGAGCCAATCCTTCGGCACCACACGCGCGCCACGGCGCGCGGCGATCTCGGCCGTTGCGTCGCTGCTCCCGGAATCGACCACCACGATCTCATCCGCAAAATCGAGGCTCACGAGGCAGGCGTCGAGCTGCGCCGCGGCGTTGTGCGTGATCAGCACCGCGGACAGCGGCGCGCGAGGCGGTGCGCTCAAGGGCGATCCCGTAGAATCCGAGGCGCCATTCTAGCCGACGCATGCGCATCCTCTTCGTCAAGACTTCGTCGCTCGGCGACGTGATCCACAACGGGCCGGCGGTGAGCGATGCCGCGCGCGCGTTTCCCGATGCGGCGATCGATTGGGTGGTGGAGGAGCCGTTCACGGAGATCGCGGCGCTGCACCCAGCGGTGCGGCGCGTGATCCCGGTGGCGATCCGGCGCTGGCGCGGCGCGCCGCTCGCCTCGGCCACCTGGTCGGAGATCGGCAGCTTCCGCCATGCGCTGCGCGACGAGCCCTACGATTGCATCATCGACAACCAGGGGCTGTGGAAGAGCGCGCTCATCTGCGCGCTCGCCGCCGGGCGCCGCCACGGCTTCGACCGCGCGAGCGCGCGCGAGCCAGGCGCGGCGCGATTCTACGACGTACACCATGCGGTGCCCGCAGGCATGCACGCGGTGGAGCGCAATCGCCGGCTCGCCGCCGCCGCGCTTGGCTACACGCCGGCCGCTGCGCCCGACTACGGCCTGCTTGCAGAGGGCGCGCCGCAACTCGACTTTCCCACGCCGTTTGCATTGCTGCTCACTATGACCAGCCGCCGCAGCAAGCGGTGGCCGGAAGAGCGCTGGCGCGAGGTCTGCCGCGTGCTCGCCGCGCGCGGCATCCGCCCGGTGCTGCCCTGGGGAAGCAACGGCGAGCGCAGGCGCTGCGAGCGGATCGCGCGCGCCACCGACCGTGCGCTGGTGCCGCAGCGCATGACGCTCGGCGAGCTTGCGCGCCTGATGCCGCGCGCGCGCTGCGTCGCGGGCGTGGACACCGGGCTCGCGCACCTCGCAGCGGCGCTGGGCGCGCCGACGGTGGGAATCTTTTGCGACTCGGATCCCGCGCTCACCGGCCTTTATGGCAGTGCGCGGGCACGCAATCTCGGCGCGGCGGGCGCGGCGCCTTCGGCGGCAGAAGTGCTCAAGGCGCTCGAGGAGCTCGCATGATGTGCCACGCCCTCGAGAAGCTCGCATGATGTGGCGCGCGCTCTACACCCTCGCGCTGTACGCGCTGCTGCCCTTCGCCATGCTCAAGCTGTGGTGGCGAGGTAGGAAGGAACCCGGATATCGGCGCCACATCTGGGAGCGCTTCGGCGAGTTCGAGCTCGCGCCCGAGGGGCCGGTGCTGTGGCTGCACGCGGTCTCGGTCGGCGAGGTGCGCGCCGCTGCGCCGCTGGTGCATGCGCTGCAAGCGGAGTATCCGGACCACCAGCTGCTCGTCACCTGCATGACTGCCGCGGGACGCGAGGCGGTCAAGCAGCTCTACGGTGAATCGGTGCTCGCCGCGTGGCTGCCGTACGATTTCCCCGGGGCGCTGCGGCGCTTCCTCGAGCACTTCCGGCCCCGACTCGTGGTGCTGATGGAGACCGAGCTGTGGCCGAACCTGCTCGCCGCCTGCCGCGAGTACGGCGTGCCGGTGGCGCTGGCGAATGCACGCATGTCGGAAAAGTCCGCGCGCGGCTATGCGCGCTGGACGGGACTCTCGCGCCCGGCGATCGCGAGCCTTGCAGCGGTGTGCGCGCAAAGCGAGGAGGATGCGGCGCGCCTTGGCGCGCTCGGCGCGCCGCGCGTGGTCGTCACCGGCAATCTCAAATTCGACGCCGAGCCGCCCGCGGACAAACTCGCGGAGGGCCGCGCATTCCGCGCCGCGATCGGCGCGCGCAAGGTGCTGCTGCTCGCGAGCACGCGCGAGGGCGAGGAGGAAATGCTGCTCGATGCGCTCGATTGCGTGCCGGGCGAAGCGCTGCTCGCGCTCGTGCCGCGCCATCCGCGGCGCTTCGACGAGGTGGCGGCGCTTGCCGCAGCGCGCGGCCTTAGGGTCGCGCGCCGCAGCCGGCACGAGGCGCCGGGCCCGCAGCACCGCATCTGGCTCGGCGACACCATGGGCGAGATGGCATTTTTTTTCTCGGCGGCGGACGTGGCGGTGATCGGCGGCAGCCTGCAGCCCCTGGGCGGGCAGAATTTCATCGAGGCGCTCGCCTGCGGCACGCCGGTGGTGCTCGGACCGAGCGTGTTCAATTTCGCCGAGGCCGCGCGCCTGGCGCTCGATGCGCGCGCCGCCGTGCAGGTGAGCGGCGCCGCGGAAGCGATGCGCGTTGCAGCAGAGTTGCTCGCCGACGACGCGCACCGCGGCGCAATGGCGCAGGCAGGGCGCGCGCTATGCGCGGCGCACCGCGGCGCGACCGGCCGTCACCTGGCGGTGCTTAAGGGGCTGCTGAAGGCAAAAGTGTAAAGTCTCACTTTACACTTTGGCGGTTGGGCGCCCGGCCGATACTTTCCGGAGCGCTTGCCACGGGGTCAACCAGCATACGGTTGACTTCCTCGAGGTCCTCCTCGCGCAGGCTGCCGGCGGTGGCCTTGAGCTGCAGGTGGCCGATGATGGTGTTGTAGACCGCCTGGGCCAGGTCGCGCTGCGTGGTGAACACTTGCTGCTGCGCGTTCAGCACGTCGATATTGATTCTCACCCCGACCTCGTAGCCGAGCTTGTTGGAATCCAGGGCCGAGCGGCTCGACACCAGCGCCTGCTCCAACGCGCGCACCTGCGCGGTGCCCGAGATCACGGACAGATAGGACACGCGCGCCTGCAGCGCAGCGGTGCGGCGCGCGTTCTCCAGGTCCTGCTTCGCTCTTTCGTGGTTCGCCGCCGCCTCGCGCTCGCGCGAGCTGATGCTGCCGCCCTGGTAGATCGGCAGCGCGAGCTGCAGCGAAAGCGTGCTGCTGCGGGTATCGCCCGGCAGCGACGAGATGCTGCTGACCCCGGTCGAGGTGGACTCGCCGAAAGTGCCCACGAGGTCGAGCGTCGGGTAATGCCCGGCGCTCTGGCGCTTGGCCTCGAGCTGCGCGATTTCCGTGGTGGCACCCTGGATGAGCACCGGATAGCCTTGCTTCTCGGCGAGCCGCACCCAATTCTCCATGTTCGGCGGGTTTGGATCGGAGAGCTTGGTGGCCGGCGACACAGTCTTGAGCTTCGCGTACTCCTTGCCCGTGATCTGCTGTAGTGCGCGCCTGCGGTTCTGCAGCTCGTTGTCGGCGCCGATTTCCTGCGCCACCGAGAGGTCGTAGCGCGCCTGCGCTTCGTGCGTGTCGGTGATGGTGGCGGTGCCAACCTCGAAGTTGCGCTTCGCCTGCGCCAGCTGCTCGGAGATGGCGGTCTTGTTGGCGCGCACCTGCTGCAGCGTGACCTCCGCGAGCAGCACGTCGAAGTAGGCGCGCGTGGCGCGCACGATCAGGTCCTGCTCCGACTGGCGGAAAACCGCCTCGGCTTGCGCCACCTGGAACTGCGACTGGTCGTAGGAATACCAGTTCTGCATCCGGAACACCGGCTGCGTGAGCGTTAAGGTGTAGCCGTAGGCATAAAATTCGCGATCCACGCGCTGCGCCGGATCGGTTCTGAGGTCCTGCCGCAGGTCGGTGTCGGTCCGGTTGGCGGTGAGGCCGAGTGACGGCAGCAGCAGCGCGCGCCCTTGCGGCAGCTTCTCCAGGCCCGCGTTGAGCGTATGGCGGGCGGCGGCGTACTGCGCGTCGTAGCCCCTGGCGTCGCGGTAGACCTGAAGCAGGTCCTCGGCCCAGGCGGTCAGGGGCAGCAGCAGGGCGAGGCAGGCGAGGGCGCGGCGCATGGTGGTTTTCCGCATCAGAATTCGAAGCGCGCCGGCTGCTCGCAGTTGACGAGCGGCGCGATGACGGTCTCGAACAGGTCCACCGTGCGGTATGCGCTCGGGGCGGTGCAGGTGACGAGCCTGGCGCTCATGACAGGGGCATCGCCCACTACCGCGAACAGCCGGCCACCCGGTGACAGCATCTCGAGCAACCCCTTCGGCAGCACCGGTGTCGAGCCGGTGAGCACGACGATGTCGTAGGGCGCCCATTTGGCGTAACCGCGTGCGCAGTCTCCCACTTCGAGGGTGACGTTGTCGGCGCCGTGCCGCGCCAGGTTGGCGCGCCCGAATTCGGCGAGCTGCGGCCGGATTTCGACCGAGTACACATGCGCTGCCCGATGGGCCAGCAGCGCCGTAAGGTAGCCGCTGCCGGTGCCGACCTCGAGCACCCGCTCGGAGCGCCTGGGGGCGAGCGCCTGCAGCACGCGCGCCTCGATCTTGGGCGGCCACATCTTCTCACCCTCGCCGATGGGAATTTCCAGGTCGCAGAAGGCGAGGTTGCGGCACGCCGTCGGCACGAACTCCTCGCGCGGCACCGTGTACAGCAGGTCGAGCACGTCCTGGTCGAGCACCTCCCAGGGGCGGATTTGCTGCTCGACCATGTTGCTGCGGGCCTGCTCCAGATTCATCGGCGACTGGTTTCCTGAAACGCGTGGGCGCCAGTTTACTAAAAAGCGCCCCTTCTCACAGGGTTGCTACGAAGCGCTCCTTGTCACAGGGTCGGGTTTGCAGTAACTTGCACCGACACGCAGGGGTCCTGTCCCCGATGCAAGCCTTCGGGGGCGGGTGAGAGAAACCCTACGAACCTGACGCGGGTAATGCCGCCGGAGGGAAGCGTGCAGTCCCGCCTCCCGCTCCCGCCGGTTGCAGTCCCGCACGAGGAGCCAGCATGAGCGCCAACCCGAAGTTTCTCGAAGCCACCGCGCACGTGGACGACGCGGCGGTACATCCGCTGCCCAACTCGCGCAAGGTGCATATCACTGGGTCGCGTCCTGACCTGCGTGTGCCGATGCGCGAGATCACGCAAGCCGAGACGCCGGCAACGTTCGGCGCCGAGAAAAACCCGCCGCTCTACGTGTACGACACCTCGGGCGCATATACCGACCCGGCGGCGCGCATCGACATCCGCGCCGGGCTGGCGCCGCTGCGCGAGCGCTGGATCGAGGAGCGCGGCGACACCGCGCTGCTGGACGCGCCTTCGTCCGAGTTCGGCAGGCAGCGCCTCGCCGACCCGAAGCTCGCCGAGTTGCGCTTCAACCTCAAGCGCCTGCCGCGCCGCGCCAGGGACGGCGCCCGCGTGACGCAGATGCACTACGCGAAGCACGGCATCGTGACCCCGGAGATGGAATTCATCGCCATCAGGGAAAACCAGCGCCGCGAGGGGCTGAGCGAGCTTCTCAGCCGCCAGCACGCGGGCGAATCCTTCGGCGCCGCGCTGCCAGGCCTGGTGACGCCGGAGTTCGTGCGCGCCGAGGTGGCGCGCGGCCGCGCCATCATCCCCGCCAACATCAACCACCCGGAAACCGAGCCGATGGTGATCGGCCGCAACTTCCTGGTGAAGATCAACTGCAACATCGGCAACTCTGCGGTCAGCTCGTCGATAGGCGAGGAGGTGGACAAGATGACCTGGGCGATCCGCTGGGGCGCCGACACCGTGATGGACCTCTCCACCGGCAAGCACATCCACGAGACGCGCGAGTGGATCGTGCGCAATTCGCCGGTGCCGATCGGCACGGTGCCGATCTACCAGGCGCTGGAGAAGGTCAACGGCAAGGCCGAGGAGCTGACCTGGGAGATCTTCCGCGACACCCTCATCGAGCAAGCCGAGCAGGGCGTGGACTACTTCACCATCCACGCTGGTGTGCGCCTGCCGTTCATCCCCATGACGGCCAAGCGCATGACGGGAATCGTGTCGCGCGGCGGCTCGATCATGGCGAAGTGGTGCCTGGCGCACCATGAGGAGAGTTTCCTCTACACGCGCTTTGCCGAGATCTGCGAGATCATGGCCGCCTACGACGTCTCGTTCTCGCTCGGCGACGGCCTGCGCCCCGGCTCGATCCACGACGCCAACGACGAGGCGCAGTTCGCCGAGCTGAAGACCCTGGGCGAGCTGACCAAGGTCGCCTGGCAGCACGATTGCCAGGTGATGATCGAGGGCCCCGGCCACGTACCGATGCAGCTCATCCGCGAGAACATGGAGCTGCAGTTGAAGCATTGCGACGAGGCGCCGTTCTACACCCTGGGGCCGCTCACCACCGACATCGCGCCGGGCTACGACCACATCACCAGCGCGATCGGCGCCGCCATGATCGGCTGGTACGGCACCGCAATGCTGTGCTACGTCACGCCCAAGGAGCACCTGGGGCTGCCGAACAAGAAGGACGTCAAGGACGGCATCATGGCCTACAAGATCGCGGCGCACGCTGCCGACCTCGCCAAGGGCCATCCCGGTGCGCAGGTGCGCGACAACGCCATCTCCAAGGCGCGGTTCGAATTCCGCTGGGCCGACCAGTTCAACCTCGGCCTGGATCCCGACACGGCGCGCGAGTTCCACGACGAGACGCTGCCGCAGGAGGGCGCGAAACTAGCGCACTTCTGTTCCATGTGCGGGCCGCACTTCTGTTCCATGAAGATCACGCAGGACGTGCGCGAGTATGCGCAGAAGCACGGCGTCAGCGCCGAACAGGCGCTCGCCAAGGGCATGCAGGAGAAGGCGGTCGAGTTCGTGAAGAAGGGCAGCGACTTGTACCAAAAAGTCTAGGGGCTGCCGGAAGAAGACCCAGGTGGCTGCCGAAGGGCTGCTGCTCTCGCTCGCAAAGATTGCGGCCGTAGTCGGGGTCGGGCTGCCGCTGGTTGTCTGGCTGGCTCAGGACGCGCTCATCTTCTACCGCCAGCCGTTGCCGGAGTCGCGGCGCGGCGAGATCGCGCGCCGCTACCCAGCTGTGGAGGAAGTTAGGCTCGCCGCCGCCGACGGCACCCGGTTGCATGGCTGGCTGGTCAAGCCGCAGGCGGTGTCGCCGGCGCCGCTGGTCATCTACTTCGGCGGCAACGCCGAAGAAGTGTCCTGGATGATCGACGCGGTGGGCGATCCGGTACGCGGCGAGACTCCCGGTATCGCCTGGCTGCTGGTCAATTACCGCGGCTACGGCTTGAGCGAGGGCTCGCCCTCGGAGGCTGCACTCGTGGCCGATGCGCTCGTGCTCTACGATTTCGCCGCCGCGCACCCGGCGGTGGACCGCGAGCGCATCGTCGCCTTCGGCAGGAGCCTGGGCAGCGGCGTGGCGGTGGCGCTCGCCGCCCAACGGCCGGTTCGTGCAGTAGTTCTCGTCAGCCCCTTCGATAGCCTCGCTTCGGTGGCGAAGCACCATTACCCTTACCTCCCCGTGGACTGGCTGCTCAGGCACCCTTTCGATTCGATCGCGCTCGCACCCGCGCTTCGCCAGCCGCTGCTGTGCTTCATCGCCGAACGCGATGAGGTGATCCCGCCGGTGCACTCCGAGCGGCTGTTCGCGGCCTGGGGCGGCGCCAAGCGCAAGGTGGCGCTCGCCGGTGCCGGCCATAACGACACCGACGGCGCCGACGGCTTCTGGCCGTCGCTGCGCGGCTTTCTCGAGGAGCAGCTGCGTTGAACACCGACATGCCGGCCGCGATCGGCAAGTACGCCGTGGTGCGCGAGCTCGGCCGCGGTGCCACCGCCTCGGTGTACCTGGCGCGCGACCCGTTCGCCGGGCGCTTCGTGGCGATCAAGATGTTCCGCCACGCCGGCGCCGACACGGATCTCTTCTCGGGCAAGCACCGCACTGCGTTTCTCAACGAGGCGGCGCTGGTGGGCAAGCTGCAGCACCCGCACATCGTGCAGATGCTCGATGCCGCGGTGGAGCGCGAGTACAGCTACATCGTGATGGAGCTGGTCGAAGGCGGCACGCTGGCGCAGTACGCCACGGTGGAGAACCTGCTGCCGCTGGAAAAGGCGATCGAGGTGGTATTTAAGGCGAGCCGCGCGCTCGAGTTCGCGCACCGCCATGGCGTCATCCACCGCGACATCAAGCCCGCCAACATCTTGGTGACACCGGTTTTCGACGTCAAGCTGTCCGACTTCGGTGTCGCCATCCTGGAGGGCGTCACGCACACCGACCTGCGCCACGCCGGCTCGCCCGCCTACATGTCGCCCGAGCAGCTCGGCGACCAGGCGCTTACGCACCAGACCGACATCTACTCCCTCGGCGTGGTGATGTACCAGCTGCTCACGGGGAGGCTGCCGTTCTTCGGCACCTCGCACGCGAGCCTCATGTACCAGATCATTCACTACGCGGCGCCGCCGGTGCGCAAGCTGCGGCCCGACTTGCCAGAAGCGTTCGAGCCGATCGTGGCGCGCGCGATGCAAAAATCGCTCGGCGATCGCTACCAGAGCTGGATCGAGTTCGGCAGGGACCTGGCCGCGCTGGTGCGCAACCTCGACCTGCCGCGCGAGGGGCTCTCCGACACTCGCAAGTACAACGCGCTGAGAAATCTCTCGTTCTTCCGCGATTTCCTCGAGGTCGAGATCTGGGAGGTGCTGCGCATCTCCTCCTGGGAGCGGGTTCCCGCCGACAAGGTGATCATTCGTGAGGGCGATCGCGGCGACAGCTTCTACGTTCTGGTCGAGGGCGAGGTCGACGTGACGCGCGCCGGGCGCGAGCTCAACCGCCTGGTGCCGGGCGACTGCTTCGGCGAAATGCTGTACTTCGCGGACCAGAGCGCGGTGCGCAGCACCACCATCCGGGCGCTCAAGCTGCTGCTCGTGATCCAGATCAAGGCCGCCTCGCTTAGCGCGGCGAGCGACGCCTGCCAGGTGCGCTTCAACAAGTCGTTCATGCGCATCCTGATCGAGCGCCTGTCGGCCGCCAACCAAAAGCTGGTGGACATGAAGGAACGCTAGAATCCCGTAATGCCCGATGCGACGCTGCTGCACGCGCTCATCCTCGGCGTCGTCGAAGGCCTGACCGAGTTCCTGCCGGTCTCGAGCACCGGGCACCTGATCCTCGCCGGCGCGCTGCTCGGTTTCGACGACGAGCGCGGCAAGGTGTTCTACATCGCCATCCAGACCGGCGCCATGTTCGCGGTGTGCTGGGAGTTCCGCGCCCGCTTCCTGCATCCCGAATGGCGCCTGTGGCGCAACGTCGGCGTCGCATTCCTGCCGGCAGCGGTGCTCGGCCTCGTTTTCGGCGGCGCCATCAAGGCGCACCTGTTTCACGCCGTGCCGGTGGCGATCGCGTTCATCGCAGGCGGGCTCATCATCCTCATGGTCGAGCGCGACCGCGACGAGCAGCGTCGCCCGCCTTCGGTGCTGGCGATGGACGACATGCGCTGGCAGGACGCGCTCAAGGTCGGCATCGCGCAGGCTTTCGCGCTCATTCCGGGCACCTCGCGCGCCGGCGCCACCATCATCGGCGGCATGATCTTTGGCCTGTCGCGGCGTGCGGCGACCGAGTTCTCGTTCTTCCTCGCCGTGCCGACGCTGGTCGCTGCCGGGGCCTACGATTTCTGGAACAACCGCGCGTTGTTCTCGGCGGCCGACGTGCCGCTGTTTTCGCTCGGCTTCGCCGCCGCGTTCGTCTCGGCGTTCCTGTGCGTGCGCTGGCTATTGCGCTACATCGCGACGCACGATTTCACGCCCTTCGCCTGGTACCGCATCGCCTTTGGAGGATTGGTGCTGCTCAGCTGGCACTACGGCTGGGCTGACTGGCGCGCAGGCTAATTCAGCCCTGCGCCCAGGGCAGGCCCGCCACCTTCCAGCCGTTGACGCTGGAGCGGTGCTCCGTTGCGTCGCGGTCACCCTCGAAGCCCTCGAGGATGTTGTAGCACTCGCGCCAGCCTGCCTGCGTGGCGACCATGGCGGAGAAATGCGAGCGATTGCCCGAGCGGCACAGGAACACGATCGGGGTGTCCTTGTCCACGGCTTCGGCAAGCTGCTCCAGGAAAACCGGGTTGCGCACCCCTTCGGGATAGCTGTTCCATTCCACGAATACACTCCCGGCAACACGCCCCACCCAATAGACCTCCGCTCGGGTGCGGACATCGACCAGCGCCGCCCCGGCCTGCATGAGAGCGAACGCCTCCTGCGGCGTCACGGCGCCGGCATAGGGCAAGCCCATTTGCTTGGCCCTTTCGCCGGCCAAGCGGCGGATTGAATCGGGATCGTTCATGGAGGGGTCCGGCAAGCCGAATTATAGGTAGCTGCCGGCCGGAACGCGGCACTGCAGTGGTGCGAAGGCCTGCGGAACGCACTGTCAAGGTGCGCCGTGGTCGGCTAAAATCGCACCAACCTGGCCGGCACGGGGAGAGCGGCCAGTGCCCGCGCGTTTGGCATGGAACCTGCTCTGAAGTTCAGGTCCGGCCGGCGCAACCGGCCCGATTTTCTTACACCCGCTTCCGGAGACTAGAGATGGCGCTGACGCCTGATGACGTATTGAAGATGGCCAAGGACAAGGAGGTCAGGTTCGTCGACTTCCGCTTTACCGACACGCGCGGCAAGGAGCAGCACGTGAGCGTGCCGGTGAGGCACTTCACCAAGGACAAGTTCGAGTCGGGCCACGCCTTCGACGGCTCCTCGATCGCCGGCTGGAAAGGCATCCAGGCCTCGGACATGCTGCTGATGCCCGACCCGGTCACCGCGCGCATGGACCCGTTCACCGACGAGGCGGTTCTCAACATCAACTGCGACGTCATCGAGCCGGCCGACGGCAAGCCCTACAACCGCTGCCCGCGCGGCCTCGCCAAGCGCGCCGAGGCGTATCTCAAGTCCACCGGCCTGGGCGATGTCGCCTACTTCGGCCCGGAGCCCGAGTTTTTCATCTTCGACGGCGTCACCTGGACGGTCGACATGTCGGGCTGCTCGGTGAAGATCAAGTCCGAGGAAGCGCCGTGGTCCACTGGAATCGAATACGAGTCGGGCAACATGGCGCACCGCGCGCCGGTCAAGGGCGGTTACTTTCCGGTGCCGCCGACCGACACGCTGCAGGACATCCGCAACGCCATGTGCCTCGCGCTCGAGCAGCAGGGGGTGGAGGTCGAGGTGCACCATCACGAAGTCGGGGCCGCGGGGCAGAACGAGATCGGCACGCGCTTTGCGCCGCTGGTGCAGCGCGCCGACTGGATGCAGATCCTCAAGTACACGGTGTGGAACGTCGCGCACTCGTACGGCAAGACCGCGACCTTCATGCCCAAGCCTATCGTCGGCGACAACGGCTCCGGCATGCACGTGCACCAGTCGGTGTGGAAGGGCGGCAACAACCTGTTCGCCGGCAACCTCTACTCGGGGCTGTCGGAATTCGCTCTCTACTACATCGGCGGCATCATCAAGCACGCCAAGGCGCTCAACGCCATCACCAACCCCGGCACCAACTCATACAAACGGCTGGTGCCCGGGTTCGAAGCGCCGATCAACCTCGCCTACTCGGCCAAGAACCGCTCTGCCGCCTGCCGCATCCCGTATGTGTCGAGCCCGAAGGCGCGGCGGGTCGAAGTGCGCTTCCCGGACCCGACCGCGAACTCGTATCTGGCGTTCGCCGCCATGCTGATGGCGGGCTTGGACGGGGTGCAGAACAAGATCCACCCCGGCGACCCGGTCGACAAGGACATGTACCACCTGCCTCCCGAGGAAGCCGCCAAAGTGCCGCAAGTGTGTGCCTCCCTCGAGGAGGCGCTCGGCCACCTCGACCGCAACCGCGCCTTCCTCACCAAGGGCGGGGTGTTCGACGATGACACGCTCGACGCCTACATCGGGCTCAAGACCGAGGAGCTGACGCGCTTCCGCATGACTACGCACCCGGTGGAGTTCGACATGTACTACAGCTCGTAAGCCCGAAAGGGCGCACGCGCGTTAAGCCAAGGGCGGGGCAACCCGCCCTTTGCTTTTGTTGGCCGGGTTTGCAGAAAACCCTTGGTGTGGCATAGACTTAGCTAGTCCATTTGAGGCGGCTTCCAGGTGATGACTCGGATTGGTGCATTGCTCCTGTTGACCCTCGGCGTGGCGGCCGGCGGGCAGGCGCGTGCCCAGCAGGTGACCGAAATCTGGAAATGCCAGGACGAGCGTGGACGGCCGCTTTACACCAGCGACAAGCGCGAAACCGCGGGCAAGAAATGCGAGGTGGTGTCGCGCGAGGCGAACGTGGTTCCGCCGCCAGGAGGCGCCAAGCCCGGGGCCAAGGCACCGCCCCCGCCCGGCTTCCCCAAGGAGTCGGTGAACGACCGCGCGGCCGCAAAAGCCAAGCAGCGCGAGACCCTGGAGAAGGAGCTGGCGCAGGAGCAGCAGATGCTCGCGGAAGCCAGGCGCAAGCTTACGGAGCAGGAGGCGATCCGCACCGGCGACGAGAAGAACTACGCCAAGGTGCTGGCGCGGCTGCAGCCCTACAAGGACACGGTCGATGTGCACGAAAAAAACGTCGAAGCCCTGAGACGCGAACTCGGCAACCTTTACCGCTAGCTGGCCCAGACGTGGCCGCGGCGTATTCCGGGCTCGAGCTCCTCGCCACCGCCGTGGTCGCGCTCGATGAGAGATTCGTCGTGCGCTACGCCAATGCCGCCGCCGAAAACCTGCTGGGCACCGGGGCAAAAAGCCTGCTCGGCCAGCCTTTCCTGCAATTCTTCGCCGATGGCGCGGCGCTCGGCGGCATGCTGTCGGAGGCGCTGGCGGCGCACTGGAACTATCGCGCGCGCACCGTGAGCTTCGAGCCTGCGGGGCGGGAGCCGGTGCCGCTTTCCTGCGTGGTGACGCGCATCGACCTGCCCGATACGCCGCTACTCGCAGAGCTGCGCCCGATCGAGGACCAGCTGCGCGCCGAACGCGGACAGCGGCTGCTCGAGCAGCAGCAGGCGAGCCGGGAGCTGATCCGCAACCTGGCGCACGAGATCAAGAACCCGCTCGGCGGACTGCGCGGCTCGGCGCAGCTCCTGGAGAGCGAGCTCGAGCGCCCGGAGCTGCGGGAATACACGCAGGTGATCATCAAGGAGGCCGACCGCCTGCAGGCGCTGCTCGACCAGTTGCTCACCCCTCAGCGCGCGGCGAGCCTCGCGCCAGTCAACATCCACGAGGTGCTGGAGCGGGTGCGCAGCCTGGTCCTGGCGGAGTTCCCCCAGGGAATCGCGATCGAGCGCGATTACGACCCGAGCGTGCCCGACCTGGTTGGCGACCGCGAGCAGCTCATCCAGGCGGTCCTCAACGTGGTGCGCAACGCCGCCCAGGCGCTGCATTCAGAGGCAAACCGCCGCCAGGGGGGCACCATCAAATTGCGAACCCGACCCGCGCGCCAGGCCACGATCACGGGCCGGCGCCACAAGCTGGCATTGGAATTGCAAGTGATGGACGACGGGCCCGGGGTACCCGAGGGGATCCGCGACCGCATTTTCAACCCGTTGGTATCCGGGCGGGAGGGCGGCAGCGGCCTCGGGCTGGCGCTCGCGCAGACGTACGTGCAGAACCATGGTGGCACGCTCGAATGCGACAGTCGCTCCGGGCGCACTGTATTCACACTATTGCTGCCATTGACATGAAGCCAGTCTGGATCGTCGACGACGACCGCTCGATTCGCTGGGTGTTCGAGAAAGCGCTCAGCCGGGAGGGCATCGCCTACAGTTCGTTCGCCTCGGCACGCGAGGCGCTGGATGCGCTCGCCAGCGGCCCGCCGCAGGTGCTGGTGTCGGACATCCGCATGCCGGGCGCCTCGGGCATCGAGCTGCTGCAGGCGGTGAAGGAGAAGCACCCGGAGGTGCCGGTGATCGTGATGACCGCCTATTCCGACCTCGAGTCCGCGGTGGCGGCGTTCCAGAGCGGCGCCTATGAGTACCTGCCCAAGCCCTTCGACGTGAACCAGGCGGTGGAGCTCATCCGGCGCGCGCTCGAAGAGAGCCAGCGCGAACAGCAGGCGCTGGCGCCGGTGGCAGAAGCGCCCGAGATCCTCGGCCAGGCGGCGGCGATGCAGGAGGTGTTCCGCGCCATCGGGCGGCTGAGCCAATCGAGCGCCACCGTGCTGATCACCGGCGAGTCGGGCACCGGCAAGGAGTTGGTGGCGCGGGCGCTGCACCGGCACAGCGCGCGTGCTGCCAAGCCGTTTATCGCCATCAACACCGCGGCGATGCCCAAAGACCTGCTCGAATCGGAGCTGTTCGGCCACGAGCGCGGCGCCTTCACCGGCGCGCAGGCGCTGCACCGCGGCCGTTTCGAGCAGGCCGAGGGCGGCACGCTGTTCCTCGATGAGATCGGCGAGATGCCCGCGGAGTTGCAGACGCGGCTGCTGCGCGTGCTATCGGACGGCACCTTTTATCGCGTCGGCGGCCACCAGCAACTCAAGGCGAACGTGCGCGTTATCGCCGCCACCAACCAGAACCTCGAAGTGCGTGTGCGCGATGGCGCCTTCCGCGAGGACCTGTACCACCGCTTGAACGTGATCCGCGTGCGCATGCCAGCGTTGCGCGAGCGGCGCGAGGACATCCCGCTGCTGGCGCGCCATTTCCTCGCCCACAGCGCGCAAAGTCTCGGCGTCGAACCCAAGCGGCTCGCCGACGAGGCGCTGGCCCAGATCGCGCGGCTCGATTTCCCGGGCAACGTGCGCCAGCTGGAGAACCTGTGCCACTGGCTCACGGTGATGGCGCCCGGGCAGACGGTGGGCGTGTCCGACCTGCCGGCGGAGTTTCGCGGCGCGCCGCAAGGCGTGGCCGAGGCGGCTGGCGCCGGCGACTGGGTGGCGGCGCTGGAGCAGGAAATCGAGCGCCGCCTGGCGCGCGGCGAGACCGGAATCCTCGATCAGCTGTCGCGCCAGTTCGAGCGCTCGCTGATCGCCAAGGCGCTGGCCCGCACCGGCGGGCGCCGCATCGAGGCCGCAAACCTGCTCGGCATGGGCCGCAACACCATCACCCGCAAGATCCAGGAACTCGGGATCGAGAGCGGCGAGGACTGACGGCGCTCGCACGTCTTGCCCGCGAAGGCGGACATCCAGCAAGCGTTCTTCCTAGGCCACCTTCTTACGGTTGGCCTCCAGCCGAGCATCCACCAGCGCCACCACCTCGTCCACGGCGGCGGAGCGCATGCCTTTTTGCGCCGCGATGGTCTTGACCAGGCGGTCCACACGCTCGATGTAGGGCGCGCCGCCGAACAAGGCGCGCGCCGCGGAGGACGGGCCGGTAAGCCCCTGCGCCGCCGAGGCGTACTTTTCGAACGGCACCAGGTCTTTTTCCTGAGCGCCGAGAGACGTGCACAGCTTCGCCACCCACTCGTACACCGCACGCGAGGCCGCGAGATCGGTGTGCACCGCCTCCTTGATCGACCGAATGCCGTCCTTGGTGACGCAGCGATAGTTGCCCGCGAGCAGCATGCTCCATTTCGCCAGCGGCACGAAAACCGAGTCGTGCACCTTCAGCTTGACCGGCAATTCGATCCTGCCCGAACCGGTATCGAAGCGCGCCGCCTCGATGTCCGACTCCAGCTGGCGCAGGAGCGCGGTATGCGCGTCCGACACGAAGCGCGCCGACTTGAAATTGGTGGCGAGCCTCACCTGCAGCACGTTCACCTTTTCTTCCGGTGGGCGCGATGCCTGCGGATCCGGGCTGCACAACGTCATCAGTGAGGGCTCGAAGCCGTCCCAGACCGTGGCGTCGGTGTAGCAGTCCCTGCAGGCGGCAAGTGCAACGCCTGGAATGCGCGCCAAATACGGCAGCGGCGGCATGTTCATGATCGACATGCAGGGAACCCGCGACTTGGCCACATCGGCCAGCAGTTCGCGCACCCCTGGGGAGCGGTACTGCGGCTCCTGCATCGCGAGCGCGACGAGGTCATAGTCGGCAGGATTGACCCCTTGTGGGCCGCCGGCGGAAAGACTTCCCGGCAGATTGCGCGAATCGACCTCGACCAGCCCTTCCCTGCCTTTAACCGGCATGCGGACCCGCGCGCCCTCCTTGTTGATCAACTCGGCCTCGGCAGGGAGGCATATCAGCTTCACCGTGTGGCCGGCGAGCAGCAGCTTGGTAGCCAGCAACGAGCCGTAGGACGCGCCGAGGGTCAGGACCTTGCGAGTGGTTCGCATTAAGAAGCTCCATGAGATGCGGGGCAGGAAACACCAGATTCCACAATGTGAAATTGAACCCCGCCGATTGAGAAAGCCTACTCCTCGCTGTCCGCAATTTCATGTTGCAGCGCCACATTTCAATACATAAAATGCTGCGATGCACATGTACGCTCCACTCCCCGAAGGCGTTTCCATCTCCGGGCGCATCACGCCGGAGTTCGCGACCATCCTCACTCCGGAAGCGATTTCTTTCGTCGCCAAGCTGCACCGGCAGTTCGAGCCGCGCCGGCAGGAGTTGCTGGCGTGCCGCGCGGCGCGGCAAAAAGAATTCGATGCCGGCAAGTTGCCGGATTTTCTCTCCGAAACCAAAAGCATTCGCGAGTCGGATTGGAAAATCGCGCCGCAATCCAAGGACCTGCTCGATCGCCGCGTGGAGATCACCGGGCCCACCGACCGCAAGATGGTGATCAATGCGCTCAACTGCGGCGCATCGACCTTCATGGCGGACTTCGAGGACGCCAACTGCCCGACCTGGTTCAACATGATCGACGGGCAAGTGAACCTGCGCGACGCCGTGCGGCGCACGATCAGCTTGCAGCAGAACGACAAGCAATATCGCTTGAACGAGCGCACCGCGGTGCTGTTGCCGCGGCCGCGGGGCTGGCACCTGGACGAGAAGCACGTGCTGGTGGATGGCAAGCCGGTCGCCGGCGGGATATTCGATTTCGCGCTCTATTTTTTCCACAACGCAAAAGAGTTGATCGCGCGCGGCTCGGGGCCGTACTTCTACCTGCCGAAGATGGAGTCGCACCTCGAGGTGCGGTTGTGGAACGACATCTTCAACCTGGCGCAGGACGAGCTCGGCATCGCGCGCGGCACCATCAAGGCGACCTGCCTGGTCGAGACGGTGCTCGCGGCGTTCGAGATGGACGAGTTCCTGTGGGAGCTCAAGGAGCACTCCGCCGGGCTCAACATCGGCCGCTGGGACTACATTTTTTCTTGCATCAAGAAATTCCGCTCCAACAAGGATTTCTGCCTCGCCGACCGCGCGCAGGTGACCATGACGGCGCCGTTCATGCGCGCCTATGCGCTGCTGCTGGTCAAGACCTGCCACCGCCGCGGCGCGCCCGCAATGGGCGGCATGGCGGCGCAGATCCCTATCAAGAACGATGCCGCGGCGAACGCAGCGGCGATCGAGAAGGTGCGCCAGGACAAGTTGCGCGAAGTCACCGACGGCTGCGACGGCACCTGGGTCGCGCATCCCGGCCTGGTGCCGGTGGCTAAAGCGGTGTTCGACGAGCACATGCCGCAGCCCAACCAGTACGATCGCCAGCGCCCCGACGTCAGGGTGGGCGCCAGCGACCTGCTCAAATTTCAGCCCGAGAGCCCGATCACCGAAGCCGGGTTGCGCAACAACATCTCGGTCGGCATCCAGTACCTGGGCGCCTGGCTCGCGGGCAACGGCTGCGTGCCGGTGTTCAACCTGATGGAGGATGCCGCCACCGCCGAGATCTCGCGCTCGCAGATCTGGCAGTGGATCCGCTCCGAGAAAGGCAGGCTCGCGGACGGCCGCAAGGTGACGCCCGAACTCTTCAAGCAACTGCTCGTCGAAGAGCTGCCAAAGGTGAAGACCACGCTGGGCGAGGAAGCCTGGAAGGCGGGCAAGTACCAGGAAGGGGCGAAACTGTTCGAGCAGCTCACGCTTGGCGAGTACGTCGAGTTCCTGACTCTCCCCGCGTACCAGCTAATCGATTAGCTAATCGATAGGCTAATCGACAAGCGGCCACTCGTTGCCGCACTTGCGGCAGCGCACCCTGAAGGGCGCGCCCACGATCGTGAAGCGCCCGTAGGTGCCGCAGGCCGTGCAGGTGGCCTGCTCACCGATCCGCTCGGCTTCGACCATGATGCGCTGGAAGCGCACAAAGCCGTAGATCGCGACTACGCCGGCCAGCGACACGAAGCTGACGTAGGCCAGCAGGCGCCCGAACGGGCCGCGAAAGCTGAGTTCCTCCATGCAGGCGGCGATCGCGATCACGCACAGGAAGCAGCTCACGAACCAGGCGTGGCCTTCGATCAGCTGCCGCTCGTACCATTTGCGAAACCCGAGCCTGCCGATGTTCTTGGGGGGCTCCACGATGCAAGTATCATCCGCCTTCCCGATACCAGCGACAAGGACAGACCATGATCGATCTCTACATGTGGGGCACCGCCAACGGGCTGCGCGCCGCCGTGGCACTCGCCGAGACCGGCCTCGAGCACCGCGTGCACAAAGTGGACCTCACCAAAGGCGAGCAGAAGAAGCCCGAGTTCCTCAAATTGAATCCGGTCGGCCAGATCCCGGTGATGATCGATGCCTCCGGCCCTGGCGGCAAGCCTCTTACGCTGTGCCAGTCCGGGGCGATCCTGATCTACGCCTGCGAGAAGGCCGCTAAGTTCATCCCGACAGACGGCGCGCGCCGCGCCATGGCAGCGCAATGGTTCCTCGCCACGGCGAGCGACATCGCCGGCACCAGCGCCGCGATTTTCCTGTCTGAGACTGCGACGCCCGAAAAGGTCCCCGCCAACGTGGAGTTCTTTAAGAACCGGCTGCTGAACTACTTCCGCAATGTCGACCGCCATCTGGCGGGGCGGCAATACCTCGCCGACGAGATTTCGTTTGCCGACCTGATGATGTATCCAAACTATGCGGCGCGCAAGCCGCTGCTCGAGGCCGCGGGCGGCATGGACAACCTCAAGCGCTGGGGCAACACCATGGCCGCCAGGCCCGGGGTGCAGAAAGGCATGAGCGCCTAAAGGAGTTCTGCGATCACCGGCGCGTGATCGGAGGGGCGCTCGAGCTTGCGCGGCGTCTTGTCGATGCTGCAGCCGGTGCAGCTCTTGGCGAGCTCTGCCGAGAGCAGGATGTGGTCGATGCGCAGCCCGGCGTTGCGGCGGAACCCGAGCATGCGGTAATCCCACCAGGTGAACGATTTCTCCGGCTGCGGGAACAGCCGGAAGCTGTCGGCCAGGCCGAGCTCGAGCAGCGAGCGCAGCGCCGCGCGCTCCGGTTCTGAGACCAGCACCGCACCCCCCCACGCTTTCGGGTCGTGCACGTCGCGGTCTTCCGGCGCAACATTGAAATCGCCGGCCACCGCGAGGCGCGGATGGTGCGCCACCTCGCCGCGCAGCCAATCGCGCAGCGACGCGTACCATTTCAGCTTGTAGGCGTACTTCTCGGAGCCGACCGCCTGGCCGTTGGGGCAATACACGCACACCACGCGAACGCCTTCGACGCTGGCGGCAAGCACACGCTTCTGCTCGTCGGCGGCATCGGGAATGCCCGCAGCGACATCCGTCAGCGCCGAGCGCGCGACAATGGCGACGCCGTTATAGGTTTTCTGTCCGGAATACGCTACTTGGTAGCCTGCGGCCTCGATCTCCGCGCGCGGAAACTTGGCATCCTCGCTCTTGGTTTCCTGCAGGCAAACCGCGGCAGGCTTGACCGCGGCGAGCCAATCCAGCAGCTGCGGCAGCCGTACCTTGATCGAATTGACGTTCCACGTCGCAAGCTTCATCTTGCGACGCGCCCGGACTTACTTGCGGCCCCCGGGGGCGTAGGGACCGGGTTTCTGCGGTTCTTCGGCGGGCTCGGGTTTGACCGGCTCGGCGACCGCCGGGCGGTCGGATGGTGGCACGTAACCCTCGGGGGCGGCGGGCGGCTTCTGCGCACGCAATGGCAAGGTTCCCGCTTTCGGGTAACCGGCGCTGTCGAGTAGCGAGTCGTATGCACCTTGCTCGAAACCGCGGTGCGTGCTGCTGCCTACCTGCAGCGTAGGCACCTCTGCGGCGCCGGCGGCGCGCTTCAGGCGTTCGTTGCTCTCTTCGTCCCAGACCTGGACCTCGGAGAAGGGCACGCCGCGCTTGTTGAGCGCCGCGCGCGCCATGGCGCAGCCCTCGACGCAATTGGGCGAGGTGAACAGCGTCACCGGGAAGTCCTTTTCCAGCCGCGTCATCTCGAACGACTGCTGCGGCGCGGCGGCGGGCGCGAGGGCCCCGGGTTTCAATTTTCTTACGTCCCTTGCCGAGGGCGGGGGCGCGGTATCCGTGTACTGCACGCGCCCTTGCTCGTCGATCCACCGGTATTGCTGGGCGTGCGCCATCCCGGCGAAGAGCAACAGCGCAAATAACCCCCGCAGGATCATGCAGAAATCATACCACTGTGCCGCAAAAGTGCTTCCACGCGCGGCTCGCGCCCGCGGAAGGCGCGGAACGATTCCGCCGCCGGCCGGCTGCCGCCCACCGCGAGCACTTCGTCACGGAATTTCGCTCCCAGCTGTGCGTCGAGCACGCTGCGCGCGGCGCCCGCGGCGGCGCGCAGTTCCTCGAACCTGCCGTAGGCGTCGGCCGAGAGCACCTCGGCCCACTTGTAGCTGTAATAGCCGGCGGCGTAACCGCCCGCGAACACGTGCGCGAAGCTGTTCGGGAAGCGGTTCCATTCAGGGGGCTGCAACACTGCGATTTCGCGCCGCACCTCGTCCAGCAGTGCCTGCGCGCTGGCGCCGGCGGCCGGATCGAAATCGGAATGCAGCCGCATGTCGAACACCGCGAACTCGATCTGCCGCAGCATCGCCAAGCCGGACTGGAAATTCTTCGCCGCCAGCATCTTGTCGTACAGCGCGCGCGGCAGCGGCGTGCCGTGATCGACGTGGCGCGTCATGCGCTCGAGCACCTCCCACTCCCAGCAGAAATTCTCCATGAACTGGCTCGGCAGTTCGACCGCGTCCCACTCCACGCCGTTGATGCCCGAGACGCCCAGGTCCTCGACTTGCGTCAGCAGGTGGTGCAGGCCATGACCGCACTCGTGGAACAGCGTGATCACCTCGTCGTGCGTGAACAGCGCCGGCCTGCCGCCCACCGGGTGCGAGAAATTGCAGTTCAGGTAGGCGACCGGAGTCTGGATGCGATCGCCCTTGCGGCGGCGCGTAATGGCGTCGTCCATCCAGGCGCCGCCGCGCTTGGTGTCGCGCGCGTACAGGTCGGTGTAGAACTGGCCCAGCAACGCGCCATCGGCGCCGTGCAGGTCGAAGAAGCGCACGCCCTCGTGCCAGGTTGGGGCCTGGGCCGGAGCGACGCGCACGCCGTACAGCGTCTCGACGAGGCGGAACAGGCCGCTCAGCACGGCGTCCTCCGGGAAATACTGCTTCAGCTCCTGGTCCGAGAACGCAAAATGCCTGAGGCGCAGCTTTTCCGAGGCCCAGGCGAGATCCCAGGCTTCGAGCGTCTCCAGTCCCAGCTCTGCGCGCGCGAACTCGCGCAGCACCGCGACGTCGCGCTCCGCGAACGGTCGCGCACGCCGCGCCAGGTCGCGCAGGAATTCGAGCACTTGCGACGGCGTGTCCGCCATCTTGGGCACGAGCGACATCTCGGCGTAGCTTGCGTAGCCGAGGAGCCGCGCTGCTTCGCTGCGCAACGCGATGATGTGCCCGATCAACGGCGTATTGTCCCACTCGGGCTTGCCAAACTCGGCTGCGCGCGTCACGCCCTCGCGGTACATGGTGCGGCGCAGCTCGCGATCCTCGGCGTATTGCATCACCGGCAGGTACGAGGGCATGTGCAGCGTGAATTTCCAGCCCACCTTGCCGTCCTTCGCCGCCGCCTCGCGCGCCGCTTGGAGCACGTCTGCCGGAATTCCCGCCACCCCCGCCTCGCGCTCGACCACGATCGACCAGGCGTTGGTCGCATCGAGCAGGTTTTCGGAAAACTTTGCCGCCAGGCGCGCTAGCTGCTGCTGGATCTCGGCGAAGCGCGCCTTCGGGGCATCAGGCAACTCGGCGCCCGAGAGCCGGAAGTCGCGCAACGCGTTGTCCACGATGCGGCGCCGCGCCGTGCTCAAACGCGCGAACGCCTCCGCGTCGCGCAGACCGCGGTAGCGCTCGAACAGTTTCAGGTTCTGCCCCATGGAGGTCCAGTACTGGGTCATCTTCGGCAGATTGGCGTTGTAGGCCTCGCGCAGCGGCGGGGCGTCCATCACCGCATGCAGGTGCGCAACCTGGCCCCAGGCGCGCGCCAGACGCTCGTTCGCGTCCTCCAGCGGCGCCACGAACGCCTCCCAGGTGGCGGGCGCGGCCTCTGCGCGCGCCACCGCGGCGTGTGCCTCGGCGAGCAGCGTGTCGAGCGCCGGCGCCACGTGCTCCGGCCTGATATCCGCGAAGCGCGGCAGGCCGGAGAAATCGAGCAGCGGATTCACGGCTGGCTCAGGCACGTCCGGCAACCGACTGCTGCGCGGCGCGCACCGTGTTTTCGATCAGCATCGCGACCGTCATCGGCCCTACGCCCCCCGGCACCGGCGTGATCCAGCCCGCGACCTCGCGCACCGGCGTGAAATCCACGTCGCCCGCGAGGCTGCCGTCAGCAAGCCGGTTGATGCCAACGTCGATGACGCACGCGCCGGGTTTTACCATCTGCGCGCCCACCATGCGCGGCCTGCCAGCTGCCGCCACCAGGATGTCCGCCTGGCGCGTCAATTCGGAAAGGTTTGCGGTCTTGGAGTGGCAGATGGTGACAGTGGCGTCTTTCTGCAGCAGCAGCAGCGCCATGGGTTTTCCGACGATGGTCGAGCGCCCGATGATCACCGCGTGCCGCCCGGCGAGCGTCACGCCGGCATGCTCGAGCAAACGCATCACCCCGGTGGGCGTGCAGGGCACGAAACCCGGCCTCCCGGCGAGCAGCGCGCCGAGGCTCGCGGCGCCGAATCCGTCGATGTCCTTTCCCGGCGCCACCGCCGCGAGCGCCCGCTCGCTGCCCACCTGCTTGGGCAGCGGCAGCTGCACCACGATGCCGTGCACCTTGGGATCGGCGTTGAGGGCGGCGATCCGCTCCAGCACTGCGCGCTCCGGCGCATCGGCTGCGAATCGGTGCAGCTCCGAGCGCATGCCGGTTTCGTCGCAAGCACGCATCTTGTTTAGCACGTAAATCTGCGACGCCGCATCGTCGCCCACCAGCACCGCGGCAAGGCCGGGCTGCAGGCCGCGCTGCGCCAGGCCGCGGACCGTGGCTCCGAGCGATGCGCGCACCGCAGCGGCGAGCGCTTTGCCGTCGAGAATCCGTGCGGTCATCGTGCCATCGTGCGTCGGGCGGCGCAAAAAAGGGGCGCGAGTTTAGCACCTTGTCTCACCTAGGTGAACGTAATAAGCTTCGGCGCGACTCCCGCGCTCCACCAGATCGCGCCCCGGAAACCGTCGCCACAAGCTGGAGGCCCCATGTCCGCCGTTCCGCAGCAGCCCGCGGCCAACGACCCCGATACCCTCGAGACCCAGGAGTGGCTCGATGCGCTCGAGGCGGTGCTCGAGCGCGAGGGCCCGGAGCGCGCGCATTACCTGCTGGAGAAGCTGGTCGAGAAGGCGCGGCTCTCGGGCGCCTATATCCCGTTTTCAGCCAATACGCCCTACGTCAACACCATTCCGTCGCACATGGAGGAGCGCTCGCCGGGCGACGGCGGGCTGGAAGAGCGCATCCGCTCGTATTGCCGCTGGAACGCGATGGTGATGGTGGCGCGCGCCAACCGCAACGACGACGAGCTCGGCGGCCACATCGCGAGCTTCGCCTCGGTGGCGAACATGTTCGGCATCGGCCAGAACCACTTCTGGCACGCGCCGCACGATGGGCACGGCGGCGACCTGGTGTATTTCCAGGGCCATTCCTCGCCTGGCATCTATGCGCGCGGCCTGCTCGAGGGCCGGTTCAGCGAGCAGCAGCTGCTCAATTTCCGCCGCGAGGTCGACGGCAAGGGCGTGTCGTCGTATCCGCACCCGTGGCTGATGCCCGATTACTGGCAGTTTCCGACCGTGTCGATGGGCTTGGGCCCGATCCAGGCGATCTACATGGCGCGCTATCTCAAGTATCTCGAGGCGCGGGGCCTGGCGCAGACCGCGAACCGCAAGGTGTGGGTGTTCTGCGGCGACGGCGAGATGGACGAGCCCGAGTCGCTGGGCGCGATCGGCATGGCGGCGCGCGAGAAACTCGACAACCTGGTGTTCATCGTCAACTGCAACCTGCAGCGGCTCGACGGCCCGGTGCGCGGCAACGGCAAGATTATCCAGGAGCTGGAGGGCGATTTCCGCGGCGCCGGCTGGAACGTCATCAAGCTCATCTGGGGCTCGTACTGGGATCCGCTGCTGGCGCACGACAAGGAAGGCATCCTGCGGCGCGTGATGGAGGAAACGGTCGACGGCGAATACCAGAACTACAAGGCGAACGACGGCGCCTTCGTGCGCAAGCACTTCTTCGGCAAGCATCCCAAGCTGCTCGAGCTGGTGTCGCGCATGACCGACGAGGACATCTGGCGCCTGAACCGCGGCGGGCACGATCCGCACAAGATCTACGCCGCCTACGCGGCGGCGGTAAAGCACCAGGGCCAGCCCACCGTGATCCTCGCCAAGACCATCAAGGGCTACGGCATGGGCAAGCAGGGCCAGGCAAAGAACCCGACGCACCAGTTGAAGAAGGTCGATATCGCGACCATCCGCGAGATGCGCGACCGCTTCAATGTGCCGATCCCGGACGACCAGCTCGAGAATTTGCCGTTCTACGTGCCGGCCGCAGATTCGCCCGAGATGAAGTACCTGCACGAGCACCGCAAGGCGCTGGGCGGGTTCTTTCCGCAGCGCCGGCGGAAGGCGGACGCCGCGCCGGCCGTGCCGCCGCTCTCGAGCTTCGACCAGGTGCTCAAGGGGTCGGGCGAGGGCCGCGAGATTTCCACCACCATGGCCTTCGTGCGCGTCCTCACGGCGCTGGTGCGCGACAAGGAGCTCGGCAAGCGCATCGTGCCGATCGTGCCGGATGAGGCGCGCACCTTCGGCATGGAAGGCATGTTCCGGCAGCTGGGAATTTTCGCCCCCGAGGGCCAGAAGTACGAGCCGGTCGACAAGGACCAGGTGATGTACTACCGCGAGGACAAAGCCGGGCAGATCCTGGAGGAGGGCATCAACGAGGCCGGCGCTCAGAATCCGGAGAATAGACTGATTCCACGCTGGATCAATTACTACGGCTTTCCCGGCAGTCTGACCAATGTCAGCTATTACATTGCCCTGGAGACCAATGCCATTCCCG
>CAYMVA010000045.1:0-11967 GCA_964393745.1 uncultured Enterobacteriaceae bacterium | reverse complement strand
TCCCGCACATGAAGAAGCGCGGCGGCGGGCGCATCATCAATATCACCAACCTCGGCGCAAAGGCGCCGTCCGCCGGTGGCCTGCCGACCAGCGTCTCCCGCGCGGCCGGGATCAACCTGACGAAATCCCTGTCCAAGGAGTACGCCCCGGACAAGATCCTCGTGAACACGATCTGCATCGGACTGGTCAAGAGCGCCCAGTGGGAGCGCCGCGCCAAGGGCGACGTCGACGCCTTCTACAAGGATGTCGCCAAGCGCGTGCCCATCGGGCGCGTCGGCGAAGCCGAGGAGTTCGCGGACCTCGTGGCCTTCCTGGTCTCCGAGCGCGCCGCGTTCATCAGCGGCACCGCGATCAACTTCGACGGCGGCATGTCCGCCGTCGTCTAGGAGCCGTGCTATTCTCGCGCCAGGAGGTGGAGACATGTTCAAGGACGTCGTGACATCCAAGCAGGAGTTGCGCGCACTCTTCGGCGAGCCGAGCGAGCGGGCCGTGCTCAAGTGCCACTCCTCGCTCGACGAGCACTCGCGCGCCTTCATCAAGGCTTCTCCGTTCGTGCTCCTGGCGACCTCCAACGCCGCCGGGCAGTGCGACGTCTCGCCCAAGGGCGATGCGCCCGGGTTCGTGTTGGTGCTGGACGATACGCACCTGGTGGTGCCCGACCGCCCGGGCAACAACCGCACCGACGGCCTGACCAACGTGCTCGACAACCCGCACGTCGGGATCATCTTTCTTGTGCCGGGACGCGGCGACACGCTCCGCGTGAACGGACGAGCCTCGATCATCCGCGACGAGGAGATCCTGTCGCGCCTGGCCGTGCAGGGCAAGCTCCCCAAGGTCGCCCTCGGCGTCGAGGTCGAGGAGGCGTACCTGCACTGCCCGAAGGCGTTCATCCGCTCGAGCCTCTGGAATCCCTCGACCTGGGCCGACCCGCAGAAGCTCCCGTCGTTCGCCCAGATGCTCTGGGACCAGGTGCCGACCAAGCACGAGGGCGCGACCACCTTGGAAGTCTACGCGAGCGATCTCGAGAAGCGCGTTCGGGACACGCTCTACTAGCCTGCTCTATTCACGAACGCGTGTTCCGCGTCCTATGCGCCCCCTCACCCTGTCCCTCTCCCCCTCCGGGGGCGAGGGGATCGAAACGGCTCCCTCTCCCTCGGAGAGGGAGAGGGTCGGGGTGAGGGTGGCGTATGTGTTCACGCATAATCCGGGCTAGCGGAGGACATCGCGCATGGCCGTCATAGACCCGATCCCCAGGGACAAGGCGCCCGCCGAGCTGCAGGAGACCTACGACGCCTTGACGAAGGGCGCCGGGCGCGTGCCGGACTTCTACGGCATCATGGCGCATCACCCAGCCGCGCTGAAGAGTTTCCTGCCGCTCTACGCTTCGGTGATGAAGGAGGGCACGGTCGAGGCGCGGTACAAGGAGCTGGCCTACCTCAAGACCTCCCATCTCAACGGCTGCGAGTACTGCTCCCGCGCCCACACGCCTGGCGCGAAGCGCGCAGGGATCACCGCCGAACAGATCGCCGCGCTGGCCTTCTACGAGCGGAGTTCGCTCTTCGACGAGAAGGAGAAGGCCGTGCTGCTCTACGCGGAGCGGATGACGCGCGCGGCGGGCGCCGGCCTGCGTGACATGGCGGTCGGCGAGCTCAAGAAGCACTTCACCGAAGCCCAGATCGTCGAGCTGGCCCTCGTCACCTGCATGGCGAACTTCACCAACCGCTTCAACAACGGCCTCCGCATCCAGCCCGACCTGGGTTAGTCACACTGTCGCGATCGGCGTCGCCGGTGAGCCGACCGCGCCGGGGAGCCGGAGCGGCGGCGCGGTCAGGAGGAAGCGGCTGCGCGTGTGCTGACGGAGCCAGGCCGCCAGCTCGGTCAGGTAGAACATCTCGCCGAGGTTGACCCCGAGCTTGAACAGGCAGTGTTGGTGCAGCGGCAGTCCCGCGTGCGGTGCGGGGCCGCCGGGGCGCGACGGCACGGCCTCGACGCCGTAGTTATCCGCGATGAGCGACGCGATGCCGCTGTCGGTGATCCACTGCAGGAGCGCATCGTCGCGGCCGTCGAGGACCGCGTAGGAGGAGCCGAGCTTCTCGCCGTCGGGGTTCCGCTTCATGTCGAGGAGGGCCTGGCTGAACCCGGTGTGAAGCAGGAGCATATCGCCCTGCTCGACGACCACCTTGTCCTGGTCCATGACGCGCAGCAGGTCGTCGCGGCTCACCATCTTCCGCTCCGCGCCGAAATGGGCGTGAAGGTCCACCAGCACGCCCCGCCCCTGGATACCGTGCGCCGCCATGTTCTCGACGCCCAGGCGGCGCGCGCCGATGGGCTCCGTGGTCTTCTCGCCCGTTCGGTAGTCGATGGGACCGACCACGTCCACGTTGGCGCGGTGGCCGTTGTAGAACAACGGCTCAGCCTTGCCGTCGCCGTCGGCGTCGAAGTGGGCGCCGACGTGGCAGAGGCTGTCCCACTGCGTGGAATACTGGAGCGTCAGCAGCACGCGGTCGTCGCAGACCACGTCGGTGTGCAGGGGGTCGAACAGGGAGAGCGGCATGTTGTAGCGCGGTCTCTCGTCGGTGCCCGTTGCCGAGAGCACGGGCGGGGTGCGCCGCGGGTTGAGCACGGCGCCGCCCGGGTAGTCGAGCGGGAGGCTGAGACAGAACGTGCGCCCCTCGCGCACCTCGGCCGCGCCCTGCTTGACCTTCTCGGGCGTGACCAGGTTCAGGCGCCCGAGCTGGTCGTCGGGGCCGAAGTCGCCCCAGTTGGAGCCGTCAGGTCTGTGTTTCCAGCGGGGCATGAGGGTGAGGCCTAGAAATAGTGCCGGCTGATCGTCTCGGCCACCATCACCGGCCGGTCGCCGCCCTCGCGCTCGACGGTGACGCTCCAGGTGGTCTGCACGCCGCCGTCATCCAGCTTTTCGTACTTCGCCAGCTTGAAGCGCCCGCGGATGCTCGACCCGGCGGGCACCGGCGCGGTGAAGCGCACGCGGTTCAGGCCGTAGTTCACGCCCATCCTGCGGTCGGAGAACTCGAAGGTGGACTCGACCAGCTTGGGCACCATGGAAAGGGTGAGAAAGCCGTGCGCGATGGTGCCGCCGAAGCTCGAGCCCTTGGCGCGCTCGGGATCGACGTGGATCCACTGGAAATCCTCAGTCGCCTTGGCGAACTCGTCGATGCGCTGCTGCGGCATCGGGACCCACGGCGAGACGCCGACCTCCTCGCCGACGCGCGATTCGAGCTCGCGCAGCTTGACTGCCGTCTTCGCCATCCTCTTTCCCCCTCCGATGAAGCCGCGATTCTAGCGGCCCTTGCGGGCGACGAAGGCCTCGATTTCGCTGCACACCAGATCCGGGCGCTCGTGCACGATCCAGTGCGAGCACTCGGGCGCTCATCTCGCTTTCTCGGGACGAGCAAGGGCCGACTCCACAGCTTCGCGAATAAACCGCGTGTAGGGGATTCCGCGCACTGCCGAACGCTTCTTCACGGCCTCAAGCAGACCCTTTGGCACGCGCATGTTCAGTTGCGCGCTCTTTTTCTCGAACTCGAACTTTACCGGCTTCAAGCCCGAAAGATCGTATTTCGACAGATCAGCCGTATCGACAAACCGCTCGGCTTCCTTGTCGGTCTTAAACGTCGGGATTTTCTTTTTCATAATGTCTTACTTCCTTTCTGTGCATGTAACGCGCGCTGACCGGCCGAATAGCCCGTTTGCCCGCACGCACTCGGATCGTGAAGACCAGGATCACCGATCGACCGCTTGCGGTCTTGCCGATCGCCCGAAGGCGCTCCTCGCTCTGTGAGTGCGACGGATCGGGAATGATGAGCAAAGGCCTGCTGAAAAGCCCCTCCACCTCCGCAACCGAAACGCCGTGTGCCTGACACTTTGCCCGGTTGCCTGCATCCCAATCGAATCCCGCAACACCCGCAGGCATAATCGTATGCTACACAATAGTATATACATTTGTAAAGCTGGTCCCGGGTCCCACATTCTGTTCCGCGAAGCAACGCGCTCGCGCAACCTGACCGCCGACTTCGCCACTGCCCCGCGCTCTAGCGGCCCTTGGCGGAGACGAAGGATTCGATTTCGCTGCACACCAGGTCCGGGCGCTCGTGCACGATCCAGTGCGAGCACTCGGGCACGCGCACCACCTTCAGGTCGGGCACCACCGCGTCGAGCCCGTCGAGGCACGAAGTGAGCAGCGCGCGGTCTTTCTCGCCCCACAGCACCAGCGTCGGCACGCGCACCTGGAACTGCGCCGGGTCGAATTGCAGCTTTTTCGGCCCGGGATCGGCCTCGGTCGGCGGATACAGCGGCGAGGCGCGATACCAGTTCAGCCCGCCGGTAAGCGCGCCGGGCTGCGACCAGGCCTGGAGATACTCCGCCTTGTCGGGCAGCGCGGCTGTGGCGCTGACCTCAGCGAATGCGAATTTCCACAGCCGCTCGAAATTGTTCTCCGATAGCACGCGCTCGGCCTTGGCGGCGCGCAGCAGCAGCATGTATTCGCTCGCCTTCTGCTGCGCCGGGTTGTTGACCATCTCACGCCAGAACACGTACGGGTTGGGCGAATTGACGATCACCAGGTGCGACAGCAGCTCCGGGTGCGCCATCGCCAGGCCCCAGGCCGGCCCGCCGCCCCAGTCGTGCGCCACCAGCACGAAGGGCTCCCTGGCGTAGTGCGCCGCAAGCCGCGCGATGTCGCCAATGAGCAGCTTGGCGCGGTAGTACTCGACGCCCTGCGGCTTGTCCGAAAGGTTGTAGCCGCGCTGGTCGGGCGCCACCGCCTGCCAGCCGCGCGCGGCGAAATGCTCGATCGGCTTGCGCCAGGCGCCCCAGAACTCCGGGAAGCCGTGCAAGAACATGATCAACCGGCCGCCGCCTGAGCGCGCGCAATGCAAGCGCACGCCGCCGCAATCCACGTGCTCGTGGACGATGTCCACCGTCACGGCGTGCGCTGGCGCGGGGCTGTGGGCGCCTGCGGCCTTGGGGGGACTTGCTGCGCCGGCGCTGCCCCGCCGGTAAGGGCGCGCAGCCCTTCGCGCAGCTTGTCGATCAGCGGCTGCGCCTCGGCGCGCCGCGCCGTCGCGCCCTTCGGATCGAGGCGGTCCATTTCGGCGGCCACCGCCTGATAGGCGAGCATGTGCTGCTGCAGCCCCGCACCGGAACGCGCGAAGTCCTCGCGCTGCGGCAGCCCCGCGAGCAGCTGCATGATCGCCTTGCGGCGCGCTTCGAGCGTCGAGAGCACGAATGCGGGCGCGTCGGCGGCGGGCGCCGGCGCGGCGGGCTTGCCGGCCGCGTCAGGTTCCGAGACCGCGGGCGGGGACGCGTAGCCCGCGGGCAGGTGCTCGACCTTGGGCGCGCGGCGTTCCTTCTCCGGGTCGCCATACCAGGGCGGCGGGTAGCTCGAGTACTTGATCGAGCCGGTCTCGGGATCGACCCAGCGATAGAGATCGGCGGCGGCGCCCGAGGCCCACAGGCAACACGCTGCAATCAGGATCGTGCGCCTCACTTGCCGGCTTTCATGCAAGCCTGCACGCCCGCGGCGATCGCGGCGGCGATGCGCGCGCGAACCTCGGGGTCGCGCATGCGCGCCTCCTCGGCGCGATTGACGATCACGCCGGCCTCGAACAGCACCGACGCCATGGCCGCGGTTTTGCCCACTGCGAGATTGTCGTAGTAATGCACCCCATTCGCCTCGTCGGCGAAAGGGCGATTCTCGCCCAATACGGGATCGGCGTGGTAACGCGAAGGCACGAACCCGGCGGCGCGCATCCTTGCGCCTACTGCGCTGGCGCACGCCAGGCTCTGCGGCAGGCGGGGATTGGTGCGCGACACGAACAGCGAATAGCCGGCGAAGCGCTCGGCTTGCGGCAGCAGCGCCTCCTTGACCGAGTCGTGATGGATGGAGAGGAACAGCGCGGCGCCCGCGGCATCGCGCGTGCGCTGGTGCAGCAGCGCGTAGTCGCCGCGCTCGCCGATCATGCGCACCCGCAGCCCGGCGCGCTCGAGCGCCGCGCGCACTTCGAGCGCAAGCTCGAGGTTGTACTCGAACTCCGGCCGGCCGCTTGCCGAGATGACGCCGGGCTCGGCGAGGTAGTGCCCCACGTCGAGCGCCACTTCCTGCGCGCTGGCCGCACTCGCAGCGAACGCGAAGGCGAGCAGCGCACGGCGAATCACGAAAACTTCGAGAAATCCGGCTTGCGCTTCTCGAAAAACGCTTTCATCGCCTCCTTGGCTTCGGGCGACTGCAACCGCTCGCGGAACACCACGCCTTCCTCGTCCAGCGCCTCGGCGATGGTCTTGCCGAAGCGCCGCTTCATCAGCGCCTTGGCGGCGCGCACCGCCGCCGGCGGTTGCGCCGCGACCGCGAGCGCCGCGGCGCGTGCGCGCTCGAGCAGGTGCTCCTCGGGGACGATTTCGGTGACGAAGCCGGCGGCGAGCCCCTTTTCGGGACCGAATGGCTGGCCGAGCAGGAACAGCTCCGCGGCGCGCTGGTAGCCGGCGATATACGGCAGCAAAAAACTCGAGCCCGCCTCGGGCACCAAACCGAGCGAAACGAACGGCAGCTGAAAGCGCGCACTCGGCGCGGCGAACACGAAATCGCAGTGCAGCAGCATGGTGGTGCCGATGCCGACCGCGACGCCGTTCACCGCGGCGATGAGCGGCTTGCCGAACCTGGGCAGCGCGGCGATGAAATCGAACGCCGCGCTCTTCTCGGAGTGCGGCGGGCGCTCGAGAAAATCCTTCAGATCGTTGCCGGCGGTGAAACAGTCGCGCGCGCCGTGGATCAGCACCGCGCGCACTTCCGAATCCGCCTCCGCCGAGGCGAGCGCGGCCGCCATAGCGTGGTACATCTCGCCGGTGAGGGCGTTCTTCTTGTCGGCGCGCGCCATCTCGATGCGCAGCACGCGGTCCCTGGACTCGATCATGATGTTGGCGCTCATTGGGAGGCCATCGGCAGCTTGTAATCCTTGAATTTCTGCCGCAGAGTGAGCTTGGAGAGCTTGCCAGTGGCGGTGTGCGGCAGCTCCTCGACGAACAGCACGTCATCCGGCATCCACCACTTGGCGATCTTGCCCTCGTAGAACTTGAGCAGCTCCGACTTGCTCACCTCCTGGCCGGGCTTCTTCACCGCCACCACGATCGGGCGCTCGTCCCATTTCGGGTGCGCGATGCCGATCACCGCGGCTTCCGCGATCGCCGGATGCGCAACCGCGATGTTCTCCAGGTCGATCGAGCTGATCCACTCGCCGCCCGACTTGATGACGTCCTTCGAGCGGTCGGTGATCTGCATGTAGCCGTCGGGGTCCAGGGTGGCGACGTCGCCGGTCGGGAACCAAGCCGTCCCGTCCGGGTCCTTCCTGAGCGGGTCGCCGCCCTCGCCCTTCATGTAGCCGGTGGCGATCCAGGGGCCGCGCACCATCAAGTTGCCGAAGCGCTTGCCGTCCCAGGGAAGGTCCTTGCCCTCCTCGTCCACGATCTTCATGTCGCAGCCGAAGATGGCGCGGCCCTGCTTCGCCTGCAGCGCCAGGAGACGCTCCTTGTCCCAGCCGGTGTGCTTCGACTTGAAGGCGCACAGCGTGCCGAGCGGGCTCATCTCGGTCATGCCCCAGGCGTGCAGCACCTGCACGCCGAACTCCTCCTGGAAGGTGCGCGTCATCGCCGGCGGGCAGGCCGAGCCGCCGATCACGGTGCGCTTCATAGTGGTGAATTTCAGCTGGTTGGCCTTCATGTGCGCCAGCAGCGCCAGCCACACCGTGGGAACGCCCGCCGACATGGTCACGCCTTCGGTTTCCATGAGCTGGTGCAGGCTATTGCCGTCGAGGTGCTGCCCCGGGAACACCATTTTCGCGCCCACCATGGTGCAGCCGTAGGGCAGGCTCCAGGCGTTGGCGTGGAACATCGGCACCACCGGCAGCACCGCGTCGCGCGCCGAAAGGTTGATCGAATCGGGCAGCGCCGCGCCGTAGGCGTGGATCACCGTCGAGCGGTTGGAGAAGAGCACGCCCTTGGGATTGCCGGTGGTGCCCGAGGTGTAGCACAGGCTGCAGGCGGTGCGCTCGTCGAGCTGCGGCCATTCGTAGCGCTCGTCCTGCGTCGCGAGCAGCTCCTCGTAGCACTGCAGGTTCGGCAGCGATGTCTTGGCCGGCATGTGCGCGCGGTCGGTCATGAGCACGAAGTGCTTGATGGTCTTCAGCGCCGGCGAGAGCTTCTCCACCAGCGGCACGAAAGTCAGATCGAAGAACAGCGCCGCGTTCTCGGCGTGGTTGGAGATATACGCGATCTGCTCCGGAAACAGACGCGGGTTGAGGGTGTTGATGACCGCGCCGATGCCCGAGATGCCGTAGTAGAGCTCGTAGTGGCGGTAGCCGTTCCAGGCGAGCGTGCCGACGCGGTCCGCCTGCTTGATGCCCAGCGCGAGCAGCGCTTTGGCCAGGCGCCGCGAGCGGGCGTGCGCCTCGCGGTAGGTGTAGCGGTGCACGGCACCGGTGCCGTCCTTGCCTGCGCCTTCCACGGTCTTGGACACGATCTCGGTGTCGCCGTGGTGGCGATCGGCGAAGCGGATCAGGTCGGACACGAGCAGCGGCACTTCCATCATCAGGCCATGCATGGGGGTCTCCTCCGGACAGGCGCTCGAAATTACTCTGTTGCGAAAGGCCCGGTCAAGCGCCTTGACCCCCGGCGGTCGCTCCAATACCATCCTCCGGTCCACTCAGGAGGAGACACCATGATCCAGCGCATCGTCCGCACGGCCGCGCTCGCCGCCGCCGCCGCAATGATCTCGTTCGGCGCCCAGGCGCAGAACATCAAGGTAGCCTACATCGACCCGCTTTCCGGCCCCTTTGCCAATGTCGGTGAGCAGGGCCTCGCCGAGTTCCGCTTTGCGGTCGACCGCATCAACGCCGCTGGCGGCGTCCTGGGCGGCCGCAAGCTCGAGGTGATTGGCTTCGACGGCAAGAACAGCCCGCAGGAAGCGCTGAATCAGCTCAAGCGCGTCATTGACCAGAATATCCGCTTCATCACTCAAGGTAACGGATCACACGTGGCGGGCGCACTGATCGAGGCGGTGAACCTGCACAACGAGCGCAATCCGGGCAAGGAGATCCTGTACCTCAACTACGCCGCGGTCGATCCGGCGTTCACCAACGAGAAGTGCAGCTTCTGGCATTTCCGCTTCGACGCCAACGCCGACATGAAGATGGAATCGCTCACCACCTACATGGCGGGCCGCAAGGAAATCAAGAAGGTTTACCTCCTCAACCAGGACTATTCCTTCGGCCATGCGGTGAAGAAGGCCGCGCGAGAGAATCTCGGGCGCAAGCGTCCGGACGTCCAGATCGTCGGCGACGACCTGCACCCGCTCGGCAAAGTGAGCGATTTCGCCCCCTACATCGCGAAGATCAAGGCTTCGGGCGCCGACAGCGTGATCACCGGCAACTGGGGCAACGACATGTCGCTGCTGGTCAAGGCGGGACGCGACGCGGGGCTGAACGTGAACTGGTACACCTACTACGCGGGCGGCCTCGGCACGCCCACGGCGATGGGCGACGCCGCGGCGGGCAAAGTGAAGATCATCGCCGAATACCACGTCAACATGGTGCCGAACAAGACCGCGAAGTGGGACGCGGACTACCGCAAGCAAGCGCCCAAGGGCAATCAGGACTTCTACTTCCTGCGCGGCAAGATCATGTGGGAGATGTTCGTCAAAGCGATCAACCAGGCGAAGTCGGCCGATCCAAAGGCGGTGGCGTACGCGCTCGAGGGCATGCGCTACGACGGCGACGCGGGGGAGGTGGAGATGCGCAAGCAAGACCACCAACTCATCCAGCCGCTTTTCCTCATGACCATCCACAAGTCCGCCGCCAAGGGCGGTCCCAAGGAGGGCAAGATCGACCTGGAAGGCAGCGGTCTTGCGACGGTCACCGATGCGCGCCTCGAGGCCTACACCTCCGCGCAACCGACCTCGTGCGCCATGAAGCGCCCCTGACGACGTAGGCGCGAGAGACGGGGAGCCCTCGGGTTCCCCGTTTTTGTTTCTGCCATGGAATTCTTCCTCGTCCAGACCCTGAACGGCATCAGCTACGGGCTGCTGCTGTTCATGCTGTCCTCGGGCCTGACGCTGGTGTTCTCGCTCATGGGCGTGCTCAACTTCGCGCACGCCAGTTTCTACATGCTGGGCGCGTACTTGGCTTACCAGGTGAGCGCCAAGATCGGCTTCTGGCCGGCGCTCGTGATCGCGCCGCTGCTGGTGGGTGGGATCGGCATGCTGGTGGAGCGCTGGGGGCTGCGCAAGGTGCACCGCTTCGGTCACGTCGCCGAGCTGCTGTTCACTTTCGGCCTCGCCTACCTGATCGAGGAGGCGGTGCACCTGGTGTGGGGCCGCTCGGCAGTCGAGTATCGCGTGCCGCCGGAGCTCGACGGGCCACTGTTCCAGATTATCGGCTCGCAGTACCCAATTTACCGCGGCTTCATGATGCTGGTGGCGGTGGCGATGCTGGTGTCGATCTGGCTCGCGCTCACGCGCACCCGCATCGGGCTGGTGATCCAGGCGGCGCTCACGCATCCGCAGACGGTGGAAGCGCTCGGGCACAACGTGCCGCGGGTGTTCATGCTCGTTTTCGGCGGCGGCGCAGCGCTCGCGGGTCTCGCCGGCGTGATCGGCGGCAACGCTTTCGTCACCGAGCCCGGCATGGCGGCCGCGGTTGGCCCGATCATTTTCGTCATTGTCGTGGTCGGCGGCATGGGCTCGCTCGCCGGCGCTTTCATCGCCTCGCTGCTGATCGGTTGCATGCAGACCTTCGCGGTGTCGCTCGACTGGTCTCTGGGAGGTATCGGCATCGCGCAAGCGGCGCCGATGCTGCCCTACCTGCTGATGGTGCTGCTGCTCATCTTCCGGCCCAAGGGGCTGATGGGGACGAGAGAGGGATGAGAGGCCGGGGATGAAGTACGCGCCGCTCAACCTGGGCCGCTGGCTGCTGTGGGGCGCGACTGCGCTGGTGTTCGTGGTAGCGCCGCAGCTGTTCACCCAGGGCTTCGCGCTGACGCTGATGATCCAGATGGGCACGCTGACCATCTTCGCGCTCAGCTACAACATGCTGCTAGGCCAGGGTGGGATGCTGTCCTTCGGCCACGCGGTGTATTCCGGCCTGGGCGCCTACCTCACGGTGCACGCGCTCAACCTGGTCGGCAAGGGCGCCATTTACGTCCCGGTGCCGCTGCTGCCGCTGGTAGGCGGAATCGCCGGGCTCTGCTTCGGCGTGCTGTTCGGTTACGTCACTACGCGGCGCGCCGGCACCACTTTCGCGCTCATTTCTCTGGGCATCGGCGAATTGGTATTCGCCTGCGTGCTGATGTTTCCCGGCTTCTTCGGCGGCGAGGCCGGCATCTCGACCAACCGCGTCGTCGGCCAGCCGTTCCTCGGCCTCAGCTTCGGCCCGGCGATCCAGGTCTATTACCTGGTGGCGTTCTGGTGCATGGTCTGCATGGCGGCGATGTTCGCGCTGACGCAGACGCCGCTCGGACGCATGGCGAACGCGGTGCGCGACAATCCGGAGCGCGCCGAATTCGTAGGCTACGACACGCAGCACGTGCGCTTCCTGCAGCTCGCGCTGTCGACCTTCTTCGCCGGCGTCTCGGGTGGCCTGTCGTGCATCAATTTCGAGATCGTTTCCGCGGAGAACGTGTCGGCGATCCGCTCAGGCGGCGTGCTGCTCGCCACCTACATCGGCGGCGTGCCGTTCTTCTTCGGCCCAGTCATCGGCGCAATCGTGTTCATCTTTTTCGTGGTTGCGCTGTCGGGCTTCACCAAGGCATGGCTGCTGTACCTCGGCCTGTTCTTCGTGCTGATGGTGGTATACGCCCCCGGCGGCATCGCCTCGCTGATCCTGATGCAGTTCCCGGTGATCCGCGCGGGGCGCTGGCGCGAGCTCCTCGCGCCCTATGCGCTGGCCGCGCTCGCGGGGCTGGTGG
>CAYMVA010000044.1:0-1706 GCA_964393745.1 uncultured Enterobacteriaceae bacterium | reverse complement strand
TGCTCGGCGGCATCGGCCGTGGGCGGGTTCTCGACCAGCGCGTCGAGCAGCGCGAGGAAGTTCGCCTTGCCGCGGCGATGGGTCTCGCCGTAGCCCTTTATCAGGCGTGCGCACTCCGCGATCTCGGTGGCGAGCGGCGCGCTGCGCTTCGCCGCCTCGCCCACGTGCGCCAGCCAGCGCTCGATCAGCTGCTGTTCCTCGGCGTAGCGGTAGCTGTGCGGCCGCCAGGGCTTGAGCCACGCCAGCGCGCGCACCATGAGAAAACCCAGCACCCCGGAGGTCTTGACGTGCATGCCGACGTTCCAGGCATTGAGCTTGCCGTTCTTCTCCGCCCAGGCGATGAGCGAGCGTCCGACTGCAGGCGGCAGGAGCGATGCGAACTCCTCGACGCCGGGCTTGAGGTAGTCGATCACCAGCACCGGCTCGTCCGCCTTGGCGCCGACTTCCCGGCGCACGCGCTCGAAGCGCGAGGCGCGGGTCTTGAGGTCGGCTACGCGGATGATGTCCTCGTAGCTCATCCAGGTCGCGAGGTGGCGCCCAACCGCGACGGCGAGTTGGGGGTCGGCGCTGCCGAGCGCGGCCATGCGCTCGCGGAACAGGGTCGCGTAAGCCTCGCCCTGGTAGTCCCTGAGGCGCTCGGTGCCCAGCTCGAGGACCCTGGAGGGCGAAAGTGTAAAGTCTGACTTTACACTTGCCTCCGCTGGCGCCGCCCCGGCTTTCGTCCCCTTCGCCGCCGCCTCGAAGCCGGCGGCGAAGCCGCGCAGGCTTGCCTCGGCGCCGCGCCCGCCCTTGCGGATCGCGGCCTCGCAGGCCTCGCGCGCGAGCGGCAGTGCGCCCGAGCCCGCCATGGCGCCGAACAGCACCGCGTTGATCACGGTGCCGGCGGCCTGCGCCGCTTCGCGCATGTCGAACAGCACCGCCTTTTTCGCCAGCGCGTGCGCCGCCTCGAGCGCCCGCGCGCTGTCGAAGCGGCCATCGCCCATCTGCATCTTTTCCATGGTGGCGTAGATGCGGTGCGTCGAGGCGATGAGCGTGGTGCGCCCCGGACTGACGTAGCCGTTCTGCATCGCGCGCGCCGCCTCGACGAGTTCGGAGGCGACCATCAGGTCGACGTTGCCGGGGCTGGGCGTGAGCGACATCACCGGCTCGCGGCCGCCCAGGCTCTCGCGCGTGGCGGGAAAGATCTCGAGGTAGTAGGTGGTGGCGCCGGTGCGCTGCGCCACGCCCGGGATCGAGGTGGCCTGCGCCGGGAAGCCCGCCTGCGTGGCGGCTTCCATCAGCCAGTCGGCCATGACGCCGCCGCCTTCGCCGCCCAGCGCGGCCACCAGGATCGCTATCGTTCTCTCGGGGAGCATGGTCACGCCGTTGCCGCAACGAATCCGCGCAAGCGGGCGAGCAGCCGGTCCCAGATTGAAGGGTTCTGCACGACTTCAGCGCGGTAGAAAGACGGGCACAGCACCGCGGCGTGCGCGTTCTCGCCGCACAGCCCGCAGCCCACGCAGCCCTCGATCACCGTGGCCACGGGATCGGTGCGCAGCGGATCGGGGTTGTCCTTCACCGTAAGAGTGGGGCAGCCCGAGAGCCGGATGCAGGAATGGTCGCCCGTGCAGGTGTCCTCGTCGACGCCGTACTTCACTCGCACGTTACGCCCGCCTTGGGCGAGCTTCGCTGCAAGCTGCGGCCGCAGGCGCCGCTGGCGCTCGAGC
>CAYMVA010000043.1:0-1781 GCA_964393745.1 uncultured Enterobacteriaceae bacterium | reverse complement strand
TCGGGATGAATGTGGACTGGTTCTCCTCGAGCGTGACCGTCTCCTCGCCGCGCGTGACGCGTGCGCTGCCCGAGTCCACCACCCAGTGCTTGGCGCGCTTCTGGTGGCGCTGCAGCGAGAGCGAGTGCCCGGGCTTGACGTCCGCGCTCAGGCGCCGGCCAGCGAGGACTCTGCACGGCACGACGCTGGCGGCCGGTCGCCTGCAGCGCGCGGTTGGGCATCGCTTTCACAGAGCAGCAGTAAAGTCTTCCGGTGAGACTTCGGCTTGGCGCAGCAGACCCGCGAGAGTACCGACCTTGAGTTCTGTGTGCAGCGGAACAACGCAGCCTTTCGAGCCGCGACGCATGACAACGTGGCTTCCCCTCTGACGCACCTTCTCGAACCCGAGCCGCTGCAGTGCGCGAAGCGCCTCCGCTCCAGAAACTCGGGGTAGCTTAGGCACGCTCTGGGACGGAGAACATCGTCACCAGTGGGTGCCCTTTTGTGGCGAGTGGAAACTCGGACAGATAAAGAACTGTTGCTTCGCGGAGGTTAGCGATTGTTTCCTCGACCGTTTCGCCCTGAGTGGTCGTACCTGTCTCCGGGTTTAGGGCAACGAAGCCGCCTTCCTCGGCGGGGGTAAGTACGGCAGTCAATTCCATGAGCAACCTCGGCAGTTTGTGTTTCGGAGGGCATATTGTCGCGCATTCCGGCCTTGCGATGCCCAACGCGGAGCCCACCGGCGCGCCGGCCGCATGGCGCGCGTCCGGGTGCGGCGCCTGGTTAAGCGGCAGCGGTCTGAACTTTGGCGGGGAGCTTGCTGAGGATGAGCTCTTTGAGCTCGACCTTGGTGCTGGCATCGTCAATGTCGATGCCCACCAGGTTGCCGTTGGCGTCGTAATCCAGCACGACGCCTTCAGAGATTTCGCGACTCTCGACGCTCTGCCGTTCCGAGAGATCGATATACAGTGAGTCGGTCTCGGGGTAGTAGTTGAGCTTCATGGCTTGAACCGTCGGTCGGGAAACGCGTTGTGGTTGGTCACTTTATCCTCAAGCGTCACTACCCTCAAGTAGCGACCCTCGAGCTCCGGCACCTGTGCCCAGAAGCGGTACCGGTTCCCTTCCTGCGGTTCCGAGCGCGGCGGATTGTCGAGTACCCGCGTACACCATTCCTTTTCCCCGCCCCATGGCCGATGCAATTCCGTCCTCCCCTGAGATAGCTTGATAGCTTATGATGACATGGCTATAATAGCCATATGAAAAAAGCTTCGATTTCGGAGACCAAAAACCGCTTGAGCGAGCTCCTGGAGCGCGTCCGGCGCGGGGAAACGATCCTGATCACGGACCGGAACCGGCCGGTGGCGAGGCTGGAGCCAGTGGGCTCGGCCCGGCCAGCGGAAGTAGAGGGGCGGCTGAGCCGGCTCGAGCGTGCCGGCGTCCTGCGCCTGGGGCGGGGCGGGCTGGTCGAGCGCATCGTATCGCAGCCCGCGCCGCGCCCGAAGAAGGGCGCCAGTGCGGTTGCGGCGTTGCTGGGGGAGCGGGCAAGCGGCCGGTGAAATACTGGGATAGCAGCGCCCTGGTGCCGCTCTGTGTGGATGAAACCTCATCGCCGCGCCTGCGCGAGATTTACCGCGGCGATCCCACTGTAGTCACCTGGTGGGGCAGTGAAATCGAGTGCGTTTCCGCATTTGCGCGGCTGGAGCGGGAGGGCGCAATGACCGCGGAGATGGTATCCGAAGCCGTCGCCCGGCTCAGGAGCCTGGGGGCTGCCTGGCATGAAGTGCAGCCCACGCAAGCATTGA
>CAYMVA010000042.1:0-31502 GCA_964393745.1 uncultured Enterobacteriaceae bacterium | reverse complement strand
CCTGCGTAGTCCTGCAGCGCCGTTTCGAGCAGCTCCAGCGATTCGATGTCGAGGTCGTTGGTGGGCTCGTCCAGCACCAGCACGTTGGCGGGGCGCGCGAAGAGGCGCGCGAGGAGCAGGCGGTTCCGCTCGCCGCCCGAGAGCATGCGCACGGGCGAGGCGGCGCGCCGCGGCGAGAAGAGGAAGTCCGAGAGGTAGCTGATGATGTGCTTCTCGGTGCCCTCCACGCATTCCGCCACGGTCTTGTCCGGTTTGAGCGGGTCGAGCAGCTCGTCGCGCATCTGATCGAAGTAGGCGGGCTGGACGTTGGTGCCCAGGCGCACTTCGCCCGAGTCGGGGCCGAGCGTGCCGAGGATCAATTTGATGACCGTGGTCTTGCCCGCGCCGTTGGCGCCGATCAAGCCGATGCGGTCGCCGCGGCCGATGGTGAGGTCGAGGTCCTTGACGATCGCGTGGCCGCCGAAGGACTTGCTCACCTTCTTCAGCTCGCACACGAGCTTGCCTGAGCGCGGGCCGGCGCCGATAGCGAGCTTCACCTGCCCCAGGCGATCGCGCCGCGCATCGCGCGCCTCGCGCAGGTGCTGGAGGCGCCGCACGCGGCCTTCGTTGCGGGTGCGCCGCGCTTCGATCCCCTTGCGGATCCAGGCTTCTTCCTGCGCCCAGAACTTGTCGAACTTGCGCCGCGCCACGGCCTCGGAGGCGAGCTCGGCGGCCTTCAGCACCTCGTAGCGCGAGAAGTTGCCCGCGTACGAGCGCAGCAGGCCACGGTCCAGCTCCACGATGCGCGTGGCGAAGCGGTCGAGAAAGGCGCGGTCGTGGGTGATGACGATCGCCGAGGGCTGCCGCGCGAGCAGCGCCTCGAGCTGCAGGATGCCGTCGAGGTCGAGATGGTTGGTGGGCTCGTCGAGCAGCAGCAGCTCCGGCTCCTGCGCGAAGGCGTGCGCGAGCGCGGCGCGCTTTCGCTCGCCGCCCGACATGTGCTCGGGTCTGAGGGCCGGATCCAGGTCGAAGCGATGCAGGAAGGCTTCGAGCAGGTGCTTCGGCACCGCGGGATCGGCGAGCGGCTCCGGTTCCTGCGTCACGTGCGCGATGCGCAGGCCCTCGCGTTTTTTCAGCTCGCCGTCGTCGAGCGCCACCGTGCCCGCGATCACGCCGAGCAGGCTCGACTTGCCGGTGCCGTTGCGGCCGATCAGGCCGATCCGCTCGCCCGGCTCCATCACGAACGAAACGCAGTCGAGCAGCGGCTGGTCGCCATAGGCGAGCGCGGCGTCGGCGAGGATCAACAAGGGCATGGGGCCGGATTATGGGGTCAACCCCCTACCCGCGAGGCGGGGACGCAAGCCATGAAAATGCACTACGACGAGAAGGCCGACGCGCTATACCTGCGCCTGCCCTGGAGCGGGCCGCCCTAGGACGCGGCTTTCCCGGTCCCGCCAACCTCCTCGAAATTCGAAATCCTGACTTCCCCGTCCGGAAAGCGCGCGACGATCTCGAGCTCGCCGCCCATCGCGCGGATGTGCGCGCGCAGCGTGCTGATGTACATGTCCGCGCGGCGTTCGAGCTTGGAGATGCTCGCCTGGCGCACCTTGAGCGTCGCGGCGAGCGCCTCCTGCGAAAGGCCGCGCGCGAGGCGCAGTTCCTGCAGCGGCATCTCCGCGAGCATGGTGCGGGCGCGCGCCTGGGCGCGCGCGCGCGCCGCCGGGGACATCCTTGCCCGCAGTTCACTGAATTTCCTAGCCATCGTCCTTCAACCCTTCCTTTCGCAACGCCGCAAGGTGCCCGTCATAGAGCCGGTCGGCCAGCGGAACCTGTTCCTCGTACCAGCGGTCGTTGCCCGTCTTGTCCCAGCCGAGCAGCAGGATCGCCGCCCGCCGGGAATCGAACGCATACAGCACGCGGTACGGACGTCCCCTGTGCTGGACGCGCAATTCGCGCATGTGCGGATGCCTCGAGCGCGCAATGCCGGAACTGTGCGGATGGCCCAGATGCGGGCCGCGCTCCTCCAGCAGGCGCACCGAGGCGTCGACCGACTCCTGCTCCGCTTCCGACAGCCCGCTCCACCAGTCGCCGAACTCGTCCGTGTACTCGACTTCCCAACGCGCCATCGACTATAGCCTTCAGGGAATATGCCGTCAAGGGAATGTCTGGTACCTACCCCTTCCCCTGCCTGGAGCAACGTTCCAGAAGTGCATTGGATGACCTGCGTTGGGCGCGGGCTGGATAGATATACAGTAATCGCCTATAGTCCCGGCCCATGGGCGCGACCGAGGCATTCACGAAACTGAACGAACGACAGCGCGCCGCCGCGCAGTCCCTCTGCCACCCCCTCCTCATCATCGCCGGCGCCGGCACCGGCAAGACCAACACCCTCGCGCACCGCGTCGCGGCGGATCGGGTGTTGCCCTCCGCTGCTAAAAAGGCGACAATTGCTGCTAAATATGCAGCAACCACTTTCCGCCTTGCTATTCCCGGGGTACCGCCGCCGCGTGCTCGGGCTCCTGCTGCTGCATCCGGAGGAGTCCTTGCATGGGCGCGAGATCGCGCGCCGCACGGGGCTTGCATCGGGAACGCTGAACCGCGAGCTCGTCCTGCTGGTGGATGCCGGGCTGCTGAAACGCGAGCGGCGCGGCAACCAGGTGCTCTATGGCGCGGAGCGCGCCTGTCCGGTTTACGAGGAACTCGCGAGCATCCTGCGCAAGACCTCGGGTGTGGCGGAAGTGCTGGCGGCGGCGCTAGCGCCGTCGAAGAAGCGGATCCGCGCGGCGTTCGTGTACGGATCGCTCGCGAGCGGGCGCGAACGGGCCGGAAGCGACGTGGATCTCCTGATCGTGGGGGAGATCGGGTTTGGCGAGGCCGTGAGGCTCCTGCACCCGGCGCAAAAGACGATTGGCCGGGAAATCGCGCCGAAGGTCTACGGGGCGGCGGAGTGGGCGCGCAAGCAGCGGGCTCCGGACGCGTTCCTGCGCGAAGTGCTCGCTGGGCCCAGGATTTTCGTGATCGGCGGCGAACGTGAGCTTGGAGAACCTCCTCGGACGAAGCCTCGAGCGCGTCGCGCCTGAGCGCGCAGGCATCGCCCGCATGCTGGCGGCGGCAGAGCGCAATCTTGCCGACGCGCAGCTTGCCGGGCTGAGCGCGGAGAACAGGTTCGACGCCGCCTACAAGGCGATCATGCAATCGGCTATGGCAGCGCTGCGGGCGAACGGCTATCGCACCCTGACCAGCCACCCGGGGCATCACCAGACCGTGCTGCAGGCCCTGCCGCTAACGATCGGGCTGGCGAATGACCGGATGATCGTGCTCGACGGGTTGCGAAAACAGCGAAATCTTGCGGACTACGAGGGCGAGCCGGTGACGGTGCAGACGGTCGCCGAATGCCTCGCGCAGGCAAAGCAACTGGTCGCCGATGTGAGGACCTGGATCGCGGCGAACAAGCCCGGGCTCTCGTCGCCCCATCCGGGTACTGGATAACCATACAGCTATGGCCTATAGTCGCGCCCCATGGGCGCGACCGAGGTATTCACGAATCTGAACGAGCGGCAACGTGAGGCCGCACAATCCCCCTCCCACCCACTCCTCATCATCGCCGGTGCCGGCACCGGCAAGACCAACACCCTCGCGCATCGCGTCGCGCACCTGGTCCTCGAGGGCGTAGCCCCGGAACGCATCCTCCTTCTCACCTTCACCCGCCGCGCGGCGCTGGAGATGACGCGCCGGGCGCAGCGCATCGTCGGCGAGTCGGTGCGCAGCGTGCGGCTTGCCTGGAGCGGGACGTTCCATTCGGTCGCCAATCGCCTCATCCGCAGGCACTGCCGGCGGGTGGGCCTGGGGGAGAGCTTCAGCGTGCTCGACCGGGGCGACGCCGCGGATCTGATGGACGTCGCGCGGCACGAGCTCGGGTTCTCGAAAACGGAGAAGCGTTTCCCGCGCAAGGACACGTGCCTCGCGATCTACTCGCACCGCGTGAACACGCAGGGCACGCTCGCGGCGACGCTCGAGTCGGCGTTTCCCTGGTGCGCGGAATGGGAAGCCGAATTGAAGAGATTGTTCGGTGAGTACGTAAACAGAAAACTGGACAACCAGGCGCTCGATTACGACGACCTGCTGCTTTACTGGCACGCGATGATGGCCGACGAGGCCCTCGAGGGGGGATTAGCTGCGGAGCTCGGCGCGCAGTGGGACCACGTGCTGGTGGACGAGTACCAGGACACGAACGCGCTGCAGGCGGAGATCCTCGCCCGGCTGCGGCCCTCGGGCGAGGGCCTCACGGTGGTTGGGGACGATGCGCAGGCGATCTATTCGTTTCGCGCGGCGACGGTGGAAAACATCCTCGAATTCGAGCGCCGCTACGGGGCGAGCGTGGTGACGCTCGAAGAAAACTACCGCTCTGCGCAAGCCGTGCTCGATGCGGCCAATGCGCTCATGCGCGAGGCGCAGCGGCAGTACCAGAAGGAGCTCAGGTCGCGGAAGGAGCAAGGCGCAAAGCCCCGCCTGGTGACGGTGGCGGACGATGCGGCGCAGGCGGGGTACGTGGTCGCGCGGGTGCTGGAAGCGCGCGAGCAGGGGGTGGATCTGCGGCGCCAGGCGGTGCTCTTTCGCGTCTCGCACCACGCGGACGTGCTGGAACTGGAGCTCGTGCGGCGCAACATCCCCTACGTGAAGTACGGGGGCCTGAAATTCCTCGAAGCGGCGCACATCAAGGACGCGCTCGCGGTGCTGCGCTGGGCGGACAATCCGCGCAACCGCGTCGCCGCCTGGCGCGCGCTCCAGCTCCTGCCGGGCGTGGGCCCCAGGGGCGCGGAGCGCATCTTCACGCGCTTCGAGGCCGGGAGCCATTCCTGGCGCGCGGTGAAGAGCGCTTCGGCCGAGTTCGACGAGCTGATGCGTTTCCTGGGCGATCCGGGCACGCCCTGGCCGGGGCAGATGCAGCGCGTGCGCGAGTGGTACGCGCCGCACCTCGAGCGCAAGTACGAAGCGGCCGAGGTGCGCGCGGGCGACCTGCACCAGCTCGAGAAGGTCGCGCTCGGCTATGCGACGCGCGAGGAATTCCTGACCGAGCTGGCGCTCGACCCGCCGGAGGCGACGGGCGATCACGCCGGCGCGCCGCTGCTCGACGAGGACTACCTGGTGCTCTCGACCGTGCACTCGGCGAAAGGGCAGGAGTGGGAGGCGGTGTACGTGCTCAACGTCTCGGACGGCAGTTTCCCGAGCGAATTCGCGGCCGGCAGCGCCGAGCAAATCGAGGAGGAGCGGCGGCTGCTTTACGTCGCGATGACGCGCGCGAAGACTTCGCTCGACCTCATCGCGCCGCTCAAGTACTACGTGACGCAGCAATCGAGGATGGGCGACCGGCACGTGTACGGCGCGCGCAGCCGCTTTCTCACGAAGGCGGTGCTCGCCTGCATGGACCAGGTCGCGTGGCCGGCCGCGGAAGATGCGCCGCCGCAGCAGGACGAAACTGCCGCGCCGGTGGACGTCGCGGCGGCCCTGCGGGGGATGTGGGCGTAGGCCGAGTCGCTCTTCATGATCCGTTGGGCGGTGGCGTGACGTGTCGCAAAATCCAGGCATTCGGGACACGTTTTCTTGACGTGTCGCTGCCAGCGACATAAGCTGCGAACGTGTCGCAAAAAACGACTTTCGTAAACACGAGAAAAGGAACACGATGGGACCCCGCGCGTCCGTACAACGACCTGCCAAAGCTCCCTCCCGCCATAGAAATAGAGACAAAAACAGTTTTAAAGCAATGCGTTACGGCAAGGGCGGCACTCGCCGAGCTCAAGCAGGCCGCGGCGCTGATTCCGAACCCCTCGATGCTCATCAATACCCTGCCGCTGCTCGAGGCGCGGGCGAGCTCCGAGATCGAAAACATAGTCACCACGGCCGACAAGCTGTTCCAGCACCTGCAGGCCGAGGGCCGGGCAGATCCCGCCACCAGGGAAGCCCTGCGTTACCGGCGCGCCCTGCTGGAAGGCGTGGGGGCACTGAAGTCCCGGCCCCTGACCACGCGCACGGCGGAGTCGATCTGCACGCAGATCAAGGGCGTCGAGATGACGGTCCGCAGGGTCCCTGGCATCGCGCTCGTCAAGGACGGGACAGGCGAGGTCGTCTACACCCCGCCCGAGGGCGAGGTGCGCATCCGGAATTTGCTCACGAACTGGGAGCGCTTTCTGCATGACGAGGACACGATCGATCCTCTGATCCGCATGGCAGCGGCGCACTACCAATTCGAGGCGATCCACCCGTTCGCCGACGGCAACGGCCGCACCGGGCGCGTACTGAACAGCCTTTTCCTCGTCGACAAGGGGCTGCTCACTCTGCCGATCCTTTATCTGAGCCGCTACATCATCAACCACAAGCCGGACTACTACCGCCTGCTTCTCGCGGTCACGCGGGAGCGCGCCTGGGAGCCCTGGCTGCTTTACATGCTGCGCGGCGTCGAGGACACGGCGACCTGGACCACCGCCAAGATCGCTGCGATCCGGAAACTTTCGACCGACACGGCCGATTTTGCGCGTCGCAAGCTTCCCAAGATCTACACCCGCGAATTGGTGGACTTGATATTCGAGCAGCCGTACTGCCGGATTGCAAACCTCGTCGACGCCAAGATTGCGGGGCGTCAGGCCGCCTCGCGTTACCTCAAGGCACTTGGCGCGATCGGCGTGCTGCGCGAGCACGCCGTCGGCAAGGAAAAGCTCTTCGTCCACCCGAAGCTGATGAGTCTGCTGACGCGAGACAGCAATGCGTTTTCCCCTTATCGCTAAAGTCAGCCTATGCCCTGGACGCTGCAGCGCTTCCCGCTCTCGATGTCGCATCTGCCGGCGCCGGTGGGCGGCGCGCGGCAGTCAGCGCGCGGCATCGAACGCCGCCTGGGCGCGGCGAACGAGGCTCGGGTGCAGAACGCCCAGCTTCGGCGTCTGGCCGTGCGGGGCGCCGGGTGCAACCGCGAACCACGCCTCGCTGTAGTCGAGCTCGAACGTCTCGCCGAGGTTGAATTTCGTCGGATGGCTCAGGCCAGCGGCCTCGTATGCGGCCCGGTCGGCCGGCGTGATAGCGAATTCGCCCGCAAAAAGCGAATCGACCTTCTGGCTCGTTCCGTAAGCGACTTGTACAACCGTATGCCCGCGGTCCTCGCCGACCCGCAGCACGAGCGCGGGGCGGGCCTTGGGCGCGGGGCCGCGCAGCTTGCCCTGCGGAAAGCGGCACCAGACGATGTCGCCGGGGCTGGGTGCGGGGAACCAGCTCGGGCCGGCGACCGTCATCAGAAGAGGCTCTTCTTGGCCTTCATTCGCCCGGGCGGCTGCAGCCGGCGGATCGCCTTCATCTGCTCCTCGGTGAGCGGTCCGGTGTCGGCTTCGTAGCGCGCAAGGGTCTGGCGGGCGAGGTTGGCGAGCGCGACGTGCACGACTTGGGTCTCCGAAAGACCGAGGGTCTCGGCAAGCTTTGCCGTGGTCTGGCGCGTGACCCCGTAGGGAGTGTCGTTGTCACGGTAGCGCAGCAGGATGCTGCTGCCGGACGGTTGCTTGCGCTTGCTTGCGGCAGGTTTCGAGGGCATGGCCGTGGCTTTCCGAGTCATAGATATCTTTACTATATCAAAAAGACCATAAATACACGGATATCGTGTTATATTGCCTCTGTGTAATTCTGGAGGGTGCCGATGAAGAACGTGACCATCACCCTTGATGACAAGACGGTTGCGCTGGCGCGTGTACGTGCGGCTGAATCCAGCATGAGCCTCTCGCGCTTCGTCGGGGAGGCGTTGCGCGCAAAGCTGCGTTATTCGGACGAGTACGAAAAAGCGTACCGGGCCTGGCAAGCCGAGAAACCCTTTCCCCTGAAAGGACCCGCGGAGCGTTATCCGAAGCGGGAGGAGCTGTATGACCGGCCCGTGCTTCGTCGACGCTAACGTTTTCGTCTACGTGCGCGATTCGCGGGACGCTGCGAAGCAGGCGCGCGCCATGAGCTGGGTCGACTACCTATGGCGGGAGCGTATCGGCCACACCAGCGCCCAGGTGCTCGCCGAGTTCTACGCGGTGGCGACGCGCAAACTGACGCCCCGGGTGGCGCCTGATCTGGCATGGCGAGAGGTGGAGAAGTATCTCGCCTGGGACCCGCAGCCGGTGGACGCTGCGCTTTTACGCCGCGCCCGAGAGGTCGAGCAGCGTTACCGGCTCTCTTGGTGGGACAGCATGGTGGTCGCCGCGGCGCAACTGCAGGATTGCGCGCTGCTGCTGACGGAGGATCTGCAGGACGGCGCGGTGTTCGCTACCGTCACAGTGCGAAGTCCGTTCACACTCGAGGTGCGCGAGCCTGCGGCGCAGTACGCGGCGGCACCGGCAATCGCCAGCCGGCACCGCCCGCGCGGCCGGCCGCGGCGTACCGCGTTCGCTTGAGGAATCAATCGGGCTCTGACCCCGATTTTCGCGTGAGCGCATCGGGCGCGACGTTCTCCCCATGCCGCCGCTGGCGCTATCTGCTGTGGCGGCGCTGGGATGCCGCGAAGCCGGCGGCGAATTTCCTGATGCTCAACCCGAGCACCGCGGACGAGTTCCAGCTCGATCCGTCGTGCACCCGGGCGCGCAACTACGCCGAGCGCTGGGGTTACGGGGCGGTGGTGGTAACCAACGTGTTCGCTTGGCGCGCGACCGACCCCGACGACATGAAGGCGGCGAAGGATCCAGTGGGGAAACAAAACGACGCGGCGATCTTAGGCGCTGCACGCAAGGTGGGAATCGTCGTCTGCGCGTGGGGGAACCACGGCGCGCACCTGGAGCGATCAGCGGCGGTCGCGGGAATGCTCAGAGACGAAGGAATCACGCTGCATGCGCTGCGTGTGAACGCCTCGGGCGAGCCGGCGCATCCGCTGTATCTGCCGGGGCGTCTCGCGCCGCGGCGCTGGAAAGCAAAAAGCCCCGCCTGAGCGGGGCTTTTCTTGCTGCGCCGGCTGCGCGGTCAGACCAGAACCAGCTCGTCGTCCCTCACTCTCGGCTCAGGGGCCGGGGTGGCGGGCGCGGCGGGCTTGGGCTTCACGCGCTCGGCGTCCTTCTCGATCGCCTTGCGCGTTTCCTCGGCGCGCTGCAGCAGGTACTCCTCTTCCCACTTGTAGCACATGGCAGCCTCCTTTCAGGAAGTGCACCTCCATGCTACGCCCGCGGGGGCCGAAGGCAAGTGCCCGGCCCTTGAGCGGAAGATGAAAAGCATGGATCCCCGCCTCCGCGGGGAAGACGGTTTGACTAACCCACCCCGAGCAGCTCCACCTCGAATATCAGCGTCGCGTTCGGGGGGATGGCGCCGCCCGCGCCGCGCGCGCCGTAGCCGAGCTCGGGCGGAATCGTCAGCCTGCGCGATCCTCCTACCTTCATCCCGGCAACGCCTTCGTCCCAGCCCTTGATTACCTGTCCGGCGCCGAGCCCAAACGCGAACGGGTCGCCGCGGTCCTTGCTGGAATCGAATTTCTTGCCTTTCTCGCCGCCGTAGAAGAGCCAGCCGGTGTAGTGCACGCTGACTTTGCTGCCGGCTTTCGCCTCAGTGCCGGCGCCGGCGGCGAGCTCCTCGATGATGAGGCCGCTTGCGGTGGTGGTTTTGGACATGTCGTTTCTCCGGGTTATTTTTCGAAGGCGCGCACCAGTTTCGCGCGCGCGCCCGCGGCCTGCATCAGGAGCGAGAAGTCCGAGCCCGAAAGGATCAACTGCACGCCCATGCCGATGTGGCGCTCGAGCAGCTCGGCGGTGTACATGCCGCCCATGCCGGGGAATTTGCCGTGCTTGCGGCAGGCGGCGATCACTTTCTTGTAGGCTTCCACCACGCGCGGGTCGTCGAACTTGCCCGGGATGCCCATCTCGAAGCACAGGTCGTTGGTGCCGATGAGCAAGGCGTCGATGCCGGGCGTGGCAGCGATCTCCTCGCAATTCGCGATGCCCTGCGGCGATTCGAGCATCACCACCACCAGCGTTTCCTCGTTCACGATGCGCGCAGCCTCGCCCACCGGCATGGACGCAAAGCCGAGCTGCTGCAGCCCGCCGCCCATGGAGCGGTGGCCGATCGGCGGGAAGCGGCAGGTGTTGGCGACGCGGCGCGCCTGCTCGCCGTTGTCCACGTGCGGCACGACGATGCCCTGCGCGCCGTTATCCAGCATGCGCGAGGCGAGGTAATGCTCCAAGCCGGCCACACGCACCACCGGCGTGATGCCCACCGCGAGCGACGCCGCGGCGATTTGCGCCGCGATGTCGGTGTCCATCGAATTGTGCTCGCAGTCGATGAACAGCCAGTCGAAGCCCGAGGTCTTCGCGATCTGCGCGATATCCACGGTGCGCGCCTGCCTCAGGCCCAGGCCGATGGCGAGTTTGCCCGCGCGCAACTGGCGCAGGGCGTGGTTGGGGACGGTGCTCATGCGGTTCCTTTCCGGTGAGAGATGCTAGACGCGCAACTGCGCGGGCGAGAGATAGTTTTTGCGCCAGGATTCGAAATCGACCTTGTCGGCGGCTTCGATGTCGCGCTGCTTCTCGTGCGAAGCCTCGGCCATCTGCGCGAAGCGCGCCGCGACCTCGGGCTCGAGGGGTAGATCGCGCAGCGCGCGCGCATGGCTGCGCGAGCGCTCGAGCACAAAGCGGGTGTAGGAATTGTCGTGGTCGCGCGCCATCGCCGCGAGTACCCGGGCCGACGGCGTGGACTCGGGCTTGTGCACCACCTCCGCGGCCGCGGCAAGCGCCGCGCGATAGGCGCCGCCTCCGAAAGCGTCATCGAGCGCCTCCGCGATCGGCTGGCACTCGGCGAGCAGCTGTGCGCCCCACTCCTCGAGCGCCACCTGTTGCGCGCCGCGCGAGAGCTTCATGCCGGGCTCGCGTCCGCGACCGGCGACACGCTCCTGGTTGCCCGCCACCGTGGCGATTTCCTCGGGCGTGTCGGGCGGGCTGTCGGTGAGCAGGCAGTGCATGAGGAACACATCCAGCATGTACATCGTCGGCGCGCTGATGCCCACCGGCTCGAACGGGTCGAGGTCCATGAGGCGCACTTCGACGTATTCGACGCCGCGCTCGCGCAGCGCGTGCAGCGGCCGCTCGCCGACGCGGATCGGGCGCTTGGGCCGGATCTTGCCGTAGAACTCGTTCTCGATCTGCAGCAGCGCGGTGCCGAGCTGGCGGTACTCGCCGTTGGCGCTGCGCACGCCGATTTTTTCGTACGCGGGCCACGTTTGGAGCAGCGCCTGCTCGAGCGCGGCGCAGTAGGCGTCGAGGCTGTTGAAGCTCGCGCTGATCGAAGCCTGCGCGTCGCTCTGATAGCCCAGGCGCCCCATGCGCAGCGTGGTCGCGTGCGGCAGGTAGAGGTTGCCCGGCTTGAGTTCCTGCAGCCGGTGGTCGCGCCCGGCGACGAAGCTCGAGCACACCGCGGGCGAGGCGCCGAAAAGATAGAACAGCAGCCAGCCGTGGCGCCGGAAATTGCGCAGCAGCGCAAAGTACTCCGCGTTGCCCAGACCCGGCAGCGACCAGTTGTAATGGATGCCGCTGATCGCCTGCATGCGCCGGCCGTAGCGGTGCGCAAGCCCCATGCGATAGACGCTCTTGGCGCGCCCGATGTTGGATGTGCCGTACTGGCCGATCGGGATCGCGTCATCCTCGGGAAGCCCGCAGGGCATGCTCGCACACCACAGGATCTCATCGCCGATCGCGCGGTACACCACCTGGTGGATTTGCGTGATTTCCTCGATGCAGCCCTCGGGCGTGGTGTGCACCCCGGTGATGAGCTCGAGCTGCGCCTCGCTGAAGTCGGTGGTGATGTGCGGGTGCGTGAGGGCCGAGCCGAGCGCCGCCGGGTGCGGCGTCATCGCCAGCTTGCCGTCGGGCTGCACGCGCAGCGACTCTTTTTCGATGCCGCGGCGCATGCCCGTGAGGGTCTTGGGCGACAGGGCGAGCAGGCGGTCGGAGAATGCGCTCATCGGGGGGAGGCCAAGCTTGGAAGACCCGCAAAATACACGAACTTCGCGCGCGCCGCCGCACGCGTTTCAGGTGCGCGCCGCCGACACCGCCCAGATGGTCTGCGCCTCGCGCTTGCCGCGCAGCGGCTCGGCAGGCATGGCCTCGCCCTCGAACGCTGCCTGGCCGCCGGCACGCGCGAAGGTGGTCCCGGAAACGAGCAGATCGCGGCCGAGCGCGCGCGTCAGCCGCTCGATGCGGCTCGCGGTGTTGACGGTGTCGCCGACGTAGCTGTACTGCAGCAACTCCGGCGAGCCGATCGCGCCCGCGATCACCGGGCCGGTGTGCAGGCCGATGCCCATGGCGAGCGCGGGCTCGCCCCGCGCGCTGCGGCGCGCGTTGAGCGCTTCGAGCCGCGGCAGCATGTCGAGCGCGCAGCCAAGCGCGCGCCGCGCATGGTCGGGGCCGCCCTTTTCCGGGAACACGGCGTAGAGGTTGTCGCCGACGTACTGCATGACGATGCCGTCGTGCGCGGTGATCACGGCGGCCATCTCGGTGAAGAACTCGTTCAGCATCTGCACCACGGCGTGCGGCGGGAAGCGCTCGGCGAAGGCGGTGAAGTCGCGCAGGTCGGCGAACAGCGCCGTGATCTCCTGCGCCTCGCCCTCGAGGTCCACCGCGGCGGGATCGCGGATGACGCTTTCCACCACCGGCGAGGGCAGGAACCTGATGAGCGAATCGCGCTCGACCACCTGGCGCACGATCGCGCCGAGGCGGCGCGCGTAATAGGTGAGCATGAGGCCGAGGAGCGCGATCACCGTCAGCTCTACGTAGGTGAGCACGTCCACCGCGCGGTTGATCCAAAGCACCAGCCAGTAGGCGGCGGCGCCGTAGGTGACCGCCCAGAGAGACAGCACCCACGAGAAGCGCAGCACGTTGGTGGCGAGCACCACCACCAGCACCACGCCGGAGCCGTAGAGCTGGTGCGGCACCAGATCCGGGTCGTTGGCCAGCAGGTAGCGGTGCCCGGCGTGCATGCACAGGGCGAGCACCGTGATGTCCATGGTGGCAAGCAGCGCTGCGATCCAGTCGCGATACACGTGCCGCAGCCAGGTGAGGCCCGAGACCACTGCCGCGACGCCCCACGCGAGCGCGAGCACCGCTCCGGGGGAGATGCTGCCGCTCGCGTAGAGCTCCGCGCCGCCTGTGATCAACCCGACGCCCGACCAGATCGCAGCGCGGAAGACATTGAGCAGGCGCTCGTTGCGCCACGCCTGCGCGCCCAGGATCTGCTGCAGGGCGGGCGAGTCGCCCGTGACGCGCGGCGCGGGCTCGGCCATCAACCCTCGCGCGCGAGCAGCATATGCACGTCGCCGAGCGCGCGCTCGGCGAAGCCGGCTTCGCAGTAGCAGAGGTAGAATTCCCACATGCGGACAAAGCTCTCCGGATAACCGAGTGCGCGCACCTCATCCAGGTTGGCGAACAGATTATCGCGCCAGCGCGCCAGCGTGGTGGCGTAGTGCGGTCCGATGTCCTCGAGGTGCACGATGCGCAGGTCGCTCGATGCGGCCATCGCGGAGGCGAGCGCGCTCACCGAGGGGATGCAGCACCCGGGGAAGATGTAGCGCTTGATGAAGTCCACCTCGTCGCGCGCCCGCGCGTAGTGCCGGTCGGCGATGGTGATCGACTGCAGCAGCATGCGCCCGCCGGGGGCGAGGCGCGCAGCCGAGCGGCGGAAAAACCCCTCGAACTGCTGGTGGCCGATTGCCTCGATCATCTCGATCGACACCAGCTTGTCATAGCGGCCGGCGAGATCGCGGTAGTCCTCGAGCAGCACGGTGACGCGGTTCTCGAGCCCGGCGGCGCGCACGCGCTCGCGCGCGAGCTCGTACTGGCTGGGCGAGATGGTGGTGGTCGTGACGCGGCAGCCAAAGCGCCTGGCCGCGTGCAGCGCGAAGCCGCCCCAGCCGGTGCCGATTTCGAGCACGTGGTCCTGCGGCCTGAGCTCGAGCTTGCGGCACACCGCCTCGAGCTTGGCGCGCGAGGCCTCGGCAAGCGACATCCCGGGGCGCTCGAACAGGGCGCACGAGTACATCATGGTCTCGTCGAGGAACAGGCGGAAGAAGTTGTTGCCGACGTCGTAGTGCGCGGCGATGTTGCGCCGGCTGCCGGCGCGCGAGTTGCGGTGCAGCCAGTGCGCCGCTAGACGCAGCGGCGACGACAGCTTCGCCAGGCCGCCTTCCATGGCATCGAGCGCGCCGCGGTTGCGCAGCAGCAGGCGCATGAGCGCGCTCAGGTCGCCGCTGGACCAGTGCCCAAGCATGTAGGACTCGCCCGCGCCCACCGAGCCGCCGAAGGCAAGTTCGGAATAGAAAGCGGGGTCATGCACGGTGACGCTCGCCTCGAGCCCGCCGGAGGCGCCGAACTGCAGCGTCTCGCCGCCTTCGCGGATGCAAAGCAGGCCGTCGCCGATGAGAGCGAGGCGTGCGAGCACCATGCGCCGCGCGAGAGTGCCGAGGGGGTTGGCGCGCGGCGCGCCGCGCGAGAGCTCTATCAGTGTAGTGTCGTTCATGGGTGTGCGTAGAAAGGTGTGCGCTGCGCCCACAGGCGCAATGCCTGCCAGTAGATGGCGCCGAGCAATCGTGCGCTCATGAGGGGGAAACGGGTGAGCGCGCCGGCGAGCGCGGCGCCCGAGATTTCGCGCCGCTCGAGGGCGAGCGTGGCGTCGAAGATGCGCTTGCCGTGCTGGAAGTTTTCCATGTGCACCGCGAGGCGCGCACCGGGCTCGCTGAAGCGCCAGTCGTAATCGAGCGCCATCGGCATGAAGGGCGACACATGGAACGACTTGTCGAAGCGGAAGCGCAGCGTGCGCCCGCGGCCGTCGCTCGCCGCCGCCGGCAGCACGTAGGCGTGGCGCTCCTTCCAGGGCGTGTTGGTGATCTCGGCGAGCACGCTCTCTACGCGCTCGCCGCGCGCGTCGTAGCAATAGTAGAAGCTCACCGGGTTGAAGCAGTGCCCGAACATGCGCAGCTGCGTGAGCAGCCGCACCGGCCCCGTGGGCTGGGTTCCGGTTTCGCGCGCCACGCGCTCGCGCACTGCTTGGTCGAGCGGCATCGCCGGGTCGCCGAGATAGTCGGCGCGATTGAACCAGGCGAGCGCAGGGCGGTGAGCGGACCACAGCCAGCGGCCGCGGAACACCTCGTCGAGCTCGGCGAGGTCGAGCCAGGCCATGAACAACCGGTACTCGAAGGCGTGCGGCCGCGGCGCGTGGCGCCGGTGCCTAAGCAGACCGGTATACAGGGCGCTGTGCATGGCGGGCGCGGAAGTGGTCGAGCGCGGCGAGCGCACTCACCACGCCGTCCTCGTGAAAGCCGTGGCGCCAGTAGGCGCCGCAGTAGTAGGTATTGAGCGGGCCGTTCAGTTCGCCCTGGCGCGCTTGCGCAGCGACGCCCGCCGGCGTGTACAGCGGGTGATGGTAGGTGATGCGCTTGATCACCTTGCGCGGGTCGATCGCGTCGCTGCGGTTGAGCGTCACCAGGAACGGCTCGGGCGCATCGAGCCCCTGCAGGATGTTCATGTTGTAGGTGAGCGCGACGCGCGCGCGCGATTCCGGCAGCACGTGGTAGTTCCACGCCGCCCAGGCGAGACGGTGGCGCGGCAGCAGCCGCGTGTCGGTATGCAGCACCGCTTCGTTCTCCTGATAGGGGATGGCGCCGAGCACTGCGCGCTCGGCCGCGCTCGGGTCGGCGAGCAGCCGAAGCGCCTGGTCGCTGTGGCAGGCAAGGAACGCGGCGTCGTAACGCTCGGCGGCTCCGCCGCGTGCCTTGACGATGACGCTACCCGGCAGCCGCCGGATCCATTCCACGGAAGTGCGCAGGCGGACGCGGTCGCGGAACGGCGCGATGAGCTTTTCCACGTAGCGTGCCGAGCCGCCGCGGATCACGCGCCAGGTCGGGCGCTCGTTCACCGACAGCATGCCGTGGTTGTGCAGGAAGCGCACGAAGAACCGTGCCGGGAAGTGCAGCATCGAATCCGGGTCGGTCGACCAGATCGCCGCTCCCATCGGCACGATGTAGTACTCGACAAACGCGCGCCCATAGGTGCCGCGCGCGAGGTACTCGCCGAGGCTCAGTTCCGCTCCCGGCGCGGCGAGCAGCGCCGGCGCCTCGTGGTTGAAGCGCAGGATGTCGCGCACCATGCCAAGGAACGAGGGCCGCAGCAAATTCGAGCGCTGCGCGAACAGCGTGTTGAGCCTGCTGCCGTTGTATTCCAGGCCGCTCGCCTGGTCGCGCACCGAAAAGCTCATCTGGCTCGGCTGCGAAGCGACGCCTAGCTCGTCCAGCAGGGCGATGAAGTTCGGATAGGTCCAGTCGTTGAAGACAATGAAGCCCGTGTCCACCGCGTAGCGGCGGCCCGCCTGCTCGAGCTCGTGCGTGTGCGTGTGGCCGCCCGCGTGCTCGCCCGCCTCGAACACGGTGATGTCGTGGTCGCGCTGCAGGCGGTGCGCGGCGACGTTGCCGGCAATGCCGGAGCCGATGATGGCGATTCTCATGCGCGTGCCCTTTCCAGTCGCGCCGCGCGAACGCGAGCGGGCACCGGCTTCAGGTCCCACACCAGGCCGAGCGCCGCGAGCAGCCGCAGCCCGTACCAGGCGAAGTCCACCTCCCACCAGAAGAATCCCTGCCGCGCCGCGCCCGGGAAGTGGTGGTGGTTGTTATGCCAGCCCTCGCCGAACGTGAGCAGGGCGAGCCACAGGTTGTTGCGCGAATCGTCACGCGTGGCGTAGCGCCGCCGGCCGAAACGGTGCGCGAGCGAGTTGATGGTGAAGGTGGCATGCCACAGCGCCACGGTGGAAATGCAAAATCCCCACACCACGTACTCCAGGCCGCCTGCGGCGTAGAGCGCGCCGGCGAGCAGCGCCGGCACCAGCACGTCGAAGCGATCGAGCAGCTGCAGCTCCGGGTAGCGCAGCAGATCGGGCACCAGTTCGCGCCGCACGGCGAAGTTCTTGCGCGACAGGAACCAGCCGGCATGCGCCCAGGCGAAACCGTGCTCGCGCGCGGAGTGGCTGTCGGCCTCGCGGTCAGAATGCGCGTGGTGGTGGCGGTGGTGCGACGCCCACCACAGCGGGCCGCGCTGCACCGCCGAGGCGCCGAGCAGCGCGAAACCGAACTGCATGGCGCGCGAGGTGCGGAAGGCGCGGTGCGAGAAGTAGCGGTGGTAGAACGCGGTGACGGCGAACATGCGCAGCGCGAACAGCGCCGTCGCAAGCGCCAGCGCGCTTGCGCTCGCGCCGACCCAGAAAACGCCCAGGCACCCTAGGTGCATGAGCACGAACGGCGTCACCCGCGCCCAGTCCACGCGTCGCGCGTCGCCCGGCGCCGGGGGCGCATCGCTGTCCACCCAGCAGTGCAACGAATTGAGCAGGGTGCTTTTCATGTCCAGCGCTGCGGCACCTTGCGGATGCGCGAGATGTCGTAGCCCTGATCGGCAAGGAATTCGAGCATGCGGCGGTAGTTGCCCTCGGTGATGTGCGGCGCGCGCGCCATGATCCAGGCGTAGTCGCGCTTCTCTCGCGCGATCACCACCAGCGCGTAATCGGGATCAAGCCAGGCGATGCGGTAATCGGCTTTCACCGGCCAGATGAACTGCATGCCCCAGACGGCGTTCGAGGTGCGATCGAGCACGAAGCCGCGCGCCGCGTAGCGCTTCGCCTCGCCGTCGAAGCCGCCGTCGCGGTAGCTGAAGGTGGTCTCGATGCTGCCGTCACCGGCGAGCTTGTAGGACTCGACCGCGTTGTGCGCGGTTTTCTCCAGGAAGCTCGGAATGCCGGCGATCACATACCAATCGCCCATGAAACGCGCGAGGTCGACGCGCGGCGCGAGCGCGAGCGGCGGATGCTGCGCGCTCTGACATCCGGCGAGCAGCGCCGCGGCGAATACGACGAAACGGGCAGACATGGCGCGCATCCCGATCACCGCAGCACGTAGCGCAGGCGCCGGCCGCCCTTGGCGGCGGATTCGAGCGCCAGCCACTCGCTGCCGGCGAACCAAAGGTCGATCTGCAGGCCGGGCCCGCTCAGGCGGTAGCGCTGCGCCTTTACCGACTGGCCGCGCACCTCGATCGTCTGCTCGCCCAGCTCGCCGACGCTCACCGGCACGGACTCGCCGGTCTGCGCGTTGAGCAGGCGCCGCGCCTGCAGGATCTGCGGGTTCCAGTAGGCGAAGCTCATGTCGCAGCCGCCGCCCGTGCCGCGCCAGTCGACCGCGTCGCGCTCGCCGTTGTCGTCGGTGCGCGCGACCAACTCACGCAGGCAGCCGTCGAGCCAGCGCTCGGTCGCCTGGTGCTCGTAGCGGTAGGCGGTGAGGGAAAGCAGCTTGACGGCGAAGCGCGCTTCGCTGCGCAGCTCGCGCTCGGCGCCGCGCTCGTTCAGCGTGAAGCTGTGCCAGCCGATCTCGCGCTCATCGAGGAAGACGCGGAAGTTCCAGGCGCGCGTTTCCGCGGCCGCGGCGGTGGCGGCGAGCAGCAGGGCGGCGATGAGAAGGCTTCGGCTCATGCGCTGCGAGGCGGGCCGGGAAAGAAGGCGTTGGTGCGTGCCATGTAGTCGCGGTAGGCGGGGCGGCGATCGCCGATGTCGCGCTCGAGCAGCGCCACGCCCGAGACGCGCAGCAGCAGAACGCTCATGAGCACCGGCGCGAACACGGTCCACCAGGCGCCGGCGCCGAGGGCGAGCAGGAAGAACCCCCACCAGATGCAGAACTCGCCGAAGTAGTTGGGGTGGCGCGTATAGCGCCACAGGCCCCGGTCCATGACCGCGCCCGAGCTCGCCGGGTCGGCCTTGAAGCGCGCCAGTTGCGCATCCGCGATCGCCTCGAAAGCGATGCCGAACACGGCGAGCGCAGCGCCTAGGACGTCGGTCACGCCGAGCGGCACGGGCGAGACGATGGCGCCGGCGAGGGGCGCTGAAATGAGCCACGCCAGCACCGCCTGCAGCCCGAACACGAGGTACAGGCTCTTCCAGGCAAATCCGGGCTCGTTGCGCGCGCGGATGGCGCGATAGCGATGATCCTCGGGCGCATTCCAGTTGCGCGCGCCGAGGTAAGCGGCGAGGCGCAACGCCCACAGCGCGACCAGCGCGAGCACCAGCGGCGCGCGCACCGCCGCTTCGCCCGCGGCGTAGATCAGCGCCGCAAGGAGGAAAAACAACGGCCAAAAAATGTCCACCAGCCCCGCATTGCGGCGTCGGGTGGCGATCGCCCAGGCTACCAGGGTGAGCGCAACCAGTGCGGGCAGCGCCGCAAGCCAGGAGAAGATCACGCTCACGGCGCGGCTCCTTGCGCGGCGTAGCCGTCCAGGCGCAACGCCGCGCGGAACAGCACTGGGGTGAGGATCGCCCAGCCGAAGGCGATCGCGGCGAGCGCAGCGCCCGCGGCGGCGAACTCGAGCGCGCCCAGGCGCGCACCGGCGTAGTAGGCGAGCGGCCCGCCGATCGCGCCGAGCATGGCGCCAAGCCAGGGACGCGCACGCAGGCCGCGCAGCGACACGTTGAGCGTGGTGGCGAACAGCCCCCACAGAGCAACCATCCAGTAGGGAGCCGTGCCCTCGATCAGCATGCCGGAGCCGAAGCGCACCCAACCGGTCTGCGCGAGCAGGCTTTCGAACGCCACTCCGAGCAGCGCAGCGCAGGCGGCGAGCGCGAGCTCGCGCCGCGGCGAGTGCGCGCGCGCGACATGCCAGGCGACGATCAGCATGGCGGCGAGCGCGCCCGCCCACGCGAAGCCGTGCGCTGCGCCGAGCACGCATGCGAACCAGCCGAGCTGGAACAGGATCACGTTGGAGAGCACGCGCACGGGTTCCCGTTTCAGCGTGCCGTGCGCTCGAACAGGTAGTGGCTCACCCACCACTCCTGCCCGCCGCGGTAGCCGAAGAGCTCGGCGCAGGCCATGAAGAAAATGCGCCAGCGCTGCAGCCATTGCGCCGCTGCCGCCTCGCCGTAGGTCCCGGCCAGAAGTGGCAGCGCGTGTTCACGCCGCGCATCCAGGTTGGCGAGCCAGGCGTTGGCGGTCTTCTGGTAATGCGTGCCGTCCCAGCGCCAGCGGTTGAGGAAACGCAGATCGTCCTGGAACCTGAGCGCCAAGTCGTCGCTCGGCATCATGCCGCCGGAGAAAAAGTGCCGGCTCATCCAGTCCGAGGGTCCGCCGTCGACGAACGCGTAGGGCGTCGAGCGGTGGCAGAACACGTGCATGAAAAAGCGCCCGCCGGGCAGCAGCCAGCCGCGCACTTTGCCGAACAGCGCGCGCCAGTTCCGCATGTGCTCGAACATTTCCACCGATACCACGCGGTCGTAGCGCTGTGCCGTGTCGAAGGCGTTCATGTCGGCGGTCAGCATCTCCACGTTGCGCAAGCCGCGCCGTTCCGCTTCGCCGAGAACGTGCGCGCGCTGCGAGTGGGAGTTGGACACCGCGGTAATGCGGCTTGCCGGATAGTGCGCCGCCATCCACAGCGTGAGCGAGCCCCAGCCGCAGCCGAGCTCCAGGATGCGCTGGCCGTCCGCGATCCCGGCGCGCTCGCAGGTGGCGCCGAGCGACGCCTCTTCGGCCTGGTCGAGCTGCGCGATGCCCTGCGGCCACCAGCACGAGCTGTACTTGCGGTGCGTGCCTAGCGCCAAAGCGAAGAAAGCCGCCGGCACCTCGTAGTGCTGCTGGTTCGCCTTATCCGGAACGAGCGCGATCGGCGAGGCATCCATGTGCGCGACGAAGGCTTCCGCGGTGGCGGCAGCGGTTTGCGTCTCGCCCACGCGGATCTCGTCCAGGCGGCTGCCGCACAGGCGCCGGATGCCGGCGCGGATGACGCCGTCGGGGACAAGTCCCAGCTCGGTCCAGTTCAAAGCTATATCTGCGGCCTGGCGCATGGATTCGACTCCTGGAAAAAGCTCAGCGCTCGGCGAGCGCGAGATTGGGGGTTGCAACGAGGCGCGCGAGCGCCGGCGCGATTTCCACGCCGAGTGGCACGGCGCCCGCGGCCACTACGCGGTCGCGATGGCGCACCGAGACCTGGCCGCCGACAAACACCGGCACGCGCGCCGCCGCGACCAGCGCCGCAAGCCCGCCATCGAGCACCCCGGGCGCCGGCTCGAACGAGCCGGAGACCACGATGGCCGCGCTTTGCGAACGGCGCGCGGCGAGCGGCAGTTCGGCAAGCGGCATGTCCGCCCCGAGAAGCACCGTGCGGTAGCCGCGCTCATGCGCCGCCAGCGCGAACAGCAGCAGGCCGATCTCGTGCTGCTCGCCCGGCAGGCAGGCCACCAGCAGAAGCGGACCGGAATCTTTGCGCGCGCGATGATGGAAGCGCGCGCCGAGCTTGTTGCGCAGGTAGACGCCGAAGAAGTGCTCCTCGGCGACGCTGCCTTCGGCCCGCTGCCAGCGATCGCCGAGCTCCTCGACAAGCGGCAGCAGCACTTTTTGCGTGCTCAGCTCCGCGGGATGCGTGGCGAGCACCTCGTTGTAGACGTCCTCTAGGGCGTTTTCGTCGAAGCGCGCGATCGCAGCCACCATGCGGTCGCGGTAGCCGCGCCAGGGACCTTCGCCCCGGGCCGCGGCCGCGTCGACGCCATTGCTGCGCAACGCGCCGCGCACCTGGCTGATCGCCAGCCCGCGGTCGAGCAGCGCCACGACGCGGTGGATCTCGGCGACATCGTGCCGCGTGTACAGGCGCTGGCCGCTCTCGCTGCGCGCCGGTCGGATCAGACCGTAGCGGCGCTCCCAGGCGCGCAGAGTCACCGGCTTGACCCCGGTGAGGCTCGCAATGGTGCGGATAGGATAGCGCTCGCCCGCGTCGGCGGCTGGCTTGGCGCTCTGAACCCGTTTCATGACTGCACTATAACACTTATACAGAACTTATACAATATGTGAATATTACCGAAATGTATTAGTGATATGCTCTCTCCTTAAGTTGTACAAGATATGTACAAGATAAAGCCTTGATTCCTTGCTCCGTGGCCACCATGTAGCAAGCGATGAATCCCTCCGGAGACCCCATGGATTTGCTCGAGCAAGGCGCTGACAAGGCAAGCGAGGAACAGCCGAAAACCCGACGCGGCGGCGGACCGCTCGCGCTCAGGCCGGTGCCCGAGGACGCGCTCATCCTGGTGCCCCTGCGCAACGCAGTGCTATTCCCGGGCGTGATCTCGCCGATCACGGTCGGCCGGGCGGCTTCGATCGCCGCGGCCAAGGAAGCGGCGCGCACCGAGAAAAAGGTCGGCTTCCTGCTGCAGCGTGACCCGAAGAAAAACGACGTTGGACCTAAGGACCTGCACTGGGTCGGAACGGCCGGCAACATCGCGCGCATCCTCTCCGGGGGCGAAGGCGCGACCCACCTGATGGTGCAGGGCCATTCGCGCTTCCGCGTGGTCGAGTTCCTCGAGGGCTGGCCGTTCCTGGTGGCGTCGGTCGCGTGGATCCACGAGACCGAGGACAAGGGCGAGGAGATCGAAGCGCGCTTCCTGCAATTGAAGGAGCAGGCGCTCGAGGCGATCAAGCTGCTGCCCGGCGCGCCCGAGGAGCTCGCCGGGGTGGTGCAGGCGATGGAAGCGCCGGGCGCGCTCGCCGACATGGTGGCGGGCCTGCTCGACATCACCAACGAAGAAAAGCAGTCGGTGCTCGAGACCTTCGACCTGCGGGCGCGGCTGGACCATGTGATCGAGCTGCTCGGCCAGCGCGTCGGCGTGCTGCGCATCTCCAAGGAGATCGGCGACCGCACCAAGAAACAGTTCGACGAGCGCCAACGCGAGCACGTGCTGCGCGAGCAGATGCGCCAGATCCAGACCGAGCTGGGCGAGGGCGAGGACACCGCCGCCGAGCTGGAGGAGCTTAAAAAAGCGATCGATGCCGCGGGCATGCCCGAGGAGACGCTCAAACGCGCGCGCAAGGAGTTCAAGCGCCTGGAGCGCATGCAGGAAGGCGGCGGCGAGGCCTCGATGCTGCGCACGTGGCTCGAGTGGATGGCCGAGCTGCCCTGGAAGGAAGAGGCGCAGAAGGCGATCGACATCGGCGGCGCGCGCGCGGTGCTGGATGAGGACCACTACGGGCTGGAGAAGATCAAGCGCCGCATCCTCGAGTACCTCGCAGTGAGAAAGCTCAACCCCGAGGGCAAGAGCCCGATCCTGTGCTTCGTCGGGCCGCCCGGGGTGGGCAAGACTTCGCTCGGCCAGTCGATCGCGCGCGCTACGGGCCGCAAATTCCAGCGCGTCGCGCTCGGCGGCACTCATGACGAGGCGGAGATCCGCGGCCACCGGCGCACCTACATCGGCGCGCTGCCGGGCAACGTCATTCAGGCTATCAAGCGTGCCGAGTCGCGCGCGGGCGTGCTGATGCTGGACGAGATCGACAAGCTCGGCGCGGGGGGCTTTCACGGCGACCCGTCGAGCGCGCTGCTCGAAGTGCTCGACCCGGAGCAGAACTCGAAGTTCCGCGACAACTACCTCGGCGCCGACTTCGACCTGTCGAAGATGATGTTCATCACCACCGCGAACGTGCTCGACACGATCCCGGGCCCGTTGCGCGACCGCATGGAAGTGATCCCGCTCCCCGGCTACACCGAGGAGGAGAAGCTCGAGATCGCGAAGCGCTACCTGGTCAAGCGCCAGATGGAAGCGAACGGCCTCAAGCCCGGGCAGGCGAGCCTGAGCGACGCCGCTCTTGCGGCACTGGTGAGCGACTACACGCGCGAGGCGGGCGTGCGCAACCTGGAGCGCGAAATCGGCTCGGTGCTGCGCTCGGCGGCGATGCGCATCGCCGAGGGCAAGGCCGAATCGGTCGCGATCGATGCGCCCGACCTGCACGCCATTCTCGGTGCGCGCAAGTTCGAGAACGAGGCGGCGCTGCGCACCGCGCTGCCGGGCGTGGCGACCGGGCTTGCCTGGACGCCAGTGGGCGGCGACATTCTGTTCATCGAGGCTTCCAAGGTTCCCGGCTCGGGGAAACTGATCCTTACCGGGCAGCTGGGCGAAGTAATGAAGGAGTCGGCGCAAGCCGCGCTCACGCTCGCCAAGACCTGGAGCGGCGAGGCGCTGGAGAAAACGGACCTGCACGTGCACGTGCCTGCGGGCGCGACGCCGAAAGACGGCCCGAGCGCGGGCGTGGCGATGTTCCTCGCCATCGTCTCGCTGCTCGCCGGCAAGCCGGTGCGCGCGGACGTCGCCATGACGGGCGAGATCTCGCTGCGCGGCCTGGTGCTGCCGATCGGCGGCGTGAAGGAAAAGCTGCTCGCGGCGCTGCGCGCCGGCATCACGACCGTGATGCTGCCCAAGCGCAACGAAAAGGATCTCGAGGACGTGCCCGCCGCGGCGCGCGAGAAGCTGGAGATCGTGTTCCTCGAGCGCGTCGAGGACGCGGTGGCGACGGCTATCGGCGAGTTGCCGTGGGCGGAGGCACGGAAGGTCGCCTGATTCGCGGGCTGGCCGGGTCCTCCGACCATGTTATAATTTCCGTTATAACAACGGCTGGAGGCGGAAAACCATGGGCAAGCTCAAGGTCACGCAGGTCGGAAACTCGCTCGCCGTCATCTTCCCCAAAGAACTGACCGCGCGCCTGAAGGTCGGGAAAGGCGACGAGCTCGCCTATACGGAGACGGCGAACGGCATCGAGGTGAGCGCCTACGACCCGGAGTTCGAGAAGAAGCTTGAGGCGGCGCGCCGCGTCAGCCGGCGCTACCGGAACGCGCTCAAAGAACTGGCAAAGTGAAACGCATCTGGCTCGACGTGCGCGACGCGATCGCGTTCCACGCCGAGCAGATCGCCCAGTTCGGCGGCCAGCCCGGAATCCGGGACCTGGGGCGGCTCGAATCGGCGATGCACCGTCCCCGCAACCGGGCGGCCTACGGCAAGGCGACGGTATTCGATCTTGCCGCCGCGTACGCTTTCGGCATCGCGCGCAATCACCCATTTATCGACGGCAACAAGCGCACCGCCCTCGTGTGCTGCTTCACTTTTCTGGAATTGAACGCACGCACTGTCACGGCGCCGGAGGCGGACGCGGTGGTGGCATTTCTCGCGCTCGCGGCAGGCAAGCTTTTAGAGGGTGATCTGGCCGACTGGCTCGAGCGGCACTGCGTCAAGCCGAGTTCCGGGCGCAAATCCGAAACACGCAAGCCCAAGTCATGACGTTTGCGGCGTAAATGGTTATGCTTGCCTCTTAGGAGAGGCGATGGCAAGAAAACCGAGCAAACCTCAATTTATTCCGGTCGACGAGGCCGATCTCGATCCGGGCCACCGCTGGCACCGGCCGCTGCAGGCGCCGGGCATCACGCAAGTTGATTTCGAGGAGCGCGTGGATTTCCGCCGCCTGCACCGCTACCGCCTCGCGCGCACGCGCCAGAGCCTCGCCAAGTCGGGCCTGGGCGCGGTGCTGTGCTTCGATCAGCACAACATTCGCTACATCTCCTCCACGGTGATCGGCGAGTGGGCGCGCGACAAGCTGATCCGCTACTGCCTGCTCAGCGGCACCGGCGAGCCCTGGGTGTGGGATTTCGGCTCGGCGGCGCGCCATCACAAGCTGAATTGCCCGTGGCTGCGCGAGGACCATGTGCGCGCGGGCAACCCCGGCATGCGCGGCGCGATCGGGCCGAAAGTCGGCCTGTTCGAGGCGGCGGCCAAGGAGATCAAGTCGATCCTGATGCGCGAGGGCGTAGCGAAGATGCCGCTCGGGCTCGATGTCTGCGAGCCGGGGATGCTGTTCGCGCTGCAGGAGCAGGGCCTCGAGATCCGCGACGCGCAGCAGATGATGCTCTATGCGCGCGAGGTGAAGAGCCACGACGAGATCACGCTGCTCAACATCGCATCCAGCATGGTGGACGGCGTTTACCACGACATCGCCGAGGCACTCAAGCCCGGCGTGAAGGAGAGCCAGATCGTGGCGCTCGCCTCCAAACGCCTCTACGAGATGGGCTCCGACTGCGTCGAGGCGGTGAACGCCATCGCCGGCGAGCGCTGCAGCCCGCACCCGCACAACTTCACCGATCGCCTCATCCGCCCCGGCGACCAGGCGTACTTCGACATAATCCATTCCTTCATCGGCTACCGCACCTGCTATTACCGGACGTTCTCCGTGGGGCGCGCGACGCCGGCGCAGAAGGACGCCTATAAGCGCGCGCGGCAGTGGATGGACGACGCGATCGCGATGCTGCGGCCCGGCATCGCCACCGACAAGGTGGCGAAGATGTTCCCGAAATCCACCGAGATCGGCTTCGAGACCGAGATGGCCGCGTTCGGCCTCAACTTCTGCCACGGCTTGGGGCTCGGCCTGCACGAGCGGCCGCTGATCTCGCGCCTCAATTCGTTCATCGAGCCCTACGAGCTCAAGGCGGGCATGGTGTTCGCGGTGGAAACGTTCTGCCCTGCGAAAGACGGTGTCTCGGCGGCGCGCATCGAGGAGGAAGTCGTGCTCACGCCCGAGGGCGCGAAGATCATTTCGCTCTATCCCGCACAGGAGCTTCCGGTCGCAAATGCCTACTGACAAACCGAAGGTTTCGTCATCCCCGCGTACGCGGGGATCCATGAGTTTCGTCTGGGTCCCCGCTTATGCGGGGACGACGGAAAGTTGCGCGCGATGAACGCCGCGCGCCTTTCCGTCGGCTGGATCGGCACCGGCCGCATGGGCTTCGAGATGGCGGCGCGCCTCGCCAAGGGCGGCGCCGGCGTGCTCGCCTGGAACCGCACCCGGACGAAGGCCGAGCCGCTCGCAAAATACGGCACCAGGATTGCGGGCAAGCTGCCCGAGCTGGCGGCGTGCGACATCGTGTTCTGCATGGTCTCGACGTGGGACGACGTCAAGCAGGTGATGGGCGCGATGCTCGAGGGGAGTAAAAATGCGGCGAGTAAAAATGCGGGCGCGAAAAAAGTGCCGCGCCTGGTGATCGAGTGCTCGTCCATCTCGCTCGAGGGCTCGGCCGAGCTGCGCAAGCTGCTCGCCGCGCGCGGCATCGAGTATCTCGCGGCGCCGGTCTCGGGCAACGCCAAGGTGATCAAGGCGGGCAAGCTTTCCTTCGTCTGCTCCGGGCCGAAGAAAGCGTTCGACACCGCGCTGCCTTATCTCAAGATGATCGCGCCGGCCGCGAGCTACGTCGGCGACGGCGAGCTGGCGCGCATCGTCAAGATCTGCCACAACGTGTTCCTCGGCGTGGTGACGCAGTCGCTCGCTGAGGTCACGGTGCTTGCCGAGAAGGCGGGCGTGCCGCGCCACGCGTTCCTCGAATTCATGAACCAGAGTGTCATGGGCTCGATGTTTTCGCGCTACAAGACGCCGGCGTTCGTGAACCTGGATTTCAAGGTCACGTTCACGCCGTACCTGCTGAGGAAGGACATGGACCTGGGCCTGGAGGCGGGCCGCAAGTTTGAGGTGCCGATGCCGCTCGCCTCGATGACGCGCGACCTGATCCAGCAGTTGATGGGCCGCGGCTGGACCGAGCAGGATTTCGCGACGCTGCTGCTGCAGCAGGCGCAGGCTTCCGGCCTCGCGATAAAGCCCGAGAACGTTCCGGTTGGCGACGGCTTGAGCTAGCGTCGACCCCGTCAGCGCCGCCGCTGTGCGTGGTATGATACTGACCGGTCACTAACTAGCCAAGCAGGCCCATCCGGATGAGCAGGAAACGCGACCTCGCCCGGCCCAGCGCCCGCAAGCGCATCTTCGACACTGCCTCGGAGATGTTCTATCGCAACGGCATTCGCGCCGTGGGAATCGATGCGATTGCCGCCCGGGCCGACACCACCAAGATGAGCCTGTACCGGAGCTTTGCTTCCAAGGACGAGCTGGTGGCCGAATGGCTGCGCGACCACGACGCCAGGTTCTGGCAGACCTGGGACGCGATGTCGCAGAAGTATCCCGGCGAGGCGCGCAAGCAGCTGCAGGCGGCTTTCGGTATGCTTGCCAAGCACGTATCGGATCCCGGCGCGCGCGGCTGCCCGATGGCGAATGCAGCCGTGGAGATCACCGACAAGGATCACCCGGCGAGGCAGGTGATCGAGGCGCACAAGGCCAAGCTGCGCATGCGGCTCGCCGAGTTGTGCCAGGGAACGGGAACTTCGGAGCCGGAAATGCTGGCAGACCAGCTTTTCCTGCTGATGGAAGGCGCCCAGGTGAGCACTGTTCTGGGGGTCCAGATCCCGGCGCGCAACGCCACTCGCGCTGCCGAATCGTTGATCGATTCCCACCTGCGTAGCTGGCGCGGCGCGTAGGACACAGCTTTACATATAAGAAGGAGCACAATGGATTCAGTCCTGTTTTCCGGAATACTCGATCTGCCCTGGTGGGGCTATGTCGTGGCAGCGTTGCTGCTGACCCATGTCACCATCGTCGCCGTCACGGTGTTCCTGCACCGCCACCAGGCGCACCACGCGCTCGAGCTGCATCCGGCCGCGAGCCATTTCTTCCGCTTGTGGCTGTGGCTCACCACCGGCATGAAAACCAAGGAATGGGCGGCGATCCATCGCAAGCACCATGCCAAGTGCGAAACGCCCGAGGACCCGCACAGTCCGCAGGTGCTCGGAATCAACCGGGTGCTGTGGGGCGGGGTGCTGCTGTACGTCAAGGAGTCGGCGAATCCCGACACCATCGAGCGCTACGGCCAGGGCACCCCCGACGACTGGCTGGAGCGCAACCTCTACTCGAGGTACGTCCTGATCGGCCTCACGCTCATGGGCGTGAGCGACGTGATCGTGTTCGGCATCGTCCCCGGAGTCCTGATCTTCGTCACGCAGATCGCGTGGATTCCGTTCTGGGCAGCGGGCGTGATCAACGGCATCGGCCACTATTGGGGCTATCGCAACTGGTCCACGGAAGACGCCAGCACCAACATCGTGCCGTGGGGAATCTTCATCGGCGGCGAGGAGCTGCACAACAATCACCATGCGTTCGTCCTGTCGGCTAAGTTGTCGAACAAGTGGTACGAGTTCGATATCGGCTGGATGTACATCCGCCTTCTCGAAGCGTTCGGGCTGGCAACGGTCAAGCGCCTCGCGCCGGTGCCGCGCTTCGTCGCTGCCAAGCCGGTGGTGGACTTGCAGACGCTGCAGGCGGTGATCACGCATCGCCATGACGTCCTGGCGCGCTACGCCAAGGCCCTGCGCGACATCCGACTCAAGGAGGGCGCCGCGTATCAGACCATGCAGGCGATGCGCCACGAGCTTGCGGCGCTCTGGGGGCGCTCGCTCGCCTCGCGCGAGCAGCTGGTCAAGCAACTCCAGGACTGGTGCCAGCGCGCCGAAGCAAGCGGCGTCGGGCCGCTGATCGCATTCTCGCAACGGCTGCGTTGCTATGCCTGAGGGTCTTCCGAATATGGACGCGGATACCGCGATGGATGAAGTCACCGATCTCATCGCCAACATCGAAATGCACCGGCAGGAGATCGCAGGGGAATCCGGACTGGATGCGTCGCGCAACTATGCGCTTGGCAGGTTGCGCCAGGAGCTGCAGCGCAGGCAGGAGGAATCCGGCTTGCAGGAGGCGGGCGGCGCCAGCACCGCCATCACGGAAGCCCTGGCTGCAGAGATCAGGCGAGTCGAGACGCTGGCGGGCCGCGCGGGCCAGCGCCAGGATCAGCAGAGGACTTCGGCGCCACCGCATCGGCAATCCCGGCGCGACATGCCGCGCCAATCCAAGCAATCCCGCGGCAGGAGAAACATGGGGCGACGTACCGGGCGCTAGCCGCACCCGGTCACAGGAGAAACCGAATGCCCAAAGGCCTGCAACGCAGCAATCGCGAAGCCAAGAAACCCAAGCAGTCGAAAAAGCCCATCGCTCCGGCAACGCCCTACAGAGAAGCGCCGGCGAGAATGCCCATTCAGGTGCCCGGCAAAAAGACATAACCAGCCAAAGCCGCTTGCCACCGCGACGCGCGATCTCGTACAGTTGATGCTCGGGGGTCAGAGTTGAAAAACGAAACTCGGAGGTGGGCGATGGGTGTTCTTAAGTGGGCGGTGGCGATCCTCACGGCTGCAATCTCGGTTGCCGCCGCGGCGCAGGGCTATCCCAACAAGCCGGTGCGGCTGGTGATCGCGTTCACGCCCGGCAGCTCGACCGACATCATCGGGCGCACGGTGGCGGCGAAGCTGCAGGAGATGTGGGGCCAGCCGGTGATCGCGGAGAACCGCGTCGGCGCCGGCGGTTCGATTGGCTCAGCGCTAGTGGCGAAGGTTGACCCTGACGGCTACACGCTGCTCGCCAACTCGTCGGCGCACGTGGCCAATCCGGGCATCTACGCCAAGCTGCCCTACGATACGCTCAAGGACTTCACCAATCTGGCGTTGCTCGGCGGCGGGCCGAACGTGCTCATCACCGGCAATGACACCGGCTGGAAAACGCTCAAGGATTTCGTCGACACGGCGAAAGCCAATCCCGGCAAGCTCAATTTTTCCTCCGCTGGCATCGGCAGCGGCACGCACTTCAACCTGGAGAAGCTGAAGATCGCGGCCGGGATCGACGTCCAGCACGTGCCGTACAAGGGCACGCCCGAGGCGATCGCCGACACCATCGGCGGGCGCGTGTGCTGCTACTGGGCGCCGCTCAACGCCGCGCTGCCGCACGTCGGCGGCGGCAAGGCGGTCGCGCTGGCGGTCTCCAGCGCCAAGCGCTCGAGCCTGCTGCCCAACGTGCCCACGGTCTCGGAGCAGGGCTTCCCGGGCTTCGACTACACGCTCTGGGTCGGGCTTTGGGGGCCGGCCAACATGCCCGCCGACCTTGCGGCCAAGATCAACAAGGACGTGAACGCGGCGCTCGCCAGCCCTGACCTGCGCGACCGCCTTACCAAGCTGGGCACCGAGCCGGGCAGCTTCACTGTCCCCGAGTTCACCGAGTTCGTGCGCAAGGAAGTCGCCGACACGCAGAAAGTGCTCAACGCTGCCGGCATCAAGCCCCAGTAACTTTTAGTCCCGCGCCGGCGTTGACACAGGCGTTGGCGGAGCGTCAAAAAGGTAAGATCAAGGCGGGACAAACGTTTTTCTGAAGGAGGAGACCGATGTTGAACGCAAGACCAAATCGCAGCTTCGCGATTGCGGCGGTTGCTGCCGTGTTCGCTTTTTCGGCGCTCGAGCCGGCGCAAGCGCAGCAGCGCAAGTCGCTGCGTTGGGCGACCTCGCCCGTCGGTTCCTACGGCTACCAGATCGCCGCCTCCATGACCCGGATCGCCGAAGAGGCGTTGGGCGGCGAATACACCATCACTGTCCAACCGTACCCGTCCCCCACCGTTGCCATGAAGGCGGTGATGGATGGCAACGGCGAGATCGCTTACACGGCGGACATCGGCATGACCGAATTCCAGCAGCGCATCGGCGGCTTCAAGGGTTACCAGCCCAAGATGCCGGAGATCGCGCACACCTGGTACTCCTATCCGATGGAATCGATGATGGCGGTCGCGGCCAAGGACGCCGACAAGTTCAGGTGCTGGAAGGACTTCAGCGGCAAGCCGGTGTTCTACACCAACGCCGGCTTCATGAACTGGCTGAACTGGCAGCGCATCTACAAGGTGCTCGGCTACGACTTCAAGCACGTCCAGATCGACCTCAAGTCGAATGCCGACGCGATGGAGGGCGGCACGATCGCGGGATCGGCC
>CAYMVA010000041.1:0-12310 GCA_964393745.1 uncultured Enterobacteriaceae bacterium | reverse complement strand
AGGCGAGCGCGATCCGGGCGAGTCCTTCGAGCACCAGGTTCTCTACGTAGCGGCACGGCAGCTCGAGCCGCTCGATGAGCGAGCGGCCGGCGCCGCCGGAGACCAGGCACCTGCACTCGCCGCCGACGGCGCGGTGCATGCGCTCGACCGCGCCGGCCTGGGCGTGGCGGCAGCCGGTCTCGATCGCGTCCAGCGTGTTGCGCGGCGCCTTCACGAATTGCCCTTCCTGCAGCGGCAGCCTGCCGGTGTGCTCGTGCAGCACGAAGCGCATCAGGTCCACGCCGGGCAGGATCACTCCGCCGAGGAATTCGCCGTCCGCGGAGAGCACGTCTACCGTGGTGGCGGTGCCGGCGTTGATCACGAGGCACGCGCGGCCGGGCTCGAGCGCGCGCGCCGCAATGAGGGATGCCCAGCGGTCGGGCCCGAGGCTCTCGGGCCGGTCGTAGCGGCTTTTCACGCCGCACAGCTCGCGCTCGGCCTTCACCCAGACCGGCTCGGCGTCGAAGATGCTGGTCCAGTTGACGATCAGCTGGTGCGCGCCATCGCCGGCGACGTTCGAAATGACGATGCGCGACGGGTTGTCGTGCGTCACCGAGAACGGATTGACATGGTCGCTCGAGGCCGCGAACTCGATCAGCGACACGGTCGCCACGCTCGCCCAGCGCCCCGAGCCGTGGTCGCCCTCGTACCAGCCCCACTTGACGCGCGAATTGCCGGCGTCGATGGCGAGGATCATTGCGCGCGGGCCGTGACGACTTGGCCGGTGGCGACTTCACGCAGCCCTGAGCGGGTGCGCAGCCGCAGCGCGCCGTTGGCCGCCAGCCCGGAGGCGACGCCGCTCAGCGTTCGGCCGTCCTCGAGGCGCACCCGCAGCCGCCGTCCCTCGTAGGCGTGCAGCGCAGTCCAGTCGGCAGCGAAGGCGGCGAATCCGGCGCGCTCGAACTCCTGCAATGCATCGAGCACTTCGCGCGCGACCGCGCCGATGACCGCATTGCGCGCGAGCGGCGGCTGCGCGCTGTCATCGAGCGCGGCGACGCGCCGGCGCAGGCGGCGGCCGAGTCCCGGCGTCGAGCGGCAGTTGATGCCGATGCCGATGACCACGCAGATTTCGCTGCCCAGCTGGCGCGTCTCCACCAAGATGCCGCCGATCTTGGCGCCGCGCAGCAGCAGGTCGTTCGGCCATTTGAGGAGTGCTTCGATGATGCCGAGGCCGCGCAAGGCGCGCACGGCGGCGACACCTGCCGCGAGCGACAGCCCGGCGAGCGCGGCCGGTGCGCAATGCAGGCGGCGGCTCACCGAGAAAGTGGCGGCGGCGCCGGGGCTGGAAAGCCAGCGCCGCCCGCGGCGTCCGCGGCCAGCGGTCTGCTCCTCGGCGGCGAGAATCAGCGCGCGGCCTTCTGCCGGCGCACGTCGCAGCAACTCGGCGTTGGTCGAGGCGCAGCTCGCGCAAACCTCCACATTGGCGCGCGCGGCGTGCGCGCCAAGCTGCGCCGCGATGGCCTGCGCATCCAGGGCGTCCATGGGGCGCAGTTTACGCTGCGCCGAAGGCGAAATCGCGCCCCGGCGCTGCCTCGAACAGCGCCTTGGTGTAGGCGTGCTTGGGCCGCAGGAACACTTCGTCGGCGGGGCCGTACTCGACCACGCGCCCCTGCGACATCACGGCCACCTGGTCGCACACCTGCGCCGCGACGCGCAGATCGTGCGTGATGAACAGCATCGCCAGGTTGAGCCGCGTGCGGATCTCCTCGAGCAGTGCCAGCACCTGCGCCTGCACCGATACGTCGAGCGCCGACACCGCCTCGTCGGCGATCAGCAGCTCGGGCTGCATCGCCAGCGCGCGCGCGATGCAGATGCGCTGGCGCTGGCCGCCGGAGAACTGGTGCGGGTAGCGCGCGAGGGCCCCTTGGTCCATACGCACGAGCTCCAGCAGCCGGCGCGCGCGCTCGAGCGCCTCGGCGCGCGGCACGCCGTAGTTGAGCGGCCCTTCGATGATCGCCTCGCCTACGGTGCGCCGCGGGTTGAGCGAGCGGTACGGGTCCTGGAACACGATCTGCACGCGCTGCCGCAGCGGCCGCAGCTCGCCAGCGCTCATCGAAGCGATGTCCTCGCCGCCGAGGCGGATCTCGCCCGCGCTCGGATCGATCAGCCGCACCACGCAGCGCGCGACCGTGGATTTGCCCGATCCCGACTCGCCAACTATGCCGAGCGTCTGGCCTCGCCGCACTTCCAGATTCACGTCCTGCGCGGCGTGCACGTCGCGGCGCTTGGTGAACCAGCTGCGGTCGCGGTAAGTCTTGGCGAGCCCCTTGGTGGCGAGCACCACCGGTGCGGACGCGTCCGCCGCGCGGCCGTGCGGAACCAGCGTCGGCACCGAGGCGATCAGCATCTTGGTGTAGTCGTGCTGCGGCTGCTTGAGCACGCTGGCCTTGGGGCCGAGCTCCACCAACTCGCCCAGCCGCAGCACCGCGACGCGGTGCGCGATATCGGCTACGACGCCGAAATCATGCGTGATGAACAGCACCCCGGTGCCGTGGCGCGCCTGCAACTCCTTGATCAGGCGCAGGATTTGCGCCTGCGTGGTGACGTCCAGCGCGGTGGTGGGCTCGTCCGCGATGAGCAGCGCCGGCTCCAGGATCAGCGCCATCGCGATCATGATGCGCTGCCGCTGCCCGCCCGAGAGCTGGTGCGGGTAGGACGCCGCCATGCGCTCCGGGTCGGGCAGCTGCACCTCGCGCAGGATGTCGAGGATCTTCGCGCGGCGCTCGGGCGGCGACAGCCGCGTATGTTCATTGAGCACTTCGTCGAGCTGCTCGCCGCAGCGCATCACCGGGTTGAGCGCCGTCATCGGCTCCTGGAACACCATCGACATGCGCACGCAGCGCAGCTCGCGCAGCCGCGCCCGGCCGGCGCGCGTGATGTCCTCGCCGAGGAGCGAGACGCTGCCGCCGGTTACAGGCAGCGTGTTCGGCAGCAGTCCCATCACGCCTTGCGCGATCACCGACTTGCCGGCGCCGGACTCGCCCACCAGGCATACGATCTCGCCGCGCGCGACCGAGAACGAGACCTTCTGCACTGCATGCGCACGGTCGCTGTTCGGCGGCAGCGCAATCGTGAGATCGCGCACCTCCAGCACCGGTGCCGTATCACTCACTGCTGAATCCTGCATCCTGGATCCTCACACCCGTTTCGCCATCTTCGGATCCAGCGTGTCGCGCAAGCCGTCGCCGAGGATGTTGATCGCGAGCACCGTGACGGCGAGGAACACGCCGGGGAAGAAAATGTTGTGCGGATAGTCGTTGAACTGCTGCCGGCCCTCGGCCATCACGTTGCCCCAGGTCGGGATGTCGGGCGGCAGCCCGACGCCGAGGAACGACAGGATCGCCTCGACCAGGATCGAGAAAGCGCAGATGAAAGTCCCTTGCACCAGCAGCGGCGCGATGCAGTTCGGCAGGATGTGCCCGAACAGGATCTTCCAGGTCGGAGTGCCGAGCGAGATCGCCGCTTCGACGTAGGGCTCCTCGCGGATCGACAGCACCAGCGAGCGCACCAGCCGCGTGACGCGGGGGATCTCGGGAATCGCGATCGCAACCACCACCGTTGCCAGGCTGCCGCGCCACAACGCCACCAGGGCGATCGCGATCAGAATCGCGGGGATCGCCATCAGGCCGTCCATGAAGCGCATCAGGATGCCGTCGAGCCAGCGCAGGTAGCCCGAGGCGAGCCCGCACACTATGCCGATGGCGAGCGCGAGCAGCGCGCACAGCACGCCCACGATGAGCGACACGCGCGTGCCGTAGATCACGCGGCTGTAGATATCGCGGCCGAGGGAATCCGAGCCCATCCAGAAGGTGTGCTTGAGGGTCTCCCCGTCCAGCGTCATGATCTCGCCGCTCCTGCCGGGATACAGGTCGCGACTGCCGGCGTCGAATAGCGTCGGGTCCACCGTGCCGAGCCAGGGCGCGGCAAGCGCCACTACGACCAGCAAGACGAGTAGCGCGCCCGCGTAACGGACGGACCCGTTGCGCCGCACGCGCTGCCACACGCTCTCCTGCCGGCGTACCACTGCCGCTTCGATCGACAGCGCCTCGTACAGCTTCGGATCGGGCGTCTCCATCTCAATACCTGATGCGCGGGTCGAAGAAGACGTAGGACATGTCCACCAGCAGGTTGACCAGCACGTACACGAAAGAGAAGAACAGGATCACGCCCTGGATGGTCGGGAAGTCCCGCGCCAGCACCGCATCCACCGTGAGCCGGCCCAGTCCCGGGATCGCATAGACCGATTCGGTGACCACCACGCCGCCGATCAGCAATGCAATGCCGATGCCGATCACGGTGACGATCGGCACCGCGGCGTTGGCAAGCGCGTGGCGCACCATGACGCGCGCCTCGGGCAGCCCCTTGGCGCGCGCGGTGCGGATGTAGTCCTCGCCGAGCGCTTCCAGCACCGAGGCGCGCGTCACCCTCGCGATCAGCGCGATATAGATCACCGACAGCGTGATTGCGGGCAGGATCAGGTGCCGCAGGAACGGCCAGAACCCGTCGGCGAGCCGCTGGTAGCCCTGCACCGGCAGCAGCCCGAGCTTGAGCGACACGAACCAGATCAGCAGGTAGGCGAGCACGAACACCGGCACCGAGAAGCCGAGCACCGAGAAGGCCATCAGCGAGCGGTCGAACCAGCTGCCGAAGCGCCACGCTGCGATCACGCCCAGCGGCACCGCCACCACGATCGCGATCGCGATGGTGAGCGTGGCGAGCGCGAGCGTCGGCTCGAGCCGCTGCCCGATCAGGGTGGCGACCTTGGTCTTGTAATAGAACGACTCACCGAGATCGCCGCTGAGCATGTTGCCGATCCAGATGCCGAACTGCACCACGATCGGCTGATCCAGCCCGAGGCTCGCGCGGATGCGCGCGATCTGCTCGGTGCTGGCCGCGTCCCCGGCGAGGATCGCCGCCGGGTCGCCTGGCGTCAGGCGCAGCATCAGGAACACGAGCACCGCGACGATCAGCAGCACCGGGATCGTTGCCAGCAGCCGCCGCGCGAGGAACGCGTACATGACCGCCTACCGCGCGTTGAACGGCGCCCGGTGCGTCCGTTCCAACGCGCGAATGTGAACCGGCGTCGCCGGCCGGACGCCGGCGACGTCCGGCTTCACTGCTTCTTCAGGTTCCAGTAGAAGTTGCCGGTCTGTTGGAACAGCCCCGTGATGTTCTTGCGCGCCGCCAGCGGGGCGTCGAACTCGCCCAGCGGCACGTGGGTCGCGACTTCGAACGCCCGCACCTGGATCGCCTCGGCGAGCTTTTTCTTCTTCGCCTCGTCGGTCTCGCGCATGAACTGGTTGCGCAGCTCTACGATCTTTTCATCCTTGCCCCAGCCGAACCAGCCGGAGGCCTCGCCGCGCGTGTCGAGTGCCGCGTTGGCGATCGGGTTCCAGATGTCGGGCCCCTGCCAGGCGGTGAGGAACATGTGCCAGCCGCCCTTGTCCGGCGGGTCCTTCTTGGCGCGGCGCCCGACCAGCGTCTGCCAGTCCATCGCCTGCAGGTCCACCTTGAAGCCGGCCTGCCGCATCAGTTGCGCGGCGACGTCGGGCAGCTTGTCGATCGCCGCGAGGTCGGTGGGCTTCATGAGCACGATAGGCGTGCCATCGTATCCGGAGGCCTTGAGCAATTCCTGCGCCTTCTTCATGTTGGACTTGGACTGGATGTCGGTGCCCACCGCGCTGGAGTAGGGGGTGCCGCAGGTGAACATCGACGGGCAAGTCTTGTACAGCTCCTTGACGCCGACCTGCGCCTGCAGGAACGGCAGCTGCGCGAACGCGGCCATCACTGCCTGGCGCACTTTCGGGTTGTCGAACGGCTTGTGCAGGTGGTTGAAGCGCGCCATGTACTGCAGCGGCGGGCTGTAGGTGAAGACCACGATATTGGAATCGGTCTTGAGCCCGGGGATGAGCGGGAAGGAAGGCTGCTCGAGGATGTCGACTTCTCCCTTGACCAGAGCGTTCACCTGCGCCTGGGCATCGCGCAGAGCGAGATTCCACTCGACGCGCTCTACGTAGACGTGCTTGCCGCCGGTAGAGCCCGAGGGCGGCTCTTTCCTCGGCACGTACTTCGGGTTCCTCAGGTAGACGGCCTTGTCGCCGGGCTTGAACTCGTCGCGCTTGAAAACGTACGGCCCCGAGCCGATGTGCTCCTCGATCTGCTTGAAGGCGTCGGTGTCGGCGACGCGCTTGGGCATGATAAAGGGCACGTTCGAGGAGGGCTTGCCCAGTGCCTCGAGCACGAAGCCGCAAGCTTCGCGCAGGAAGATGCGGAAGCTGTCGGCCGAAGGCGCGTCCAGGCGTTCGACGAAGCTGAACAGGGCCACACCCAATGCGTCACGCTTGCCCCAGCGCGCCAGCGACGCGATCACGTCCTCGCCGGTGACCGGCTTGCCGTCGTGGAACTCGAGGCCCTTCCTCAGCTTGAAGGTCCAGAGCCGCTTGTCGGGGCTGACGCTCCACTCCTCGACCATCTGCGGCTTGACCTGGTTCTTCTCGTCGGAACCGAACAGCGTGTCGTAGATCATGTAGCCGTGGTTGCGGCTCATGTACGCCGTGGTCCAGATCGGATCGAGGATCGCGAGGTTGGAGTGCGGCACGATGCGCAGCACCTTCGGGTCGCCTTGGGCGAGCGCGGTGCCGGGAATGGCGGCGAGCGTTGCGGCCACTGCGGCCGCCGCGGCGAGACGTGCGATGTACATAATGGAATCCCCCTCCTGGGTTCGACGACGCAAGATATCCTAAAGGGGTCGGCAGCGGCAAGGAGAACGGATGTCCGGGCGTTTCGATACGTTGATCCGGGAGGTGGCGGTCTACGACGGCAGCGGCGCGCCGCCGGTGACCGGCGATGTCGCGCTCCAAGACGGGCGCATAGCCGCGGTCGGAGCGGCGCCCGGCGCCGCGCGCGAGACCCTGGATGGCCGCGGCCTGGCGCTCGCGCCGGGCTTCATCGACGTGCACACGCACGACGATTTCGCGGCGGTGGCGCACCCGGACATGGCCTTCAAGCTGATCGGCGGCGTCACCACCTGCATCGTCGGCAATTGCGGCTTCGGCGCCGCGCCGCACGCCGCCGCCTCGGTGATGGCGAAGACGCTGCACCCGAAGATTGCGCTGCCCGAGTGGCAGGGTTACGCCGGTTACATGCAGCGCCTGGAGAAAAATCCCACTGGCGTCAACATCGGCGTGCTGATCGGCCACGGCACGGCCAGGCTCGCGGCGATGAATCTCGAGAACCGCGCCCCCAGCGGTGCCGAGATGGCGGCCATGAAAGCCATCTTCTCGGAAGGGCTCGAGGCCGGTGCCCTGGGCATGTCCTCGGGGCTGGTGTACGACCCCGGCAGATTCGCGGCGACCGACGAGCTGGTCGAACTTGCATCCCTCATGCGCGGCAGCGGCGCGCTCTACGCCACCCATATGCGCGACGAGAGTTCCGGGCTGCTCGGCTCGGTGCGCGAGGCGATCGAAATTGGCGAGCGCGCCGGCGTGCCGGTGCAGATCTCGCACCACAAAGCGTCGGGCCGCTCGGCGTGGGGGCTGGTCTCCGAGTCATTGAAGCTGATCGAAGCGGCGCAACAGCGCGGCCTGAACGTGCACGCCGATCAGTATCCGTATACCGCCGGGAGCACGATCCTGTCGGCCGTGTTCCGCGATGGGCAGCTGCGCGGCGCGCTCGGCGACCTTGGCGCCGAGGACGTGGTGATCGCCTCCACCGAAGGCCACGCCGAATGGGAAGGCAAGTCGCTCGCCGAACTGGCGGTGGCCATGCATTGCACCGCGGAGGAGGCCGCGGCGCGCGTGTTGGCGGCGGATGCGGGTGTCACCGTGGTGCTGCATGCGATGAACGAGGCCGACGTGCGCACTGTGATGCGCCATCCGAGCACCATGATCGGCTCCGACGGCATCCCGACGCTCGAGGGTAAGCCGCATCCGCGCCTCTACGGCACGTTCGCGCGCGTGCTTGGCCGCTATGCGCGCGAGGAAAAACTTTTTCCGCTGGCGGAAGCGGTGCGCCGCATGACCGGTTTTCCCGCCACCAAGTTCGGGCTCGAGGACCGCGGGCTGATCAAGGCAGGCGCGATCGCGGACCTGGTCCTATTCGATCCTCAGCGCATCATCGACCGTGGCACCTTCGAGGACCCGAAGCGGCCGCCGGAAGGGATCCACGCCGTGTTCGTAAATGGCGTCAAGGCGGTTGAGGGCGGCAATGTGACTACTGCGCGCGCGGGGCGGGTGCTGCGGCGCACGTAGGTGAGGACTTAGAAGCGGAGACTTGAGATGGCGCGCATCGCGATCGGCGGCTTCCAGCACGAGACCAACACCTTCGCGCCGGCGCTCGCCGACTACACAGCGTTCGAGGACGGCGGCGGCTGGCCGGGCGTGCAGCACGGCGACACGGTGTTCGCCGCGGTCGAAGGCGCGAACATTCCTGCGCAGGGCGCGATCGTGGCCTTGCGCGCGCTCGGCCACCAATTGACATGCACGGTGTGGGCCGCGGCCAGCCCTTCGGCGCACGTCACGCGCGATGCCTTCGAGCGCATCATGGGCGAGATGATCCCGCGCCTGCAGGCGGCCGCGCCGCTGGACGGCGTCTACCTCGACCTGCACGGCGCGATGGTGGCCGAGGACTACGACGACGGCGAGAGTGAAATCCTGCGCCGCGTGCGCGCCGCGGTCGGTCCCCGCGTTCCCGTCGTCGCCAGCCTCGACCTGCACGCCAACGTGACGCGCGCTATGTTCGAGCGCGCCGACGCACTGGTCGCCTATCGCACCTATCCCCACGTGGACATGGCCGAGACCGGTGCGCGCGCCGCGCGCCTGCTCGATCGCACGCTGCGCCGCGGCGCGCGGCTCGCGGGCGCCTACCGCACGCTCGATTACCTCACCGGCATCCCTTCGCAATGCTCGTTCATCGAGCCCTGCAAGAGCCTGTATGCGGAACTCGGCGCGCTCGAAGCGAAGCACGGCGCGGTGCTGTCCTTCACGCCCGGATTCCCGATGGCGGATTTCGCCGAATGCGGCATGGCGGTGTTCGGGCACGGCGAGGACGAGCGCGAGGTGGCGCGCGCGGTCGAGGCGCTGCGTGAAAGCGTGGCCGGCGCGGAGAAGGATTTCGCGCTCGAGCTTTACTCGGCCGACGACGCGGTGGCGCGCGCGCGCAGCCGCGGCGAGCCGGGCGCGCCGCTGGTGCTCGCCGACACACAGGACAACCCGGGCGCGGGCGGCAACGGCGACACCACCGGCCTGCTCGCCTCGCTGGTGCGGCAGAACGCGCGCGAAGCGATTCTGGGACTGCTGATCGATCCGGCCGCGGCGCAGCGTGCGCACCAGGCGGGGCAGGGCGCGACGCTCGAGTTCGCGCTCGGCGGGCGCTCGCGCGTGGCGGGCGACGCACCCTTCACCGGCGAGTTCACGGTGGAGCGCCTGGGCGACGGGCGCTTCACCTGCAGCGGGCCGATGTTCAAGGGCTTTCGCATGACGCTGGGCCAGATGGCGCTGCTGCGCAGCCGCGCCGCGCCCGGCGTGCGCGTCGCGCTCGCCTCGAAGAAGTGCCAGGCCGCCGACCAGGAAATGTTCCGCCACCTCGGCGTCGAGCCGCGCCGCGAGCGCATCCTCGCGCTCAAGAGCTCGGTGCACTTTCGCGCCGATTTCGAGCCGATCGCAAAAGAGGTGCTGGTGGTGCGCTCGCCGGGACCGGCGCTGGCCGATCCGGCGGAATTCAAATGGCGCAAGCTGCGGCACGGCGTGCGCCTGCGGCCGCTCGGCCCGGTGCACCAGGGGTAGGAGCGGCGAAGTGTAAAGTCACACTTTACACTTGCTGTCGCGCCACCCGGCGCCGCCGCCTTCCCCAGTGCCGCGAAGAAAATCGGGGACAGACCTGCCTTCCGGGTCTGTCCCCGATTTTCTTTCCCCTCGCTTCATTGCCGCGTGCGTCGGCCGTCTGCGGAACTCGCCACTCGCAGAAGCGGCTCGGGCTCGGGCAATCCTCGCCGGGTCTCCTCCGCCCGCGGCCCGGCTCCGCGCGGCCCGATGGGGGCCCCTGGCGGCGGCGCCGGGCGGCGCGCGTTAGCTCGCGCGTTGCTTAGGCGTGCTCGCCTGCACGATGTTCGATTGCGGCCAGGAGCGGACGGTCACCAGCCATCATTGGATGACTTCGTCGGCGCGTACCAGCAGCGATTGCGGAATCGTCAGGCCGAGAGCTTTCGCCGTTTTCAGGTTGATCACCAGCTCGAACTTGATGGGCTGCTCGACGGGGAGGTCGGCGGGCTTCGTACCCTTAAGAATCTTGTCCACGTAGGTAGCGGCGCGCCGGGACATATCAGCAAGGTCAGGTCCATAGGACATCAGCCCCCCGGCATCAACATACTCCCTGAACGAGAACACTGTCGGCAGCCGGTTCTTTGCTGCGAAGTCAGCGAGACGTTTTCGCTCACTGGCGAGCATGGGGGTTGACAGCACAGTCAGAGCCCCCACGCGCGCGCGGGTCATGTCCGAGAAGGCCCTGTCCAGATCGGCAGGACTTCGCGCCTCAACGAATTGAAGGCGCACCTTCAGCACCCGCGCCGCGGCGTTTGCTTGTTCGATGATTTCCTTTTCCGAGCGTTCGGGCACGGCGCCTGGCTGCCAGAGGACAGCGACCTGACTGACCCCCGGAACAGCCTGCTTGAGCTGTTCCAGACACTTGCCGACGAGTTCCGGAAAGAGGAGAGACAACCCTGTGATGTTGCCGCCTGGTCGCGCAAGGCTGGAAACGAGACTACTGCTCACCGGGTCGCCAACACCGATGAAGACAATGGGGACGGACCTGGTCGCTTGCTTCGCGGCCAGGGCGGCGGTTGTGCCTCCGGCGGTCACGATGACATCAACCTTGAGTGCAACCAATTCGGCGGTGAGAGCAGGGAGCAGCTCCGTCTTCCCTTCTGCAGACCGGTGTTCGATCACGACGTTGCGGCCCTCGACGTAACCGAGGTCGCGCAGTCCTTGACGGAATGCATCTCGCAGCCGGGGAGGAGGGGCCCGGCCGACGGAGAGGTAGCCTATTCGCGCGATCTTGGGCGCCTGCTGGGCCTCGGCCGCGAATGGCGCGGCAAGAATTGCGCCGGCGGCGATCAAGAAGCACCTGCGCTGGACTAAGTGCAAGCTCGTCCGCTCCTGAATAAACTGCTGCAAAGTTTACGCTGGAACAATTGCTCCAACTCACACGTGGAAGTTTGCCGGCCGCAGGCGGGCAAAGTGTAAAGTCTGACTTTACACTTTGCTCTGCTGCCACCCTTCAGGCGGGCTCCGGCCAGGGTAGCTGCTTGGGGCGCAGGTCTTCGAGGGCGCGCGCGAGGCGCAGCACGCCGGCATCGTCGAAGCGCCGGCCCGCGACCTGCACCCCGATCGGCAGGCCATCGGCGCTGGCACACCAGTTGAGCGACGCCGCAGGCTGCTCCGACATGTTGTAGGGCACCGTGAAGGCGATGTGCGGCAGCGCGTCGTGCGGGTCGTTGCCGGGGCAGGCGAGCTCGGCCTCGTAGGGCAGGATGGGCGAGGTCGGCGACAGCACGAAGTCGAACGGCTGGCAGGCGGCCACGGTGGTGTCGCGCATCGTCACGTAGCTCGAGTAGGCGGCCATGACGTCGCGGCCGGTGAAATTCTTTGCGCGCCAGGTGCACCACTCGGCGATGAACGGCAGCACCTTCGCCTGCTTCTGCGGCGGCAGCTGCACGAAGTCGTTGTGCGAGCGCGCCTCGAAGAATTTCGATATGCCATCGAGCAGTTCGGGCGTGAGGAACGGCTTCACCTGCTCGACTTTGGCGCCCGCGCTCTCGAGCGCCTTGGCGGCCGCCATCGCGGCGGCGCGCACCTCGGGATGCACCGGCAATCCCGTCTTCATGTCAGGCAGGAAACCGATCCTGAGCGTTTTCAGCCAGCGCGCATCCGCACCCTCGAGCGCCGTGACGTAATCCAGCGGTTCGTAGGGCAGGCTCATAAAATCGCGCGCATCGGGTTTCGACAGCACGGTCATCAGCATGGCCGCGGCCGTGACGTCGCGTGTCATTGGCCCGGTGACGCGGCCGACGTAGGGCGGATACACCGGCACGCGCCCGAGGCTGGGCTTGAGCGCGAAGATGCCGCAATGCGTCGCCGGCAGGCGCACCGAGCCGCCGATGTCGGTGCCCAGGTGCAGCGGCGCGTAGCCGGCGGCGGCGGCGGCGCCAGCGCCCGAGCTCGAGCCCGAGGTGTTGCGATTGAGGCGCCACGGATTGCGCGTCACGCCGTGCAGGCTG
>CAYMVA010000040.1:0-15521 GCA_964393745.1 uncultured Enterobacteriaceae bacterium | reverse complement strand
CGCGTGGAACTCGCCGCTCGGGCCGCTCAAGTTCAGCTACGCATACCCGATCAACGAGAAGCCGGGCGACAGGATCCAGCGCTTCCAGTTCCAGGTCGGATCGGTTTTCTAGATGAAGGGCTGGATAAGAGGCCAGGCGCGCGGAAAAGGGAAAAGGGGCCAGGCTCGAATTATCGAATGGGGTCAGGCGCTGTTTCCACGATGACAAGATAATCCGAGCCTGGCCCCTGTTCTTGCCTATTTTTGGAGATTCACTTGAACCGCAGCATGTTTCGCCTCCCCCACGCCGCGGTCGCGGCCTTCGCCCTGCTGGCGCTGGGCGCGGGCGCGGCCGTGGCGGCCGACTACAAGGTCGGATTCGTCAACACCGAGCGGCTGTTCCGCGAGGCGGCGCCCGCCAAGCGCGCGCAGCTGAAGCTCGAGAAGGAATTCGCGGCACGCGATGCCGAGATCCAGAAGCTCGGCAAGCAGGTGCGCGACCTGCAGGCGCAGGTCGAGAAGGACGGCGCCACGATGGCCGAGACCGAACGGCGCAATCGCGAGCGCGACCTCGCGAACCTGACCCGCGACCTCCAGCGCGCGCAGCGCGAGTTCCGCGAGGACCTGAACCAGCGGCGCAACGAGGAACTGGCGCAGGTGATCGAGCAGGCCAACCGCGTCATCCGCCAGCTCGCGGAGCAGGAAAAGTACGACATCGTTTTCCAGGACGCGGTGTTCGCGAATCCGCGCATCGACATCACCGAAAAGGTGATCAAGGCCCTCGAGGGGTTCAAGCCGCCTGCGGGCAAGTAGCATGGCGCGCAGCGGGCGGTTTACGCTGGCGGAGATCGCGGCACGGCTCGGCGGCCGTGTCGCCGGCAATCCGGGCACCCTGATCCGGCAAGTGGGCTCGCTGGAGCGCGCGGCTGAAGGCGAGATCGCGTTTCTCTCCAACCTGAAATACCGCTCGCGCCTGGGCGCCACCAAAGCCTCGGCGGTGGTGCTGTCGCCCGAGGCGGAAGCGCTCACTGCATTGCCGCGGATCGTCTGCGACAATCCCTACGCCTATTTCGCCCTCCTGTCCCGGATGCTCAATCCGACCCCGCCGCCAGTGCCCGGCGTGCATGCGGCGGCGCAGATCGCGCCCGGCGCGCGCATCGCTGCTAGCGCGCGCGTCGATGCGGGCGCGGTTATCGAGGAGGGCGCCTGCGTGGGCGAACGTGTCGCGGTGGGGGCGGGCTGTTTCCTGGGCGCCGGCGCGGCGGTGGGAGACGACAGCCGGCTTTATCCGTCGGTCACCATCTACCATGGCTGCCGCATCGGCGCGCGCGCGGTGCTGCATTCCGGCGTGGTCATCGGCGCAGACGGTTTCGGCATGGCCAACGAAGGCGGCCAGTGGATCAAGATTCCGCAACTCGGCGGCGTCGCGATCGGCGACGACGTCGAGATCGGCGCCAACACCACGGTGGACCGCGGCGCGCTCGACGACACGGTGATCGAGGACGGCGTCAAGCTCGACAACCAGATCCAGGTCGGGCACAACTGCCGCATCGGCGCGCATACCGCGATCGCAGGCTGCACCGGAATTGCAGGCAGCACCGTCATCGGCCGACATTGCGCCATCGGCGGCGGCGCCGGCATCCTGGGCCACCTGACGATTTGCGACCACGTCACGGTGTCGGCCTGCACCGTGATCTCGCGCTCGATCAGGCAGCCCGGCACCTATACCGGGGTGTTTCCCTTTGACCACCACAAGGACTGGGCGCGCAATGCGGCGCTGGTGCGGCACCTTGCCGAGCTCGCCGAGCGCGTGCGCGAGCTCGAGAACCGTCTGCGCGCGAAGGAGAAAGGCGATGGCTGACATGGATGTGCAGAAGGTGCTCGCGTACCTGCCGCACCGGTTTCCGTTCCTGATGATCGACCGGGTGCTGGAGTGCGAGCCGGGCAAGCGCATCCTGGCGCTCAAGAACGTCACCGCCAACGAGCCGCATTTCCCGGGCCATTTCCCGGGCCGGCCGATCATGCCCGGGGTGCTGATCCTGGAGGCAATGGCGCAGGCTGCGGCGATCCTCGCTTTCCGCACCCTTGGCACGCAGCCGGACGAGAACGCGATCTACTACTACGCCGGCATCGACAACGCCCGCTTCAAGAAGCCCGTGGTACCGGGTGACCGCCTCGAGCTCGAGGTGCTATTGCTCGGGTCCAAGCGCAGCATCTGGAAATTCAGCTGCGTGGCGCGGGTCGAGGGTCAGCTGGTCACCGAGGCCGAGATCCTGTGCACGGTGAAACCGACTGGAAATTGAGCCGAAAGCGAGCGAAAACTGAGCTCCATGATCCACCCCACCGCGATTGTCGAGCCCGGCGCGCAACTGGCCGCGGGCGTATCCGTCGGCGCCTACTCGGTCATCGGCAGCAAGGTGCAGATCGGCGAGGGCACCTGGATCGGGCCGCACGTCGTGATCGAGGGGCGCACGCGCATCGGGCGCGACAACCGCATCTTCCAGTTCGCCTCGGTGGGCGCGCCGCCACAGGACAAGAAGTACGCCGGCGAAGACACGGCGCTCGAAATCGGCGACCGCAACACCTTTCGCGAGGGCGTGACGCTCAACCGCGGCACCGCCGGCGGCCTCGGCATCACGCGCATCGGCGACGACAACTGGCTCATGGCGATGGTGCACATCGCGCACGATTGCGTGATCGGCAGCCACACCATCTTCGCCAACAATTCCGGGCTCGCCGGCCACGTCAATGTGGGCGACTGGGCGATTCTGGGCGGCGCCACCAGCGTGCACCAGTTCGTCAACATCGGCGCCCACAGCTTCACCTCCATGCAGACCTATCTGGACCGGGACTTGCCGCCGTACGTGATGGCGGCGGGCAACATGGCGAAACCCTACGGCATCAACAGCGAGGGCTTGCGGCGGCGCGGCTTTTCCGAGCCGGCGATCAAGGAGATTAAGCAGGCGTACAAAACGCTGTATCGCTCCGGGCTGACACTGGAGCAAGCGCGCCGGCAGCTCGAAATCCAGGCCGCGTCGTGCGCGGAGGTGCGCCTTCTGGTCGAAGCGCTGAACGCCTCGCAGCGCGGCCCGATCCGGTAACGCGGGTGACTGCCAACGGCGTTCGCGTCGGCATGGTTGCCGGCGAACCCTCCGGCGACCAGCTTGCGGCGCATCTCATCGCGGCCCTCAAGGCGCGGCGCCCGGAGCTGGAATTTTTCGGCATCGGCGGGCCGAAGATGGCGGCGCAGGGGTTCGAGGCGCTGTTTTCGATCGAATCGCTGGGCGTACGCGGCTATGCCGAGGCGCTGCGCCACTACCGCAGGATCTCCCGCCTGCGGCGCACGCTCGCCAAGCGGCTGCTGGATGAACCCCCGGCCTTGTTCATCGGCGTCGACGCCTCCGATTTCAATCTCGACCTCGAGCGCCAACTCAAGGATGCCGGCATCCCTGCGATCCACTACGTCAGCCCGTCGATCTGGGCGTGGCGCGGCTGGCGCATGCGCCGCATCGCGCGCTCGGTGAGCCATTTGCTCGCCATGTTCCCGTTCGAGCCGTCGCTGTACGAAAAAGCCGGCGTCCCGGTGACTTACGTAGGCCATCCGCTCGCCGACATCATTCCGCTTGAGCCGGACAAGCACGCGGCCAGGATCGAGCTGCGCCTGCCCCCCGCGGCGCGGGTGATCGCGATGCTGCCGGGCAGCCGCCGCTCCGAGCTGCAGTACATGGCGGACCTGTTCGTGCAGACCGCGCGGCGACTGCTGCAGGACCTGCCGAACGCACATTTCGTTTTCCCGACCGCGTCGCGCGAGACGCGCGAGCTGCTGGAAGCGGCGCTGCGGCGCCACCGCGCCAACACGCTTCCCCTCACGCTCCTCTTCGGCCACTCGCATGAGGCCTTGGCTGCGGCCGACCTTGCGCTGGTCGCGAGCGGCACCGCGACCCTCGAGGCGGCGCTGTTCAAGACGCCGATGGTGATCGCCTACCGCCAGTCGCCGGTCTCCTGGGCGCTGATGCGCCACATGTCCTATATTTCGCACATCGGCCTGCCCAATATCCTCGCCGGCGAGGGTTTCGTGCCCGAATTCGTGCAAAACAAGGCGACCCCGGGAGCGCTCGCCAATGCACTGCTCGACCTGGTGCACGATCCGAATGCGCAGCGTGCGCAGGTGGAAAAATTCCGGCAGATTCACGCTGCCCTCAGACAGGACACGGCAGAAAAGGCCGCTACCGCGGTGCTGCAAGTGCTCGATGAGGCAAGGACCTAGGATCTGCGGGGTGGACGAGGCCGGGCGCGGGCCGATCGCCGGCCCGGTCTGCGCCGCCGCCGTGCTGCTCGACCCGCGACGCCCGATCATCGGGCTCGCCGATTCCAAGCTGCTGGCGGAGCGGCGCCGCGAAACGCTCGCCGCAGAGATCCGTGCCCACGCCCTGGCGTGGTCGGTCGCCTGGGCGAGCGTTGAGGAAATCGAAGCACACAACATCCTCCAGGCCACCATGCTGGCGATGCAGCGCGCGATTCGGGGTCTGGCCATTGCCCCGGACGAGGCCTGGGTGGATGGCGACCGCTGCCCGGAGGCGTCCTGCGCGGTGCGCGCCATCGTCCGCGGCGACAGGTTGCACGCGCAGATCTCCGCCGCTTCGATCCTCGCCAAGACTGCGCGCGACGCCGAGATGCGGCGCTTGCACGGCCTCTATCCCCAGTACCGCCTCGACCGCCACAAAGGCTACCCGACGCCGGAACACCTCGAGTTGCTGGCGCGCCATGGCGCCTGCGAGATCCACCGCCGCACGTTCGCGCCAGTCAGAGCGCTGATGCGATAGCCCGCAGCAGCAGCCTGGCCTCGTTTGCGGGCAAAGAGAGAGGCCGGAGCTGCCGCACGCTGCGCTGCAGCTTGCGGTAGAAACTGGGGTCGGTTGCCGCGCGCGACATCAGCCGCGCGAGCGCCCCGTCGTCACCCAGCGCGAAGTAGCCCGGGTAGTCCTCGCCCAGCAAGCCTACGTTGCCTGAAATGCGCGAGGCGAGCACCGGCACGCCGATGCGGATCGCCTCGGAGATCACGTTGGCGCCCCCTTCCATGCGCGAGCTAATCACCATGGCGTGGCTCGACGCCAGCCAGCGAAGCGCACGCGCATGCGCCACGCCGCCGAGCCAGCGGTAACGTCGGTCCTCGCGCGTCCCGCGGCGCGCCTCGCGCGCAAGCGCGTCGTCCAGCCCGTCGCCGAGTTGCACCAGATCGATCCCCGCGTGCCCGGGGATGCGGCGCAGCGCAGCGAGCGCGCGCAACGGGTCCTTCTCCTCGCGCAGATGGCCGATCACGCAGATTCTGAAGGCACGCTTGAGCGGCGTGTGCCGCAGGCGCGTGGCGCTGGATTGGTAGACCACCTGCGCCCTGGCGCGCAGGCGCGGCGGCAATTGCTCGATTGCCTTGGACTGCAGAACGATGTAGCGGTCTGCGAGGCGGAGTGATTCGCGCGCCTCTGTGGAGGTCCGGACGTCGCGGTAGATGTCGGTGCCGGTAAGCGCAAGCACCAAGGGCCGGTGCGGATGCCGCTCGCGGAAGGCACGCATCGAAGCGTGGCTGCGCCTGGCATGCAAGGCGAGCATCAGCTCGGTGCCGGCATCGGCGCGCCATTCGGTCGCGACCGTGACGCGGTGGCCCACGGCGCGCAGCATCGCAGCCCAGCGCAACGCGGTATGACGGTTTCCGGCGCGCGAGCCCGCACCCGCCGGAGTGATGAGCGCGATTCTCACTGCGGGCGAACTTCGATAGACTCGGCGCAGCCATGCCGCCCGAGGCCCTGATCACCGAGCTGCGCGCGACCCGCGCGCGCACGCGCGCGATCGCCGATGGCCTCGACGGCGCCCGCGAGCTTGGGCCGCTGCTCGCGATCGTCAATCCGCCGCGCTGGGAAATCGGCCATGTCGGCTGGTTCCAGGAGTATTGGTGCCTGCGGCGTACTGCGCCCGGGCGCCATGCCGCGGAGCGCTCCGATTCGATTCTGCCCAATGCCGACGCTCTCTACAACTCCGCGCTCGTGCAGCACGATTCGCGCTGGTCGCTGCCGTTGCCGGAGTTCGACGCCACGCTGCGCTACCGCAACCTAGTCCTCGCGCGCCTGCTCGAGCGGCTCGGCGAGCATTGCAACGAGGACGACGCCTACTTCTCGCAGCTCGCGGTGCGCCACGAGGACATGCACACGGAGGCGTTCCACTATACGCGGCAAACGCTCGCCTACGAGGCGCCCACGCTGCCGCAGCGCCCGCACTCGCCTGGCGAGCGCTTGAGCGGCGACGCCGAAATACCCGGAGGCACGCTGCGGCTCGGCGCGACGCAAGACGAAGCGTTCGTGTTCGACAACGAGAAGTGGTCGCACCCCGTGGTGGTGCGCCCATTCCGCATGGCGCGCACCGCGGTCAGCAACGCGCAGTTTGCCGCGTTCGCAGACGCCGACGGCTACACGCGCCGCGAGTTCTGGTCGGAGGAGGGCTGGCGCTGGCTGGAGCGGAGCGGCCGCCGCTCCCCGCTTTACTGGCGGCGTGCGCCCGGCGGCTGGCAGGTGCGGCGCTTCGACCGCTGGCTCGAACTGCCGGCAGACGAGCCGGTCATCAACGTCAACTGGTACGAGGCCGAGGCCTGGTGCCGCTATGCCGGGCGGCGGCTGCCGAGCGAAGCGGAATGGGAGTTCGCGGCGTCATGCGATCTGCGCAAGGGCGGCAAGCGCCGCTACGCCTGGGGCGACGATCCCTGGCGGCCGGAACTCGCGAACCTGGAGAGCGCGACGCTCGCCAGCGTGCACGATTACCCGCAGGGCGACAGCCCGTGGGGCGTGCGGCAGATGACCGGCAATGTCTGGGAGTGGACCTCGAGCCCGTTCCTGCCTTATCCGGGCTTCGTGCGCGATCCGTACCAGGAATACTCCGAGCCGTGGTTCGGTAACCACATGGTGCTGCGCGGGGGCTGCTTCAGCACCTCGCCGCGCATTGCGCGCGCCTTCTACCGCAACTTCTATATGCGCGACCGGGCGGACGTGTTCGCCGGCTTTCGCACCTGCGCACTCGGATGAGCGTACTTCGTTCGCGCGACAACACGCGTGTCCGGCGGTGGCGCAAGCTGGCGGGCGATGCGCGCGCGCGGCGCAGCGAAGCGCGCGCCATCATCGAGGGCGCACACATGGTTGCGGCGTGCCTCGACGCCGGCGTCGCCCCGGTGGCGCTGCTGCTGAGCGAGGCTGCCCTGGGGCAGCGCGAAATCCTCGCCCTGTCGCGCCGTGCAGGCGGTGTGCCCGTGATCCTTTCGGAGGCGGTATTTCGCGCCGTAGCGGATGCCGAAACCCCCGCTGGAATCGCTGCCGAAATCCCGCTGCCTGCGGCACGCCTGGCGCTCGAGACTGCGCCCGGGTGCGTGTTCCTGGAAGGCATACAGGACGCGGGCAACGTCGGGGCGATCCTGCGCAGCGCCGCCGCGTTCGACCTGCGCCACGCGGTGCTCGGGCGCGGTTGCGCCGATCCTTGGTCGCCGAAGGCGCTGCGCGCGGGAATGGGCGCGCATTTCGCGCTTCAGATCTCGGCTGGCGCCGACCTTGCTGCCGAGCTGGGGCGGTTTGGGGGCCGCGCTGCGTGCACCGTGCCGCGCGGTGGCATATTGCTAGCGCAAACCGATCTCCGGGGCAGGATCGGATGGATCTTTGGCGCCGAGGGGCAGGGCGTGAGCGACGCGCTGGCAAAGCGCGCCACGCTGCGCATCTCGATTCCGATGGCCCGTGGTACGGAATCGCTCAACGTCGCGGCGGCGGCGGCGGTCTGCTTCTACGAGCAGGCGCGGCAGGCCGGAAAAATCAGTACATCTGCCGCTCGATCCTGAGTTCGCGCAGGATGGTGGTCGCGATCTCCTCGATCGACTTGGCGGTGGAATTGATCCAGCGGATGTTCTCGCGGCGCATCAGCGTCTCCGCCTGCTCGACTTCATAGCGGCAGTTCGCGGGGTCGGCGTACTGGCTGCCGGGCCGGCGTTCCTGCCGGATCTCGCGCAGCCGCTCCGGCGCGATCGTCAGGCCGTAGAGGCGCGCCTTGTAGGAGCGCAATGCTTCGGGCAGTTGCATGCGCGCGAAATCCTCCGGGATTAGCGGATAGTTCGCCGCCCGGACGCCGAACTGGAGCGCGAGATACAGGCTGGTCGGCGTCTTGCCGCTGCGCGACACCCCCACCAGGATGACGTCGGCCTCGCCCAGCTCGCGGTGCGAGGCGCCGTCGTCGTGCGCCATGGCGAAATTGACCGCCTCGATGCGCTGCTTGTATTCGTGCTTGTCCATGGCGCTGTGCGAGCGCCCGATGGTGTGGTTGGACTTCATCCCCAGCCCGGCCTCGAGCGGGTCGATGAAGGTCTCGAAGAAATCGATGAACAGAGCGTTGGCGCGCCTCACCACCTCGCGCACGTCGGCATTGACCAAGGTCGAGAACACGATCGGCTGCCCGTTGCCGCGCAGCGACTCCTTCTCGATGCGCTCCAGGCACTCCTCGGCCTTGTCGACGCTGTCGATGAAAGGCAGCGTCACCTGGGTGAACTCCACGCCCTCGAACTGCGTCAGCAGGCTGTGGCCGAGCATCTGCGCGGTGATGCCGGTGCCGTCGGAAACGAAAAACGCGGTGCGGCGCTGGGGCATGGCGATAAAATAGACGCCCCGGACCGGCACGGCAACCCTGCGGAGAGCGAAATACATGACGGGCAACGCGTACGCGGCGTGGCTGCAGGACCTGCGCCTGGGCGACCTGGAGCGCGTCGGGGGCAAGAACGCCTCGCTGGGCGAGATGACCGGCGCCCTCGCCGCGGCCGGCATACGGGTGCCCGGCGGGTTCGCCACCACCGCGCAGGCCTACCGGGAGTTTCTGGCGGCGAACGGGCTCGACCGGCGCATCGCCGACCGGCTCAAATCGCTCGATCCGGCCGATGTGGAGGCGCTCGCGCGGGGTGGGGCCGAGATCCGAGGCTGGATTGCCACCGCTCCCTTTCCAAATGCGATAGAAAAAGAGATACGATCTTATTATCAATTACTTGCGACGTCATCCTCAAGTGAACTCTCATTTGCCGTCCGATCCTCCGCGACGGCCGAGGACCTGCCCGATGCGTCGTTTGCCGGACAGCAAGAGACCTTCCTCAACATCCGCGGCGAGGACAACGTGCTGGAGGCGATCCGGCAGGTGTTTGCCTCCCTCTACAACGACCGCGCGATCTCCTACCGCGTGCACCACGGTTTCGAGCACGGCTCGGTGGCGCTTTCGGCGGCGGTGCAGCGCATGGTGCGCAGCGACCTGGCCTCGAGCGGCGTCATGTTTACGCTGGACACCGAGTCGGGCTTCCGCGACGTGGTGTTCATCACCTCCTCGTGGGGCCTCGGGGAAACGGTGGTGCAGGGGGCGGTGAATCCGGACGAGTTCTACGTCCACAAGCCGATGCTGGCGGCAGGCAAGCCGGCGATCCTGCGCCGCGGGCTCGGCTCGAAACTGCAGAAAATGGTGTTCGCAGCCGGCGCAGCCCCCGGGCGCTCGACACGCACGGTAGATGTCGAGGCGGCGGACCGCGACCGCTTCTCGCTGACCGACTCTGAAGTGCTGGAACTTGCGCGCTACGCCTGCGCGATCGAGCGGCATTACGGCCGCCCCATGGACATCGAGTGGGCGAAAGACGGCACCGATGGCCGGCTGTACGTGTTGCAGGCGCGGCCCGAGACTGTGCGCGCCGGCAAGCGCGCCGGCACCGAGGAGCGCTACCAGCTCAAGGGCCGCTCCAAGGTGCTCGCGAGCGGCCGCGCCATAGGCCACAAGATCGGCGCCGGCGCAGTCCGCATCGTTGCCGACGCGAGCAGGATGTCGAGCGTGCGCAAGGGCGAGGTGCTGGTCACCGACATGACCGATCCGAACTGGGAGCCGGTCATGAAGCTCGCCTCGGCGATCGTCACCAACCGCGGCGGCCGCACCTGCCACGCGGCGATCATCGCGCGCGAATTGGGCGTTCCGGCGGTGGTCGGCTGCGGCGACGCCACCCGCACGCTGCGCGAAGGCGCCCCGGTGACCGTGTCGTGCGCCGAGGGCGACACCGGCAACGTATACGAGGGCACGCTGCCATTCGAGGTCTCGCGCAGCGAGCGCGGCGAGATGCCGCGCATTCCGGTGAAGATCGCCATGAACGTGGGCAACCCACAGCTGGCGTTCGATTTCGCGCAGCTGCCGAACGACGGCGTCGGCCTGGCGCGGCTGGAGTTCATCATCAACAACGAAATCGGCGTGCATCCCCGCGCCTGCCTCGACTGGCCTGAGCTGCCGCCCGAATTGAAACAACGGGTCGAGCGCGCGGCGCGCGGCTACGCGGATCCCGCCACGTTCTTCCGCGACAAGCTGCTGGAAGGCGTCGCCACGATCGCGGCGGCCTTCTGGCCCAAGCCGGTGATCGTGCGGCTCTCGGACTTCAAGTCGAACGAGTACAAGAAGCTGATCGGCGGCGAGCGCTACGAGCCGGACGAGGAAAACCCGATGCTCGGCTTTCGCGGTGCGGCGCGCTACCTGGCGCCGGGGTTCCGCGCCTGCTTCGAGCTCGAGTGCGCGGCGCTGCGCCGGGTGCGCGACGAGCTTGGTCTGAGCAACGTCGAGATCATGGTGCCTTTCGTGCGCACCCTCGCCGAGGCGCGCGAGGTGGTCGGGCTTCTGGCGCAGAACGGCTTGCGGCGCGGCGACAACGGGCTGCGGCTGGTGATGATGTGCGAGCTGCCTTCCAACGCCGTGCTGGCCGAGGAGTTCCTGCAGTACTTCGACGGCTTTTCGATCGGCTCCAACGACCTGACGCAGCTGACGCTCGGCCTGGACCGCGATTCGGGGCTGGTGGCGGCCTCGTTCGACGAGCGCGACGCCGCGGTGAAGGCGATGCTGTCGATGGCAATCCGCGCCTGCCGCAAGCACGGCAAGTACGTCGGCATCTGCGGCCAGGGGCCGTCGGACCATCCGGACTTCGCGCGCTGGCTGGTGGAGCAGGGCATCGGCAGCCTGTCGCTCAACCCGGATACCGTGGTCTCGACCTGGATGGCGCTCGCCGGCAGCCAGGTCGCGGAACCGCTGCAGTCAGCGGCTGCGTAGCACCCGCTGCTTCTCGCGCTGCCACTCTTTTTCGCGCTCGGCGGCGCGTTTGTCGTGCTTGAGCTTGCCCTTGGCGAGCGCGATATCGAGCTTGATGCGCCCCTTCTGGTAGTGCAGGTCGAGCGGGATCAGCGTATAGCCGCGCTGCGCCACTTTGCCGACCAGGCGCCTGATCTCCTCGGCGTTCAGCAGCAGCTTGCGCGTGCGCGCCGGATCGGGCGTGATGTGGGTCGAAACGGTCGCCAGCGGACTGATGTGGGCGCCGATCAGCCACAGCGCCGCGTCCTTGACGATGACGTGCGCGTCGTTGATCTGGGCGCGCCCGGCGCGAATCGCCTTCACTTCCCAGCCCTGCAGCACCAGCCCGGCCTCATAGCGCTGCTCGACGAAATAGTCGTGGAACGCCTTGCGGTTCTGGACGATGGACATGGCGGCAGCGGGGCGGCATTATAGGGAAGCTCTGAGCAAGTTGCGCGCATGCGCGTTGCGGCCGGAACGCGGCGCCTGCTAGGCGCGAGGCCGCAGCGATATGTCGATATCGCAAGGCCGAGCAACAACGCAGGCGCCCGTGTACCCGTGATGACCGTCGCCCGAGATAGCGACTTCCGGCCGCAACCCGAGGGCGGCGAGGGCTTCTCGCCTTGGAGCCCTGTGGCGCGCCCTCGCCGCCCAAAGGGACGGGGCGAGTTTTCGCGCATGGCATCGCCACCGGCCGCCTTGTGGACGTCAAGTACACGGCGGCGTCCGCTGGCTCGCCCTGCACAAAAATCGCCGCCGTCGCGCACACGGAACTTGCTCAGAGCTTCCCTCTCAGCGCCATGAAGCGCATCTCCCGCTCGGCGATCGTGGCGCGCAGCGCCGAGGACCTCTACGCGCTGGTCGAGGACATCGAGTCGTATCCGCGATTCCTGCCCTGGTGCCTCGGCGCGCAGGTGCGCGAGCGCGCGCCGGGGCGCACCGTCGCCACGCTCACCGTGGGCGTGAAGGGCGTGCGGCAGTCGTTCACCACCGAAAACGCCAATCGGCCCGGCCGTTCCATCGAGATGCGCCTGCTGGAGGGGCCGTTCCGGCGCTTTGCCGGCACGTGGCGCTTCACCGCGCTGGAGGCGCGCGCCGCGAAGATTGAATTCACCTTAGAGTACGAGTTCGCCAACCGGCTGGTGGCGCGCGCTCTGGAGCCGTTGTTCGAGCGCATGGCCGACAGCATGGTGGCTGCGTTCTCGCGCCGCGCCGAAGACTGACTTGGCCAGGATCCGCGTCGAGGTGGTCTATGCGCTGCCGCAGGCGCAGCAGCTGGTCGCGCTAGAACTGGCGGAGGGCGCTACCGTGCGCGCCGCGCTGGAGGCGAGCGGACTGCTTATAGGCATTGCCGCGGCCGGGCTCGCGCGCCTGCGGTTCGGCATATACGGCAAGCTGGTCGGACTGGAACGATTACTCAGGGACGGGGACCGGGTGGAAATCCTGCGCCCACTCGCGGCAGATCCGAAAGAGGCGCGCCGCCGCAGGGTGCAGAGGCGCACGCGACCCTAGTCAGTTACACGACTGACTGACCTGCTCCCTCGCCACCGCGGTCTGCTTTGCGATTTCCGCGTCGTTGAGGAAATAGCGCTCGCCCTTGGCATCGGTGGTGACGACGCGCTCTCCGGTCTCCAGCGTACGCAGCGCCGCGCGCGCCCGGTTGCAGTTCTCGATCTTGGCCTGCGCGTCCTTCTGTTCCTGGTCGGCCTTGGCGCCCGCTTTCTGCGCGTCGGCCTGGCGCTTGCGGTACTCCTGCTCCTGCTGCGCCGGGGTGAGCGGACCTTTGGGCGCGGCTTTCGCATCTTTCGATTCCGGTGCGGGCGGGGCCGTTGGCGCGGAATCCGTCCGCACGGTGGTGACCTTGGCCCCGGGAGGGGGCGTATCGCCGCAGGCGCGCTTGCCGTCGGCACCGGTCCAGCATTTGATCTGCGCTTGCGCCGCGCCGGCGGCGAAAGCGAAGGCTACGAGCAGCAGAGTGATTCGCATGTCAGCACCCCATGTAACGCGCCAGGCGCGGTTCGGAGGACACGGGCACGCTAGCGGCTTTCTCCGTTTCCGTCAAACGCCTAGGGAAGCTCTGAACAAGTTCCGCGTGCGCGACGGAGGGGCGCGCAGCGGCAAAGCCGCTGCTCAGCGCCCCGTCCCTTTGGGCGGCGAGGGCGTACCGCGGAGCTCCAAGGCAGAGGCCCTCGCCGCCCTCGGGTTGCGGCCGGAAGTCGATATACCGGGCGACGGTCGGCGCGATGACACGGGCGCCTGCGTTGTTGCTCGGCCTTGCGATATCGACATATCGCTGCGGCCGAGCGCCTAGCATGCGCTGCGTTCCGGCCGCAACGCGCATGCGCGCAACCTGTTCAGAGCTTCCCTCGTTGCGTATAATGCATTTTTGCACGCAGGGAAAACCATGCGGGTGATCCAGAAGGCGCTGACCTTCGACGATGTCCTCCTCCTGCCCGCCCACTCGCGCGTCCTGCCGCGCGACGTTTCCCTCAAAACCCGCTTCGCCCGCAAGCTCGAGCTGAACATTCCCCTGGTGTCCGCTGCCATGGACACCGTGACCGAGTCGCGCCTCGCGATCGTCATGGCGCAGGAGGGCGGCATCGGCATCGTGCACAAGAACATGCGGCCCAGGGACCAGGCGGCCGAAGTGGCCAAGGTCAAGCGCTTCGAGTCGGGCGTGCTGCGCGACCCGATGACCATCACGCCCGAAATGACGGTCCGGCAAGTAATCGCGCTGCAGAAGCAGCACAAGATTTCCGGCTTCCCGGTGCTCAAGGGCGGCAAGGTGGTCGGCATCGTCACCAACCGCGACTTGCGCTTCGAGAAGCGGCTCGACTTGCCGGTGAAGCGCGTCATGACGCCGCAGAAGCGGCTGGTGACCGTGCGCGAGGGCGCCAGCCGCGAGCAGGCGAGGCGGGTGATGCACGAGCACCGCCTCGAGCGCGTGCTGGTGGTGGACAGCGCCTGGCGCCTCAAGGGACTGGTTACCGTCAAGGACATCCTCAAGGAGACCGAGCACCCGAACGCCTGCAAGGACGCGCAGGGCAAGCTGCGCGTGGGCGCAGCGGTCGGCGTGGGGGCGGGAACCGAGGAGCGGGTCGAGCGGCTGATCGAGGCGGGCGCGGACGCCATCGTGGTGGATACGGCGCACGGCCACGCCAAGGGCGTGCTCGACCGCGTGCGCTGGATCAAGAAGCGCTACCCGAAGACGCCGGTGATCGGCGGCAACATCGGCACCGCGGACGGCGCGCGGGCGCTGGTCGATCATGGCGCCGACGGCGTCAAGGTCGGGATCGGGCCGGGCTCGATCTGCACCACGCGGGTGGTGGCGGGCGTGGGCGTGCCTCAGATCACGGCCATCGAAAGCGTGGCCGAGGCGCTGGCGAAGAGCGACGTGGCGGTGATTGCCGATGGCGGCATCCGCTACTCGGGCGACATCGCCAAGGCGCTCGCGGCCGGGGCGCATTGCGTGATGCTGGGGTCGCTGTTCGCCGGCACCGACGAATCGCCGGGCGAGATCGAGCTCTACCAGGGCCGCTCCTACAAGGCCTATCGCGGCATGGGATCGCTCGGCGCGATGCAGAAAGGCGCCGCCGACCGCTACTTCCAGGACTCGGAGATGAACGTCGACAAGCTGGTGCCCGAGGGGGTCGAGGGCCGCGTGCCGTACAAGGGCAGCGCCGTGTGGGTGGTGCACCAGCTCATCGGCGGCGTGCGCGCCAGCATGGGCTACACCGGCAGCAGCAGCATCGACGAGCTGCGGCGCAAGGCGCGCTTCGTAGAGATCACCTCCGCCGGCATGCGCGAGTCCCACGTGCACGACGTGCAGATCGTCAAGGAAGCGCCCAACTATCGCACCGAATGAGATCGGGATGCACGACAAGATCCTGATCCTCGACTTCGGGGCGCAGTACACGCAGCTGATCGCGCGCCGCGTGCGCGAAGCCAAGGTCTACTGCGAGATTCATCCGCACGACGTCTCGGATACGTTCGTGCGCGGCTTTGGCGCCAAGGGGATCATCCTCTCTGGCAGCCATCTCTCGGCCTACGAGGAAGCGACCGCCAAGGCGCCGCAGGCAGCGTTCGAGCTAGGGGTGCCGGTCCTCGGCATCTGCTACGGCATGCAAACCATGGCCGAGCAACTCGGCGGCAAGGTCGAGGCCGGAAGCGTGCGCGAATTCGGCTACGCCGAAGTGCGCGCCCGCGGCCACACCCGGCTGCTCGAGGGCATCGAGGATTTCCGCACTGCCGAGGGTCACGGCATGTTGAAGGTCTGGATGAGCCACGGCGACAAGGTGGCCCAGCTGCCGCCGGGGTTCGGTGTCATGGCCTCGACCGAGGCCTGCCCGATCGCGGCCATGGCCGACGAGGCGCGCGGCTTCTACGGCGTGCAGTTCCAT
>CAYMVA010000039.1:0-6412 GCA_964393745.1 uncultured Enterobacteriaceae bacterium | reverse complement strand
CCGCGCTATTCCGACTTGCCGACCAGCAGGTTCCAGGAAGCCACCGCGCCGCCCCCGGGGTAGATTTTGGTTTCGATGCGCACCGAATCCTCCAGCGCCTCGTGCTGGTGGACCACGCCCATGGGATGGATGTAGCTGTCGCCTGCCTCGACGATGAAGGTCTGGTCGCCGATGCGCATCCTCACGCGGCCCTGCTTCTGATAGACCACCGAGTGATGGTCCGGGTGCTGGTGCGCCGTGTCCACTGCGCCTTTCGGCCGGAACGCCTCGAAGCTGATCAGCGAATCGGTGGCCATCAGCACCTTGACCGTGTCGACACCGTCCTCACGCACGGCGTAGTTGGGCTTCAGCCTGCGGCCCGCGCGCTTCGAGCCGCGCGCGACGAGTTTGCCGATGTCCTCGCGGTGCATGAATGCGATCGGCCCTCTGATGGCTGACACCACCGCCAGCCTAATCGACTTGCGGGACTTTACGGATTTCCTCGCGGCGGACATGTCTGCTCTCCTTTCGCCAGGCTAATTCCGGTCATTCGATCACGCGTTCGGCGCGCAGCGAGGCCACTGCAGAGTTATGCACGATTCCGGCGCGTGCAGTCTGCGCCGGGATCAGGCCCTCCTCTGCCGCCTTGATCTGTAGCGCCAGGTACTTCGAGTAGATGCGGCACTGGGCGAAGCTGCCGGCGATGAACCACAGGCCGGGCTGGCCGGTCGGCATCCACATGTTGCGCAGCTCCTGCGCTTTCTCGTCGATCCCCCACACCAGGCCGACGCGATCGGCGACGGCGTCGCCGAAGAGCTTGCGGACGAGGTGTTGCGGTCCGAAGTAGCCGGTGGCGAGCACGATCAGGTCCGCGGAGATCACAGCGCTGCTGCGCATCCTGGCGCCTTCGGCGACGAATCCCTCGATGTCCGCGAACTGCTCGAGCCTTATTTTGCCCTCTACGATCAGCTCGGAGCAGCCGACGTTGAAATAGTAGCCGCCGCCGCGCTGCAGGTACTTGAACTGCCAGCCGGTCTCATCCTCTGCGTCGATTTTGAAGCCCGCGCGCGTCAGGTCATCGAGCAGCTGCTTGTCCAGCTGTCGCCCCTGCGCGGTCATCATGCGGTGCGCTTGCCTCTGCAGCACGAGCGGCATGGATGCGGCGATCAGGTCGCAGTCCTCCAGCGGAGTGCCCTCGCTGTACAGCGCATACGGCAGTTGCGCGCTCGGCTCGATATTGACGATCAGGGTCGGGTTGCGCTGAACCAGCGTGACCCTGGCGCCGTTCGAATGCAGGTCCTGCGCGATGTCGTGGCCGCTGTTGCCGGTGCCGATGACCATGACATTGCGCCCGCTCCATTCCGTGGGGTCGTCGTACTCGTGCGAATGCACGACGCGGCCCTTGAAATTTGTCAGGCTGGGAATGTCCGGCCATTTCGGAATGCCGCTGACGCCGGTTGCCATGACGATATGCCGCGGACGCACGGTGCGCGTCCTGCCTTCTGCCTGGCGCAGGACCGCCGTCCAACGTCCCGCTTTCTGGTCGTAGCTCGCCTCAGCGAACTCGCTGCCGGTCCAGAAATCGAGCTCCATGATTTCGGCGTAGGCCTCGAACCAGCCCGCCAGCTTGTCCTTGGGGATGTAGCTCGGCCAGTTGGGGGGAAACGGCAGGTAGGGCAGGTGATTCACCTGCACCTGGTTGTGCAGCGTCAGGGCGTGATAGCGCTTGCGCCAGTTGTCGCCGATGCGGCTTTCGCGATCCACGATCAGCGCATCGACGTTTAATTGCCTCAGGCGCGCAGCGATCGAAAGCCCGGCGTGCCCGCCGCCCACCACCAGTACCGCCGGATCCCTGTCAGCGTAGGCGGCCGCCGCTTTTCGCAGGTCGAGCCAGTTAGGCCCTTTGAATTCCCGCGAATACGATTCGCCATGCGGCCTCCGGCTGCCGACGCTTTCCTCGAAGCCCTTGATTTCATCGAGCGCGGTCAGCAGCGTCCACGCCTTGTAAATCTCGCTGCGCGTGCCTTCCGGGATCAGGCGCAACACGCCATGCGCGCGCGCCGCGGGGGTCTGGAAGCGGAAAATGGCTTCGATGACCTCGGTGCCGGCGCGGGTGACGCGGCGGGGGGGCGTGCGTTGGCGATCGATCTCGAATCCAGCCGCGCCTGCATTGGCGCCATGCAGCGTCAGTGCGTCGAGGATTATCCTCGCGCCGGTGACGGTCTTGACCTGCCAGGTAAAGACCAGCAGATCGCGCCAGTGGGCGTCCGGCCGGAACAATGCTTCGAGGGATGCATCGTCCGATGCGGCGAGCGCCCCCTCGAAATCCGCGAGCCACCGGGTCACTGCCCGAGACAAGGTTTCGTCCGTCGCCTTCAGCATGCCAACTCTCTCAAATCGGACCTCCCAGATGGTAACGGTGACGGTCCCAATCTGCTATCAAATACTGGTCTGCGAAGTCGTCGCCATCCGCGGCGGTCCGAGGCAAGCAAAGTGTAAAGCGTGACTTTACACTTTTGGCCTTGGGTCCCCGCTTCCGCGGGGAAGACGAGGGATGGCTCAGCGGTAGCTCTCCATCGGCGGGCAGGCGCAGGCGAGGTTGCGGTCGCCCCAAACGTTGTCCACGCGTGCCACCGGCGGCCAGTACTTCGCGCGCCTGAGCGCAGGCAGCGGATAGGCGGCCTGCTCGCGCGAGTAGGGGTGGCGCCACTCGGCGGCGAGGCACATCGCCGCGGTGTGCGGCGCGTTCCTCAAGGGGTTGTCCTCGCGGTCCATGCGCCCCTCCTCGATGGCGCGGATCTCGCCGCGGATCGCGATCATCGCCTCGATGAAGCGGTCGAGCTCGGCGAGGTTCTCCGACTCGGTGGGCTCCACCATAAGCGTGCCGGCAACCGGGAAGCTCATCGTAGGCGCATGAAAACCGAAATCTATCAAGCGCTTGGCGACGTCCTCGGCAGTGATGCCGCTCGTTTCGCGCAGCGGCCGCAGGTCGAGGATGCACTCGTGCGCCACGCGCCCGCTGCGCCCTGAGTAGAGCACCGGGTAGTGCGGCGCCAGGCGCGCCGCGATGTAGTTGGCGCTCAGGATCGCGATGTCGGTGGCGCGACGCAATCCGCTCGCGCCCATCAACGCGATGTAGGCCCAGGAAATCGGCAGCACGCCAGCGGAGCCGAAGTTCGCCGCCGACACCGGCCCCACGGTGCCGTCGCCGGCGAGTGGATCGCGCGGCAGGTAGGGCGCGAGATGCGCGCGCACTGCGATCGGCCCGACGCCGGGCCCGCCGCCGCCGTGCGGAATGGCGAAGGTCTTGTGCAGGTTGAGGTGCGAGACGTCGGCGCCGAAGCGCCCGGGGCGCGCGAGGCCCACGAGCGCATTGAGATTCGCGCCGTCCAGGTACACCTGGCCGCCGGCGGCGTGCACGATTTCGCAGATCTCGGCGATCGCTTCCTCGAACACGCCGTGGGTGGAAGGGTAGGTGACCATGAGCGCGGCGAGGCGCTTGGCGTGCTCAGCCGCCTTGGCGCGCAGGTCGGCGACGTCCACGTTGCCTCGGTCGTCGCAGGCGACCACCACCACCTCCATGCCCGCCATCTGCGCCGAGGCCGGATTGGTGCCGTGCGCCGAGGACGGGATGAGGCAGATGTCGCGTTGCGCCTGGCCGCGTGCGCGGTGGTGCGCGCGGATCGCGAGCAGCCCGGCGAGCTCGCCCTGCGAGCCCGAGTTCGGCTGCACGCTCACGGCGTCGTAGCCGGTGATCTCGGCGAGCGCGCGGCACAATCCGCCGATCAGCTCGGCGTAGCCCTTCGCTTGCTCAGGCGGCGCGTACGGATGGATGGCGCTGAATCCCGGCCAGGTGATCGGCAGCATCTCGGCGGTGGCGTTCAGCTTCATGGTGCAGGACCCCAGCGGAATCATGCTGCGGTCGAGCGCCAGGTCCTTGTCGGCGAGGCTGCGCAGGTAGCGCAGCATCGAAGTCTCCGAGTGGTGCGTGTTGAACACCGGGTGCGTCAGATAGTGCGAGCTGCGCAGCAGCGCCTCGGGCAGCGCCTCGCGCGCCGAGGCATCGAGCGCTTCAACCGATAGCTCGGCGGCGCGCTTGCCGGCGCCGCGGCTGAAGGCGCGCCACAGGTTCTCCAGGTCCTCGCGCTGCGTGGTCTCATCGAACGAAAGGCCGATCCTTTCCGCAGCGAGGCGCCTGAAATTCATCTTTGATTCGAGCGCCGCGGCGTGGATCGCGCCAGTAGCGGAACCGCTCTCCACCACCAGCGTGTCGAAGAACGCATCCGGGCCTACGCCGAAGCCGAGGCGCTCGAGGCCGGCCTTGGCGATCGCCGCCATGCGGCGCACGCGCCGCGCGATACGCTCGAGGCCCTGCGGGCCGTGATACACGGCGTACATCGCCGCGATCACCGCCAGCAGCACCTGCGCGGTGCAGATATTCGAGGTCGCTTTCTCGCGCCGGATGTGCTGCTCGCGCGTTTGCAGCGCAAGTCGCAGTGCCACCGCGCCCTGCGCATCGCGCGACACGCCTACGAGCCTTCCGGGCATGCTGCGCTTTAGTTCGTCCTTGCAGGCGAGGAACGCGGCGTGCGGCCCACCGTAGCCGAAGGGCACGCCGAAGCGCTGCGAGGAGCCGATCGCGATGTCCGCGCCCCATTCTCCGGGTGGCGCGAGCAGCGCCAGCGCGAGCAGGTCGGTCGCCGCAACCAGCAGCGCCCCTTTCGCGTGCAGCGCCTGCGCCAGCACGCGATGATCGCGCACCGCGCCGAGCGTGTCCGGGTACTGCACCAGCGCGCCGAAGCAGGCCGGCACGCGCTGCGCCTCGTCGCCCACCGCAATCTCGACGCCGATGCACTCGGCGCGCGTGCGCACTACGGCGATGGTCTGCGGGTGGCAGCGCTCGGAAACGAAGAAGGTGGCGCTTTTCGCGCGACTCGTGCGCCGCGCAAGCGCCATCGCTTCTGCGGCCGCGGTCGCCTCGTCGAGCAGCGAGGCGTTGGCGATCGCGAGGCCCGTCAGGTCGCACACCATGGTCTGGTAGTTGAGCAGCGCTTCGAGCCGCCCCTGCGAGATTTCGGGCTGGTAGGGCGTATAGGCGGTGTACCAGGCCGGGTTCTCGAGCACGTTCCTCAAGATCACCGGCGGCGTGAGCGTGCCGTAGTAGCCCTGCCCGATGAAGCTTTTCAGCACGCGGTTCTTCGCCGCCAGGCGCTCGAGCTCCGCGAGCACCTCGTGCTCCGGGCGCGGGCCGGGCAGGGCGAGCGCCTCCTGCATGCGGATTGCGGGCGGCACCACCTGCGCCGCCAATTCCTCGAGCGAGGCGGCGCCGATCGCGGCGAGCATCGCGCGCTCCTCGGCCGCATCGGGCCCGACGTGACGGCCTACGAACTGGTCGCGCTGCTCGAGCGCATCGAGCGAAGTGACGCGCGAGGGCACGCGGGAGGTCATTTCTTTTCCGCGTCCACCGCCGCCTTGTAGGCCCCGGCGTCGAGCAGCCCTGCGGGCTCGGCGGCGGGCTTCAATTTGAAAATCCAGGCCTCGTAGGGTTTCTGGTTGAGAAGCTGCGGCGTGTCCTGCAAAGCCTCGTTGAAGGCGACGATCTCGCCCGCGGCGGGCGCGTACAGGTCGGAGGCCGCTTTCACCGACTCGACGACGCCGGCGGTGTCGCCCGCCTGCAACTGCTTGCCAACCTCGACGTCGCCCACGAACACCAGATCGCCGAGCATTTCCTGCGCCGGATCGGTGATGCCGACGACGAGCAGCTCGCCGTCCCTGCGCACCCATTCGTGGGTCCTGGTGTAGCTGAGCTCTGCTGGGATATTCATTGAATTTCCTTGCCTTGGCGAACGAATGGCAGCTTGGCGATGCGGGCGGCGTGCCACTTGCCGCGGATCTCGACTTCGGCGCTCTCTCCCGGCTCTGCGGCCAGCGGCAAGCGCGCCATGGCGATGGCGCAGCCCAGCGTGGGCGAGAACGTGCCGCTGGTGGTCTCGCCCTGGCCATGGGCACACCGTACCTGCATGTGACCGCGCAAGACGCCGCGCTCGGCGAGCCTCAAGCCGAGCAGGCGGTGCGCGGGTGCTCGCGTATTCAACGCGCGGCGGCCGATGAAATCGCGCCCCGCGTCGCGCAGGTCCACGGTCCAGGCAAGGCCCGCCTCGAGCGGCGTCACATTTTCATCCATGTCCTGTCCGTATAGGTTCATGCCCGCCTCCAAGCGCAGCGTATCGCGCGCGCCCAAGCCGCAGGGCGCGACACCCGCGGCGCCGAGCGCGTCCCACAGCGCGCCTGCCTCGTCCGCCCGCAGAGAAATCTCGAAACCGTCCTCGCCGGTGTAGCCGGTGCGCGCGATGAGCGTCTCGGGCGCGATCTTGGCGGCGAAAAACGGCGGCAGCAAATCGCTCGTCGAGCGCCACCCCGGGCGCGCCTGCCA
>CAYMVA010000038.1:0-3495 GCA_964393745.1 uncultured Enterobacteriaceae bacterium | reverse complement strand
CGCCCTTGGGCGTGAGCGCGCGCGTGTCCATGAAGGCGGCGAGCGCGTCGTAGATGCCGGAGCGAAAGCCCGCCTCGTGCGTGCCGCCCGAGCGCGTCGGGATCAGGTTGACGTGGCTGTCGGCGAAGATTTCGCCGTCGGCGACCCAGCCGATGGCCCAGCCGGCGCCTTCGCCGGGTTCCACGTCGGACAGATCCTTGGATGTCTTTTCGTCAAAGTGCTTTTCACCGGTGAACAGCGGCGCCACCAGCTCCCGGCCCTGCAGCATGAAATCGAAGTACTGCGCCATGCCGCGCTCGTATTTCCAGACCTTGTTCTGCTTGCCTTCGATTTCGAGCGCGGTGGTCAACCCGGGCAGCAGGTAGGCCTTTGAACGCACCAGGTGTTCCAGCTCGTTCATCGGAACATTGGGGGAGTCGAAGTATTTGGGGTCGGGCCATAGACGAACGATCGTTCCGCTACGCTTGTCTTTGATCTTTTCGGAACGCAATTTGCTTTTTAATTCACCACCCTCAAAAGCAATCGAATGTTTTTGGCCGTCTCGAAAAACGACTACCTCGCAGCGTTTTGACAACGCATTGGACACCGCCACGCCCACGCCATGCAGGCCGCCGGAGATGTGATACGCGCCGTCGCCCGAGCGCGAGAACTTGCCGCCGGCGTGCAGCATGGTGAAGGCCACCTCGACCGCGGGCTTCTTTTCCTCGGCGTGCATGTCGACCGGCACGCCGCGGCCCTCGTCCTCGACTTCGAACCAGCCGTCTTTGCCCACGCGCACGGTGATCTTCTTGCCGAAGCCGGCGAGCGCCTCGTCCACCGCGTTGTCGATCGCTTCCTGCACCACGTGCAGCGGGTGCACGGTGTGCGTGTACATCCCCGGCATGCGGCGCACCGGCTCCAGGCCCTTGAGCGCCTGGATCGCGGATGCGTCGTAGACCTGCTTGCCTGCCATGTATTTAGTGGTTCCTCAGCACCCCATCACAAGATATTGTAGCGCCGCCCGCAGAGGTAGACTTGGCGCCATGGCAACGCAGAGCGGCTGGGCGTTCCCGGAGAAGCTCCAGCCCAAGCCCGAAAAGTGGCCTTTCGACCTCGGCGCGGCACTGGATGCGGTGGTGCTGCTGCGCTCGGAAATCCCCGAGGACGCGTTCACCGCGCAGATCCTGGGCACCGAGCGCGCCGGCAACGGCATCGTGATCCGCGAGGACGGGCTGGTGCTCACCATCGGCTACCTGGTGACCGAGGCCTCGACCATCTGGCTGACCACCAACCAGGGCACGGTCGCAAGCGGCACTGTGCTCGCCTACGACCAGCCCACCGGCTTCGGTTTGGTGCAAGCGCTGGGCAAGCTCGGCGTAACGGCCCTCGCGCGCGGCAGCGCGGCCAATTGCAAGGTCGGCGACCGCATGATGCTGGCGGGCCATGGCGGCCGCTCGCACACGCTGGAGGCGAAAGTGTTCGCCAAGCGCGAGTTCGCCGGCTACTGGGAATACGTGCTCGATGAAGCGCTCTACACCGCGCCGGCGCACCCGCAATGGGGCGGCGCGGCGCTCATCGGCGCGGACGGCAAGCTCGCCGGCGTGGGCTCGCTCCTGGTGCAGGAAAAGGAAGGCTCCCGCACCTTGCAGGGCAACATGATCGTGCCGATCGACCTGCTCGAGCCGATCCTCAACGACCTGCTGACGATGGGGCGCGCCAACCGCCCGCCGCGCCCGTGGCTCGGGCTGTACGCGACCGAGATCGGAGAGCACCTGGTGGTGGCGGGCCTGGCCAGCGGCAGCCCGGCGGAGAAAGCGCAGCTCGAGGTGGGTGACATGCTGCTCGAAGTCGCCGGCGAGCGCATCGCCGGCCTGGCCGACCTGTTCCGCAGGATCTGGAGCCTCGGCGCCGCCGGGGTGGAAGTGCCGCTCACCTACGCGCGCGAGGGCACGATCACGCGCGTGCGCCTCAAGTCAGCCGATCGCGCCGACTTCCTGAAGAAACCGCACCTTCACTAGCATCGCGCCGGCGCGTCTCGGCGTTTTTCCCATCACTTCAAACCCGCAGGCGCGCGAGCGCGAGGCAGCGGGCGTCATCGTCCGCGGTGCGCAGGCACGTCCTCGCGCAGGGTCCCGGTGCGGCAGCCTCGGTCAGATAGAAGCTCTCGGCTGCCGCACCACCCGCGATCGAGGACGCGCACCGAAGGACGCTGCCGCCCGCTGCCTCGCGCTCCGGGCCAACGCGCTGCGGCGCTGGCGCCCTTTAGGCCGCGCTGTGCTCCACGGGTAGCGGGGCAGGCAAGAGCCTCTATCTGACCGAAGCCTGCCCCGCCGGGCACCCGTGGCGCGGCGTTTGCGGCCTCAGGGCGCCAGCGCCGCAGCGCGTTGGGCCGGGCAGTCCGCGCGAAACGTGCAGTCTTTGGGGGGGAAGAACCCTAGCGCGCGAGGCCTGCTTCGCGCAGGTAGCGCTGCACGCCCGGGTGAATGAGTTCTGGGCGCGGCGCGGCGCTGAGTGTGTTCGCCAGGGTGGTCTCGCGCGCCTGCTCGAGCCGCGCCGCGAGCGGCGCCTCCGCGCGGTGTAGCGCCCGCGCGAGCAGGTACCCCTGCTCCTCCGGCAACCCCGGGCGCGCCAACACGAAGCTCCACGAGCCGACCGAAGCAAGCGCCACCTCTTGCCCCGGGTAACTGCGCGCGGGAAGCGTCACCGCTTGCAGCGCCGGGTTTTTCGCGAGGATCCGGCCGATCTCCTCCGCATTTGGAGTGACGAAGCGTCCGCCCTCTTTCGCGAGCGCAGCGAACGCGGGCCAACCTACGCCAGCGCCCCAGAGCGCGGCGGCACGCCCGTCCCTCAGCATCGGCGGGCCGTCGGCCGCCTTTTCCAGCGTGATCGCCTGCACCTGGATGCCGAGGCTCTCGAGCACGGTGCGCCCGAGGACGGTGATGCCCGAGCCCTGCGTACCCAGGACCACCGCCTGGCCCTTGAGGTCGGAGATGCTGCGCAGGGGGCTGTCGGCGCGCACGATGAACATGCCCGGCGAGGAATACATCGCGCTCACGATCCGCAGTTGTGTGTCCGGTTTGGCGAGCGCGGCGCTCGCGAGCTCGCCCGCCACCAGGCCGAGATCGAGCTTGCCTGTTTCCAGCAGCGGCACGTTCTCGGTGCTGCCCTTGGTGTTCTGCGGCCGCACTTCCAGCGCCGGCTCCTGCGCGTTGACCATCTCGGCGAACGCGGCGCCGAACAGGGGAAAGCCCCCGCCCGGAGTGGCGGTGCCGAGCGTCACCGGGACACGGTTCTGGGCGCTGGCGGCTGTGGTCACTAGGAACAGGAAGAGAAGAAGTTTTTTCATTCGACGTAAGCAGGCGCCTTGGGCAGGGACGCGTTCTGCTCCTTGTCGTGGTTGATCCAGAGCCTGGCGCCGGTGTGCGCCATGTAGGCTTCGATTTCGTTCATCGAGCGCACGCTCGCCGCCTGGTCGAAATTGAACGACGGCACGCGCTTCGCTTTCCAGTTGTCGGT
>CAYMVA010000037.1:0-16761 GCA_964393745.1 uncultured Enterobacteriaceae bacterium | reverse complement strand
GCGCCGGTGACGAGGACCGTGCTCATGGGAGCAGGGGGGCCGGGCCCCTTCCATTAAGTTCGCTCGGAGCCTTCCCGGCCCCCCCGCACCCCCCATGCACAGCGCGGTTCGCCGCAGCCAGGCGCATTACAGTCCCGGCATCGAGAAGCCCGCCGCCTTGAGGCCCGAGATCACCTGGCGCTCCTGCTCGGGCGCAAGCTCCGTGAGCGGCGGCCGCACGCGGCGCCACTCCGCGTCGTTGCCGAAGTGCGCGGTGATCGCCTTCAGCGCCGGGATCATCGGCACCTGCTGCACGATCTTGCGCGTTGCGCTGATGCCGGCCTGGAGCTTGTCGGCGTCCGGGCCGCGCCAGTTGCGGTACACGTTGTCGATGGCGCCGGGATTGACGTTGCCGGTGGCGGTGATGCAGCCCTTGCCGCCGGCGCGCATGTTGTCGAGCAGGAACGCCTCGCTGCCCGCGAACACGTCGAAGCTACGCTCCTTGAAGCGATCGAGCATCGCCTTGGTGTTGGGCCACTCGCCCGAGGAGTCCTTCACCCCGGCGACAGTGCCGTGGTAGCGCCCGAGCAGGCGCTCGATTAGCTCGAGCGTGATCGGCACGTTGGACACTGGCGGGATGTGATACAGGTACAGGCGCAGGCGTTCGTCGCCGACGCGTTCGATCACCTCAGCGAAGTTGCGGAACAGGCCTTCGTCGGAGACCCCCTTGTAATAGAACGGCGGCAGCATCAGCACGCCGCCGCAGCCCTTGCGCACAGCTTCGCGCGTCATCTTCACCGAGTCGCTGAGCGCGCAGTGGCCGGTGCCCGGCATAAGCACCGCCGCCGGCACGCCGCCCGAGACCAGCGCATCGAGCAGCTCGAGCTTCTCCTCGACCGACATCGAGTTGGCCTCGCTGTTGGTGCCGAACACCGCCAGCCCCGAGCAGCCGTTGCGCAGCAGCCACTTGCAGTGGCGCACGAACCGGTCCACGTCCGGGGAAAGGTCTTTGCGGAACGGGGTGATGACCGGCGCGAGCACGCCTTCGATGCGATTCGGCATTCTGGATTCCCGAAAAAGGCGCCATTATGCGCGGCGCCGCAGCATCCAGAAAGGACGCGTTCGCCGGTCAACCGGGGTATGCTGAGAGCGTTGCGCCTAGATACGATCATGCGCATACCGGGCATCGCAGCCGCGTTTGCCGCGCTCGCAGCAGGGCTTCCACTGCCAGCGAGCGCAATGGGCGTGCGCGCGGTCTCGCCTGCCGTCACGGTCACTTCGCGCGCCCACACCCAGCCGCAACCGCGTCCGCACGCGGCGCATGGCGGCGTTCACCAGCAACGCTATCCCCACGCCAACCTGATGCCCGGCCTGGTGGTGTATCACGGACACAAACCGGCGCAGGCGACGCACCCGATAGCAGGGATGCCGCCACACCACCACCATCACCACCCGCCAGTGCGGCGCGTACTATTCGTCGGCCCGGCGGTCGTCGTGTCGGCGCCGATCGGGTATGCGTACATGCCCTACTGGGCGCAAGAGCTGGCGGCACCGGCCATCGCGATCGACGGCGACACCTTCGACTCCGGCGGCGTGCGCTATCGCCTGTACGGCATCGACACCCCGGAACTGGGCGAGCCGCTCGGCGAGCACGCCCGCGCGCGACTGCAGCAGCTTCTCGCCATGGCACCGGTGAACGTGATCCCGGTTGCGTTGGACGTCTACGGCCGGCAGGTCGCCGACGTGATTGTCGCCGGTCTCAACGTCGCCGGAGTTTTGCGCGCGGAAGGGTTCGCCAAACCGTGATCCGGTAGACTCGCGGCCCATGTCCGCCGTCACGCGCGCCTACTCGATCGAGCACCTCCGGCAAATGGCGCGCCGGCGCCTGCCGCGCGCGATCTTCGATTTCTTCGACGGCGGCGCAGAGGACGAGGTGACGCTGCGCGACAACCGCGCCGCCTTCGAGCGTGCGCGCCTGCTGCCGCGCGTGCTGGTCGAAGTAAAGCAGCCGGACCTCGCGTGCGAGATCCTCGGCGGCCCCTCGAAGCTGCCGTTCGTGATCGCGCCTACCGGCGCCATCGGCATCGCCTGGCCCGGCGCCGACGTTGGCATCGCGCGCACCGCGGCTGCGCTCGGGGTGCCCTACACCCTGTCAACCAATGCGACAGCGTCGATCGAGGAGATCGCGGATAAGGCGCCAAACCGGCTCTGGTTCCAGCTCTACGTGCTGCGCGATCGGGCGTTCGTGGAGAAGCTGATCGCGCGCGCCGAGGCGGCCGGCTACGAGGCGCTCGTACCCACGGTGGACCTGGCGGTTGGCGGCAAGCGCGAGCGCGATTTCCGCAACGGCTTCGCCATACCGCCCGTTCTTACCGCGCGGCACGTGCTGGCGGGAGCGCTGCGCCCCGCGTGGGCGTGGCGAATTCTGCTCAACGGTGGGCTGCCCGATTTCGTCAACGTGCGCGGCTACGGCGGCAGCACCGAGCGCGGCCTCAAGCTCGCCTCCTCGGTGGGCCGCGACGTCGATCCCGGATTCTGCTGGGACGACCTGAAGCGGTTCCGCGACCGCTGGAAGAGGAAGCTGGTGGTCAAGGGCGTGAGCCGCGTGGACGACGCCGAGCGCCTGGTGAGCATGGGCGTGGACGGCATCTGGGTGTCGAACCACGGAGGGCGGCAACTCGACGGCGCGATCGCCTCGCTCGATGCGATGGCCGCGATCGCACGCGCGGTCGGCTCGCGCGCGAGCGTGATCATGGACGGCGGCGTGCGTCGCGGCTCCGACATGGTGAAGGCGCGCGCGCTCGGCGCGCAGGCAGTGGCGGTGGGCCGCGCCACGCTCTACGGCATCGCGGCCGGCGGCGAGGAGGGCGCGCAACACGCGCTCGCCATCCTGACGAGCGAACTGGTGCGCACCATGCAGCTCTGCGGCGTGCGCTCGGTTACTGAGATCGGGCGCGATCTGGTCGTTTAGGCGAGCGTTTGCCAGCGTACCCGGGCTTGCCAATCAACATGTAGGCAAGAGGGGTACTTTGAGGTTTGCGAAACCCTCCGTCCGGCAGGGTCGGCATGCGGGATCTGGGCCAGCGTCTGCAGGATACATTGCTCTATACTCGACGCACGTGCCGTCGAAGCTGCTGCGGCCGCCGCACGCCCCCGGATCGCCGGCATGAACTCCAAGTCCCCACAACCCACGGAAATCAAGCTGCACCAGAAGACGCGCGTGCTGGAGATCTCGTTCGCGGACGGCAAGACCTTCCAGCTGCCTTGCGAGTTCCTGCGGGTCTATTCGCCTTCCGCCGAAGTGCGCGGGCACGGCCCCGGACAGGAAGTGCTGCAGGTGGGGAAGAAAAACGTGGAGATCAGCCAGATCGAGCCGGCGGGCAGCTACGCGGTCCAACTCACCTTCTCCGACGGCCACTCCACCGGAATCTACTCATGGGACCTGCTCTACGACTTCGGCTTGCACCTGGCGGAGATGTGGCAGCGCTACCTCAAGCGCATGGAAGAGGCCGGAGCGAACCGCGAGCCGGGTGCCGCGCCTTTCGAACCGCGACCGAAATCGAAATAACCGGTTTGTTCAAGGTCGTTCTCGTCAACCCCTATGAGCTGGGGCGGCAGCCGTTTGCGCTGGCACAGCCTGCCGCGTGGCTGAAGCGCGAGGGCTTTGCGGTGAGCTGCCTCGATCTTTCGCTCGACAAGCTCGATCCCGAAATCCTGGCAGATGCGGACCTGGTGGCCATGCATATCGGCATGCATACCGCGACCCGCATCGCGGTGGCGGCTCTGCCCCGCATCAAGCAGCTCGCGCCGCAGGCCCACGTCTGCGCCTACGGGCTCTACGCCCCGATGAATGAGGCGCTGCTGCGCGGACTCGGCGTCGGCACCGTGCTGGGTGGAGAGCTGGAGCCTGCGCTGATTTCCGTGTGCCAGCGACTCAGGGCCAATGGAAATGGAACGGCAACGGCGATGACCCAGAGCGAGCCAGTCGTCAGCCTGCGTAAGATCGCGTTCGAAGTGCCGGATCGCAGTGGCTTGCCGAAGCTTTCCCGTTACGCCCACTTGGTGCTGCCGGACGGATCCACACGCGTGGCCGGGTTTGCCGAGGGCAGCCGCGGCTGCAAGCACCTGTGCCGGCACTGCCCAGTGGTCCCGGTGTACGACGGCAGGTTCCGCATCGTCCCGGCAGACGTGGTGATGCAAGACATCCGGCAGCAGGTGAAAGAAGGGGCAACCCATATTTCGTTCGGCGATCCGGACTTCTTCAACGGGCCCACCCACGGCATCAGGCTGGCGCGGGCTTTGCACGAAGAGTTCCCGTCTATTACGTTCGATGTCACGATCAAGATCCAGCACCTCATCGATCACGCCGGACTGCTGCCCGAGTTGCGGCGCAGCGGGTGCTTGTTCATCACTTCCGCGGTAGAAGCCGTGGACGACGACATCCTGCGCCTGCTCGCCAAAAACCATACCGGCCTGGACTTTGACCGGGCGGTGGCGCTCACCCGCGACGCAGGCATTGCGCTCGCCCCGACCTTTGTCGCCTTCACGCCCTGGACCACGTTGCAAGGCTACATTGCGCTGCTCGAGCGGCTGGTGGAACTGCAACTCGTGCAGAGCGTAACTCCGGTCCAGCTCACCATCCGGTTGCTCGTTCCCGAAGGCTCCCGGCTGCTGCAGCTCCCGGGTTTCAGGGAAAAACTCATGGCCTTCGATGCGGGGCTGCTGGGCTATCCGTGGCGCCATCCCGACCCGCGCGTGGACCGCCTGCAGCAGGTGCTGCAAGCCCGGGTGACCCGATGTGCGGAGGAGCGCCTTTCGCGAGGCGAAGTGTTCAACGCGATCTGGCACATCGCCCACGAGGCTGCAAGACGCCCTGCGCCAGGCCTCGCGCCGGACTTGGGATCTCCGATCCCGCGTCTGTCGGAACCGTGGTACTGCTGCGCCGAGCCCACGGAGCAGCAGCTCCAGGCGTTCTGAACCCGCCGCTCCATGAAGCGCGTGCTGCTGCTCTTGCCCACCACCGGCTATCGCAACAAGGATTTTCTGGCCGCCGCGGAAAAGCTGGGCGTGGAGATCGTGGCGGCTGCCAATTACTGCCACCAACTGGCCCCGACCTGGGGCCTCGCGCCCATCATGGCGCTGCATTTCGACCGACCGGAACATGCAGCCGACACAGTACTGCGGGAATTCGACGGCATGCCGGATGCGGTGCTGGCGGTGGACGATTCGGGAGTCGAGCTTGCGGCGCTGCTTGCCGAGCGTATGGGCCTGAGGGCAAATACTGCCCACGCGGTGCGACAGGTGCGCGACAAGCTGGCGTTTCGCCAGCTGCTGCAGGAGCAGGATTTCCAGTGTCCTGAATTTCATCACTTGCCCAGCGGCGAAGACCCCCGCAAATTATTTCGCGGATTGAGATTTCCGGTGGTGGTGAAGGCGCGGCGCTTGTCGGGCAGCCGCGGCGTGATCCGTGCCGATGATGCCGCAGCGCTGGTGCGGGCCGTGAACTGGGTGCGGGCGATCCAGTCCCGGGCCGATCGGGATGCCGGGGAGCTGGGGCTCATCATCGAGCAGTTCATTGCTGGCAGCGAGCACGCGCTGGAAGGCAGTTTGCAACGGGGAAAGCTCTCCACGCTGGCACTGTTCGACAAGCCCGATCCCCTGGACGGACCTTATTTCGAGGAAACGATTTACGTCACGCCCTCGCGGCTTGCGGGCGCGCTGCAGGATCGCATCCATCAGGAGGTGGCCCGGGCGTGCCGCTGCGCGGGGCTCACCGACGGACCGATCCACGCCGAAGCGCGGGTCAACGAGGGCGGCATCTGGCTGCTGGAGGTGGCGGCGCGCTCGATCGGCGGCCTGTGCGGCCGGACGCTCACCCATGCCCTGGGCATGAGCCTGGAGGAGCTGATCTTGCGCCAGGCGGTTGGAGAATCTCTCTCGATTGCGAGCGAAGGCGGCGCCGCGGGAGTCATGATGATCCCGATTCCTCGTCGCGGCATTTACCAAGGCCACGAAGGCGTGCACGCGGCGCAGTCGGTGCCCGGAATCACCGGGGTCGTCATCACGGCGGAGCCCGGTCAGATCTTTGCGCCGCCTCCCGACGGGGCGAGCTACCTGGGCTTCATCTTCGCTCGCGCGGCGAGCCCCGCGCAAGCAGAAGCGGCGCTACGCATGGCTCATGGCCGGCTGCGCTTCGATCTCCGCCCCGAGTATCCGGCGATCAAAGCGCCCGCCACCGAGAGGCCGTGACCCTGAAACCGGAAGACCTGGAAAAAATTGCCGGCCTCACGCTGCAGCATTACAACCAGCGTGCCGAGGATTTCTGGCAAGGCACGCGCGATCACGACGTGAGCCAGAATATCCAGGCGCTGCTGCAGCACATCGAGGGCGAGCCGCCGTTCACGATCCTCGATCTGGGTTGCGGGCCGGGACGCGACCTCAAGGTGTTCGCCGAACTCGGCCACATGGCGGTCGGCCTGGAAGGCGCCGCACGCCTGGCCGAAATGGCACGCGCCTATAGCGGCAGCGAGGTGTGGCAGCAGGATTTCCTCAAGCTCGAATTGCCGGATCAGCATTTCGATGGCGTGTTCGCCAATGCCGCGCTGTTTCACGTGCCGAGCCAGGAACTGCCGCGCGTGTTGCTGCAACTGCGCGCCACCCTCAAACCGCGCGGCGTGCTGTTCGCGTCGAACCCGCACGGCCATAACGAGGAAGGCTGGAACCGCGGACGCTACGGCGCCTACCATGATCTTGAAACCTGGCGCCGGGTTATGTCAGGCGCTGCGTTCTCCGAGCTATGCCACTACTACCGCCCGGCTGGCTTGCCGCGCGAGCAGCAGCCGTGGCTTGCAAGTGTCTGGCGCAGGCTCGCAGCCTGACTGGAGGTGTCCGCCGTGTCCTACGATTTCATCGTCATCGGCGCCGGCCACAACGGGCTCGCCTGCGCTGCGTATCTCGCGAAGGCGGGCGCCAGCGTTTTGGTCCTGGAGCGCAGCGCGCACGTGGGCGGCGGCTGCCACACCGAGGAAGTGACGCTGCCGGGGTTCAAGCACAACCTCTGCTCCGTGGTTCACACCCACATCCCCTTGAGCCCGGTCTACCGCGACCTGGAACTCGAGCGTCGCGGCGTGAGGTACGTTTACCCGGAGCACCTGCGCGGCACCATCTTTCCCGACCACAAGAGCATCGTGATGTACCGGGAGCCGGAGAGGATGGCCGCCGAGCTGGGCAAGTTCTCGGCCCGGGATGCCCGCACCTTCATCAAGCTGGTGGAGGACTACGGCGAATTCATCGATTCGACCTACCTGCCGCTGATGTATTCGCCGCCGCTGCCGCCTTCGCTGCAGAGCGCCGAATTGGAGAAATCAGAGGAGGGCAGGACGCTGCTGCAATGGCAGGTGAGCACGCCGGTGAAGCTGTTGGACGAGCTGTTCGAGAACGAGCAGGTGAAAGTTCATTTCCTCTCCAGGCTCACGGTGCTGGGATTCGCCCCCGATCAATTCGGGCTGGGATGGATTTGCCTGTTCCGAATCCTGAAGGCCGAGGCTCCCATTTGCGTCGGAGGCTCGCAGCAGCTGGCGCACGGCCTGAGAAGCGCCGTCGAGGCGCACGGCGGCGTCGTGCAGACCAACATGGAGGTGAAGCGCATCCTCCTGCGCGGCAACACGGCCGTGGGCGTGGAGCTGAAGGACGGCACGCGCGCCGAGGCCGCGAAGGCTGTGATCACCAACGTCGAGCCGAAGAAAAGTTTCCTTGGAATGGTGGGTGAGGAGTTTCTGCCGGCCGCCTTCGCCACCCGGGTCAAAAATTACCACTCGCGCGGCCGGTCGCTGTTCGTGCTGCACCTCGCGCTTTCGGAGCCGCCGCATTACCGCGCCGCCGCCCACAACGCGCCGGTGGACGTGGCGTTCAGCCAGGAGATGTTCGGCGCCAGCATGCAGGAACAGGTGCGCGCCTACCAGGAAATCGCGAGCGGCAGGCCGCCCCGCAACGAAATGCTGCAAGTCACCCTGCCCACGCTGTTCGATCCTTCGCAGGCGCCCGCGGGCAAGCACACCGCCGTGGTCTGGCAATACGCGCCGTACGCGATGGAAAGCGGCGGCGCGGAGGGCTGGCGAAAGGTGCGGGAGGAATATGCCGCGCAGGTCCTCGATCTGTGGCGCTCGTATGCGCCGAACATCACGCGCGACAAGATCCTCGCCATGGCGATCCAGGACCCGACCGACACCGAGCGGCTCAACGACAACCTCGTCAACGGCGTCGACGTCGTGGGCGACATGACGCCAGACCAGATGGGGTATTTCAGGCCGTTTGCCGGCTGGTCGAGCTACCGCACGCCCGTCGAAGGCCTTTACATGTGCGGCGGCTACTGCCACCCGGGCGGCGGCGTGCATGCGGGGGCGGGGCACAACGCGGCCATTGCGATCGCGGAGGATTTCAAGCTGAAGAAGTGGTGGGGCTGACGGATGCCCGAACGCGAGGCGAAGTTCACGGTCAACGCCTCGCCGCAAGAGGCGTGGCGATTCATCCGCGACTTCGAGTCGCTATGCACCTGCATTCCGGGGGTCGAGGCGGTCAAGGTGGTGGACGATCGCACCGCCGAGCTGACGGTGAAGGAAAAAGTCGGAGTCGTGCCCTTGATTCTGACTCTTACTGCGCACATCGACTCAGAGCAGCCGCCGCACCGGCTTCATGCCATCGCGAAGGCGGAACACCTCACCATGGAGATCGACGTCGCCTTGCAGGCAAGCGGATCGGGAACCGAGCTGCTCGGCCTGATCAAGGTGAAGGGCGAGGGGCCGCTCAAGCCGATCGTGGACCGCCTGTTCGAGAAGCGGGCGACCGAGCGCGCCGCGCAATTCGCCGAGTGCCTGCAGAAGCGATTCGGCGACGCTGCGCCCGCAGGCGCCGCGGCGCAGATCAGCGGCGCGCCCTCTCCGGCGCCAAGCTGGTTCGGGCGGATCTGGCGATGGCTCGGCCGGCTCTGGCGGCGCAACGCCAAAGTGTAAAGTCACGCTTTACACTTTGGCCCGCAGCGGCCGGGGGCTGAATCGGCGACTGTCGCGCGCGAGCCGGAGCAACTTCGCTGCGTGGCGCGGCCTCACGGCTCGATCCGCCGGCCGCTCGCCCGGTCGAAGACGTGCAGCCTCGCCGGATCGATGCGCACGCTCACCTGCGCGCCCTCCGCAAGCCGCGTCCGGCCGGCGCTCTTCGCGCGCAGCGGCTGGCCGCCGAAGTCGAGGTCGACGATCACGTCCTCGCCGAGCAGCTCGCACAGCGTCACGGTGGCCGGCGCGCCCCCCGCCCCGAGCGCCACGTCCGACGGCCGGACGCCGAGCGTGACCTCGCGTTCGCCGAGCGAGGCGAGTCGCGGCGCGTCGAAGCCGGCGGTGCCGACCGTCGCGCGCCCGCCCGCCACCCGCGCGTGCAGCACGTTCATCGGCGGGTTGCCGAGGAAGGCCGCCACCTCGACCGTCACCGGTCGGCTGAACACCTCCTCCGGTGTCCCGATCTGGACGATGCGCCCGTCCATGAAGACCGCCATGCGATCGGACAGCGACATCGCCTCCTCCTGGTCGTGCGTGACGTAGACCGCCGTCACGTCGAGCGAGCGCTGCAGGCGCTTCAGCTCGACGCGCGTCTCGATCCGCAGCTTGGCGTCGAGGTTGGACAGCGGCTCGTCCAGCAGGAAGAGCGCGGGCTTGCGCACGATCGCCCGCGCGAGCGCGCAGCGCTGCTGCTGGCCGCCGGAGAGCTGCCCGGGCCGCCGCTCGAGGAGATGCCCGATGCGCACGCGCGCCGCCGCCTCCTGCACCGCCGCGGCGATCTCCGCCGCCGGCGTGCGGATCATCTTCAGCGGGAACGCGATGTTGTCGAACACCGTCATGTGCGGATAGAGCGCGTAGCTCTGAAACACCATCGCGACGTCGCGGTCGCCCGGCGGAAGGAGCGTGGCGTCAGCGCCGTCGAGGTACACGAACCCGTGGGTTGCGGTCTCGAGCCCCGCGATGATGCGCAGCGTCGTCGTCTTGCCCGATCCGGACGGCCCGAGCAGCGAGAAAAACTCCCCTGGCCGGATCTCCAGGTCGACGTCGCACAGCACGTTCGTGTCGCCGAACGATTTGCCGACACCGGCAAGCCGCACCTCGCCGCGGCGGGTCATCGCGCCGTCATCTCCGGGTCACGCCTTTGACCGCGCCGGCCGAGAGTCCGGCGACGATGTGCTTCTGCGCCGCGATGCCGAGCACGATCACCGGCAGCATCGCCATGAGTGCGGCGGCCGCGAGCTGCGCCCACTGCGTCTGCTCGGTGTTGATGTAGTTGTACATCGACACCGTCACCGGCTTGACGGTGGCGCCGCCGAGGATTACAGCGAACAGAAACTCGTTCCACGCGTTCAGGAACACGAACACCACTGTTACCCCGATGGCGCCCCGCGCCTGCGGTAACACGACGTGCCAGAACGCCTGCAGGCGGCTCGCGCGGTCGAGGAGGGCGGCTTCCTCCATCTCACGCGGGATGTCCTCGAAGTACGACACCAGCAGCCAGATCGCGAACGGCAGCGAGAAGGTCAGATAGATTAGGACGAGGCCGCGGTAGCTGTCCATCCAGCCGATGCGGTTCATGATCAGGAAGTACGGGATGATCAGCCCGATCGGCGGCACCAGCTGCGTCGCGAGCACGTAGAAGCCGAGCGGCCTGCGGCCGGGCAGCTTGAGCCGCGCGAACGCGTACGCGGCCGGCACGGCGATCACGATCGTGAGGATCGTGGTGGCGACGGCGATGATCAGGCTGCTCGTGAGGTTCGGCACGATGTTCGTCGGCCCGGTGAGCACCTCGCGGAAGTTCTTGACCGTCGCGTCGAACACGATCGTCGGCGGGTAGGCGAGCACCTCCTTCTCGTCCTTGAACGAGGTCAGGACCGCCCACAGCACCGGCACTGTCCATACCGCCAGCAGGACGGCGGCGGTCGCCATCAGGATCGCGCTGCGCACGGTGCTGCGCTTCATCCCGCCCGCCGCAGGTGGAACAGCAGCGCCGCGATCGCCAGCGTGAGGACGAGCAGCACCACCGCCGCGGAGGCGCCGTAACCGAGCGAGAGCTCGGCGAACGACACGCGGTACGCGTACAGGTTGATGATCTCGGTCGCGGTACCCGGTCCGCCGCCAGTCGCCGCGTAGATCGCCGCAAAGGCCGACAGGGCCACCGTCATGCGCAGGATCACCACGATGACGATCGCCGGCCGGATGAGCGGCAGGGTGATGTGCACGAACCGCCGCCAGGTGCTCGCGCGATCGATGCGCGCCGCTTCATAGAGGTCCGCCGGCAGCGCGGCCAGCGCGGCGAGCAGGTAGAGGAACACGAACGGCGTCCACTGCCAGGTGTGGATCGCGATCACCGAGACCCGGGCGAGCTGCGGGTCGCCGAGCCAGTTGTGCGAGCCGAGGCCGAGCGAGCGCGACGCGAAGTCGACGATGCCGAAGTCCGGCGCGAGCATCAGCGTGCGCCAGAACAGGCCCGCCACCACCGGCGCGAGGACGATCGGGATGATGGCGACGATCCGGAACACCCACTGTGCGCGCGGGATCTGCAGGATGAGGAGCGCCATCGCCAGCCCGATCACGAGCTGCAGTGCGACCGTCACCCCGGTGTAGATCACCGTGAAGCCGAGCGCGCCCCAGAAGCGCCGGTCCTCCCACATCCGGACGTAGTTCTCGGCGCCGACGAACCGGTCCATGCCCGGCATCGCCAGGTTGATGTTCTGCAGGCTCTGCCAGAGGAGGTAGAGGAGGGGGAATGTGGTCGTGACGACGAGCACCAGCACGCCCGGCGCCACGAGCGCGAGCGCGAAGCGTCTCTCCGGGCGTTCAGCGACGGCGAGACGCTGCGCCGGCGTCATGCCCGCGCGCGGTCAGCCGCGCATGATGCGTTCGACCTGCACCTGGGCGTCGTCGAGCGCCTGCTTGGGTTTGGTCTGTCCGACGAGCGCCGCCTGCACGATCTTCGCCATCGTCTCGCCGATCGCCGGCCACTGCGGCACGCGCGGGCGCCAGTCGACGTCGGTGTCCTGGGCGAGGCTCTCGAGCGAGGCCGGCAGCAGCTGGTACCCGGCGTCGGCGAGCGTCTTGGAGAACGGGCCGCTGTTCCACATCGACAGCCGGTTCACGCCGAAGCGCTTGCCCGGGCCCTTGAACGCGTACGAGCTGCGGACCTGCGTCTCCTCGCAGCACGCCCACTGGATGAAGAGCCAAGTCGCCTGCCGCGCGCGCTCCGGCATCGCGCTGTTGATCGGCATCGCCCAGTTCCAGATCGAGGTGACGCGCCGCCCCGCGGGGCCCTTCGGCCAGCGCGCGAAGCCGATCTTGCCGACAACCTTCGAGCGCTCGGGGTTCGCGATCACCGTGACCGCGGTATGGCCGTCGATGTAGCAGCCGATCGTCCCCTGCGCGAACGCGTCGGCGATGTCCGGCCAGTTCCAGTTCTGCGCGGCCTGCGGCGCATAGGCGTTGTTCGTCGTGACGTACCACTCGAGCGCCGCAACCGCCTCCGGGCTGTTGACGCGGATCTTGCCGCCGGGCTCGAACCACCGGCCACCGAACGCGCCCAGGATCGACGGGTAGATGTACATGTTCTGTCCCGCACCGGGCATGCCGCGCAGGCAGAAACCCCACATGCGGTTCGCCGGATCGTGCAGCGCCTTGGCGTTCTTCACGACGTCGTCCAGCGTCTCCGCCGGCTTGAGGCCCTTGGCGTCGAAGAGGTCCTTGCGGTAGGTCTGGACCGTCATCTCGCCGTCGTAGGGGATGCCGTACGTGCGGCCGTCGACCATGTCGGCCTTGCGCCAGGCCTCGAAGATGTCCTCGTGCTTGAACCAGGCCTTGTCGGTCAGTTTTGGGTCGTTAAGATACGGCTCGAGCTCGTCAGTCCACTTGTTTGCGGCGTATAGCGGCAGGTACATGGGATCGGCCGCATGCGTGCTGATGTTGCCGGTCTTGGACGAGAGATCGAGCACCGCCTTCTGCCGGATCTGTCCCGGGGGTACCTTGTCGAAGCGCACTTTGACGCCGGTCAGCGCCTCGAACTCCGGCGTGAGCGCGATCAGGTTGTCGAAGTACGCCGCCGGAATCACGGCAACGTTGACCGTCTGCCCCTCGGCGAGGCGCCAGTTGATTTTCGCCTTCTGGTAGGCGCCGAGGTCGGGTGCTCCCTGCGCGTGCGCATAGCGCAGCACCCAAGGCGCGCCCGCGATCGCCGCGCCGAGCGCGACGCCGTGCTTGAGCGCGCGGCGGCGCCCGTGGTTCGTTTTCCCGGTCTGCTCAGGATCTCGCTTCATGAACGCCTCCTCCGGCGTGTGGCGCCCGGCGCCGCGCGGTCCGATGCTGTTTCGCAACGTGGCCAAGCACGCAGGACTTGATATAACGTTATAAGATGATTTTGAACGGTATCAACAATCGCGTAGCCGTGTCCAGCGGGTTCGGGCGCAGATGAAGGCGGACGCGAGTGTGTTTGACTACGTAATCGTTGGCGCCGGCTCGGCCGGCTGCGTCCTCGCCAACCGCCTGACGGAGAGCGGCAAGCGCTCCGTCCTGCTGCTGGAAGCGGGTCCCCCCGACCGCTACCCGTGGATCCACATCCCGATCGGCTACGGCAAGACCATGTTCCACCCGGTGCTCAACTGGGGGTTCTACACCGAGCCGGAGCCGCATCTGAACGGCCGGAAGGTCTACACGCCGCGCGGCCGCACGCTCGGCGGCTCGAGCGCGATCAACGGCCTGATCCAGATCCGCGGGCAGCCCGAGGACTTCGATGGCTGGGAGGCGCTCGGAGCAGAGGGCTGGAATGCACGCGAGGCGCTGCGCTACTTCATCAAGTCGGAGGGGAACAGCCGCGGCGCGAGCGAGTACCACGGCGGCGACGGGCCGCTCTCCGTCTCCGACGTTGCCGAGCGGCACGAGCTCGTCGAGGCCCTGATCGCGGCTTCCGGCGAGCTCGGCATTCCGCGCACCGACGACTTCAACGGCGCGCGGCAGGACGGCGCCGGCTACCTCCAGCTCACGACCCGCAATGGCCTGCGCTGCTCGGCGGCGAGCGCGTATCTCAAACCCGCGCGCGGGCGGTCCAACCTGACGATCGAGACCGGGGCCTACGCGAGCGGAATCGAGCTCGAAGGGCGGCGCGCGGTGGGCGTCCGCTACCGGCGCAACGGCGCAGAAACCGCGGCGCGCGCGGCGCGCGAGGTGCTGCTGTGCGCGGGCGCCGTCCAGTCGCCGCAGCTGCTGCAGCTTTCCGGCCTCGGGCCCGCCGCGCTCCTGCGCGAGCACGGCATTGCGGTGGTCGCGGACCTGCCCGGCGTCGGCGAGAACCTCCAGGACCATCTGCTGCTGCGGCTCGTCTACAAGTGCGCGAAGCCGATCACCACGAACGACGACCTGCGCAGCCTCTGGGGCAAGGCGCGGGTCGGGCTGAAGTGGGCGCTGTTCCGCACCGGCCCGCTCTCGGTCGGAGTGATGATCGGCGGGATGATCACACGCGCCTTCCCCGACGCGAAAACGCCCGACATCCAGTTCTTCCTCAGCACCGTCAGCGCGGAAGAGCGCGGGGCGAAGCCGCACCGCTTCTCCGGCTTTACCCTGAATTTCTATCCGCTGCGCCCGACGAGCCGGGGAACGATCCGCATCAAGTCCAGGGATCCGGCGGCCGCGCCTGCGCTCCTGTTCAACTACCTGTCCACGGCGTACGACCGGTCGCTCATGATCGAAGGCACGAAGCTCGCGCGGAGGCTCATGGCGACGCACGCGTTCGCGCCGTACGTCCTGGAAGAGTACAAGCCGGGCCCGGCCGTGCGCAGCGACGACGAGATCCTGAAGTGCCTGCGCAGCAACGCGACGACCGGCTTCCATCCTGTCGGCACCTGCCGCATGGGTCGCGACGCTGGCGCGGTCGTGGATCCCCGGCTGCGCGTCCATGGCGTGCAGGGGCTGCGCGTGGTCGACGCATCGGTCATGCCGACGCTCGTGTCCGGCAACACGAACGCCGCCACCATCATGATCGCCGAGAAAGCCGCGGACATGATTCACGAAGACACCAGGATAACGGAGTAGCCACGAATGTCGGACTCGCGCAGGAATCAGCCCGACAACCTCCTCATCACTTCCGACCAGCAGCGCGGCGACTGCTTCGGGTTCGGGGGGCGCAAGGTGCGCACCCCGCATCTCGGCCAGCTCGCGCGCGGCTTGATCGTCTAGCGGCGGTCGCGGAACTCGCGCACGTAGTCCGGCGCGGTGTAGATCCAGTCGAGCGTGCGCCAGTAGTGCTCGGCACCCTGCCCGCCGTACATGTCGTTGCGCACGCGCCGCGGGATGCCGTCCGCGGCGTGGAAAATCTGGCCAATCAGCCTCGCGGAGAGCTGCACGCGTGAGGCACGCACCAGGCGCACGTCCTGGTAGCTCTGGAACGTCGTTGCGAAATCGCCGTCCGCGGCGTCGGCGCAGCCCGCGAGGCACACCGCATCCTCGATCGCCATCGCTGCTCCTTGAGCCATGTACTGCAGCATCAGGTGCGCGGCATCGCCGAGCAGCGTCACCGGGCCGCGGCTCCAGTTGGCCACCGGCTCGCGAAAGCGCAGCATCCAGCGCTTGAACACCTTCGGCACGCGCAGGATGCTCATCGGCTTGGCGCAGTTGTGCGCGAACAGCGGCAGCACTTCCGATGGCGGCGCATCCTCGTTGTGCCCGCCGGTGATGCCGCTGCCGATCGCCGTGGCCACCAGGTTGAACAGCTTCCAGCCGCGCAAGGGGTAGTGCACGATGTGGGTGTTGTGCCCCGCCCAGAGCGTGGCCGCGGCCCAACGCAGGTCTTCGGGCATGTCCTCGCGAGCGAGCACCGCGCGGTAGCACAGGTGCTCCGAAGGCGGCGGCGCGCCATCGCCGACGATTCCCTCGCGCACTGCCGAGCGCGCGCCGTCGGCGCCGATGAGCGCGGCGGCGGCGATGCGCTCGCCGCCCTCGAGCGCCACCGAGACGCCCGCGCCCTCGATGTCGAAGCCGGTGACGCGGCTGCGCGTGCGCAGCGCGATCGCGCCGACCTGCGCCTTGCAGCCGTCGAGCAGCGCGCCGTGGATGTCGGCGCGGTGGGTAACGGCGTATGGATTGCCGTAGCGCTCGCGAAAGCGCGCCTCGAGCGGGATGTCGATTACGGTCTCGCCGCTCACGCCGTCCATCATGAACAGGTGCTCGATGAACACCGCTTCTTTCTTCACCAAGTCGCCTGCGCCGAGCGCGTCGATCGCGTGCCAGGCGTTGGGCGCGAGCTGGATGCCGGCGCCGATCTCGCCGAACTCCTGCGCCTGCTCCAGCACCAGCACCTTGAAGCCCTTGCGCGCCAGGCCGAGCGCCACCGCCAGGCCGCCGATGCCGCCGCCCGCGACCACCACCGGCTTTTCGTTTCGCGTCTTCATCGGCATCACGCGGCGCTGAAGCGGCGCAGCGCCTCGCGATCGAATTTGAGGCCGAGGCCGGGCTTCTCAGGCACCGCGAGCTCGCCCTTCACCGGCCGTGGCGCGTCCTCGAACAGGCGCACCGACCAGGGCATGTATTCGACTGTCAGGCCATTCGGCACCGCGGCGACGAGGTGGACGTGGATTTCAGGAAGCAGATGGCTGACCACCGGCAAATTGAACGCCTCGGCCATGGCCGCGATCTTGAGCCACTGCGTTATCCCCCCCGCGCGCAAGACGTCGATCATGACTATGTCCACCGAGCGCGCCTCGAGCAGGTGGCGGAA
>CAYMVA010000036.1:0-21510 GCA_964393745.1 uncultured Enterobacteriaceae bacterium | reverse complement strand
TGCACAACATGCGCACGCTGGACGCGGTCGTGCCCGCCAAGCGCCGCCGCGTCGCGCGCGAAACCATGGAAATCTACGCGCCGATCGCCAACCGGCTCGGCCTGAACGCCCTCTTCCACGAACTGCAGGAACTGGCTTTCTCGCACACCCATCCGCTGCGCTACCGGGTGCTCTCCAAGGCCACGCGCGCCGCGCGCGGCAACCGGCGCGAGGTGGTCGGCAAGATCGAGGCGGCGATCAAGGCGAGGCTCGCCGAGGGCGGCGTCGCGGCGAGCGTCAGCGGGCGCGAGAAGCACGTCTACTCGATCTACCGCAAGATGATCGAGAAACACCTGTCGTTCTCCGAGGTGCACGATATCTACGGCATTCGCGTGGTGGTGAAGGACACGCCCATCTGCTACGTCGCGCTCGGCACCATGCACGGGCTGTACAAGCCGGTGCCGGGCAAGTTCAAGGACTACATCGCGATCCCGAAAGCGAACGGCTACCAGTCTCTGCACACGGCGCTGATCGGCCCCTACGGCGTGCCGGTCGAGGTGCAGGTGCGCACCGAGGAGATGCACCGCCTGGCCGAGGCGGGCGTGGCGTCGCACTGGATGTACAAGAGTGACGCCGAACCGCTCTCGGAGCTGCAGAAAAAGACCCACCAGTGGCTGCAGTCGCTGCTCGAGATCCAGAGCCAGTCGGGCGACTCGCACGAGTTCCTGGAGCACGTCAAGGTGGACCTGTTCCCCGACGAGGTCTACGTGTTCACGCCCAAGGGACGGATCCTGTCGCTGCCGCGCGGCGCCACCACGGTGGATTTCGCCTACCTGGTGCACACCGACATCGGCAACCGCTGCGTGGCGGCGAAAGTGAACGGTGAGCTGGTGCCGCTCAGGAACGAGCTGCGCAACGGCGACCGGGTCGAGATCATCACCACCGGCCACGCCAAGCCCAACCCGGCGTGGTTGCAATACGTGCGCACCGCCAAGGCACGCTCCAACATCCGGCATTTCCTCAAGACCATGCAGTACCAGGAGTCGGCGGCGCTCGGCGAGCGCCTGCTCGAGCAGGCGCTCAAGGCCGCCGGCCATGCAAGCGCCGAGATCGACGATGCCAGCTGGGAGCGCGTGGTGCGCGATTCCGGCGCGCGCTCCAGGCAGGAGGTGCTCGCCGACATCGGCATGGGCAAGCGCCTGCCGGCGGTGGTGGCGCGGCGGCTGCTGCTGCAAACCGAGCGCGACGAACCCAAAGGCGCCGCCCGCGCCGCGACCGGCGCGGTGCTGATCCGCGGCACCGAGGGCATGGCGGTGCAGCTCGCCACCTGCTGCCGGCCGATTCCGGGCGACAGCATCGTCGGCTCGATCAAGAAGGGCCAGGGGCTGGTGGTGCACGCCGCCGACTGCCGCCAGGTCGAGCGCTCGCGACGCAACCAGCCGGAGCAATGGCTGGACGTCGAGTGGGACCGCGCCACCACGCGGCTGTTCCAGACGGCGATCAAGGTGATGGTGGCCAACCAGCGCGGGGTGCTCGCCAAGGTCGCCTCCGAGATCGCGCAGGCCGGCTCCAACATCGACTCCATCAGCATGGAAGACGACCGCTCGCTCTACACCACCATGCTGTTCGTGCTGGAGGTCGGCAACCGGGCGCACTTGGCGCGCGTCATGCGCGCCCTGCGGCGCGTGGGCGAGGTGCAAAAGCTGATGCGGGTGCGCGAGTAGCGGGTGCGCGGGAAGCGGTCGCGCTACAGGGTGGCTGCGACCCTGCGGAAGTGAAGGCCGATGATCGAAAGCTCCATCGCGGTGCGGAATTTCGCCGGGCTCGCGAGCAGCGTCGAGACCATCAGCCGCCAGAAGCCCCAGCGCCCGGGGTCGCGTAGCCCGAGCACCCAGAGCGAGCGCAAGAACGCCCGCGCGTCCGCCGCCGAGAGCCGCAGCCGGGGCCCGCTCGGCCGCCAAGTGGCAAGAAAGGTGCGCACGCGCCGGTAATAGTTCGCGGGGTGGTAGAGCTTGCGCATCAACTCGCGGTAGCCCGAGAGCAGGACCTCGCGGTCCATGCGGGTGACGAAATTGACCACCGCGTCGGTGTTGTTGCCGCAGCTCTCGGCGAGGATCCGGCCCTCGCGCGCCAGGCGCTGGTAGAGCGCGGTCTGCGGCAGCGCCGACAGCAGCCCCACCATCGCGGTCACCACGCCGGAGCGCTGGATGAACTCGAACTGGCGGCGGAAGATGTCGGCGCGGTCGCTGTCGAAGCCGACGATGAAGCCTCCCATCACTTCCATTCCGGCGCGCTGCAGCGTGCGTACCGCGTCGCCGAGGTCGCGGCCGCGGTTTTGCTGCTTGCGGCATTCCTCGAGGCTTTCGGCAGAGGGCGTCTCGATGCCGAGAAACACCTTCTTGAACCCGGCCTTGACCATGAGCGAGCACAGTTCCGCGTCGTCGGCCAGGTTGACCGACGCTTCGGTGAGGAAGCCGATGCCGCTGCCGCTGCGCGCGCGCCAGGCGATGATCTCGCGCAGCAGCTCGCGGGCGCGCTTGCGGTTACCGATGAAGTTGTCATCCACCACGAACACCATCTGGTCCCAGCCGCGCCGGCCCAATTCTTCGAGCTCGGCGATAACCTGCGCCGGGGCCTTGGTGCGCGGCACGCGGCCGTTCATCACCACGATGTCGCAGAACTCGCACTGGAACGGGCAGCCGCGCGAGAACTGCACCGGCATGGTGACGTAGTCGCGCAGCCGAACCAGGTCCCAGCGCGGCACCGGCGTGGCGCGCACCTCTGGAAAGCCCGGCGCGCGGTACATCGGCTTGAGCACGCCGCGCTCGATGTCGGCGATCACCTCCGCCATGAGCGCTTCCGCCTCGCCGCAGACGAAATGTGGGATCTCGGGAAAATCCGCGTGCCCGGTAGTGAACAGCGGCCCGCCGGCGAGCACCGCTTTGCCGAGCGCGGCGCAGCGCCCGGCGACCTGACGCGCGTTCTCCTTGTGCACGATCATGCCGCTGAGGAACACGTAGTCCGCCCAGGCGATGGCGTCGTCCTCGAGCGGCGCCACGTTCATGTCGCACAACCTCAAGTTCCAGTGCGCTGGCAGCATCGCCGCGACCGTGAGCAGGCCGAGCGGCGGGAATGCAGCCTTGCGCGCCACGAACGGCAGCACGTGGCTGAAGCTCCAGAAAGTGTCTGGGGTGCGCGGATAGACCAGCAGGATGTTCACGGGTGCGGCATGGTCGCGGCCTAGCGCGCCGCTGGCAATGCCGCAACCGGCGATCCTTACCCGGGATCAACCTTTCCGCAGCATTGCGTTCAGCCGTGGCGCGCGCGCAGCAGCCGCGCGGCTTCGGCTTCGGCGCACAGCTTGAGGTAGACCTCGTCGATATCCACCCGGGCCGCCGAGCCGGGGGCGAAGCCGCAATCCGGATTGAGCGTGATGCGCTTGGCGTCGACCCGCCCGAGCGCGCGCTCGACGCGCGCCACAATTTGCGCGACGTCCTGCTTGACGCCCGGAGTCACATCCACCACGCCGAGGCCGAGCTCGAAATCGCTGCGCAACCGGCCGAGGCTCTCCAGGTCATCCGCCCCGGCGGCGGTGAACTCCATGGTCAGGTGCTGGACCTTGAGCCGGTTCAACTGCGGCAGGATCGGCCCGTAGGTCCCGGCGTGGTGCTTTTCGCCGCGCACGCGCGCGCCGGCGCGCCGGCACAGGTGCACCGCGAACTTGATGCCGTCGAAGCCCTCGACCAGCGCGTTGATCATGTCGGCTGCGAAATCGGCCGCGCGATCGGGGTCGTCGTAGGCTCGGCGCACCGCCGGATCCACGAACAGGCAAAGGTGCGGGTCGTCGATCTGCACGATGTCTATGCCGATGCGGCGGATGAGCTCGATCTCGCGCCGCAGCGGCGCCACGCAATCGCGCACGAAGTCCTCGCGCTGCGGATAGGCCTTGCGCGAGCGCACCGGGTGCCACAGGCGCTCGCCGAGCAACGCGGGCGCAGGCAGCGTGATCTTGGTGCCGGCGCGCGCCACGTCCTTGAGGAACTTCGCTTCGGCCGCGATGAAGCCCGGATCCTTGGTCGAGAGCTTCTCCGTGACCACGGTCCAGGGCCTGCCGTCGGCCGGATTGACCTCCAGCGCGAAACCGTGCGCCAGCTCCGCGATCACGCCGATATAGGAGCGCCGCCGCCATTCGCCGTCGGTGACGACATCGAGCCCCGCCATCTCCTGCATCGACACGGCGTAGCGCACCGCGGCGTCCATCGCGCGCTCGTCGGCCTCGTCCCAGGCAGGCTTCTCAATCAGCTCGCGCACGTGCTGCGGGCGCGGCAGCGAGCCCACCACCGAGGCAGGGAACAGGGGCATCGCGCTCATGCGGCGCCTGCGGTCACAAAGCCCATCCCTTCTGTGCCAGGTCCATGTCCTCCTGGGTGTCGATCTCGCGGTAGTTGCCGTGCGTGTCGGCGTGGCCGAATTCGACGCCCTGCTCGATCATGTCTTGGAACAGGTGGATCAGGTAGGCCTTCTGGAACTGCCCCGCTTCGCGATACGGCTGGTCCCAGAACTCGCGCCGGCGCCGGTGGTAGTGCTCCCTGAGGAGCGCGCCGCCGCGCGCGCTGAACTTGGCCACGCCGATGAATTCGCCGCTCGCGTCCTCGTAGGGGATGTTGCGCTGCACGCGCTGCACCCGGCCGTTGCGCGTGATCACCTTCTCGGCGTCGTGCGGCGGGTGCTGGCTGCGCGGCCGGTAATGCTCGCGCCAGTCGGTGTCGATGCCGAGCGCGATGTCGACGGGCGAGGCGACCAGCCCCGCTACGACGTCCCCTGTGAAGAGGATGTCGGAATAGGCGGTCACGAACGGCCGGTCCATCAGATCCTCGGCGAACATGAGCGACACCAGAATGTTGTTCTGCTCCCACTCGGCATTGCGGCGGAAGGTGAATTGCGGGTACTCGCGCTCGACCGCCTCCATGCGATAGCCGCCGATGAAGCAGATGTCGGTAACGCCGCCGGCGGCGAGCGCCTCGACGGTCCAGTCGAGGATGCGCCTGCCGCGGATCTCGGCGAAGCACTTGGGCGCATTCTCGGTGGTCGGCATGAGGCGGCGGCCGCGCCCGGCCCCTATGATGATTGCGCGCATACGCATATATCTTGACAGTCCTCGCGCACTTCGGCCACCATCATTCGGGGAGGAGCGATGCTGAAGGTCGAGCAGCTGACCAAGAAGTTCGGCTCGCTGGTTGCGGTCGACAACGTGAGCTTCGAGGTGCCGACCGGCAAGATGGTCGGGATCATCGGCCGCTCGGGCGCCGGCAAGTCCACGCTGCTGCGCATGATCAACCGGCTGACCGATGCGACCTCGGGCCGGGTGCTGTGCGACGACGTGTTCGACCGCGAGGTCGACGTCTGCACTCTGAAAGGACGCGCCTTGCGGGAATGGCGCGCCCGCTGCGCCATGGTGTTCCAGCAGTTCAACCTGGTGCCGCGGCTCGCGGTCATGACCAACGTGCTGATGGGGCGGATCAGCTATCACCCGACCCTGCCGACGCTGTTGATGATGTTCTCGCCGCAGGACCGCACGCTCGCCATCCGGGCGCTGCAGCGGCTAGACATGGTGTCGCACGGCCTGCACCGCGCCGACGAGCTCTCCGGCGGCCAGCAGCAGCGCGTCGCCATCGCGCGCGCGCTGGTGCAGGAGCCGAAGATCCTGCTCGCGGACGAGCCGATCGCTTCGCTCGACCTGCGCAATGCAAGTATCGTGATGAACTCGTTGCGCCGCATCAACCAGGAGGACGGCATCACCGTGGTGTCCAATCTGCACCTGCTGCAGACCGCCAAGGACTACTGCGACCGCATCATCGGCATGCGCAAAGGCAGCATCGTTTTTAATGGCCTGCCCTCGGAACTGTCGCCGGCGATCGCGCGCGAGATCTACGGCGGCGGCGAGCCCGGCGACGACGAGGTCGAGCTGGCGCTCACCGCCACCTCGGCGCCTGCCCGGGAACCCGCAACGCTAGATTCGTAAGGAGGAGACGCTCATGGACAAAGCTCAACTTCGCAATTTCGCTGCCAGCTTGGCGCTCGCCGCGCTGCTGCCGGCCACCGCCGCCAATGCCCAGCAGGCAGGCGGCTGGCAGCAGAAGTATCCGGTGGTCAAATACGGCGTCATCCCGGTGGAGACCCAGACCTCGACCACGCAGTCAATGGACGCCTTCCTCAAGCACGCGATGAAGGAAACTGGCGTCAAGTGGGAGCTTTACACCGCAACCGACTATTCGGGCGTGGTGAACGCGCTGATCGCGGGACAGATCAACCTCGCGTGGCTCTCTGGCTTCACCTACTGCCAGACGCACATGGACAGCAAGGGCGGGGTCGAGCCGCTGGTGGCGGCTTCCGAACCCGACGGCTCGATGGGCTACAACGCGGTCATCGTGGTGAAAACCGATAGCCCGTACAAGAATTTCGAGGACCTGAAAGGCAAGGTCGTGGCGCGCACCGACCCGCTGTCGGGCTCGGGCTACCTGATCCCGACCGCGGCGTTCCGCGCCATGGGCAAGCCGGTGGACGAATATTTCAAGAGCCCGCTCTCCGGCGGCCATCCGCAAAGCGTGCTCGGCGTGCTGAGGGGCACTTACGACGCCGCCTTCACCTGGACCTCGAAGAACGACAACATCGGCAACTTGCGCCAGATGATGAATCGGGGCCTGCTCAAGCGCGAGGAGATCCGCATCATCTGGACTTCCGACCCACTGCCCTCGCCCCCGGTGGTGATCCGCAAGGACGTGCCGCCCGAGATGCGCGCCGACATGGAAAAGCTCTTCACCGGCTTGAAGGACGTGGACATGAAGCTCGCCGAGTCGGTCGCCCAGGGCAAGACGGGCGGCATGGTTCCGGTCGCGCATAAGGACTACAGCCTGATCTGCCAGGCCGCGGTGGACGAGCGCGAGGCGCGCCGGCGCAAGCCTAAGTGAGCAGCGCGGATTCGCAGCCGCGCAGCGCCGCCGCCCGCTTCGAGACGCGGTACGCCGCGTTCCGGCGCGCGAAGAGGATCTATGCGGCCCTCTTCGGGGCGGTTTTCCTGGTCTGCCTCGCCGCCGCCGGCATCACCGCGAAATTCGATGTCCTGACCCTCATCCAGGGGCTGCCTCGCACCACCGAGTTCCTGGTCAAGATGGTGCCGCCGATCGGGCTCGCGACCTTCGCCAGCGACCTCGGCGAGTGGTACTGGGGCATCGACAAGTGGCTCGAGAGCCTGCTCAACACGCTGCTGATGGCCTGGCTTGCCACCGTCTTCGGCACCGCGCTCGGCGGCTATCTCAGCTTCTTCGCAGCGCGCAACCTGGCCCGGCATTACCTGGCCTTCTGGGTGACGCGCCGCGTGCTCGAGATCGCGCGTACCGTCCCGGACATCGTCTGGGCGCTGATGTTCGTCATCGCCTTCGGCATCGGCCCGCTGGCAGGCATCCTGGCGATCACCGTGCACACCGTCGGCGCGCAGGGCAAGCTGTTCGCCGAGGTGAACGAGAACATCAGCCCGCTGCCGATCGATGGCGTGCGCGCCGCGGGCGGCACCTGGCTGCAGGAAATCCGCTTCGCGGTGCTGCCGCAGGTAATGCCGAACTACATGTCCTATACCTTCTGGCGGTTGGAGCTGAACGTGCGCAGCGCCACCATCGTCGGCTTCGTCGGCGCCGGCGGCATCGGGCACGACCTGTTCACCTCGGTGCAGCTGCTGTACTTCTCCGACGCCGGCGCGATCCTGCTCATCATCGTCGCGACCATCATGCTGATCGACATGCTGAGCGAGATGTTCCGCCACAGCGCCATCGGCAAGGCCAGTTTCGCGCAATGAACTCGAACGTATGAGACATCCCGTGTCGACCGCGCACGGGGGGTGCGGGGGGCCGGGAAGGCTCCGAGCGCATTTACCGGAAGGGGCCTGGCCCCCCCCGCTCCGATGAGCGTGCGCCTCGCCGACATCACCGCCGCCGACATCGCCGCCGAGCGGGCGCGCCTCCCCGGCGCCTTCGGGCCGCCGGCCTGGGAGCGCGTGCGCTTCTGGCTCATGTGGGGCAGCGGCACGGCGCTGACTCTGTATTGCCTGTACCGCTTCGACTTCTTTTCGCTCGGATTCCTGCACGGTGTTTCCAAATTCGGCGCCGTGGTGGTGGCGCAGCTGTTTCCGCCCACCGGTTTTGCGCACCTGCCGATGTTCGTCATGGTGATGGGCGAAACCATCGCCATGGCGTTCATGGGCACGCTGCTGGGCGCGGTGTTCGCGTTTCCCCTGGGCTTCCTCGCCTCCAGGAACATGACGCGTGCGCGGCCGCTGCAGTTCGGCACCCGCCGCTTCGCGGACCTGCTGCGCTCGTTCGACTACCTGATCTGGGCGTTGATTTTCGTGCGCGCCATCGGCTTGGGGCCGCTCGCCGGCATTATGGCGATCGCGATCGTCGAGACCGGCACCTTCGTCAAGCTTTATTCGGAAGCGATCGAGAACCTCGACCGCAAGCAGGTGGACGGCATCACGGCAGCGGGTGGCGACGGCCTGCAGCGCATCCGCTTCGGCGTGCTGCCGCAGGTGCTGCCGATGATGCTCTCCAACACGCTCTACATGTTCGAGCACAATGTGCGTTCGGCCTCGATCCTCGGCATCGTCGGCGCCGGCGGCATCGGCTTCCTGCTCGCCGACCGGCTGCGTGCCTACGAGCTGCAGGAAGCGTGCCTCATCATCATCCTCATCATCCTCGCGGTGTACGCCATCGACTGGCTGTCGAAAATCCTGCGCGAGCGGCTGATCGGCGATCATCGCCGCCGCGAGCCGGTGGACGACGCGGTCCAGGCCTGAAGCCGTGGCGGCGGCGAGGCTGTTCGTGCTGGCGCAGGTAAGTGACCTGCACATCCGGGCGGGCGGCGCGCTCGCCTGCCGCGTGGTGGACACCACGAACATGTTGCGCGCGTGCGTGCGCCACCTGCTCGCCCTCGAGCGCCTGCCGGACGCGGTGGTCTTGAGCGGTGACCTCGCCGACGCCGGGTTGCCGGAGGAGTACGCGGCGTTGCGCGAACTGCTCGCGCCGCTCGCCATGCCGCTCTACCTGATGCCGGGAAATCACGATGAGCGCGAGGCGCTGCGCACCGCCTTCCCGGAGCACGCCTATCTGCGCCAGTCGGGCGACTTCGTGCAGTACGCAATCGAGGTCCACCCGCTGCGGCTGGTGGCGCTGGACACGCTCATCCCGGGCGCAAGCGGCGGCGAGCTGTGCGAGCAGCGGCTGGGATGGCTCGACCGCATGCTGGCACGCGCGCCGGACAGGGCCACCGCCGTATTCATGCACCACCCACCGTTTCGCACGCTCATCGGCTCGATGGACAAGTACGAGCTGCGCGGCCGCGAGGGGCTGGAGGCGGTGATTCGCCGCCACCCGCAGGTGCAGGCGATCCTGTGCGGCCACGTGCACCGGCCAATCGAGACGCGCTTCGCCGGCACGCTCGCCTCGACGGCGCCGAGCGCGGCGCACCAGATATCGCTCGACCTCGACGTCCAGGCGCCCGGGCGCCTCGTAATGGAGCCGCCCGCCTACCGGCTGCATGTGTACACGCCCGAGACCGGGCTGGTGTCGCACACCGCCTATGTAGGCGATTTCGCCGGGCCGTACCCGCTGCGCTAGTGCACCCGCAGCTCGAGCACCTTGCCCATCAGGGCATGCACGTCCGCGGCCACATCTTCGAGCGTGTCGAACGCGAACCTCACGCTGCGCGGCGGCGCATCGCGCGCCTCTAGGAGCTGGCGCAGCATATGCACGCAATCCGACTCGGTGCGCAACGCCGCCCAGAGCGCGGCCTCCCTGCGCGCAAGATTGAAATCCGGTTCAGTCATCGCTTGCGCCGCATCCATCCACTCGAGGTATGCGGTCGCGAACCCGTCGCCGGCGCCATCACTCGCCGCCTCGACCGAGACGGCGGCCAGCACGTTCGGCAAGGTGCCGCGCTCGCCCGCACTCGACCATTCCAAGTACTCCACGATCCAATCGACGCTGCTTTTGATTTGATCCATGTGAGCTGCCCTCCTTCGCCAGTAACGCGGTCTCCCCTTTCCCGACCCATGCCTCCCTATGCCAGGAGATTCTGGGCGCCTGCTTGCAATGGGGGGTTGACCCCGGTTAATGGCGATGGATATTTGCGTTGCACCATTTTTTCCCGAATCGCGGCGCAGACTTTCGCTCTGCCAGGGTGCGGGGTACATTGCAAAGCAGCATGACCGACGCGTGCGAGCTCGCGGGAAAGGTCGCCCTTGTCACGGGAGGGGCGCGCAACATCGGCCGCGCCATCGCCTGTGCGCTCGCCGCGGGCGGCGCCGCTGTGATGGTGAACGCGCGCAGCTCGCGCGCCGAGGCGGAGGCGACCGCAAACATGATCCGCTCGGCAGGCGGGCGCGCGGCGCTGCATTTCGCCGACGTCACCGACGCCGGCGCAGTCGCCGCCATGGTCGCGGCCACGGTCGGCGAATTCGGCCGGCTCGACCTGCTCGTCAACAACGCGGCGATCCGTGCCGAGGTCCCGTTCGCGGAGATGCGCTTCGAGGACTGGCGGCGCGTGCTTTCCACGGTGCTCGACGGTGCGTTCCTCTGCACGCAGGCTTGCTTGCCGCACCTGGCGCGCGCGGGCGGCGGCGCTATCGTCAACATCGGCGGCATAACCGCACACACCGGCGCGCAGGGACGCGCGCACGTCGTCGCCGCAAAGGCCGGGCTTGAGGGCATGACGCGCGCGCTCGCGCTCGATCTCGCGCCGCAGGGAATCACCGTCAACTGCGTGGTGCCCGGGACGATCGAAACGGTGCGCGGCCTGCCGGGGGCGCCCGAGCGCCCCGCCCACCGCCAGGGGCTGCCGCCGCTCGGCCGCCGCGGCGAGCCCGACGAGGTGGCGGGCACGGTGCGGTTCCTGTGCGGCCCCGGCGCGCGCTACATCACTGGACAGTCGCTGCACGTCAACGGCGGCGGATACATGGGATGAGTCGGGAGGCGGCCTTGCCCACGGTGGCGGAAGCTCTGGCGGCACGCGTCGCCGCGTTGCGCGCCGAGGACATCCCCGCCGCCGTGCGGGAGCGCTGCAGGGACCTGCTGGTGGATGTCGCCGGCCTGTGCATTGCGGCGCGCAACCGCGACTACATTTCCTCGCTGAAAAGAAGCCTGGACGGCGGCGGCCCGTGCACGGCGCTCGGCCACGCGGAGGGCTGCAAGCCGGAGGATGCCGCCCTGCTGAACGGCACCGCGGCGCACGGCGAGGACTTCGACGACACCTTCGAGGGCGGGCCGGTGCATTCGGGCGCGGTGGTCGTGCCGGCGGTACTCGCCGCGTGCGAGCGCTTCGGCCGCGACGGCCGCGACGCCTTGCTCGGATTTGTTGTCGGCGTAGAAACCATGTGCCGCCTGAGCTTGGTGGCGCCGAAACGGATTCATAAGGCCGGGTTTCATCCGACCGCGGTGCTCGGCGCGATGGCTGCCGCGCTTGCGGTTTCGAAAACCCTGGGCTCAAGTGAAAAGCAGACCGTCGACGCCCTGGGCATCGCCGGCAGCATGGCCGGAGGCATCATCGAGTACCTCGCTGAGGGAGCCTGGACCAAGCGCCTGCACGCGGGCTGGGCGGCGCATTCCGGGCTCCATGCCACGCGTTTGGCGCGCGAAGGCTTCATCGGCCCGCGCACGGTCCTCGAGGGCGCGCACGGCCTGTTCTTCGCTTTTGCGCGAGACAGCCAGGGGGACTTCGGCGCGCTCACTCGAGGCTTCGGCGAGCAGTGGCACATGAACGGCCTCACCTTCAAGCCCTACGCCACCGGCACCATGAACCAGCCGTACATAGATTGTGCGCTTCGCCTGGCGAAGCGGGGATTCGCCGCGGAGGACGTCGCCGAGGTGCTGTGCGAGACGGCCGAGGGCTACGTGCACCGCCTCTGGGAACCGCTCGCCGGCAAACAGCGCCCGCCGAACGATTACGCGGCCAAGTTCAGCACGCCGTTCAACATCGCGGTCGCATTCGTCACCGGCGGCGCGGGGTTCGAGGCCTTCAGCGAGAACACCGTGCGCGACGCGCGCATCCTCGCGCTCGCCAGCAAGGTGCGCTACGTGGTCGATCCGGCGAACCCCTATCCGGCTGCCTACACCGGCCACATCAAAATGACCCTGAGGGACGGGCGCGTGTTCGAGGAACGCCAGCCGCACATCCGCGGCGGCGTGCACGAGCCGCTGTCGCGCGAGGACATCGAGCGCAAGTTCCGCGGCAACGCGGCCTACGGCGGCTGGCCGGCGACGCTCGCGGACCAATTCCTCGCTTTCGCGCAGACTGCCTTCGATGGCAAGCCGGACCTCGCCCCGTACCGCCGCTAGTTTTTTGCTGGCGGCGCTGTTGCTCGCGCTGCTTTCCAGCGTCGCTGCTGCGCAGGCCTACCCCGCTAAGCCCGTAAAGATCGTAGTCCCTGCGCAACCGGGCGGGGGTCTCGACTTGATAGGCCGCACCATCGCCGACCAGCTTGGACGCTCGATGGGGCAATCTTTTGTGGTGGAAAACGTTTCGGGTGGCGGCGGCGCCATCGCCTCGCAAACGGTAGCGCGCGCGGCGCCTGACGGCTACACCCTGATGGTCGGGTACGTAGGCACGCACGGCACCAACCCGGCGGTGCGCAAGATGCCCTACGACGCAGTCAGGGACTTCACCGCGATCGCGATGGTCGGCAGCACCCCCAACGTGCTGGTGGTGCACCCCGCGGTGCCGGCCACCGATCTGAAAGGCCTGGTCGAGTTCGCGAAGAAGAATTCAGCGACCACGAATTATGCCTCGGGTGGCATCGGCACGCTCAACCACCTCGCGATGGAACAGTTCAGGGGCGATGCCGGTTTCGATGCCATCACGGTGCACTACCGCGGCATCGGCCCCGCGATCAACGACCTCAGGGCGGGCCAGGTGCAGATGATGATGCCGGGCCTCGCCGCTGCGCTGCCGCACATCCGCTCCAAGACCATGCGGCCGATCGCCATCACCGGCCTCAAGCGCCATGCGCTGCTGCCCGAGGTGCCCACGTTCGAGGAGTCGGGATACAAGGGCTTCGACGGCGTGCAGTGGTACGGCATCGTCGGCCCCGCGAAACTGCCCGCCGAGATCACGCACCGGCTGAGCGCCGAGATCAACAATGCGCTTGCCTCGCGCAGCCTTCAGGAACGCCTGTCCGCGGAAGCGATCGAACCGATGCCGATGACGCCGGACCAGTTCGCAAAGTTCATCCAGGCCGAGATCGCGCGCTGGAGCGCGCTCGCCCGCGAGCGCAGGATTTCTCTGGACTGAATATCAGCATGCCGCCAAGGCGCGACGCCCGGCGGCGGGCTCGTCAGCGCCCCTTGCGTGACTCGGCGATGTAGAAGCGCGCCCTGTCGGCAGCGTCGATGCAGCTGGGAAAGCGCTCGAGCGTCTGCTGGCCCTTGGCGTGCGCGAGCAGCGCGGTGGCCTTGCCGTAGCTGACGCTGCCGGCGAAGCCTTCCGCCTTGGCGAAGTCGAGCTCCTTCCACGCCGTATCGAGCAGCGCGCCGCAGCGCTCGCGCCCCTGCGTGTGGGCGCAGCCCGCAGCGAGCGATGCAAGCAAAACCAACAGGATGAGGCTTCTCATACGTTCATTTTACTTCGGACCGCGGTCTCACTTCTTCAACAGCTTGGAGTGCTGCTTTTTTAGCCACCTGAGCACATCGTCGCGCAGCGATATCGCCAGCTCGTGCATCTCCTGCGCCTCGCGCCCAGAAACCACTCCGGCGGTCTCGTAGCCAACAATGTTCCGCTTCTTCCGGAAGCGGTCGAATCGATCCACCTTCACCGCCGGCCAGCCGATGGTGAGCGCAAGGGTCTGGATGGTCCGAAAGTGGTGCTGCTCCCGGGCGGCACGAAACCCTGCCGCCGCGAGTGCAGCGGTCGCGGCCTGCAGCGCCGCGTTATAGGCGATATTGAATTTCCAGTCGTCGGCGAGCCCGGCCACTTTCGCATTGGCCTGGTCGCGCTGCACGATCGCGAGCAGCGCCGCGATCTCCTCGGGGCTGGCCTTATGGGCGACGAGCCACTTATTTCTTTGCCAGTCGGCCAAGCTCATGCTCGTTCCCAATCAGAAAGATCTTTTCGCTCTTCAGGACGGTACGCAGAAAATGGTGTTTCGCGGCGAACTTCGCCCGAAAGTCTGCTGGCTCGTAGACCGAGGCATTCACCTCGCGGCCGATCGGCTGCTGTGCCCGGGCGAGCGCTTCAGAGGCTTCTGCGAACGAAACGTCGCCGATCACCATCACATCCACGTCGCTTGCGCGGCGCTCTGCGCCCTTTGCCACCGAGCCATAGATGAACGCAGCTCGAATTCGACCAGCGAGCGGCGCAAGCGCCCCCCGCAGCGCATCGGCGACCCCGGCAGTCTTCACCACCAAGCCGCGCAGCTCGGCGTAGATCGGGCTATCCGGATTCGCCTGGAAGTACACCTGTCGGCCGCGCAGCGTGCGGCGCACGACACCCGCGCGCGCGAGGAACTCTAGCTCGCGCTGCACCGTACCCCGACCTAGCCCAGCAGACTGGATCAAGCTCTCCTGGAGATGCTCTTCATCGGCGCGGGCGTACATAAAGGCGAGCAGCGTCTGGCGCGTCTTGCCGAAAAGGGAAGGCGACGATACAGCAGGAGGCGTTTTCCTACCCATAAAGGGTAGCAGAATACCCATAGTGGGTAGCAAGGTCAATGTCGCGTGCGGCGCGATGAGCGGCGATTTGCGTCCGCTCCATCGCGCCGGGGTAAACCGGCGCTATTTGGCGTCCGGCTTTACGATTTGGTAGGCCGTGCCGGATTCGAACCGGCGACCAACGGATTAAAAGTTCTGCTCCGCATAGCCCAACGATTCCGCAGGACACCCGAGGATTCCCAAAAGGATTCTCGTATTCAGTAAGTTGCCGCACTCTGGTTCCCAAGGACGCCAATCGGATTACCCCGACTTGGCGCTTACAACCTGCTTACACGCTTCCCGCGCGTGTGAGCAAAGGACCGGAGACAGGCGACATGAAGTCCGAGAAAAAGCTCACCAAGACTACGATCGACGGGATTCCGTTGCCCACCAAAGGGCAGCAAATTATTTGGGATAGAGAACTCAAAGGGTTTGGGGTGCGCGCAACCCCCTCGAGAATCACCTACGTTGCTCAAGGGCGCGTGAAAGGGAGGACGGTAAGGGTCACGCTAGGCCGGCACGGCGCGCTCACGCCAGACCAAGCACGGGCCGAGGCGAGGAAATCTCTCGGGGACATGGACCGCAGCATCGACCGCAATCGGGTCGAAAGGACCGAGAGAGCAGCCGGCATCACCCTCGAGCAAGCCTACAAGGCTTACATAGCGTCCCACCGTTTGGCCGAGAGCACGCAGAGGGACTACGAGCGTGCGCTACGGGTCGGATTCGGGTCTTGGAATGGTTTGCCGTTCACAAAGATCACCGGCGGGATGGTGAATAGCCGATTCGAGGAACTATCCGAAAACGGACCGGCCCAGGCGAACCAAATGTTCCGCTTCCTGCGCGCGCTACTAGGTTGGGCAATGTGGCGCTACGGGAAGGACGACGGAACTCCCCTGATCCCGGCAAACCCCTGCGAAATCCTCACCAAGCTGAAACGCTGGAATCGCATCGAGCGCAGGGTTCGCCACCTTGAGCCGGCGCAGCTCCGGCCCTTCATGGAAGCCATTGGGCACGATCCGGACGACGGCGCCCACCTACGCGCCACCAAAGACCTCTGCGCCCTTCTCGTTCTAACCGGCCTACGCGAGCAGGAAGGCTGCGGCCTCCGATGGGACGACGTTGACCTGGACAAGCGCGTCCTCACCGTTCGCCACACGAAGAACCACCGCCAGCACACTCTCCCGATTGGCGATTGGCTTGCGAGGCGCCTGAGCGCCCGAAGGATCGAGGTGGGCTTATCGCCCCACATCTTTCCCGCTGAAAACCAGAGTGGACACCTGATGTATCACCGACGGCACGTCCTGGCGATCGTCAAGGCCGCGGGCGTGGACTTCCGGCTTCACGATCTGCGCCGGACGTTCGCCACCATCGTCAATAACCTTGAGCGCAGCCTAACCGGCTTCACGATCAAGCGTCTGCTCAACCATTCCTCGGGCGGCGACGTGACCGCGGGCTACATCCAACACTCCGTAGAGAGCTTGAGAGAACCAATGGAAATGGTGGAGCAGTTTGTTCTCAGATCAGCGGGAATCGTGCCAACTGCGTCGCTGCGTGTGATGACAGAACGATCTGTGTCCCCGCCCCCGCGTTTAGACGCAAAATATGCCAACGAGTATCCCCCTGCATGAATACCGCTCGTCATCGCATGGGACCGGGGAACGAGGTCGCCGGCCATGTCCTTGTCACAAAGATGGGACTATGCCCTGCTCGGCGAACACCCGCTAACTACTACCCTTTATGCAAGCGGATGGTGGCGCGTTTGTCGGGCGTTCCCACTCTCAAAGGTTTGCAATCGTTTGTCGGGTGATTGCTTTTCACGCGCGTCGATTTCGTGTGCACACGGCGCGATTGTCATGCCATAACGTTTGCAATTACACCTGAATTTGTCCTATCATTCCCTCGGGTGTCCGCACAAGGTCTATGTCATTCGGCTCTCCGAGACAGGCACGGAGAACACCGAGTAGGCCCGGAATAGCACCTACGATTCAAGACCTGGGGCTGATCCACTAGAGGCCCAATCAGCACGGCTCTGCGCCGAAACATTCCGGCGCGGAACACCGAGGATTGGATCACTAGATCGGACAGGGAGTCGCCACCCCGGACGGCTGAACGTCGAATCCTTTGAAAAGGAGTCGGCGTCATGCGCCTTCACAAAATCGCAAGACCTCCGCGGCCGTCTGAGGCCGAACTCCGTGAGGCTTTCTGGAACGCCCCGATGGCCGCGCCGCTCGATCGCGATATGACCGCTGCGGGCCTCGGCTACTCGGGAGGCTGGTTGGAGCTGCGAGCCACCAAGGGCGACGGGCCGCCCTTCTTGAAGGCCGGGCACCGGGTGCGATACGTCAAACGTGAAGTCCTCGAATGGTGGTCGAAATACGCCAGGCGGATGACCAGCACATCCGACAAGCCGGCGGCGAAGCGCGTTGGTGGACCCTCGGTCCAATCGCCCAGCAACGCGAATACCCATGCGCCTAAGCTTGGCAAGCCGGAGCGCCAAAGTCCTTTCGTGCCAACGGATGCGCCAGAACCGGAGGCCGCATGAGCGCAACGGCACTTCTCGATCGCCTTGAAGGCGTCAAGCCCACCGGCCCCGGACGCTGGGTCGCCCGTTGCCCCGCGCATGAGGACAAGCGGCCCTCACTTTCCATTCGGGAGCTGTCAGATGGCCGTGTGCTCCTGCATTGCTTCGCCGGGTGCGAGGTCCAGGCAGTCATAGGCGCGATTGGGCTGGAGCTGTCCGACCTATTTCCGCCGAGGTCGGGCGGTGACCAGATTTCCAGCGAACGTCGGCCTTTCCCGGCCGCAGATGTTCTCGCGGCGCTTGCCGACGAAACTATGCTGGTCGCTACTGCCGCGGCGAACTTGGCTCAGGGCGTCGAGTTGACCCAAGCCGACCGCAAGCGATTGCTCATCGCGGCAGAACGTATTCAGTCGGCAAGGAGCCTATCCCTTGGCAAACACCGATAGAGGCACGGCGATCTTGGACGCGGAGAGGACGCGCAGAAAGGCGACCGGATCGCGATTCCCGCGCGTCTGGATTGACGATGCGCAGGCGAGCACCGACCCGACCTACTGCATCAAGGGACTGATTGACCAGCAGGCGCTCAGCTTGATTTACGGGCCTTCGGGCGACGGCAAGACATTTTTCACCCTCGATCTATCCGCGCATGTCGCGGCGGGAATGCGATGGCGGGGACTTCGTGTGCGGCAGGGACTTGTCGTTTATGTCGCGGCAGAGGCTGGCGCGTCAATCCTGCGCCGGTTCATTGCGTGGCGGGATCGGAACGTCGGCGAGGCGCGCGAGGGCCGGGTTCCGCTGGCAATCATTACCCGGTCGGCGAACCTGCTGGAAATCGTAGATGTAGACACGCTGTTAGAGGAACTGCGTGCGATTGCCATTGAGGCGAAGATTCCGCTCGCGCTCGTGGTGTTCGACACCCTCAGCCGATCCATGCCGGGAGGCGACGAGAACAAGTCCGCGGACATGACTAGCGTTATCGCGGCAGCCGACGCGATCCGCGACGAACTCGAGGCCGGCGTCGTGCTCGTGCATCACAGCGGCAAAGATGCCCAAAAGGGTGCGCGAGGCCATTCTTCGCTTTTTGCGGCGGCGGATACGGTCATCAGCGTGGTCGAACGAGTCGCGGTTGTAGAAAAGGTGCGCGACGGATTGACGGGCGGCAGGTTCCCCTTCGCGCTCGACGTGGTGAGCTTGGGAGAGGACTCAGACGGCGATCCCGTGACCACATGCGTTGTGCAGCACTTGGACAACACAGGGCCGGGACGGCGACCTAACCGGAAGCTCTCAGGCGTCGCCAAGGTGGCGTTCCAGGCACTCACCGAGGCCGTGACCGACCACGGCGAGGTCATGCCCAGCAGCTCGACGATCCCCGGTGGAGTGCGCGCCGTGACGATGGTTCGTTGGCGCGATCAATTCAGGCTTCGATATGGGACCGATACCGACGGCGGCGCCCGTGATCAGGACGCGATCAAGAAGGCGTTCCAACGCGCTCGGGAGCAGTTGGTAGAGGCCGTCGGGGTGTCCGATCCCTACGTATGGTTGACCCAATGATCCTTCGAGCCCTTATGGGGGACGGGGACAGGGGGACAAGGGACACACCTTGTAGGTGTGTGTCCCTGTCTGTCCCCCCCTATGTCCGGGGACATTCTGGACATGTCCCGCCAATGTCCCTGTCTGTCCTCCATTGGAAGGGCCGACCGTGAGTGAAGCTGCCGAACGAAATACCTTCCGCCTGTCGAGCCGGCTTTCGGTAGAACTCACATGCGGTGCGGGTGGACTGACCGTCGAGTGGGCGCCAGCCATGCCAGCGCGCCTTACCCGCAACGAACTACGCCGCTACCGCGCGGCTCGCCACCAGATGATTGAAGAACTCGCAAAGCGCCTGGGCGCCGTCGCTGTGGTGGTCGAGGTATGAAGATTCCTGCGATTCAAGTTGACCACAACCACGGGGACCGATGAGCTGGCGGATTCCAGACCAAGGGGAAGTCCCGGCGCGGTTTCTGCCGAGGCTCCGCTACGTTGCCGAACTGCATGGTGTTTCGGTCGAGCACTTGGTCGAAACGATCAGGAAGCGCCGCGAGTTCGTGCGCGCGCGGAGGTTCAGAGAACGATCACGGAGGCGCCACTTGGAAAATAACCCGAAGGCAATGACAAGGGACCTGCTTCTCGGCAAGGCACGCCACGCCGGCACAGGCGACTTCCACGACCTCCTGTCGCAGCTCGGGTGGTCGATGGCTGACTTTTGTCGCTACGCTGGCGTGGCTCGCTCTACCCCGCCCCGGTGGCGCGGACACCCGTTGGGGGTCTGGCCTGTCGAACTCCTGCGCCAACGCATCCAGCTCGAGCGCATCGAGGCGTGGGCGAAGGGAAAGGGCATCAAGATGCCCGACTTCTCGCCGACGCCCTTGCCCACGTTCCCGCAGGGACGCTATCCGCGAAAGCGGGGTGACCTCAAGATCGACTGGAGGCCCTTGGCGAAATATTCCCCGTGGAAGCGGTGAGCGGCTTGGGCTTGGTGGCGAACGACCGCCGCCGGTGGGGTCGCTTACTGCTCCCCAAGAACCTTATTCTTCTCACGTTGAAACTCTTGCTGCGTAATCGCGCCGTCATCGAGCAGCTTCTTTAGCCTTGCGACGTCGTTGTATTTGTCACTGCTGCCGGTTGTCGCTGGAATCGCCGGTGCGACTCTGGTCGGTGAGTTTCCATCGACAGTCGGTGAGGACTTCGATTCTACACATTCAAAAACCAACTCAACCTTCGGGAAATTGCCAAGTAGATACGGTGGTGTAGAAGCGGTCTGACGCAAGAGCCGGAGGTCTTTGCCCTTAGCATTGCAGAAATCGGACGCACTGCGCTCAATCTCCCCACGAATTTCTAACGGCGAAGTTCCGCCATGAGCACCTTGCTTGAATACACGGAACGCCTCGCCAGTGATCGACTTTTGATTGAAGTCGTAGGTTTCAGCCGAATAGAAAGAATCGTCAAATGCCGATTTGCTGGTTCCCGCAGGAACGATACCCCCGGTCACGGCACAGCCTGAAAGCGTCACAAGAAAGAGCAAAGGGATTACGCGCGTCATGATTCCTCCGACGTGTCTATTGAGGCGCAGTAACTGTTTACCAATAGCGGCTCACGAGACGACATAGGCACCATTGTGCCCCCGTCCCACCAGGGCCGGGAAGCGGGAGAATGGGCAAATCGTCCGACACTGTGCGGCCAGGGGTGGATAGACTTTCCTATCCGTCGGCTCAGGAGCTCTTCGCGAGGTGCCAGCATTCCGCAAGTCGTCAGTTCGTTCATTGGCGTCGCCTCACGAAGGCCACGTTAGAACTGGCAATGAGCCGTCCCGATCAATCGCTGTCCGTCTCAGAACTGGCTCGACAAACCGGCGTGCCTGAACGTGATGCTGTGCTCATCGTTATTGCTCTCGTCCGGAGGCGACCGCGCTGAAGCGGCCGGAAACGAGCGCTTGGAGCGCGCGGCGCAGCGAGTCGCCCGCAAGACTCTTCAAGCCTTCGGTGAGGTGGTGGATCCCGAGCAGGAACAAGCCGAGTCCACCCAGCAGCGTGACGACGGCAGTGGCGTGCATTCACATCCTTCGGGGGCGCCACACGCGCCACCTGGTGCCGATCCGCCTACTTCGCGCTCTTGTCTGCGAGCAGCACGCGCTCGCCGTCGGCGCGATGAAGGTCGAGCATGCCGCGTTCGATCGTCCACGTCGTCGTCGACTCGATCGCGGCCAGGAACTGGCGCTCCTGATCCATGATGCCCTTCCCGGCGCAGACCTTGCGAGTTACCGCTGCGGGTCCGATGGCGAGGCGATCGCCCTCGCGGGTGTAGGTCGTTCGGAAGCTGTTGCATCCGGCGTGCCCCACGATCATGCCGTCCTGGAAGGACACCGTGAGAGTCGTGCCGGTCAGGGGGCCCACGACCGCATGACGGCCGTTGTTGAACCCGCTGACCTCCCAGGCAATCTCCTCGAGGCGCGGTGGTGGAGCGGCCTCGAAGGCGAGCCGTGGGTCCGCGTCCGATTCCGAAGCAAGGGTCAGGCGGCCGTCGACGACTCGGAAGTGGAGCGCACCGGTGAGGGCGTCCCTGAGCGCCGTCTCGACCGCCATCGCCGGCTCGGGGCAAGCCATCATCGTTCCAGCAAGCTGTCCGACGGTCAGGCGATCGCGATCGACGCTGTAGGAGCCCACGAGCCGATTGCAGCCGCCGAATCCCTGGATCCGCCCGCTCTCGAACCGGACGGTGACCGCGTTCGGCAGCTCGGCGAGCGTCGCC
>CAYMVA010000035.1:0-9760 GCA_964393745.1 uncultured Enterobacteriaceae bacterium | reverse complement strand
GTTCACGATCACGCAGAACCGCTGGAAGATCGACGACGTGCTCGGCGTCTGGCCGCTGCACGGCCTGTGCGGCGCCTGGGGCGGCATCGCCTGCGGCATCTTCGGCTCGAAGGCGCTCGGCGGCATGGGAGGGGTGGCGTTGATGTCGCAGCTCGCGGGCACGTTGCTCGGCATCGTGGTCGCGGTGGTGGGCGGGCTGCTCGTGTTCGGCGGCATCAAGGCGGTGTCGGGGTTGCGGCTCGAGGAGGAAGACGAGTACAACGGCGCCGATCTCTCGATCCACAAAATCCACGCCGAGTCCGAGCGCACCCCCGGAGGGTGACAGAGCTAAGTCGCTCGACCGGGCCGCAGCACGGCCCAGTGTAAAGTCACGCTTTACACTTCCGATCGGTGGCAGCGTCTCGATGCCGAGGCGGTGCGTCTCCGCCGCCCTGAGGCCGCAAACGCCGCGCCACGGGTGCCCGGCGGGGCAGACTTCGGTCAGATAGAAGCTCTCGTCTGCCCCGCCACCCGTGGAGCACAGCGCGGCCTAAAGGGCGACGGAGCCGCACGCGCCTCGGCACGGGCCGGGACGCAGCGGGCGGCAGCGTCCTTCGGTGCGCGTCCTCGATCGCGGGTGGTGCGGCGGTCGAGAGCTTCTATCTGACTGAGGCCGCCGCACCGCCGAGAAAGGGGCGGGGGCCCCTTTCGTTCCCCGCGTGCTGCGCGAGGACGTGATTGCGCACCGCGGACGATGACGCCCGCTGCGTCCCGGTCCCGGGTCGAACCGGCTGACGCCGATCGATCGGCGCCGTGAACTCTGGGTGGTGGAGGGAAGGAGTTAGCGGGGAGGGATGTCGCCAGCGTGGAAGCGGAACGCGCCGGCGCGGCGATCGTCGAACCAGTGCTTGAGCGTCAGCCCGACGGTGCGGAACGCGATCTCCTTCCACGGCACCGCCGGCTCCTCGAACAGCGCCACCTCCAGGCTCTCCTCGCCCGGTTTGAACTCCAGGTCGAGCACGCGCGCGCGGTAGAACAGGTGCACCTGGTTGACGCGCGGCACCGAGATCATGGTGTAAGGCTCGGCGAGCTCGATGCGCGCGCCAGCCTCTTCCAAAGTCTCGCGCGCGGCCGCTTGCGCGGTGGTCTCGTCGTTCTCCATGAATCCCGCCGGCAGCGTCCAGTAGCCGTAGCGCGGCTCGATCGCGCGCCGGCACAGCAGCAGCTTGCCGTTCCACTCCGGCACTGTGCCGACGACGAGCTTCGGGTTCTGGTAGTGGATGTCGCCGCAACTGTCGCAGACGTAGCGCGGCAGCGCGTCGCCCGGCGGCACGCGCTTCGCCACCTCCGAGCCGCAATTCGAGCAGTACCTCATCGGCGGCTAGGTTAACCGGGGCGCCAGATCGCCCAGCCCCTTGAGCACGCCGTCGGGCTGGAATCCGAGCCGGTCCACCGGCGCGCCGCTGCGGTTGATCCAGTAGACGCTGAAGCCGAACGCCTTGGCGCCGAGCGCGTCCCAGCAGTTGGACGACACGAACCCGATCGCGCCTGCGGGCGTGCCCAGGCGTTTCACTGCGAGCTCGTAGACTTGCGGCGATGGCTTGAAGATGTGCAACTCGTCGACGCTCAGCACGGCGTCGAAGATCGCCTGCATGCCGCGGTTCTTCACCAGCGGGCCGATCATGTCGGGCGAGCCGTTGGTGAGGATCGCGAGCTTGCGGCCCGCTCCCTTGAGCTTCTCGAGTGCAGCCGGGACATCGGGGTAGGGAGAAAGATTGAGGTACTCGGCCATCAGCGCCGCGGTGTTCGCTTCGTCGAGCGGCAGGCCGAGCGCCTCGCAGGCGTAGCCGAGCGCGTCGCGGGTGACCTGCGAGAACGGCGCGTAGCGCCCCATCACGCTGCGCTGCCAGGTGTACTCGAGCTGCTTCGTGCGCCACAGCTGCGAGAGCTGCGCGCCCTTGCCGCTCCAGAGCTGGTTGCAGCGCTCGAGCACCGAGTGCACGTCGAACAGGGTGCCGTAGGCATCGAACACGAGGGCGCTGTGCATGAGCTGGCCTTTGCGGGGACAGGAGAGGTCGCGCCCCGATGTTAGACTCGGCGCGCGCAAACGGCAAAGCGTGGCCGACCGCACGAAGCATGGCTGATCGTTACCTCGAGCTGTACCGCAGTTGGCGCTGGGAGGTGCCGGAGCGCTATAACATGGCGCACGCCTGCTGCGGCCGCTGGGCCGCCGACCGCTCGCGCTTCGCGCTGTACTGGGAGGACGAGTCCGGCGCCACCGCGTCGCTCACGTTCTGGGACATCCAGCAGCAAGCCAATCGGCTCAGCAACGCGCTCGCGGCGCTGGGCGTGAAGCGCGGCGATCGCGTCGCCCTGATCCTGCCGCAGCGCCCGGAAACCGCGATCGCCTACATCGCGATATTCCAGATGGGTGCGATCGCGCTGCCGCTGTCGCACCTGTTCGGCCCGGACGCGCTCGAGTACCGCATGGAGCACGCCGAGGCGAGCGTCGCCATCGTAGAGCCCGGCACCATCGCCAACCTGTGGGCGGTGAAGGGCAGGCTCACGCACCTCAGGCACGTGATCGGCGTCGGCGGCGCACGCGAATCGGGCGTGCATTCGTGGGAAGCGCTGCTCGCCAAGGCGAGCAGCAACTTCGACTGCGTGGAAACGCATGCCGAGGATGCTTCGCTCATCATCTACACCAGCGGCACCACCGGGCCGCCCAAGGGTGCGCTCAAGCCGCATCGCATCCTGCTCGGCAACGTGCCGGGATTCGTCTACTCGCACGATTTCTTTCCGCAGCCGGGCGACATGTTCTGGTCGCCGGCCGACTGGGCGTGGACCGGCGGCCTGATGGACGCGCTGCTGCCCGCCTGGATGTACGGCATCCCGATCCTGGGCTACCGCGGGCGCTTCGACGCCGAGCGCGCCTATTACCTGATCGACAAGTACGGCGTGCGCAACTCGTTCCTGTTTCCGACCGCGCTCAAGCTGATGATGAAGGCGGTGCCCGAGCCGCGCCGCAGGTTCAACCTCGGCCTGCGCTCGATCATGAGCGCCGGCGAGTCGGTGGGCGTGACGGTGCTCGAATGGGCGCGCGAGCAGCTCGGGGTCACGATCAACGAGATGTTCGGCCAGACCGAGATCAACTACGTGGTCGGCAACTGCCAGAGCGCCTGGCCGGTGAAGCCGGGCTCGATTGGGCGGCCGTATCCCGGCCACCGCGTCGCGGTGCTCGACGAGCACGGGGCCGAGGCGAAGCGCGGCGAGCTGGGCGAGATCGCGATCGCGCGCACTGTGAACGGGCAGCAGGACCCGGTGCATTTCCTCGAATACTGGAAGAATCCGAAGGCGAGCGCCGAGAAGTACTTCGGCGAATGGGGTTGCACCGGCGACCAGGGCCGCATGGACGAGGACGGCTACCTCTGGTACCAGGGGCGCTCTGACGACGTCATTAAATCGTCCGGCTACCGCATCGGGCCTGCTGAGATCGAGTCGTGCCTGGTGAAGCACCCGGCGGTGGCCAATGCGGCGGTGATCGGCGTGCCCGACGCGGCCAAGGGCGCGATCATCAAGGCGTTCATCGTGCTGCAGCCCGGGCAGGCGCCGTCGCGCGCGCTGGAGGAGGAGATCCAGCAGCACGTGCGCGGGCGGCTCGCGCCCTACGAGTACCCGCGCGAGATCGAGTTCATCGACGCGCTGCCCATGACCACCACCGGAAAGGTGCAGAGAAAGGAATTGCGCAAGCGCGAGCAATCGAAGGCGCGCCCCGCCTGAACCGGGCTAGAATCCGTTTACCTTTGGAGGAGGGAACATGATGCTGAAACGTCTTGCAGTCTTGATCGCCGGCACTCTGCTCGCCGCGCCGGCGCTGGCGCAGTACCCCGACCGGCCGATCAAGATGATCGTGCCCTGGGCGGCGGGCGGCGACACCGACAACATCTTCCGGCCGTTCGCGCCGCTGATGCAGAAGCACGTCGGCCAGGCGGTGGTGATCGCCAACGTCGGCGGCGCCTCGGGCACCAAGGGCGCCAAGGAAGCCAAGGACTCGCCCGCCGACGGCTACACGCTGTACGCGGTGCACGAGTACATCCATCTCACCTACTACACCGGCGTGGCGGACGTGACCTACCGCGATTTCGAGCCGGTGTGCCTGATCTCCTCGACTGCCTCGGTGCTCACCGCGAGCCCGAAGACACCGTGGAAGAACTGGCAGGAACTGCTGGCGGATGCCAAGGCGCGCCCGGGACAGATCACGGTCGGCGCCACGCTGGGCTCGACCAGCCACTTTTTCCCGGCGATGATCGAGAAGGCGGCAGGGGTCAAGTTCAAGTACGTCTCCTACGAAGGCCTGGCGCCGCGCATGAACGCGATCCTCGGCGGCCACGTCGACCTCACCGACGCCAACCTGACGCAGAAGGGCAAGGTCGAGGCCGGGCAGCTCAAGTTCCTCGGCATCGCCACCGAGACGCGCAATCCCGAGATTCCCGGCGTGCCGACGCTGAAGGAGCTGGGGGTGAGCGTGGTATACGACGTCAACCGCGGCGTGCTCGTTCCCAAGGGCACCCCGGAGCCGGTGCTGGCGAAGCTCGAGTCGGCCTGCGCCGCCACGGTCAAGGAGCCGGCGTACGCCCAGTCGCTCAAGCTGCAGGCGACCGACGTGCGTTTCCTCGATCGCAAGGGCTACGCCGCCTGGCTGGCGAAGACCGACCAGGACAACATGAACCTGGCGAAGGACCTCGGCCTGCTGAAGCGCTGATGCTGTCGAAAGACGGCTGGGGTGGGCTCGTTGTCCTGGCAACGAGCCTTCTTCTTTTCTGGATGACGCTTGGGCTGAAGGACAGCCCGCTGGTTCCCATCGGCCCGGGTTTTTACCCGCGCATCGTGCTTGGGCTGACGGCGGTGCTCGGGCTCTGGATGCTGGTTGCCGACCTGCTCGAGCGCGCCACGCGCAAACCCGAGCCGGCGGCCGCGCTCAATTACGCGGCGGTCGCGATGCACTTCGCGGTCTTCGGTCTCTACGTCGCGGCGTTGAGCCCGCTCGGCTTTCGCATCGCCACCTTCGCCTACGTCGCGGTGGCGAATGCGTTGATGGCGCCGCCGCGCGGCTCCAGGAGCTGGGCGCGAGTCGTCGTGCTTGCGCTGGCGACCGCGTTCATCTGCCACTTCGTGTTCGAGCGCTACCTGCAGGTGCTGCTGCCGCGCGGGCGCTGGACGAGCTTCTGAGCCATGTACGAACTGCTTGGCGCCGGGATCGTCGACATGCTGCAGCTGAAGTACCTGCTGCCGCTGTTCATCGGCACCCTGATCGGCGTGGTGGGCGGCGCGCTTCCCGGTATCACCATCACCATGACCATCATTGTGGTGCTGCCCTTCACCTTCACGCTCGAGCCGCTGCAGGGACTCGCGGCCATGATCGGGGTCTACGTCGGCGGCGAGACCGGCGGCCTGATCACCTCGTGCCTGCTCGGCATTCCGGGCAAGCCCTCGGCGGTGGCGACCATGTTCGACGGCTACCCGATGAGCCGGAAGGGCGAGCCGGGGCGCGCCCTGTGGCTCGGCATCTGGGCGTCGATCTTCGGCGGCCTGCTGGGCGCGATCGTGCTGGTGGCGAGCACCGATCCACTGGCGAGGTTCGCGCTGCGGTTCGGGCCGTGGGAATTCTTCTCGCTGTTCGTGCTCGCACTCTCGATGGTGGCGGGACTGGTCGAAGCCTCGCTCGCCAAGGGACTTGCGGCGGGCGCAATCGGCCTGGTGGTGACCATCCTCGGCAACGATCCGGTGATGGGCCAGGAGCGCCTGACGTTCGGCATCCCGCTGCTCGCCGGCGGCATCCCGTTCCTGCCGGTGCTGATCGGCGTGTTCGCTTTCTCGCAGGTGATGCAGGAGGTCGAGCGCATGGGCGACGCGCGCCACGCCGAGGAAGCTTTGAACCAGACCGTCAAGCTGGTGGTGTCGCACGGCAAGGTGATCTGGGAGATCCTGTCGCGGCCATTTCTCCTGCTGTGGGCCTCGTTCATCGGCCTGGTGATCGGCGTGCTGCCGGCGATCGGCGGCAGCGCCGCCAACATGCTCGCCTACGACCAGGCGAAGAAGTTCTCGCGCCACCCGGAGAAATTCGGCAGCGGAATTCCCGAAGGCATCATCGCCTCGGAGGCCTCGAACAACGCCAACGTCGCGGGGTCGCTGGTGACCATCATGGCGTTCGGCATTCCGGGCGACGCGGTCACCGCGGTGATGCTGGGCGCGCTCACCATCCACGGCATCCAGTCCGGGCCGCTGTTCATCTCGCAGAACCCGCAGCTCGCCTACGGCATGTTCGCCGCCTACATCCTGGCGCACCCGATCGTGCTCGCGATCCTGCTGGTGGGCGTGCGCTGGATGCTGCGCGTGGTGACGGTGCCCAAATCGGCGCTGTTCCCGGTGGTGCTGGTGCTGTGCGTGATCGGCGCCTACGCGCTCTCCAACGCGGTCTCCGGGGTCTGGATCCTGCTCGCCTCCGGCGTGCTGGGCTACGGCATGATCAAGTTCGGCTTCCCGCTCGCGCCCTTCATCCTTGGCGTGATCCTCGGCGACCAGGTGGAGATCAACCTGGTGCGCGCCATCATGACCGACTCCAACCTGTGGCTGTTCCTGACGCGCCCGATCTCGGGCGTGCTGCTCGCCGCCGCGGTGCTGTCGTTCGTGGCGGCGATCTGGCAGCATCGCCGCATGCAAAACAAGGCGCGCGCAGCCGAGGGCGAGGCGGATTTCTAGGTAGACTTTGGGCCGGCGCGCGGATTCGTGGCGCCCCAGACACGAATCGAACGTGCGACCTGCCCCTTAGGAGGGGGCTGCTCTATCCACTGAGCTACCGGGGCGCGAGGCGCGATTCTACCCGCTTGAGAATCATCATTTACTCGTTGATCCTGTGCAGCGCCGTGCTGGCGAGCGCGTCGGCGCAGAGCTGGGCGTACGACGACGGCACGACGCCGTTCGTGGTCTCCCCGGACGATGTCGTGGACCGGATGCTGCGCCTGGGCGAGCTGCGCGCGGGCGATTACCTCATCGACCTGGGCTCGGGCGACGGCCGCATCGTGATCGAGGCGGCGAAACGCGCCGGCGCTCGCGGCCTGGGAGTGGACATCGATCCGCGGCTGGTGCGCCTGGCGCGCGACAATGCCAAACGCGCCGGCGTCGAGTCGCTGGCGAAATTCGAAGTGCGCGACTTGTTCGAGACCGACCTGCGCGAGGCGAGCATCGTCACCATGTACCTGCTGCCCGAAGTGAACCGCAAGCTGGTGCCGCGGCTGCTGGAGCAACTCAAGCCGGGCGCGCGCATCGTGTCGCACGACTACGACCTGGGCGAGTGGACGCACGACGAGATGGTCGAGATCGCGGTGCCCGAAAAGATGGTCGGCCCGATGGGCCGCTCCAAGGTGTTCCTCTGGGTGGTGCCAGTCGACGCGCGCGGCGCCTGGAGCTTCGAGTTGCCGGGCCACGGCGGCGCGTGGCAGTTCCGCATCGGGCAAAGCTACCAATTGCTCGATGTCGAGGCGCGCGTCCCCGGAGGCGTGATGGCGGTGCGCGGCGCGCGCCTGCGCGGCGACGAGGTTCGCCTCGCGATCACCGGCACCCTCGCGGGCAAGCCCTGGAACCAGCTGTTCCGCGGCAAGCTCGCGGGCGATCGCATCGCCGGGCAGGTGCGCGTGTCCGACGGCGAAAACACCACCACCTATCCCTGGAACGCGACGAGAAACCCATGACGCCTGCGCCCAAGCCCCTGCTGTCGGTTCCAGACGGCGTGTTCCTGATGGTCGGCATGGTGATCGGCGTCGGCATCTTCAAGGCGCCATCCATCGTCGCCGGCAACACTTCCAGCGCAACCGAATTCCTGCTCGCCTGGCTGCTGGGCGGCGCGGTGTCGCTGTGCGGCGCGCTGGTATATGCCGAGCTCGCCGCGCGCCACCCCGAAACAGGCGGCGAGTACACCTACCTTTACCGCGGCCTGGGGCGCGGCGCGGCGTTCCTGTTCGCCTGGTCGCGCATGACCGTGATCCAGACCGGCGCGATCGCCGCGGTGGCATTCGTGTTCGGCGACTATGCCTCGGAGATCCTGCGGCTCGGCGACAACAGCTCGGCGATCTGGGCCGCGATCGGCGTCGCCGCGCTCACCGCGCTCAATCTCGCCGGCACGCTGCAATCGAAGACGCTGCAGAAGGCGATGGAGATGGTGCTGATTTCGGCGCTGGTGCTGCTTGCGCTTGCTGCCCTGTTCTCCGGCGCGACGCCGAAGCCTGCGTCTGCACCAAGCGGCGGCGGCGGATCGTTCGGCCTGGCGATGATTTTCGTGCTGCTCACCTACGGCGGCTGGAACGAGGCCGCTTACCTCGCCGGCGAAGTGCGCGATGCGCGGCGCAACATGATCAGGATCCTGGTGATCGGCATCATTGCAGTCACCGCGCTCTACATGCTGGTGAATGTCGCCTACCTCGCGGCGCTCGGCCTGGGCGGCATGCGCGAATCGAAGGCGGTGGCCGCGGACGTGATGCGCATCGTCGCGGGCGACAAGGGCGCGCTGCTGCTCGCGCTCATCGTCTGCGTCTCGGCGCTGACCACCATCAACGCCGCGATTTTCACCGGTGCGCGCACCACTTGGGCGCTGGGCCGGGATTTCGGCCGCTTCACGCGCCTCGGCGCCTGGCGCGAGGCTGGCTCGACGCCCGCCAATGCGCTGCTGCTGCAAGGGGTGATCACGCTCGTGCTGGTCGCGGCAAGCTCGCTCACGCCCGATGGCTTCAGCGCCATGGTGGCCTACACCTCGCCCGTGTTCTGGACCTTCTTCCTGCTCACCGGGTTGACGCTGTTCGTGTTCCGTGCCCGCGAAGGCGAGCCGCCCGCGTTCAAGGTGCCGCTGCATCCCTTCGTCACGCTCGCCTTCTGCGCCATGTGCGCCTACATGCTCTGGTCGAGCATCAACTACATCCGTTTTGCGGTCGAGTTCGGGGTTGCGGTGCTGGCGGGGCTCGCCATCATGGCGGCCGGCATTCCGCTGTACTGGCTGGTGCGCAAATGAGAGTTGCCCTGGCGTTGCTCGCGCTCGCGCTGCATGCCGCGGTGGCGCCGGCGCAGGATTACGAGCGCGAGAAACGCTTGGCGGCAGAGGTGGTGCCGAACCTGGTGGTAGGCGATGCGGTGCAGCTCAAGCTCCCTGCCGGGCGTGAGTTCCTCGGCCTGTACACCGAGGTGAAGGGGGCGAAGATCGCGGTGCTGCTTCTGCATGGCGTCGGAGTGCATCCTGACTTCGGCGTCATCGGCTCGCTGCGCGTGGCTCTCGCCGACTTGGGCATGACGACGCTCTCGATCCAGGTGCCGGTGCAGAAATCTGACGCGCGGCTGGAGGACTACTACCCGGCGGTGTTCCCCGAGGCGGTCGAGCGCATCCGCGCCGGCGCTCGCTGGCTGGCGCAAAAGGGCTACGCCCGGCCGGTGCTGCTCGGCCACAGCATGGGCGCATGGATGGCGAACGTGTATTACGAGGAAACGGCCGATACGCCGTTCGCCGCCTGGGTCTGCATCGGGCTCACCGGCGGCTTCGGCGGCATGGGCAACGTGAAGGTGCCGGTGCTGGACGTCTCGGGCGAGGACGACCTGCCGGTGGTGCTGCGTGCCGAGTGGCGGCGGCGCCTGACGCTCAACTCGATCGAGGGCTCGAGGCAGATCAAGATCGCGGGCGCGAACCACCACTACAACGGCAAGGAAAAAGAGCTCGCCGCGGCGATCCGCGAGTTCATCGCGC
>CAYMVA010000034.1:0-15092 GCA_964393745.1 uncultured Enterobacteriaceae bacterium | reverse complement strand
GCAAGTATAAGTCCCCCCTCTTGCAATCCGATTGATACTGGATATAATTCCAGTGTAAGCAGGCACAGCATGGGAGCCTGTACCGGAGATGCGCATGGATGAACTGACCGAACGCCAGACCGAGATCCTCAAGCTGGTGCGCGACCTCACCGAGTCGACCGGCTTCCCGCCGACGCGCGCCGAGATCGCCGAGCGGATGGGATTCCGCTCGGTGAACGCCGCCGAGCAGCACCTGCGCGCGCTGGAGAAGAAAGGCGCGCTGGAGATTTCCGCCGGCTCGTCGCGCGGCCTGCGGGTGAAGGAACGCGCCGGGCGCAGCCTCGGGCGGGTGATGGAGCTGCCGCTGATCGGCCGCGTCGCGGCCGGCGCGCCGATCCTCGCCGAAGCGCACGTGCAGGCGCGCTACCAGGTCGATCCCAACCTGTTCACGCCGCGCGCCGACTACCTGCTGCGGGTGCGCGGCCTGTCGATGCGCGACATCGGCATCCTGGAAGGCGACCTGCTCGCGGTGCACCGCACGCAGGAGGCGCGCAGCGGGCAGATCGTGGTGGCGCGCCTCGGCGACGAAGTGACCGTGAAGCGCTTCCGGCGCCGCGGCAACGCCGTGGAGCTGCTAGCCGAGAACCCGGACTTCGAGCCGATCGAGGTCGACCTGCGCAGCGAGGAGTTTGCCATCGAGGGCATCGCCGTCGGCGTGATCCGCAGCGGCAAGGGGCTCTGACACTTGCTTGCAACCCTGGCCTGAAGGTCAAAAAACCCTTATTTCTGAATTGCCTATAATGGCAGCGAGACCCGCTGCCATGGCGAGCGCCAGCACCGCAACCGAAAAAGCTGACTCCCGCGATCCCGGGATCGCGGACGGCATCGTCGCCGCCCTGGACGCGGGCGATCCGCGACAGCTCCTCGCAGACCGCGTCGAGCAGCTCTACCGCCAGCTTCCGATCGCCCTCGCGGCGCCGTTCCTGATCGCGATCATCGCGAGCTTCGAGCTCTGGGAGCCGCGCGCCAGGGAGCTGGTCATGCTGTGGTGGATCCCGGTGGTGGTGGTCACCGCCTCCAAGGCCGCGCTGTACTGGGCTTACCGGCGCAATCCGGACCCAGGCGCCAATGCCGCGCAGTGGCTGCGCTGGCTGGGGATCGCGGCGCTCGCGAGCGGGGTCAACTGGGGCGTCGCGGGGGCGGTGTTCTTCCCCTCGCACACCGACCAGCAGCAGGTGTTCCTCGCCTTCCTGCTGGCAGGCATGGCCTCCGCCGGGATCCCGGTGTACGCGGCATCCTGGCCCATCTTCGCGCTCTACTCCGCGGCGATTCTGCTGCCGTTCACCTACGTGCTGGCCTCCTTCGGCAACCGCCTGTTCGCGGAGATCGCGCTGCTGATCCCGGTGTTCTACATGATGAACGTCGCCGTTGCCTACCGGCTGAACCAGGTGTTCCAGTCCGGCTACCGGCTGCGCCACGCCTACGGCAAGCTGACCGAGGAGCACACCGCCCTCAACGAGCGCCTCGAGCAGCAGCTCGCCGACCTGACCGATGCGCACCGCGAGGTCGCGGCCTCGGGCCGCAAGCTGGCGCTGTTCGCCGAGCGCGCGCCGATCGCGGTGTTCGAGATGGACGGCAACGCCACCATCCTCGAGATGAACCCGGCGGCTGAGAACATCTTCGGCTATCCGGCGGCCGAGCTCACCGGCCGCAGCCTGATCCGCATGCTGATCCCCAGCGGCCACGGCGTGCTCGACCGCCCGTGGTGGGAAACGTTCGTCGGCTCGCTGCAGCCGGCCTCGCACGTGCGCACGCAGTGCCTGCGGCGCGACGGCCTGGAGATCACCTGCGAATTCAGCCTCACGCCGCTGGTGAACGAGGAGGCCGAGCTGATTTCGGTCATCGCCCAGTGCCGCGACGTCACCCAGGAGCTCGAGGCCGAGCGCCTGAAGAAGGAGTTCACCTCGACGCTGTCGCACGAGCTGCGCACGCCGCTCACCTCCATCATCGGCTCGCTGCAGCTGCTCAATTCCGGCGTCATGGGCGACCTGGAGAAGGACGTGGGCGAGCTCACCTCGGTGGCCGAGCGCAACGCCCAGCGCCTGCTCGACATGATCAACGACATCCTCGACATCGAGAAGATCGAGTCGGGCAAGTTCACGCTCAACCCGGAGACGGTGTCGCTCGACGAGCTGGTGCGGGAATCGCTGGTGCTCAACCGCGCCTTCGGCGAGCGCTTCGGGGTGCGCTTCCAGGCGCTCGGCGAGCCGGTCAAAGTGTCGGTGCATGTCGACCGCAAGCGCGTGCTGCAGGTGCTCACCAACCTGCTCTCCAACGGCGCCAAGTTTTCCCCCGAGGGCGGCGCCGTCGAAGTCGGCATGGTGCGCGTGGACGGGCTCGTGCGGGTGGAAGTGCACGACCGCGGCCCCGGCATCCCGGAGAGCTTCCGCGGCCGCATCTTCAGCCGCTTCGCGCAGGCCGATTCGGCGCTGACACGGCAAAAGGGCGGCACCGGCCTCGGCCTCGCCATCTGCAAGCGGCTGATCGAGCTGATGGAGGGCTCGATCGGCTTCACCGACCGCGAAGGCGGCGGCTCGACCTTCTACTTCGAGCTGCCGATCCAGGCCGAAGTCCGCCAGACCCAGGCCGCCTGAGACCAGGGAGCCCATGCCAAGCACGCCGCTCAACCGCATCTTCTACGTCGAGGACGACGAGGACATCCAGAGGATCGTGCGCATGTCGCTGGAACGCGTTGGCAAGATGACGGTCGAGGTGGTGGGCGACCCGCTCAAGGCGATCGAGGCCATGGTGGCGTTCGGCCCCGAGCTGGTGATGCTCGACTGGATGATGCCGGGCATGGACGGGCCAACCCTGTTCCGCAAGATGCGCGAGGATGCGCGCACCAGCGGCCTGCCGGTGGTGTTCATCACCGCCAAGGCCTCGACCGGCGAGCTCAACGAGCTGCTCGCGTTGGGCGCGGCCGGCGCGATTTCGAAGCCGTTTTCGCCCAAGGACCTCCCGGTGCAGCTGCGGGAGATCTGGGCCAAGCTTCCCTAGCCGAACAAATCCTTCATTCCCACGCCCGCCTGCCCGTACTCGAGCGTGCGCAGAATGCGATAGGGCTCGTCGGCGCTCACCTTGGGCGCGCGCGCCAGGTCGAGCAGCTTCTGCGGCCGCAGCGGCTTGCCCTCGGCATCGCGCACCACCATGATGCGCGGCTGCAGCCGCTTGACGGTGTTCTGCGCGATCACCACCCCCACTTCGCCGCTGTTGAGCGCCACCACGCTGCCGACGGGAAACACGCCGATGCAGCGGATGAAATCCTCGATCAGCGTCGGATGGAAAGTCAGGCCGCGCCATTTGTGCATCATGCCGAGCGCGCGCGAAGGCGCGAGCGCATCGGCGTAGGGGCGCTGCGCGGTCAGGGCGCAGAACGTGTCCACCAGGCCGGCGATGGCGCCGATGGTCGGAATCGCTTCGCCCTTGAGGCCGCGCGGGTAGCCGCTGCCGTCGTGCCGCTCGTGGTGCAGGACCGCGAGCTGCGCCACCTCCTCGCCGATGCCCGGAGTTTCGGTAAGCATCTTCAGGGTGTGCTCGAGGTGCGTCTTGACGGTGGCGCGCTCCTTGTCGTTGAGCGGCCCGGTCTTCGCCACCAGGCCGCTGGGCAGCTTCACCATGCCGATGTCCTGCAGCAAGCCGATCAGGCCGGCGCGCTCGATGTTGGCCTGCTCCATGCCCATGAAGCGCGTGAACATGATCATGTAGAGCGACACCTTGAGCGCCCGGTCCAGCACGTCGCTGCCGCGCTCCTTCATCGCCGACACCAGCACCAGCGCGTCCGGATTGCGCAGCACGCTCTGGCTCATGTTGCTGACCGCGCCCTTGACCTGGGCGGAGTCGAAGGTCTTGTCCGCGCCCACCGACTCGAACGCCTTCGCCAGCACCGCTTCGGAGGAGAAATAGGCGTCGCGCGCGCGCGCCAGCTCGCCCTCGACCGCGACCTTCTCGGCGTGCTGCACCTTGCCCGTGCCCGTGAGCGGCGTCGCGCCGACGCTGGAGGCGACGCCGCTCTCGCTCAGGTCGGCGTCCACCATCACGAACTGGCAGAACTTGCGCAAGGTCTCGAGCTGGTCGTCGGACTTGAGCACGAACCCCTGGAACACGAACGGCGTGTCGGTCCAGGGGCGATCGAGCTCCGAGACGTACATCCCGAATTTGAGCTCGCCTACGTTGACTTTCTTCTTGTTCATCGCTCAGTGGATCTTGACGGTCTTGTCGGCGCCGCTCGCGCCGATGCCCTGGTAATACTTGCGCGACAGGAAACCGATCACCTCGTCGGCGTTGCGGAAACGTGCGTCCCGGTCCTTCTCCAGCAGCTTGTCGAGCAGCCGCTGGTACTTGGAAAGGCTCTCCGGCAGCGGCGGCGGCGGCGTGTTGAGATGCGCCAGCGCAACCTCGACCGCGGTCTCCCCGTCAAACAGATGATAACCCGCCAACATCTGGAATAGCAGCACCCCGGCGCTGTAGATGTCGGTGCGCATGTCGAGCGCCCGGCTCTGCACCTGCTCCGGGCTCATGTAGCGGGGGGTGCCGAGGATCTCGCCGTGGCTGGTGCGGTCCACCGAGTCGATGTGCTTGGCGATGCCGAAGTCCACGATCGCCAGGCTGCCGTCGGTGCGGAACATGAGGTTCTGCGGCTTCAGGTCGCGGTGCAGCACGCCGCGTTCGTGGATGTCGCCGAGCGCAAACATGAGCTCGCGGAAAATTTGCAGCGCATCCTCGGGCGGCAACGGCTGGCCGCCGAGCCGCTTGTTGAGGTCGCCGCCGTCGAAGAATTCCATCACCAGGTAGGCGCTGCCCTCGGACACGCCATGGCCGAAGATATTGGCCACGTGCCGGCTGCCGATCCGCTCCACCAGGTTGTACTCCTCGATGAAGCGCTCCAGCGACTTGCGCTCGCTGGTGATCTCGGGGCGCAGGATTTTCACCACCAGCGGCTCGTCGTCGCTCTCGCGCGACGCCAGGTAGACGCGCGACATGCCGCCCTCGCCGATCAGGCGCAGCACCTTGATGCCGGGGATCCTGATGCGCGCGCCGAGCTCGTGCCCCTCCTGGCGCGCGGCCTGTTCCGGCGACACCGTCTTGTCGGCCTTGTTGTGCGTCAGGTCGCGGATCGAGGTGAGCAGCCTCTCGCGCGTCAGCTCCTGCTTGCGCTGGTAGTCGTCGGCGCCCGCCTTCATCGCGCGCACGGCGATGATCTCGTTGCCGGCGCCGGTGAGGAACAGGATCGGCGGGCAATTCGGCCGCTGCTTGAATTTCTGCAGCCATTCCAGGCCGTCGCCGCGCCCCAGCATGTAGTCGAGAATGATCACGTCGTAGCCGTCGAGCTTGAAAGCCGCATCCGGCATCTCGCGCGCCAGCGGGTCGAACAGGTCGGTGACCACGCTCGGCCATTCCTTCTTCAGGTACAGCGCCAGCAGGTTGCGCAGATCCGGGTCGTCGTCGATGATCAGGATGCGCACGCGGCGGCTCCCTGGTTGTGCACCGGGCTTCGCATCAGGCGGCCACCCGCAGCGACATCACCTCGAGCGCTTCGGACTTGCCGCGCAGCATCACCTCGCGCCGCGTCACTGCCGTGCGGCCGAGCGCGCCCTGCAGGGAAAGGTAGGCGCTGGGCCCGATCAGGATCTCGTTCGCCGCCGCCATCTGCATCAGGCGCGCCGCCACGTTCACCGAATCGCCGATGATGGTGTAGCTCATGAACGCGGGCGAGCCGACGTTGCCTACCACCACTTCGCCCGCCTCGATGCCGATGCCGATGCCGACGCTCAGGTTGTGCCACGACTTCCAGCGCTGCGCCACCGGGCGAAAGTGCTCGATCATGGTGCGCGCCGCCGCCAGCGCGCGCTCGGTCGGGTTAGATTGCGGCACCGGAACGTTAAAGCCCACCAGCATGCTGTCTCCCGCCATGCTGAACACAGTCCCTTCGTGCTCGTAGGCGGCAGCGGTGAGCTCGGTGAAAAACTCGTTCAGCATCGGCACGATGCTCGACACCGGCACCGACTCGGACAGGCGCGTGAAGCCGCGCAGGTCGGCGAACAGCGCCACCACCGCGGCGCGCTCGCTCAAGTTGCGGAACACTTCCTCGCCACCCGGGCTCTGCGCCAGCACGCGCTCGGCGAGCTGCGGCGACAGGTAGCGCGAAAAGGTCTTGCGGATCGCCTCCTTCTCCCGGATCTCGGCGTCCAGCCGCCGCGCCTCGAGCTCCTTCCTGGTTTCGTGCAGGCGGCGCAGGGTCTTGGCGCGCGCCATCAGCTCCTCGCGCTTCACCGGCTTGGAGAGGAAGTCGTCGGCGCCGGCCTCGATGCCGCGGATGCGGCTCTGCTGGTCTTCCAGCGCGGTCACCAGCACGATCGGGATGAGAGCAGTCTTCTCGTCCGACTTCAGGCGCTGGCAGACCTCGAAGCCGCTCGGCCCGGGCATCATGACGTCGCACAGGATCAGGTCCGGATGCGAGGCCTTCACCATCGCCAGCGCCTCGTTGCCGTCGTTGGCGATCTCGGCCTGCATGCCGATTCGGCCCAGCAGCTGGGCCAGGTAGGCGCTCATGTCCGGATCGTCGTCCACCACCAGGACCCGGAACGGCCCTGGCACGGTCGGGTCGGCGGCCGGCTCACTCATAGACCACTTTTACCCGCCCGAGGTAGTCGGCGTATTCCATCAGGCGCGCCTCGAGGGCGCCGCGGTCGGTCGCCTTGGCGGCGTCCTCGATTTGCTTGCCGATCACCGACACCTGCTCGAAGCCGTAGGAGTTGCCGACGCCCTTCATGCGGTGGCCGAGCTGGCGCAGCTGCTCAAAATCGCCGCCGGCGAGCGCGGCGCGCAGCGTCTCGACCTCCTTGGTCCGGTTCTTGAAGAACGTCGGAATCAGGTCTTCGAGGTCCTTGGCAACCTTGACGGTGATGCTCTGGTCGGACATGGGGATTGGAACCGGCGAATTGGGCAGAGGGCCCGATTATAAGGAGCGCGCGGCGCGGGCGCTGCGGCTGGGTTGTCAGGCGATGTGAAGTATGACCCACGGTCAATGGAAATCCCGGGAACGCGCCTCCAGCCGGCCATGCAGCTCCTCCAGGAGCGCGCTATGGTCCTCGAGCCGCTGCGCCACCAGGTGGACCACTTCGCCGTCGCGCTCGATCACCCCCTGGACGCCGAGCAGGCGCGCGCCGAGGAGCGCCATGCGCTGGCGCTCGGCGAGACTCGCCCAGACCACCACGTTGACGCAGCCGGTCTCGTCCTCCAGCGTCACGAACACCACCCCGCTGGCGGTGTCGGGTCGCTGCCGGCAGGTGACCAGCCCCGCGGCGCGCACCCGGCGGCCGTGCGGCAGGGCGCGCAGCGCCTCTGCGGGTGCCAGCCGCCTGCGCTCGAGCAGATGCCGCAGCAGCGCGAGCGGGTGCCGGCCGAGCGTGAAACCGAGGCTGGCATAGTCGGCGACGATCTCTTCGCCCTCGGAGGGCGCGCCAAGGGCGGGGACCGTCTCGGCCAGCGGCACGCCGAGCGCCGGCCGGCTCTGCGCCCCGGAAGCGAGCCAACGGGCGAGCCGCCGGTGGCCGGCCAGCGTCTGCAGCGCGCCCGCTGCCGCGAGGCATGACATTTCCTTGCGGTTGAGCGCGGCGCGCTGTGCCAGTTCGGCCACGGTCGCAAACGGCCGCGCCTCAAGGATGCGCTGCGCCGCCGCTTGCGGCAGCCCGCTCACCATGCGCAGCCCGAGCCGTACTGCACCCCCACCCTGACCCTCCGGGGAGGGAACGTGAAGGGGCTCGAGCGTGCAATCCCAGTCGCTCGCTGCAACGTCCGCCGGCCGCACCTCGACGCTGTGGCGCTGCGCGTCCTGCACCAGCTGCGCGGGCGCATAGAAACCCATCGGCTGGCTGTTGAGCAGCGCGGCGAGAAACGCCGCCGGGCGATGGTGCTTGAGCCACGCCGACACGTACACCAGCAGCGCGAAGCTGGCCGAATGCGATTCGGGAAAACCGTACTCGCCGAAACCCAAGATCTGGCGGAACACGCCGTCGGCGAATTCCGGCGCGTAGCCGCGCTCGAGCATGCCGCGCTTCAGGCGCCCCTCAAAATGCTCCAGGCCGCCCTTGCGCTTCCACGCCGCCATCGAGCGGCGCAGGGCATCGGCCTCGCCGGGGGAGAACCCTGCCGCCACCATCGCGAGCTGCATCACCTGCTCCTGGAAGATCGGCACGCCGAGCGTGCGCTCGAGCACCCCTTTCACCTGCTCGCTCGGGTAGCTGACGGGCTCCAGCCCCTGCCGGCGCCGCAGGTAGGGATGCACCATGCCGCCCTGGATCGGGCCGGGCCGCACGATCGCCACCTCGATCACCAGGTCGTAGAAATTGGCCGGCTTCAGGCGCGGCAGCATGGACATCTGCGCGCGCGATTCGATCTGGAACACGCCCACGGTGTCGGCGCGCTGCATCATCGCGTAGACCGCCGGGTCCTCGGCGGGAACGTCCTGCATGCGCAGGCCGCAAAAATCCAACGCGCGGCGGATCGCGCTCAGCATGCCGAGCGCAAGCACGTCCACCTTGAGCAGCCCGAGCGCCTCGAGATCATCCTTGTCCCACTGGATCACGGTGCGCTCGGGCATGGCCGCGTTCTCCACCGGAACCAGCTCGGCGAGCGGCCCGCGCGAAATGACGAAGCCGCCAACATGCTGCGATAGGTGGCGCGGGAAGCCAACCAGTTCGCCGGCGAGCGCGAGCAGCCGCCGCATCGCAGGGTCTTCAGGATCCAATCCCGCCTGGCGCAGCCGCTCGGGCAGCACCGCGCGGCCGTCCCACCACGACAGCGTGCGCGCCACGCTCTCCACTTGCTGCGCGGCGAGCCCCAGAGCCTTGCCAAGGTCGCGCAATGCGCTGCGCGGCCGGTAGCAGATCACGGTGGCGGCGAGTGCGGCGCGGTGGCGGCCATACTTGGCGTAGACGTACTGAATCACCTCCTCGCGCCGCTGGTGCTCGAAATCGACGTCGATGTCGGGCGGCTCGTTGCGTTCCTTCGACACGAAGCGCTCGAACAGCATGCTCATGCGGCCGGGATCCACCTCGGTGATGCCGAGGCAATAGCAGACCGCCGAATTGGCGGCCGAGCCGCGGCCCTGGCACAGGATGCCGCGCTGGCGCGCGAAACGCACCACGTCGTGCACGGTAAGGAAGAATGCCTCGTAGCGGAGCTCGGCGATGAGGACGAGCTCGTGCTCGATCAGCTCGCGGACCCTGGCTGGCACGCCACCCGGGAAGCGCTCTGCCAGGCCTTCCTCGGTGAGGCGGCGCAGCCAACTCGCCGGCGTCTCGCCAGGCGGGACGAGTTCCTCTGGATATTCGTAGCGCAACTCGGCGAGCGAGAAACTGCAACGCTCTGCGACCACGAGGGTCTCGGCAAGCAACTCGGCAGGATAGAGTTGCGCCAGCCGCGCCCGCAGCCGCAGATGGCGCTCGCCGTTAGGCTGCAAGGCTCGGCCGCACTCGGCGACCGGCCGCCCGAGGCGGATCGCGGTGAGCGCATCCTGCAGCCGCCGGCGCGAGCGCACGTGCATCCAGGCGCCGCCTGCGGCGGTGAGCGGCAATCCGCATGCCACCGCCAGCTCGCGCAGCGACGCCAGGCGCGCGCGGTCGTTGGGGCCGCAGTGCAGCTCGGCGGCGATCCAGGCGTCGCCCGCGAAGCGCTCCGCAATCCAGCGCGCCTGCTCCGCCGCCTGCGCTTCGCCGGGGATCAGCAGCACCGGCGTGCCGCTGCCGGCGAGCGCCTCGAGATCGGCGCACGCCAGCGCATAGCCGCCCTTGGCGCTGCGCCGGCGGCCGGCGGTGATGAGCGAGGAGATCGCACCATAGGAGCGCCGGCTGGCGGCGAGCAGCACCACCTGCATGCCGTCCTCGAGCCCGATCTCGGTGCCGACGAGGAGCTTGAGGCCGTGTTCCCTGGCGGCGCCGTGCGCGCGCACCACCCCCGCGAGCGTGCATTCATCGGTCAGCGCGAGCGCCGCGTAGCCCAGCGCCGCCGCACGCGCGACCAGCTCTTCCGGGTGCGAGGCGCCGCGCAGGAACGAGAAATTGGAAACGCAATGCAATTCCGCGTACGGCGGCAGCGCGTAAGACATCGCTAGGCGAAGATGCCGTGCAGGAACCAGCCATCGGCCTGGCGGTAAACCCAGACCAGGGACGCATCCTGCGCCTGCGCGATGAAATAATCGCGCCGCACCTCGCCGCCATCCCACCAACCCGACTCGATGCGCTCCGGCCCCGCGAGCAGCGTGAAAGCGTTCTCTGCGAGGCGGCGCGGCGGCTCGACCAGCCACAGCGGCCGCGGGCCCCCTGCGAAGGCGGGCGAACCATCCTTCGTCTTTTGCCCCCCTACCAAGGGGGGTGGCCGCAGGCCGGGGGGTTCGCTTGCCGCCACCGCCCGCCACGCCAGTTCAGGACGATGCTCGGAGCGCAACGCCAGGCCATGTACCGAACCGCCGCCAAGACGCGCTTCCAGGCGCTCGATGAGCCGCGCCCATTCCTCGCCGCCGGCGCGCGCGTCGCCGAACAGCGTGCTGCTCGCGCCAGGAAGCGGCGCCAGGTCCGCCGCTTGCAGCCGGATCGCCTCGACCGGCGCGGCAAGACCGGTGCGTCCGAGGCGCTCACGCAGCAGCAGCGTGAAATGCGCGGCATCGCGAGCCAGCCCCGCCAGGGCGAACTCGAGGCGCGTCGCTGGCGCATCCGCATGCTCGAGCGCGAGCGCGAAGCTGCGTGCGCCGGCATGGCGTGCCGCCAGAAAGCCCTCCAGCTGCGCGAGCAGCCGCCGGGCGGCGAACAGCACGCCTTCGGTTTCGCTTGCCTGCGCCGGAAGCTCGAGCCTGGCATCGAATCGCGGCGGCGGCGAGAACAAGCGACGCGGCTCCGGAATTCTTCCCAGCGCGCGGTCGATGTCGTCGAGCAAGGCCTGCCCGAAGCGCCGCGCGACGCCGTCGCGCGGCAACTGCATCAGGGCGCCGAGCGTCTCGATGCCGAGTCCCGAAAGCAGATCGAGCGCACCGGCATTCAGCCCGGTGACCGCGACCGGAAGTTCCGCCAGCGGCCGCCCGCCCCCTGCCGCGCGCCAGGACGCAGCGCGCGCGGTGCGCGCCAGCGCAAGCGATGCCTCGAAGCCGAGAGCGGCGACCCCGGCGCGGATCTGCGCCACCAGGCGCGCGGCGCCGCCGAACAGGCGCAGGCTCCCCTGCAACTCCGCCAGCACCCCCTGCGGCGGCTCGAGCGACACCCGTGGAGTGAAGCGGCCAAGCCACATCGCGATCGCCGCGAGGGCTTCGCGCTCCGCCTCACACGGCGCATGCCCGCGCGCGAGCGCCTGCGACCGCAGGTGCGGGAAATGCAGCGCGACCCAGAGCATGGGCGGGTCTCCTGAGCGGAATGCGGAGCGGCACAGCGAGGGGCGCGCCGCGGCGCTTGAGGATGCGCGCCGCGAGCTGGCCCTGGCGCCATTCGAGCGCCAGCCGCAGGCTCGCCGGCGAGGGCTCGTGCGCCGCGCCCGGCGGGCGAAACAGCGCCACGAATGCGGCGCCGCCCTGCGCCGCGACCGCGAGCCGGCGCAGCTCTGCGTAGCGCGCGTCGTGCAGCCAGGCGAGCAGCGCATGGCAAGTGGCGGCGCGCAGCACCTGCTCGGCCGCCCACAGCGCATCGCGCCGGCCCGGCGCCCTCACCACCGTCAGCAATTCAAGGCGCACGCCCGCGGCGGCGAGCGCGGGCGCATACGGCAGGTGCGGCGGCGCCAGCCAAGCGACACGCCGCCCCCCGGCGGTGAGCGCTGCAAGCGCCGGCATCACCAGCTGCAGCTCGCCCAGCCCATCGCCCGGGCACAGGATCTCGGTGAGCGCCCCAGCCGGCCAGCCGCCGCCGGGCAGCTCGCGATCGAGCACCGCGAAGCCGCTCGGCACCGCAGCCGCGGCGGCAGCGGCCGGCACGCCGCCGCGCCAGACGGCATGCCGCTGGAGGTTGTCTTCGAAGGCTGCCACGGATACTGTATTTTTATACAGTATCTAAGGTTCTGGCAAGCCCCCTCTTGGCGAAGCGCGGGGGGGCGCCCTGCCCTAGGCCTCGCCGGCCCAGCGTTTCACGGACTTGAGGATGCGCTCCCCGGAAAAGCCGAGTTTCGCCAGCACCGGGGCGCGCTCGAACACCTCGCCGTAGCGCCCGATCAGGCCGCCCTCGAGCTGGCAGCGGCAGATGCCGGCAAAGCCCACCCGCCGGCCTTCGCTGCCCGCGATCTTCGAGGTGTACGAAAAATCGTAGCGCGCATAGCCGGTGCGGCCATCGCAGACCGCGTCGGATATCTGCCATTCGAAATCGTGCGCGTCGCGATGGAAGAACTCGCGCACCATGCGTGCGATTTCGGGCCGCCCGCGGAACTCGCCGTAGAAGCCATCGTGGTACAGGCCCTGCGGCGCGAAGCACGCCGCTGCGCCCTCGGCGTCGCCGGCGCAGATCGCAGCGCTCATGCGCTTGAGCAAGGCCTCGAAGTCTTTGCCGTCCATGTCATTCTCCCGTGTCCTGCACGCCGCGCCGCCAAGGATAGCGCGGCACGGCCGCCGCATCGAGCGCACGCCGGGGCGCTCGCCTAGAATGCGTCCGCCCGGCTCCACGCATGGCCCAATCCACCACTTCTCCCGTCACGCCTGGGAACACCTCCGCAACACTGCGTGCCGTGCTGTGGATGGCGGGCACGCTGCTGTCGTTCTGCGCCATGGCCATCGCGGTGCGCGAGCTGCTCGCGAGCTACGGTGCGTTCCAGATCTTGTTCCTGCGCGCGCTGGTCGGGCTCGTCATGGTGCTCGTGGTGCTGCCGCGCTTCGGCCTGCAGGCCATACGCACACAGCGCCTGCGCATCCACGTAGTGCGCAACGTGCTCCACTTTGGCGGCCAGCTAGCCTGGGTCTACGCCCTGTCGGTGCTTACGCTGGCGACCGTATTTGCCATCGAGTTCACCATGCCGGTGTGGACCGCCGTGCTCGCGGCGCTGCTGCTTGGCGAACGCATGAACCGGGGCCGCGCCATGATGCTCGCCAGCGGCATCGCCGGCATCCTGATCATCCTGCGTCCCGGCCTGGAGGTGGTGCAGCCTGGGGCGCTCGTCATGCTGCTAGGCTCGCTCGCCTACGCGACCACCATGATCACCACCAAGCAGCTCTCGGGCAGCGACACGCCGCTGGCGCTGCTGTTCTACATGTCGCTGATCCAGATTCCGCTGGCGCTGGTTCCGGCGCTGCCGCGCTGGGTGACGCCCGCTCTTGCCGACGCGCCGTGGATCCTGTGCCTGGGCATCGCCGGTTTCACCGCGCACTACTGCATGGCACGCGCTTTTCGGCTGGCGGACGCGACCGTGGTGGTGCCGCTCGATTTCCTGCGGCTGCCGCTGATCGCGGTGGTCGGGATGCTGTTCTATGCCGAGCCTCTGCAGCCTGCCGTGCTCCTGGGCGCCGCGGTGATGTGCTGCGGGATCTACTACAGCGTGCGGCACGAAAGCGGGCGCCGCGTCGCCTAGCGTGGACGGCCGCAGGAGCAAATAAAAAAGCCCGGCCTCCGCATGGAGGTCGGGCTTTTTCACTTGTATGGCCTGGCAGTAACCTACTTTCGCGTGCGACTGCACACTATCATCGGCGCAAACCCGTTTCACGGTCCTGTTCGGGATGGGAAGGTGTGGGTCCAGGCTGCTGTGGCCGCCAGATTGATCTTGGGCCCGCGTCCGTGGGGCGCCGTAACGCCGCGACGCGGGCTGCTATTCGGATAGAAGCAAAGCTGTGGATTCGAGATTGCGCCAAGCGCCCATACCGCATTCTCACGGTTATAGGGTCAAGCCACACGGGCAATTAGTACGGGTTAGCTGAAGGCCTCACGGCCCTTGCACATCCCGCCTATCAACGTCCTGGTCTTGGACGACCCTTTAGGGAGGTCAAGCCTCCGGGAAGTCTCATCTTGGGGCACGTTTCCCGCTTAGATGCTTTCAGCGGTTATCGCTTCCGCATATAGCTACCCGGCAATGCCACTGGCGTGACAACCGGTACACCAGGGATGCGTCCACTCCGGTCCTCTCGTACTAGGAGCAGCCCCCCTCAAACTTCCAACGCCCACGGTAGATAGGGACCAAACTGTCTCACGACGTTTTGAACCCAGCTCACGTACCACTTTAAATGGCGAACAGCCATACCCTTGGGACCGGCTACAGCCCCAGGATGTGATGAGCCGACATCGAGGTGCCAAACGCCCCCGTCGATATGAACTCTTGGGAGGCATCAGCCTGTTATCCCCGGCGTACCTTTTATCCGTTGAGCGATGGCCCTTCCATACAGAACCACCGGATCACTAAAGCCTGCTTTCGCACCTGTTCGACTTGTAAGTCTCACAGTTAAGCACCCTTATGCCTTTGCGCTCTACGCATGATTACCAACCATGCTGAGGGTACCTTTGAAAGCCTCCGTTACTTTTTAGGAGGCGACCGCCCCAGTCAAACTACCCGCCTAGCACTGTGCCTGACCCTGATTCAAGGGTCCAGGTTAGAATTCGAACAAAACAAGGGTGGTATTTCACATTGCGACTCCACGATGGCTAGCGCCACCGCTTCAAAGTCTCCCACCTATTCTACACGTGTTGTGTCCAAACCCAATGCTAAGGTGCAGTAAAGGTGCACGGGGTCTTTTCGTCCATATGCAGGTAACCGGCGTCTTCACCGGTACCACAAATTCACCGAGCCCGTAGTCGAGACAGTGGCCAAATCGTTACACCATTCGTGCAGGTCGGAACTTACCCGACAAGGAATTTCGCTACCTTAGGACCGTTATAGTTACGGCCGCCGTTTACTGGGGCTTCGATTCAAAGCTTCGCTCCCGAAGGAACTAACCTCTCCTCTTAACCTTCCAGCACCGGGCAGGTGTCAGTCCATATACTTCGCCTTAAAGGCTTTGCATAGACATGTGTTTTTGTTAAACAGTCGCTTGGCCCATTTCTCTGCGATCACGCAAATGCGTGACACCCCTTTTCCCGAAGTTACGGGGTTAATTTGCCGAGTTCCTT
>CAYMVA010000033.1:0-7630 GCA_964393745.1 uncultured Enterobacteriaceae bacterium | reverse complement strand
GGCGTGGTGGTGGTGCCGCTCGCTGAAGCCAAGCAGATCGCGGCGTCACTCAAGCTCGTCGAGCAGAAAGAAGCCGAGGCCGAGCGCAGCATGACCAAGGGCGAAGGGCGCCGCTTCTGGAATCCTGCGGCCTTCGCCGGCCGCCTGCGCTACCTCGACTGAGCGGCCGCGCCCCGGTCAACCTCGGTACTGTATAAACGTTCATCCCCTTGCCGCCCCGAGCGGCAGAAAGGGGGTGAACGAAATGAACCAAGCAGAAGCATTGAACGTCGTGCGGTCGCTTGCCAACGGCATCGACCCGGCGAGCGGCGAACTGTTCCCGCCCGAAAGCCCGTATCAGCGGGCCGAAACGGTGCGGGCACTGTTCGTGGCCGCCGAGGCGCTGGAGCGCGCCGAGCAGTTCGAGCGGCGCAAGCAGCAGCTTCCGCCCAAGGCCGGCCAGCCCTGGTCGGAGGAGGAGGACCGCAAGCTGCTCGCCTCGTTCGACGCCGGTCGCGGCTTGATCGAGCTGGCGTCGGCGCACGAGCGCACGCAGACCGGCATCCGCGCGCGGCTGGTGAAGTACGGCCGGCTCGCCGCCTGAGGTGCAGCAACAGGGCCGCGCCCGGGCGCGGTTCTGTTGTCGCGGCGCATTGCGGCACCGAGCGTTTACGCCGGCCGCTTGCGGCGCTCCCTTAGAATAGCGGCCGCATGAAATCCGCCGACATCCGCTCGGGCTTCCTCGAGTACTTCAAGTCGAAGGGCCACGCCATCGTCGCCTCCAGCTCGCTGGTGCCGCCGAACGACCCGACGCTGCTGTTCGTCAACTCCGGCATGGTGCAGTTCAAGGACGTGTTCCTGGGCAAGGAGAAGCGCTCCTACACGCGCGCCACCACTTCGCAGCGCTCGGTACGCGCCGGCGGCAAGCACAACGACCTCGAGAACGTCGGCTACACCGCGCGCCACCACACCTTCTTCGAGATGCTGGGCAACTTCTCCTTTGGCGACTATTTCAAGAAGGACGCGATCCAGTTCGCCTGGGAGCTGCTCACCAAGGTCTACAAGCTGCCGCCGGAGCGGCTCTGGACCACGGTCTACCAGACGGATGACGAGGCCTTCGAACTCTGGACGAAAATGATCGGCGTACCGGCCGAACGCTGCGTGCGCATCGGCGACAAGCCCGGCGGACAGAAATACCAGTCGGACAATTTCTGGCAGATGGCCGACACCGGGCCCTGCGGCCCGTGCAGCGAGATCTTCTACGACCACGGCGCCGGCATCGACGGCGGACCGCCGGGCTCGCCGGACGCGGACGGGGACCGCTACATCGAGATCTGGAATCTCGTGTTCATGCAGTTTAGCCGGGAGAAAAGCGGCGATTCCTATGTGCTGCATCCCTTGCCCAAGCCGTCGGTGGACACAGGCATGGGCCTCGAGCGCATCGCCGCGGTGCTGCAGGGCAAGCACTCGAACTACGAGATCGACCTGTTCCAGGACCTGATCAAGGCGGCGGCGCGCGAAACAGCGCAGAAGCAGCTCAAAAATCCGTCGCTCAACGTCATCGCCGATCACATCCGCGCGTGCAGCTTCCTCATCGTGGACGGCGTGATCCCGGGCAACGAGGGCCGCGGCTACGTCCTGCGGCGCATCATCCGGCGCGCCATCCGCCACGGCTACAAGCTCGGGCAGAAGCAGCCGTTCTTTCACCGCATCGTCGCCGACCTCGATCGCGCCATGGGCGCGGCGTACCCGGAGTTGAGCGCCGCCAGGGACCGCGTCGCCCAGGTATTGAAGCAGGAAGAGGAGCGCTTCGCGGAAACGCTCGACAAGGGTATGGGAGTGCTCGAGGGCGCGCTCGCTTCAGGCGACAAGCTGCTCGACGGCGATACCGTATTCAAGCTCTACGACACCTTCGGCTTTCCGGTGGACCTGACGGCCGACATCTGCCGCGAGCGCGACGTGCGCATCGACATGGCGGGCTTCGAGGCGGCGATGGACGCGCAACGCGAGCGCGCACGCGCCGCGAGCAAGTTCTCCGCCGCGGCCGGGCTGGAGTACGCAGGCGGCAAGACCGAGTTCCGCGGCTACGACTCGCTCGAGCTGCGCGGCACCGTGGTGGCGCTGTATAAGGACGGCGCGCCGGCGCAGGCGCTCGATGCTGGCGAGGCCGGGGTGGTGGTGCTCGAAAAGACGCCGTTCTATGCCGAATCCGGAGGTCAGGTGGGCGACCGCGGCGAGTTGGCGGGTCCGGCCGGTACCTTCGCGGTCGAGGATACGCAGAAAATCCAGGCGGAGGTGTTCGGCCACCACGGCAGGCAGGTGACCGGGCGCCTCAAGGTCGGCGACCAGGTCGGCGCCAGGGTAGAGGCGCTGTCGCGCCGGCAGGCGATGTGGAACCACTCGGCCACGCACCTGATGCACTCGGCGCTGCGCAAGGTGCTGGGCGCGCACGTGCAGCAGAAGGGCTCGCTGGTGGACGCGCAACGCACGCGCTTCGATTTCTCACACTCCGAGCCGATGAGCGAGGCGCAGGTGCGCGAGGTCGAGCGGCTGGTGAACGACGCCATCCGCAGGAACCACGGCGTCAGCGCACGCGTCATGAAATTCGACGATGCGATCAAGGCCGGCGCGCTGGCGTTCTTCGGCGACAAGTACGGCGACGAGGTGCGCGTGGTCGGCATGGGCGACTTTTCCACCGAGCTGTGCGGCGGCACGCACGTGCGCCACACTGGCGACATCGGTTTTTTCAAGATCGTGTCCGAGTCCGGCGTCGCCGCCGGCGTGCGCCGCGTCGAGGCGGTCACCGGGGAGGGCGCGCTCGCCTGGGTGCAGGAGCAGGAGGCGCGGCTCGCCGAAGCGGCGGCGGCGCTCAAGGCGCCGGTGGGCGAGCTCACGCCGCGCATCACGCAGCTGCTGGAAAGCGCGCGCGGCCTGGAGCGGGAACTGGCGCGGCTAAAGTCGAAGCTCGCCGCCTCGCAGGGCGAAGACCTCGCCGACCAGGCCGTCGAGGTGAAGGGAAAGAATGGAGAACTGCTGCGGGTGCTCGCCGCGACGCTCGAGGGCGCCGACGTGAAGACGCTGCGCGAAACCATGGACAAGTTGAAGGAACGCCTCAAATCGGCGGCCATCGTGCTCGGCGCCGTGAGCGACGGCAAAGTGGCGCTGATTGCCGGCGTCACCGCCGATCTCACCGGCAGGGTGAAGGCGGGCGAGCTGGTGAACTACGTCGCGCAGCAGGTCGGCGGCAAGGGCGGCGGGCGGCCGGACATGGCGCAGGCCGGAGGCACCGAACCAGCGAAGCTGCCGGCCGCGCTGCAATCGGTCAAGGGCTGGGTTGAGCAGCGAATTTAGGTTCTGCCCGCGCTGCGCCGCGCCGCTTGCGGAGGCTGAGCACGGCGGCGCGAAGCGGCTCGCCTGCGCCTGCGGCTTCGTTCACTGGGACAACCCGGTGCCGGTGGTGGCGGCGATCGTCGAGCACGAACGCGGCGTCATCCTGGCGCGCAACAAGGACTGGCCGGAGAAAATGTTCGGCTTGATCACCGGCTTCCTGGAAAAGGACGAGACCCCCGAAGCGGCGGTGGCGCGCGAGGTGAAGGAGGAGCTATCGCTCGTTGCGCTCTCCACCCACTTCGTGGGGCTGTATCCATTCGCGCGCCGCAACGAGCTCATCATCGCCTACCACGTGCCCGCCACGGGCACGATTACGCTCGGCGAGGAACTTATCAACTACCGGCGCATCGCGCCCGAGAAGCTCAGGCCGTGGGACTTCGGCACCGGCCTTGCGCTGCGCGACTGGCTCGAAAACCGAAAAGGTTGAGCCGCCCCTAGAATCCGATGCGCTGGCGGCGGGCGCCGCGCTGCAAGTCGATGTCCTCGGGAAGGAGCTCGTCGCGGCCGGCGATTTTTGCGTTGCCGAAGGCGGCTTGCAGCGCGCGCCGCATCTCGCGCGGCGTGAGCTGCGCGAGCTTCTCAAGCACCGCCGCAGCAAGCTCCGTCGGGAAGCGCTTGCCCCAGTCGTGCGCTTCGCGCATCTCGCAGTAGATGGCGCGCGCGATGCGCGCCGAGCCCTCGGCGCTCGGCGGCTCGATCTGGTACACGTTCATGCGGTTGAGAATCGGCTCGGGGATGCGCGTGCCGTCGTTGGCGGTGGCGACCCACACCGCGCCCGAGGCGTCGATCGGCAGCTCGACGAACTCGTCCACGAACTGCGTCGCGGTACTCGGCTCGAGCAGCCCGTAGAGCGCGCCCAGGGGATCGTACTGGCCTTCGGCGCTCACCTTGTCGATCTCGTCCACCACCATCACCGGGTTGGCGTACTCGCCGTGCAGGAAGGTGTCGAACACCTTGCCCGGCTTGGCGTTCTTCCATTGCGACGAGGCCCCCGACAGGATCCAGCCCGCGGTGAGCGAGCTCATCGGCACCAGGCCGAAGCCGGTGCCGAGCAGCTCCGCGACGCGGCGCGCGAAATGGGTCTTGCCGATTCCCGGCTCGCCCAGCAGCAGCACCGGCGGCAGCTCGATCGGATCGTTGGAGTCGACGCACAGCGCAAGCTGCCGGCGGATGTCCTCGAGCACTTCGCCGAAGTTGGGCAGGTCCTCGAACAGCGCGTCCATCTGCGGCAGCGACGAGGGCTTGACGGTGAAGCGCTGGCCGCCGGCGCGCAGCATCTTCTCGTACACCGCGCGCAGCGCTTCGTTGGCGCTCGGCGGGAGCTCGTGCAGCGCCTTCTCCACCGCGCCGACTTCGTACACGTCCTTGAATCCCGCGACCGGGATCGAAACCGGGACCGAGTTCGCGACCGAATTAGAGACATGTGCCGCCATGCTGGCCTCCTGTCTTCTTGTTTTCCGCCTAAATGCGCGCGGGGAAAAGCTAGCACACCTCGCGCGTAACAGAAAATTGCGCTTGCCGGCGGGGCGCTGGCAGTCGCTGGCGCCGAGTGCCAAAGCAGGAGTCAGGAGTCAGGATTCAGGATCCAGGATTAAGGGTCGAAGAGGGGTGGATTGCCAAGCCTGCCGCCCCTGTGGTTGAATCCGGGCATGGCCCGCTGGTTCTACGGCTTTTACTTCTTCTTCCCGCGCCATCTGGCGGAGGGGAACGGCTAGCCGCACCACCAGCGACCCGAAGAACCGCCAGAGCAGAGATGCCTGGCGGTTTTTTTTTGATCTCAACGAAGGCAGGCGCCATGACCGCACCCACCGACAGCTACCTTTCCAACGTCCCGGCGGACAAGACCTCGCTCACCGACGACGAGCGCATCGAGAACATCGTGCCGCTGCCGCCGCCGGAGAACCTGATCCGCTTCTTCCCCATCCAAGGCACGCCGGTCGAGCGCCTGATCTCCGATACGCGCCGCCGCGTGCGCGAGATCCTGCACGGGCAGTCGGACCGCATGCTGGTGGTGATGGGGCCATGCTCGATCCATGACCCGGCCGCGGCGGCAGCGTACGCCGAGAAGCTGGCGCTCGCTCGGCACAAGCACGCCGGCGAGCTCGAGTTGCTGATGCGCGTGTATTTCGAGAAGCCGCGCACCACCGTGGGCTGGAAGGGCCTGATCAACGACCCGTACCTGAACGGCAGCTTCCGCATCAACGAGGGCCTGCGCATCGCGCGCGACCTGCTGGTGCGCATCAACCGGGCGGGCGTGCCGGCGGGCTGCGAGTTCCTCGACGTGATCTCGCCGCAGTACATCGGCGACCTGGTGTCGTGGGGCGCGATCGGCGCCCGCACCACCGAGTCGCAGGTGCACCGCGAGCTCGCCTCCGGGCTGTCGGCCCCGGTGGGATTCAAGAACGGCACCGACGGCAACGTGCGCATCGCGGTGGACGCGATCCTGGCGGCGCGCCAGAAGCACCACTTCCTTTCGGTGCACAAGAGCGGTCAGGTGGCGATCGTGGAGACGCGCGGCAATGACGACTGCCACATCATCCTGCGCGGCGGCAGGCAGCCGAACTACGATGCGGCGAGCGTCCAGGCCGCCTGCGAGGAGCTCGGCAAGGCAAAGCTGCCCTGCAGGCTGATGATCGATTGCTCGCACGCCAATTCCTCCAAGCAGTACCGGCGCCAGATCGATGTCGCCGCGGAGGTCGCGGCACAGGTCGCGGCGGGCAGCCGTTCGATCGTCGGCTGCATGATCGAGTCCAACCTGGTGGAGGGACGCCAGGAGCTGGTCGCCGGCAAGCCGCTGGCGGGCCTTACCTTCGGCCAGAGCATCACCGACGCCTGCATCGGCTGGGATGACTCCACGCGGGTGCTCGGCACGCTTGCCAGAGCGGTCAAAGCCCGGCGCAAGCGGGGCAAGGGGCCGCGGCGCGACATTCCCGCCCCGAAGGGCAAGCGCTGAGCTTTCCGCTCGAAGCGCTCTCGCCCGGCGCCTTCGCCGCGGCGGCGCTGGTGGTCGCCGTCGCCTACGTGGCGTACGGGCTCACCGGTTTCGGCTCGACCGTGATCGCGCTGCCGCTGCTGGCGCAGCTGTTCACGCTCAAGTTCGCGGTGCCGCTGCTGATGCTGCTCGATCTGGGTGCGTTTTTCGTCTTCGGGGCGGGCGTCAGGCGCAGCGTGCGCTACGACGTGGTCGGCTGGCTGATGCCGTTCCTGCTCGCCGGCATGGCGCTCGGCCTGACGTTGCTGATCCGGGTTCCGGAGCAGGCGCTGCTGGTCGTGCTCGGCATGTTCCTGTTCGCCTACGCGGGCTGGGGCCTTTCGCGCCGCGGTGCGCCGCAAGCTCTGGCGCGTGCGTGGTGCGCGCCGATCGGCTTTGCCGGCGGCGCCCTGTCGGCGCTGTTCGGCACCGGCGGCGTGCTGTTCGCGATTTATAACGCGGGCCGGATCCGCGACAAAGACAGGCTGCGCGCGAACAATGCCGCGATGATCGTGATCTCCTCCGGGGTGCGCCTCGTGCTTTTCGCCGCCACTGGACTGCTGGCGCAGGATGGGCTCCTCGCCGCGATGCTGCTGCTGCTACCCGCGGTTTTCGGCGGGGTCTGGCTCGGCAACCGGTTGCACGCCGCGGTGGCCGCCGCCGTCGTCGTCAAAGCGGTGTACGCTTTGCTGGTGATCGCCGGCCTGCTGCTCCTCGCGCGTTCCGTGCCCGCCCTTTGATCGCGCCCGGTTCTTCCAGGCAGTGGTTGCTGCTTGCGCTTGCCACGACGCTGGTGTTCCGCGTCTGGCTCTCGGCCGCCGCGCCGATCACCGCGGACGAGGCCTACTTCATCCTCTGGGGCCGTACGCCCGCCTTCGGTTACTACGACCATCCACCGCTAGTCGGCTGGCTGCTCGCGCCCCTCGCGGCGCTCTCGGAGGCGCCGTGGCTGCTGCGCCTGCCGGCGGTGCTGGTGCCGCCGGTGGCGGCGCTGGGCGTGGACCTCGCGCTGCGCGCCTGGTTCGCGCGCGACGAGGATACGGCGAGCCTCGCCGCACTGGCGGTGCTGCTGGTGCCGATGAATGTATGGAATGTGCTGATCACCACGGATACGCCGCTGGTGCTGTTTTCCGTGGCATCGCTGCTGGTGTTCGCGCGCGCCGCGCAACAGGCGTCTGGCGGCCTGTTTTTCGTCGCGGGCATGCTGCTCGGCCTCGCGTTCCTGGCCAAGTATTTTGCGGTCCTGCTCGGGCTCGCATACCTGGTCTGGGCGATCAGCTCGCGCAATCC
>CAYMVA010000032.1:0-141811 GCA_964393745.1 uncultured Enterobacteriaceae bacterium | reverse complement strand
TCAGGCAGCCAGACGTCGTACCAGTTCTGCTTTGCGAACGCGCCCTTCGGCACGCCGCGCGGCGGACGGCGCACAGTGCCGATGCGCAGGCCCTCGCCCGCGGCGCGGGCAGTACCGAGACGCACGATGCGGATGCTCATGCCGGTACGGGTGTCAGATTCTCTTCTCGAGAATGAAACCAAGCACCAGAAGCGTCACCGGCCAGAGTCCGACGAAGATTCCCCAGCGTTCCGCGTGAGCTTCCTGCAGCGCCGCCTTCAGTGCGGGATCGCAAGCAACCCGGCCCAGAACATGACTTGCGCTAGCATTTGCATGTCGTCCTCCTTGTGTTAAAACGTGCGAATCTCATTCCAGCTTGCTGATCAAGCGATAGACAGCGATCAGAATTCCGAATCCGACGTACATCCCCGCCAACGCAACAAGCATCAGTATCGCCATTCCCGAGCTTATTGTGTTCGCCGCCAACAGAAAAATAATCGTGCCAGCGAGACCAATGAACGAAGCAGCGACGCCAGCGACAATCTTTAGCGTTCTATTCTTTGGCATCGCTTATGCCGGCCCTTTCACCGGCGGCGAACAAAAACGGCGCCCACAGGCGCCGTTCCTTCAAATCCGCGCCATGCCGATCAGTCGGTGAAGAAGTCCGTCAGGCAGACCCACTTCTGAGTCTGGATCTGGCAAAGCTTCGAGCGGTTCGTGCCCTGGTGCTTGTCGGGCCTGAAGGTCTGCGCGTCGGCGCCGAACATGTCGCGTGGGATGGTCATGTTGTCGAGCGCCTTCACCAGCGAGTCCACGGTGAGCTTCGCTCCCGCCTTGTCCGCCGCCACGGAGAAAGTGGTGATGATCTGATAGCCGTACACCGAGGACAGGTTCGGGTCTTCGTTGAACTTCCCCTTGTAGCGCTGATACCAGGCGCGCACGTTCGACGACGGGTCATCGGCGTAGGGGTAATTCATTCCCCCCGTGGCGTACAGGCCGTTCATCGCCGGGCCACCCAGCTTGTGGATCAAATCGAGGTAGGCGGCGCCCGAGGCGAGGAACTCGGGGTTGAAGCCGAGCTTGCGCGCCGTGCCGATGGCGCCGATCGTCTCGCGGATGATGGTGCCCAGCACCACCATGTCGCAGCCCGCGCCCTGCATCTTCTGCACCTGCGACGAGAAGTCGGTGGTGCCGCGCTTGTAAGTGGTGACTTCCGCGTACTTCATGCCAAGGTCCTTGAGCCCGGCCTCGCCGCCCTCCTTCACCTCGAGCCCGAAATCGTCGTCCTGGTACAGGGTGCAGACGCGCTTGAGTCCCTTTTCCTTGACCAGGCGCTTCAAGCCCGCGCGCGTCGCCTCGTAGTAGGTGGCGAAGCCGGCGTACTTCAGCTTGTGCAGCGGGTCGAACATCTGGCGCGCGGCTGACAGCGGGAACAGGTGCGGCACGTTTTTCTCGAGGTAGATCGGCATCCCCGCCATTGCCGTCGGCGTGCCGATCGGTCCCACCACCGCGAAGATGCGGTCCTTCTGGATCAGCTTCTGCGCCGCGAGCACCGCCTTTTTAGGGTCGTAGCCGTGGTCCTCGACCACCAGCCTGAGCTTGCGGCCGTGGAGGCCGCCGCCCTCGTTGATCTCGTCGATCTTCATGCGCATGCCGTTGACCGCCGGCTTGGAAAACGCCACCACCGGGCCGGACAGGTCCTGCGCCGTGCCAAGGACGATTTCGGTCTTGCTGACGCCCTGGACCTGGCCTTGTGCCAACGCGGCGCCTGCGAACAGGGCCGCGGCGAATCCGATGCTGTACTTCATGGTTGTGTTCCTCCTCGAATGCAGATTTATATCACGCCGCCGCGCGCTCGGAGTACATGGACTCGATGAGGCCCTTATATTTCTCGTTGACCAGCTTCCTCTTGAGCTTCATGGTCGGGGTCAGCTCCTCGTCTTCCGCCGTCAGCTTGGTCTCCAGCAGCCTGAACTTCTTCACCTGCTCGACGCGCGAGAAGTGCTTGTTCACCTTGTCGAACTCGGCCTGGATCAGGCCGATGATCTCCGGCCGCCGGCACAGGCTGGCGTAGGTGGTGAACGGGATCGCCTGGTCCTGCGCGAATTTCTCCACGTTCTCGTGCTCCACCATCACCAGCGCCACAAGGTAGGGCCGCTTGTCGCCGATCACCACCGCGTCGGTGATGTAGGGCGAGAACTTGAGCTGGTTCTCGAACTCGGAAGGCGTGATGTTCTTGCCGCCCGCGGTGATGATGATGTCCTTCATCCGGTCGGTGATGTAGAAGAAACCCTCCTCGTCCAACTTGCCGACATCCCCGGTATGCAGCCAGCCGTCCTTCAGCGTCTCGGCGGTTTTTTCCGGCTGGTTGAGGTAGCCCATGAACACCGAATCGCCGCGCGCCAGCAACTCGCCCTCGGCAGAGAGCTTCACTTCGGCATGGCGCATGCGCGGGCCGATCGAGCCCGGCTTCGCCTTGCCCCTGGGGATGGCGGTGATGGCCCCGCAGGACTCGGTCTGCCCCCAGACCTCGTGCATGTCCACGCCGAGCGCCATGTACCAGCGCACCAGATCCGGCGCGATCGGCGCCGCGCCCGTGATGCACACCCTGGTGCGGTGCACACCAATCACTCTGCGCACATTGTTCAGCACCAGCAGGCGCGCCAGCCAAAAGGCGCAACGCAGGCCCGCGGGCACCGGCTTGCGCGCCTCCTTCAGCGCCGCCACCTTGTAACCGATGCCGATGGCGACGCCGTAGGCCCCCTGCTGCAGGCGGCCCGCTTCCTTCAGCCGGATCATGACGCCCGAATAGAATTTCTCCCATACGCGCGGCACCGCGGTGAAGTTGGTGGGTGCGATTTCGCGCACGTTCTCGGGCACCGTCTCCGGGTTCTCGACGAAATTCAGCACCGCGCCAGAATGCAGCGCATGGTACTGGCCGCCAACCCGCTCGGCGATGTGGCACAGCGGCAGGAAGGCCATGCGTTCGTCGCCGGGTCCCTGCGGGAAGGAATCCTGGTAGCCGTCCACGGTGACCAGGATGTTCCTGTGCGAGATCATCGCGCCCTTGGGCTTGCCGGTGGTGCCGGAGGTGTAGACCAGGATGGCGAGGTCCTCGACCTTGCGCGAGGCAAGCCTCTCCTCCCACAGCCGCGGGTGCTCGCGGTGGTGATCGGCGCCGAGCGCGCGCAGCGCCTCGAGCGACATCACCTGCTTGTCGTCGAAGTCGCGCAGGCCTTCCATGTCGAACACGACGATCTTGCGCAGCTTCGGCAGGCGCTCGCGCACTTCCAGCACCTTGTCGAGCTGCTCCTCGTCCTCGGCGAACAGGTAAACCGAACTCGAATCGGCGAGCAGGTATTCGGCCTGCGCCGCGGCGTCGGTGGGATAGATGCCGTTGGCGACGCCGCCGGCGCCGAGGATGCCGAGGTCCGCGCACACCCACTCGCGGTTGGTGTTCGCCTGGATCGAGGCCACTTCGCCCGGCTCGAAACCCAGCGCGATGAGGCCCATGCCGACCTCGCGCGCCGCCAGTCCGAGCTCGTCCCAGGTCACGGCGCGCCAGATGCCGAGTTCCTTTTGCCGCAGGATCACCTGCGCTCCGCGCGTGCGCACGCCGTGCCAGAACATGCGCGCTACGTTGCCGTGCTCGACCGCTCTCATCCCTACCTCCACTGCTTCTTGCGTCTCCAGCGCCGCTGCCCGCGTACCCCGGCGGCCTGCACGCCGAGGTAGAACTCCTGAATGTCTTCCTTCTTCGCCAGGTTGGCGCAACTGTCCGTCATCACGATGCGCCCGACCTCCAGCACGTAGCCGATCTCGGCCACCGCCAGCGCCATGTGCACGTTCTGCTCCACCAGCAGGATGGTGGTGCCGCGCTCGCGGTTGATGCGCGTGATGATGCGGAAGATTTCCTGCGTGAGCAAGGGCGACAGGCCCAGGCTGGGCTCGTCCATGAGCATCACGGCAGGTCGCGACAGCAGCGCCCGCGCGATCACCAGCATCTGCTGCTGCCCCCCGGAGAGTTGCCCCGCCTCCTGCCTGGCCCGCTGCCGCAGGATCGGGAAGTAGCCGAACACGGTCTCCAGGTCCTGCGCCACCCCGTCCTTGTCCGACCGGGTGTAGGCACCCATCTTCAGGTTGCCCTCTACCGAGAGCAGCGGGAACACTTCGCGGCCCTCAGGCACGTGCACTACGCCCGCTCGCACGATGCGGTCGGGCGACCAGCCCTGGATCTCCCGGCCGCGCAGTTTCACCTGCCCCTTGGAGGGGTCGATGATGCCGGAGATGGTCTTCAGGATGGTGCTCTTGCCCGCGCCGTTGGCGCCGAGCACAGTAACGATTTTGCCCTCAGGCACCGAGAGAGTCACGCCGCGCAGCGCCTGCACCGGGCCGTAGCTCGACTCCACGTTGAGCAGATCGAGGATCGGGGTGGTGGCGGTCACGCCGGCTCCTTGGATCCCAGGTAAGCCTCGATCACCGCCGGATGCGCCTGCACTTCGGCGGGGGTTCCTTCGGCGATCGCGCGGCCTTCGTTCAGCGCCAGCACCCGGTCGGAGACCCGCTGCACCAGGCTCATGTCGTGCTCGACCATCAGCACCGTGATGCCCAGGCCCTTCTTGATGTCCTCGATCCAGAACGCCATCTCGTTGGTTTCTTCCGGGTTGAGTCCCGAGGAGGGTTCGTCCAGCAACAGCAGCTTGGGCTCGGTGGCGAGCGCCCGCCCGAGCTCGATCACCTTGCGCACGCCGTAGGGCAACCCCGCCACCATGCTGTCGCGGTAGTGCTGCAGGTCGAGGAAGTCGATCACCTTCTCCACCGCCTCGCGCTGCGCGCTCTCGGCGCGGCGCACCGCCGGCGTGTAGGCGAGCTCCTGCCACAGCGCGCTCGAGCGGTGGCGATGGCGCCCGATCAGCAGGTTCTGCAGCACCGTGGCGTGCTCGAACAACTCGATATTCTGGAAGGTGCGCGCGATGCCCAGCTCCGCCACGCGGTGCGGCTTCGATCCGGTCAGCTCGCGGCCCTGGAAGGTGATGCGCCCCGAGGTGGCCGGGTAGATCAGGCCGATCAGGTTGAAGATGGTGGTCTTGCCGGCGCCGTTCGGCCCGATGATGGTGTAAACCTCGCCGCGCTGCACCTCGAAGGACACGTCATCCACCGCGACCACGCCGCCAAAGCGGATGCCCAGGTGCTCGACGCTGAAGAACTTCACCGCAGCCGCTCCGACTTCATGTAGGACTTCTGCCGCCGGAACATGCCCCTGCGGTAGAACGGGAACAACTCGAACCAGGTGCGGATCTTGAGCCAGCGCCCGTACAGGCCGAGCGGCTCGAAGATGATGAAGCCGATCAGCAGCAGGCCGAACACCGTGGCCTGCAGGCCGGAGGCACCGGCCACCGCGGCAGGCAGGTAGTCCTTGGCGATGGAGATGACCTGCGGCAGCACGATGATGAACGCGGCGCCGAGCACCGCGCCGTGCAGGAAGCCGACGCCGCCGAGGATCACGATGGTGATCAGCTCGATCGACTGGAACAGCGTGAACTGCTCGGGCGAGATGAAGGCGATCTTGTGCGCGTACAGCGCGCCGCCGACCCCGGTGAGCGCCGCCGAGATGGCGAAGGACATGGTCTTGACCTTGGCGAGGTTGACGCCCAGGCAGGCGGCCGATATTTCGGAATCGCGGATGGCGACGAAGGCGCGCCCGGTGGGCGAGCGCAGCAGGTTCACGCAGGCGAGGCAGCAGAGCACCGTCAGCGCCAGGCACAGGTAGTAGAACTCGGCGTCCGAATCAAGCTTCCAGCCGAAGATCTCCACGGGCTTCAGGTGCTTGCCTTCGTTGCCGCCGGTGAGGCCGTGCCAGCGCGTGATGATCTCCTCCACGATGACGTTGAAGGCGAGCGTGGCGATGGCGAGGTAGATGCCCTTCAGGCGCAGCGCCGGCAGGCCGATGAGGACGCCGGCCGCCGCCGAAAAGACCGCGGCGCAGGAGATCGAGATGAAGAACGGCACCCCCGCCGCCTGCATCAGCGCCTCGGTGTAGGCGCCCACCGCGAGGAACGCCGCGTGCCCGAGCGAGATCTGGCCGGTAAAGCCCGTGAGCATCATCAGCCCGAAGCCGACAATGGAGTAGATGGCGATGAAGTGCAGCTGCGACATCACGTAATCGCTCGCCCACCACGGCGCGGCGAGCAGCACCACGCCGAGCACCCCATACCAGAACATCTGCCCGCCGTGCCGGAACAGGCGCAGGTCCTGCTCGTACGCTGTCTTGAAGTGGAAGCGCATCAGACTTTCTTCGTCGCGGTGTCGCCGAAGATGCCGGAGGGCTTCACCATCAGCACCAGCAGCACCACCACGTAGGCGGCGACGTCCTTGAAGCCCTCGGGCAGGTAAAAGCCCGCCAGCGCCTCCACTACGCCGATGATCAGCCCCCCGGCGATGGCACCCGGCACGCTGCCGAAGCCGCCCACCACCGCCGCCGGAAACGCCTTCAGCCCGATGAAGCCCATGTTGGAGTGCACGAAAGTCGTCGGCGCCAGCAGGATCCCGCCCATCGCGGCGATGCCCGCCGACAAGCCCCAGATCAGCATGTTGATGCGCCGCACCGGGATGCCCATGTAGTAGGCGGCAAGTTGGTTCTGCGAGCTCGCCTGCATGGCGATGCCGACACGCGTGAAGCGAAAAAACACATACAGCGCGAGGCACAGCAGCGCCGTATGGCCGATCACCGCGAGCTGCTGCTCGGCCACGACCACGCCGCCCACGCGCATCACGTTGTCGGCAAAGGGCGTGGCGAGCGCGTAGGTCTCGGTGCCCCAGCCGGGAACCATGGTGACCACGCCGCGCATCACGTAGCCCGCGCCGATGGTGACCATCACCACGGTGAAGGCCGGGTGGCCGAGCACCGGGCGCAGCACGATGCGCTCGAGCAGCATGCCGACCACCGCCATCACCACGATGGCGAACACGATGGTCAGCCAGTACGGCAGGCCGAGCACGGTGGCCCCGGTGAGCGCGAAGAACGCGCCCAGCATCATCAGATCGCCCTGCGCGAAATTGACGGTCTCGGTCGCCTTGTAGATCAGCACGAAACCGAGCGCGACCAGCGCGTAGACGCAGCCCAGCGACACACCGGCCAGCAACAGTTGCAGCAGTTGGGTCAGCAACTTCTCCCTCCTTCGCCGCGAAATTCTACAGGCAGAAATCGCCAAGCAATTGCTTTTCAAAAGTGGCGCGACTAGACTCGGCCGGCGCATGAAATCGGTACGCATCGGCGCCGGTCTGGGCTTCTATGGCGATTCCTGGCGCCCGGTGCGCGCCTCCATCGAGCGCGGCGGCGTGCAGTACATCGCCTCGGATCACCTGTCCGAGCTGACGCTCGCCATCCTGCAGAAAGACCGCCAGAAAGATCCGACCGCCGGCTACGCGCGCGACGGCCTGCCGATGCTCACCGAGCTGTGGCCGCTCGCGGCGAAGCGCGGCGTGAAGTTCATCCTCAACGCGGGCGGGCTCAATCCCCAGGCCGCGCGCGAGGCGATCGCGCGCACCTTCCGCGACAAGGGCTGGCAGGCCACCATCGCCACGGTGAGCGGCGACTCGGTGCTCGAGCGCCTGGACGAGCTGCGCGCGGCGGGCGAGCCGCTCGCGCACATGGACACCGGCGCCGGCCTCGACACGGTGCGCAGCCGCATGTTGTTCGCCAACGCCTACCTCGGCGCGCAGCCGATCGTGCGCGCCCTCGAGCAGGGCGCGGACATCGTGCTCACCGGGCGCGTAGCAGATGCGGCGCTGTCGCTCGCTCCGCTGGTGCACGAGTTTGGCTGGCAATGGGACGACTGGGACAAGCTCGCGCTCGGCCTCACCGTGGGGCACCTGCTCGAATGCTCGGGCCAGGGCTCGGGCGGCAATTTCGGCTCGGCCACTGAGTGGGCCGACATTCCGGACTACGCCCACTTGGGCTACCCGATCGCCGAGGTGAGCGAGGACGCGAGCGCCCTGTTCACCAAGGCGCCCGGCACCGGCGGCCGCGTCTCCTTCGACACGCTGCGACAGCAACTGCTCTACGAGGTGCATAACCCGCACGCCTACTTCTCGCCCGACGTGGTGCTCGACATGGGCGCGATCCAGTTCGACGACCAGGGCAGCGACCGCGTGCGGGTGCGCGGCGCGAGCGGTGCGGCGCGACCAGCCAAGCTCAAGATCGTCGCCGGCTATCACGACGCCTGGATGGGCAGCGGCATCATCGGCTTTGCGTGGCCCGAGGCCTACGCCAAGTGCGAGAAGGCGGCCGAGATCATCCGCACGCTGGTCACCGAGCGCGGCTGGTCAGTGGAGGACATGAACGTCGAGTACATCGGCTACAACTCGCTGCTGGGAGCGAACGCCGACCCGACTTACCGCGACCAGTTGAACGAGTGCTTCCTGCGCATGACCATGCGCACGCAGGACAAGAAGATCGCCGACGCGTTCGGGCGGCTGTTTCCGTGGCTTGGCCTGTCCGGCCCGCCGTACGTCGGCAGCATGAAGGGCGTGCAGGGCGCGAAGCAGCTGCTCGGCATCTGGCCGACGCTGGCAAAACGCGAGCTCATCGAATCGAAGGTCGAGGTGAGCGTGGAGGAGATCGGGTGAGAGTGCCGCTGTGGAAGATCGCCCACGCGCGCTCCGGCGACAAGGCCGACCGCGCCGACATCGGCTTGTTCGCCTACGACGCCCCGACCTACGCGGTGCTCAAGCGCGAGGTGACCAAGGAGCGCCTCGCGGCGCACTTTGCCGCCATCGCTCAAGGACCGGTGGAGCTCTGGCCGCTCGACAACCTTCTCGCGCTCAAGATCGTGCTCAATTCGGCGCTCCAGGGCGGCGCCGCGAGGTCGCTGCGCATGGACAACCTCGGCAAGAACGTCGCTGCGCAGCTCCTCAGGATGGAGATCGAGGCGCCGGCTGATCTGCCGCGCCTGAGCAAGCGATGAAGGCGGAGAAAAAGGCCCGCGCGCGCCGGCCGCAGAACGGCGACGGCAACCGGCGCCCGGAATTGCTGCGCGTGTGCGCGCGGCTGTTCCGCGACAAGGGGTTCGACGGCACCACCATCCGCGACATTTCCTCTGCGGCCGGCATGCACTCGGGCAGCCCGTTCTACCACTTCCGCAGCAAGCAGGAGATGCTGGTGGCGGTGATGGAGCAGGGCCTGGACGAGGGCCTGCAGCGCATCGAGGCGGTGATGGCGGCGCCGGCGCCGCCGGAGGAGAAGTTCAAGCGCCTGGTGCGCGCGCACCTCGGCACCATCCTCGAGGCAGGCAACGACTTCATCCCTGTGCTGCTGTACGAGTGGCGCTCGCTCACCCCGGCCAACCGCCGCCGCATCATCGCGCTCAAGGACCGCTACGACGCGCTCTGGCAGCGCATGGTGGACGAGCTGGCGCGCGCCGGGCACATTCCGGGCGACGCGCAGCTCGCGCGCCTGCTGGTGCTCGGCGCGGTGAACTGGGCCGGCCAGTGGTACCGCGAAGGCGGCCGCCTGACGCTCGACCAGGTCGCAGCGCAGGCGGCGCAGGCATTTTTGAGATAATAAAAAAATCGGGGACAGACCCCGGAAATCGGGGACAGACCCCGGTTCTCTCGCTTGGGGTCTGTCCCCGATTTCCGCCAATCCTCTCTATGAAACTAGCAACTCTTAAAGACGGCACGCGCGACGGCACGTTGCTGGTCGCATCGCGTGACCTGAAGCGCGCCCTGAAGGCCGACCACGTCGCGCCAACACTGCAGGCAGCGCTGGATGATTGGTCCTACTGCGCGCCGCAGCTCGCGGATCTCGCCGCCGCGCTCGACGCCGGGCACGCGGCGCGTGCCTTCGAGCTCGACCCCGCGGCACTGATGGCGCCGCTGCCGCGCGCCTACCAGTTCGCCGACGGCTCGGCCTACTTGGTGCATGCAGAGTTGATCCGGCGCTCGCGCGGCCAGCAGATGCCCGAGGACGCGAAGCGCGAGCCCTTCATGTACCAAGGCTGCTCCGACGCCCTGCTCGGCCCTTGCGACGACGTGGTGGTCGCGACCGAGGAGCACGGCATCGACCTCGAGATGGAGCTCGCCGTGATCACGGGCGACGTGCCGATGGGCGCGGATCGCGGACAGGCGGCCGAGGCGATCCGCCTGGTGATGCTGATGAACGATGTCAGCCTCAGGAACCTGGTGCCGGCCGATCTCGCCAAGGGCTTCGGCTTTTTCCATTCCAAGCCGCCTTCCTCGTTCTCGCCGTGCGCCGTGACGCCGGACGAGCTGGGCGAGGCCTGGGACGGCAGGCGGCTGCACGGCCAGGTGCGCGCGTGGGTGAACGGCAAGCTGCTCGGCGAGCCCGACGCCGGCAAGGACATGCAGTTCGATTTCGCGCGCCTGATCGCGCACGCGGCGAAAACGCGGCCGCTCGGCACCGGCACCATCGTCGGCTCGGGCACCGTGTCCAACCGCGACCGCAAGACGGGTGCCGGGTGCCTGTTCGAGCGCCGCGCCGAGGAAATCATCGCCGGCGGCAAGCCCAAGACGCCATTCCTCAGCTACGGCGACCGCGTGCGCATCGAGATGAGCGGCGCCGATGGAATGTCGATCTTCGGCGCCATCGACCAGAAGATCGCGCCGCCGCAGGCATGATCACTCCTCGCGCCCGATACGCCGCCGGCGCTGCTGTTTGCGCGGCATTGCTCGCCTCGGGCTATTACCTGCAGTACTTCGGCGGCCAGGAACCCTGCCCGCTATGCCTGGTGCAGCGCGGTTTCTATTACGCGGTGCTTGCAGTGCTCGCCGTCGCCGCGCTGCATGCGCCGGGACGCGCCGGCGGCATCGCCTACTCGATCGCGGCATTCGCCTTCGCCGCCGGCGGCGCCGCGACCGCGGCGCGCCAGGTGTGGCTGCAGCACCTCCCCCCGGACAAGATCCCGCCCTGCGGCCCGGACCTGTTCTTCATGCTCGAGAACCTGCCGCTCGCGCGCACCCTGGAAAAGCTGTTCGCCGGCTCGGGGCAGTGCGCCGAGGTCGGCTGGACTTTCCTCGGCTTGTCGATCGCCGAGTGGTCGCTCGCATGGTTCGCAGCGCTGGCGTTGTACGCGCTCTGGCTGGCCGCGCGCGCAGGCAGCCGTTTGCCGCCGCCCCGATAGCGGCGTAAGGTAGGAAGATCGGGGACAGACCCCGGTTCTCGTTGGGGACAGACCCCGGTTTTCTCGCTTGGGGTCTGTCCCCGATTTTCCCGATTTCCAAGGGAGGCGACATGGACATCTCGGCCCTCGCAAGTTCGCTGCAATCCACCCTCGGCGCGCAACTGCCCTCGATCTTCGCCGCGCTCGGCATCATCATCCTCGGCTGGCTGATCGCGGTGGTGGCGCGCGCCGCCACGCGGCGGCTGCTCGGGCTGCTGCACGTGGATGCGCGCATCCAGGACAGCACCGGACAGAGGGTCTCTGTCGAGTCGGGCATTGCACTCGGCGTGTTCTGGCTGGTGATCCTGGTGACGGTGGTGGCGGTGTTCGACTCGCTGCACCTCGACAAGGTGTCGAACCCGTTCGCGCAGCTGGTCAGCCAGATCGTCGGCTATGCGCCGCGCCTGGTCGCCGGCACCATCCTGGCGCTGGTCGCCTGGCTGATCGCGACGTTGGTACAGGCGCTGGCGGTGCGCGCGCTCGCCGCCACCACGCTGCACAAGAAACTCACCGCCGAAGCCGGCATGGAACCGATGAGCAAGACGGTGGCCAACGTGCTGTTCTGGCTGGTGATCCTGCTGTTCGTGCCGAGCATCCTCGCCGCCTACGACCTGCGCGGCCTGCTCGAGCCGGTGCAGGGGATGTTGGCGAAGCTGCTCGACATGGTGCCCAACATTTTCGGCGCCGTGGTGATCGGCTTCGTCGGTTGGCTGGTGGCGAAGGTGCTGCGCGGCCTGGTCACCAACCTGCTCGCTGCGGCGGGCGCGGACACCTTCGGCAGCCGCATCGGATTTGCCGAGGCAGTGAAGCTGTCGCGCGTCACCGGCACCATCGTCTTCATCCTGATCTTTGTGCCGACGCTGATCGCGGCGCTCGATGCGCTCAAAGTGGATGCGATCTCGCGGCCGGCGAGCGACATGTTGCAGCGCTTGCTCTCGGCAGTGCCGAATCTTGTGGCGGCGGCGCTGATTCTCGTCATCACCTGGTATGTGGCGAAGTTCGCCGCCGAGGTGTTGGCGCGGCTGCTCGCCGGCATGGGCATCGACACCCTGCCGGGCAAGATCGGGCTCGGCGCGACCTTGACCGACACGCTGCGGCCCTCGTCGCTGGTGCGGGTGCTGGTGCTGTTTTTCGCCATGCTGTTCGCCACGGTGGAGGCGGCGCACCGGTTGGAGTTCATGAAGGTGGGCGACCTCGTCACCATGTTCATCAAGTTCGGCGGCGAAGTGCTGCTGGGCGCCGCCATCCTGGTGATCGGCTTCTGGCTGGCGAATCTCGCCTACGTCACCATCCGGCGCGCGAGCAGCGAGCGCGCCGGCCTGGCGCAATTGGCACGCGTCGCGATCTGGGGCCTGGTGATCGCGATGGGCCTGCGCGCCATGGGCATCGCCGACGACATCGTGAATCTCGCCTTCGGCCTGACCTTCGGCGCGATCGCGGTGGCGGTCGCGCTCTCATTCGGTCTGGGCGGGCGCGAGGCGGCCGGGCGCCAGATGGAACACTGGCTGTCGCAATTGCGGAAGTAAAAAGCGAGGCTGAGGGGCTACCACGCTACACTGCCAGAGGCGGCGAAACTCTCGAGGGTAATCATGTCAGACGTTGTCGTTGAAATCGAGGCCAGGATCCGGGCATTGAGTCTAGAAGACAAGACGGAATTGGTGCGCGCCCTGATTGCTGAACTTGACGGTCCGGCCGACTCCGGCGTCGAGCGGGCCTGGCTGGAGGAGGCGCAAAGGCGACTTCAAGAGATCAACGAAGGCAAAGTGCAGCCTATCCCCAGCGAACGCGTCTTTGAGAATCTGCGCGCGCGTATCAAGCGGTGAAGCTTGAGTTCCACCCCGAAGCGGAGCATCGTGGCCGTTGCGCACCAGCGCCGCCGTCCGGGGTATTGGCGATCCAGAGTCACCCGCTGATCGCCCGGATCGAGATCCTTGCCAGCCGCGGCGCGAAAGTGCCGCGGCCCCGGCGGCCCAAAGTGTAAAGTCACGCTTTACACTTCGGAAAATCGGGGACGGAAAATCGGGGACAGACCCCAGGCAAAGAAGAACCGGGGTCTGTCCCCGATTTTCCGGGGTCTGTCCCCGATTTTCCCGATTTTCTTATGCGTGCTGGCGGATGAAGTCGCGCACGCGCGGGTAGATCATGGTGCGCCAGCGCCGGCCGGAGAAGATGCCGAAGTGGCCGACGCCGGGGGCGCAGTAGTGCTCGCGCCGCTCGCGCGGGATGTTGAGGCACAGCAGGTGCGCGGCCTCGGTCTGGCGGTTGCCCGAAATGTCGTCCAGCTCGCCCTCGATCGTGAGCAGCGCGGTGTCGCGGATCGCTTGCGGCCGCACCGGCTCGTCGCGCACCCGCATGCGCCCCTGCGGCAGCGCGAATTCCTGGAACACGGCGCGCACGGTGTCGAGGTCGTACTCGGCCGGCATGTCGAGCACCGCGTTGTACTCGTCGTAGAACTTGCGGTGCGACTCCGCCGAGCTGCCGTCGCCCAGGAGCAGGTGATTGTAGAAGTCCCAATGCGCGTCGACGTGCCGGTCCGGGTTCATGGCCACGAAGCCGAGGTGCTGCAGGAACCCGGGATAGACGCGCCGCATGAAGCCCGGATATTTCTGCGGCACGCGGTGGATCACGTGGCGCTCGAACCACGAGGCCGGCCGCGTGGTGGCGAGATCGTTGACTGCGGTCGGGCTCTTGCGGGCGTCGATCGGCCCGCCCATCATCACCATCGTTTTCGGCAAGTGCGGCTCGCGCGCCGCCGCCATCAGTGACACCGCTGCCAGCACCGGCACCGTGGGCTGGCACACCGAGATCACGTGGAGATCAGGTGACAGCAGGCGGATGAATTCGCGCATGTAATCCACGTAGTCGTCGAGATGGAACGCGCCCGCCTCGAGCGGCACCATGCGCGCATCCACCCAGTCGGTGACCCACACCTCGTGCTCGGGCAGCAGCGTGCGCACGGTGTCGCGCAAGAGCGTCGCGTGGTGCCCCGAGAGCGGCGCCACCACCAGCACCTTGGGATCGTTGCGCGGCGCCGCGAGCTCGCGGCGGAAATGGATCAGGCGGCAGAACGGCTTGTCGAGCGCGCATTCGATCGACACCGGGACGTTGTGCTCGCCGATGCGGGTCTCGGCGATGCGCCAGTCGGGCTTTTCATAGCGCTGCGTGACGCGCAGGAACAACTCGCTCGAGGCCGCGAGGCGGCGCGACAGCGGCGTGTAGGCGAAGGGGCTGAACGGATGCGCGAACCAGCCGCGCGTCGCCTCCGCCACGTGCCGCAAGGGCTCGAGCATCGTGTGCTGCGTTTCGTACAGGCTGTAGAGCACCGGCGGGCCTCCTGTGAGCCGTGTAACCAACCAGTTATATAGCAGATTCTGGAAAATCGGGGACAGAGCCCGATTTCGGGCAAATCGCCCGGGGCGATTTTGCGCAAAATCGCACAAAGCGATTTACCGAACCGAAATCGGGCTCTGACCCCGATTGTCTGGAAATCGGGCTCTGTCCCCGATTTTCGGTATTCTTGAACGTATGAGGGTGCTCGCCCGGCTGCTGGTTGTGGTGTTGGGGCTTGCTGTGCTCGCCGTTGCAGGCGGGTACCTGTATCTGCGGCAATCGCTGCCCGAGGTCGAGGGCGAGGTGCGGCTTGCCGGGCTCTCGGCGCCTGTAGAGGTGCTGCGCGACCGCTACGGCGTGCCTCACATATTCGCCGCGACCTACGAGGACGCGAGTTTCGCGCTCGGCTACGTGCACGCGCAGGACCGGCTCTGGCAATTGGAGATGAACCGGCGCATCGCCGCCGGGCGGCTTGCCGAGGTGGTGGGCAAAGGCGCGCTCGAAACCGACCGCTTCCTGCGCACGCTCGGCGTGCGGCGCGCGGCGGAGGCGAACCTGCGCGCGTTCGACGCCGAGACGCGCCGCATGCTCGGGGCCTACGCTGCCGGCATCAATGCGTTCCTCGCTTCGGCGCCTGTGCTGCCGCCCGAATTCTGGATCACCGGCACGCAGCCCGAGCCCTGGACGCCCGCCGACTCGGTGGCGTGGATGAAGATGATGGCCTGGGACCTGGGCGGCAACTGGCGCAACGAAGTGCTGCGCATGCGCCTGGCGAAGACGCTGCCGCTGGCGCGCATCCAGGAATTCGTCGCGCCCTATCCGGGCGAGGCGCCGCCCGAGATCGCCGACCTGAAAACGCTCTATGGCGCGCTCGAGCGCGAAGGCGTGCAGCTCGCCGAGGACGGCATCCGCCTCGCCGAGCTCGCCCCGGGCGTGCAACCGGAAGGCATCGGCTCGAATAACTGGGTGGTTTCCGGCGCTCGCACCGTAAGCGGCAAGCCGCTGCTCGCCAACGATCCGCACCTAAGCCTCACCGCGCCGCCGGTGTGGTACTTCGCGCACCTTTCGGTCGCCGGAGCCAACCTGATCGGCGCCTCGCTGCCCGGGATGCCGGCGATCGTGCTCGGCCGCAGCGATCGTTTCGCCTGGGGCTTCACCAACACCGGCCCCGACGTGCAGGACCTGTACATCGAGAAGCTGGACAACGCCGGCAATTACATGACGCCCGAGGGCCCGCGCGCCTTCCAGGTAATCGAGGAAACAATCCACGTGAAGGGCGCCGAGCCCGAGCGGCTGCGGATCCGCGTCTCGCGCCACGGCCCCATCGTGTCCGACGTGCTGCGCCCGGCGCAGGACGTGGCGCCGCGCGGACACGTGCTCGCTTTCGCCTGGACCGCGCTGCTCGAGGACGATCTCACGCCGCAGGCGGCGCTCAAGCTCGCGCGCGCCCGGGACTGGGAAGGGTTCCTCGCCGCGGTGCGCGACTTCCACACCCCGCAGCAGAACATGGTGTACGCCGATATCGAGGGCAACATCGGCTTTGTCGCCGCGGGTCGCGTGCCGCTGAGAAAGCCCGATAACGATCTGAAAGGCCTTGCGCCCGCGCCTGGCTGGCTGGCGAAATACGACTGGGACGGCTACCTGCCCTTCGATGCCCTGCCGCGCGCCTACAACCCAGCGAGCGGCGAGCTGCACACGGCAAATCACAAGATCACGCCACCCGGCTACCCGCACTTCATCAGCGCCGAATGGCAGTCGCCCTACCGCGCCGACCGCATCCGTGCGCTGCTCGACGCAACGCCGAAGCACAACGTCGCGAGCTTCGCGCGCATGCAGGGCGACGTGGTGTCGCTCGCGATGCGCGAGTCGTTGCCGCGGCTGCTCGCCACCCGCCCAAGGAGCGAAGAGGCGCGCCGCGCGCTCGCGCAACTGGCGAAATGGGATGGCGAGATGGCGCCGGGGCGGCCTGAGCCGCTGATCGCCTGGGGCTGGTGGCGCGAATTGACACGCGCGCTCTACGCCGACGAGCTGGGCGATGCGTTCCGCAGCAACTGGCTCGCGCGCGCGACTTTCGTCGCCAAGGCGATCTCGGGCGATCGCGAGCAAGCGCGTTGGTGCGACGACGTGCGCACGCCCGCCATAGAGACCTGCGAGGAGCTGCTTGCGCTATCCCTTGAAGCGGCGCTCGCCGACCTGCGCCAGCGCTACGGGGAGGATTCGTCAGGTTGGCGCTGGGGCGAGGCGCACGTCGCGCGCCACGAGCACCGGCCCTTCAGCCGGCAGCCGCTGCTCGCGCGCGCCTTCGACATCCGCGTGCCCACGCCGGGCGACGTCTACACGGTGAACGTAGGGCGCAACAATTTCAACGACGAGGCGCAGCCCTTCGCCAACCGCCACGCCGCCAGCCTGCGCGCGATTTACGACCTCTCTGACCTCGAGAAATCCCTCTACATCCACTCCGGCGGCCAGTCGGGCAACCTGCTGTCGCCGCACTACGAGGCGTTCACCGAGGCCTGGGCGAAGGGCGAGTACATCCAGATGGTGACCGCGCGCAAGACGCTCGAAGCGCAGCCGCACAAGCTGCTCAGGCTCACGCCCGCGCCTCTTTAGTACCGAGCAGGGCAAACACGTCCACGCCCTGTGTCTTGCCTTTCAGCTGCAGGGTCCCGATCGGCTCGAGCTTGAACTCGCCATCGAGTTGCGCCACCGTCGAGGCTGCCACCATGACCTGGCAATAGGGATTGACCAGGTGCTCGGGAATCTCCTTGCCGTAGCTCTCGAGCCGCGCGGCCGTATTGACGACGTCGCCGATGGTTGTGTACTTCATCCGCTGCGCGCTGCCGAGGCAGCCCGCCACCACCGGCCCCGTGGCAATGCCTACGCGCACCTTGACCAGCGGCGCGCCTTGGGCGGACCAGGATGCGACCAGCTGTTCCATTTCCCGCCGCATGTCCAAGGCACAGCGCATGGCGTTGGCGGCGTCCTGGCGGATTTCCTCGGCGCTGGTGCGAGGCAAGGGCACGCCGAAGTTGGCCTTGATCGCATCGCCATAATAGTCATCCACCACCCCGCCGTGCTTGATCACCAATCCCGCCATGGTTTCCATGTACTGGTTCAGCCAGTCCATCAGTTGCGCGGGGGTCAGGCGTTCCGAAACCGTGGTGAAGCCCGCCAGATCCGAAAACAGGATCGTGACGGTCATCGTCTGCGGCTCGAGCCTGCCGCCCTTGATGAAACTGGCGCGCTGTTTCCACATCTCGTCGGCGATCGCCGGCGAGACGCTTCTGGAGAACAGATCCATCAGGAACTTCTTCTCCTGCCGCTCGTGCCCGGAGAGGAATGCAGTCACCAGGCCCGCCGAACCCAGCCAGACGATGGCGGCCGGCGCGACCGGCAGCCACCAGTGCTCGAGGAACGCGAACAGGGTCGCGCCTACGAGAAGGAGCAGCCCGGCCGCCGTGGACAGCGAAAAGCGCACGGTGCTGCGCGCAAACTTTCCCACCATCGCGGCGGCGAGGCTCCAGAGCAAGATCCACAGGTTTTCGAAACGGTCACTCAGGAACCGTATGGGCACGTCGCCTTGCAGGGCGCCGCGAATGAGCTGGCTAACCTCGTAGCCGTGCACGGCAATTCCCGCGGTGGCGTGGCCGCGCCGGGTGAAACGGTCGAACGGTGTCAGGAACTCGTCCTTCACGCTTTCTGCATTGACCCCGAAAATTACGACGCTGCCCTTGATCAAATTCGGCTCCACGCGGCCTTCCAACACCTCGCTTAGCGAGTAAGTCTTGAAACGCTGCGCGCCACCCCGGAAATCGAGCAGATATTGATACCCCTGAGCATCCGCGCCGACGTAGCCCCCGTCGTCCGCCTCGAACGGCCGTAGCGTCACCCGGCCGAGGCGGATGTGCGTCGGGTCGTCGGCATCGGGCTGTGGTGTGACGCCTTCTTCGGCCAGGTAGGCGAGCGCAAGGCGCAACGCAAGCGACGTTGACGAGGTCTTGCCGTCATCCAGAAACAGCAGCCCGCGGCGCACCACCCCGTCGTCGTCAGGGGTGACATCCGAAAATCCGATCCGCTCGGTGCCACGCAAGGCGGCGGGACCCGCGACACGCTTGCTGCTGTCCTTGCCAAACTTCTCGATGAAGATGACGCGCTTGTCGCCGGTCAGCAAGGCGCTCAATTCGTCACTGCCGGGCGGCACCGGGATATCGCGATACAGATCCACGCCTACAGCGCGCGGGTTGCTGGCCAGAACTTTCTTCAACACCTCGGCCATGCGGCGGTCGGAGATCGGCCACTCGCCGAGCTTCTGGATGTCTTCCTCGACCGTTTGCACCAGCACGATGCGCGGTTCCGGCACACTCTGGTGCTCTTTCACGCGCAGGTAGGCGTCGTAAGTCGCCAGCTCGACGAACTGAAGAAATCCCGCGCTGCGCAGACCGATGACAAGAAGGGTCGCGGCAAATCCCAGCGCAAGGCTGACAGGCGTCGGCTTGCGCAGCCATTCAAGCCACTTGGCAATCACTGCACGCGCTCCGGATCGGGCGATTGATCATACATGCGATCACATTCTGCAGCGCAGCCGCACAAGCTGCTCAGGCTCACGCCCGCGCGCTGACCTGGCGCAGATAGAGGTTGTTGGCGACCAGCGCGCCGATCACCACCGCGCCGCCGGCGATCTCGATGGCGGCGAATTGGCGCCCGAGCACCGCCTCGATCACGAACACCGACACCGGGATCAGATTGAGCATCAGCATGGTGTTGAGCGCGCCGAGATACTTCACCGCGAAATTGAAGCCCAGCACACCGAGCACCACGGTGCAGACCGCGAAATAGGCGATCTGCCAGCCGATCTCGGCGACCGCAGCAACGCTCGGCACTACCGCAATGCCCGCTGCGATTGCGACGCCATTGACGATGAAAAGCCCCGCCGCACCGGGCAGGCAGGTGAGCACGGTGAAGCGCAGCGGCGACCAGCCGGAGAAGCGCGCCCCGGCGATGGTGTAGATCACCCAGCTTAGCGCACCGAGAAGGATCACCAGGTCGCCGGCGAGCGCGCCGCCCTCGAACGCGCTCGCAAGGCTGCCCTTGGTGACCACCAGGAACACGCCGAAAAGCGCCAGCGCGATGCACGCCTGCGTGAAGCGCGCCGGGCGCAGGCCGCGCGTCAGCCACACAGCAAGCGCGGTGAGCGGCGTTTGCAGGCTCATGATGATGGCTCCATGCTCCGGGCGCGTGTAGGTGAGCCCGTACCAAACGAGAGTGTTGAAGCCGGTGATGCCGATGACGCCGAACAGCGCCGCTGCCACGAAGCGCCCGTCGTAGCGCAGCGCCCGCCGCCCCTCGAACGCGACCAGCAGCGCTATGAAAAGCACCGTGCCGATCGCGTAGCGCAGCGTGCCGAGCGCGAACGCATCCACGAACGGCAGCGCCCGCTTGGCGGTCGGGAACAGCGGCGCCCAGCACAGGATCGCGAGCGCGATCCAGCCGAGGCCCTTGACGAGGTGACCCTGCGGCAGCGACAAGGCGGGGGTACTCCGCAGTGTGGGGTGGCGCGGCGCAGCATAGCAGCCCGGGTTGGGTGCCGGCGGGCTGGATGTCCTAGGTCATGCATCCCTTGACCCAGTCGGACGAAGGGAATAAGGTGCATTAATTCCCCTGGGAGGGGAACCGCTTGAATACTAGTTTGAATACCTTGCAATTTTCCGAAGTCAAGGAGAGGCGCCATGATCAGCCGTTACTCATTCGTTAAATCCCTTTCGGCCTTCGCATTTGCGGTGCTCGGGTTATCGCTGGTGCAGGATGCCTTCGCCGCGATAACCTGCCGCAGCTCGACGGGCGCCAGGGCCTGCACGAACAACGCCGTGTGCCCTACTGGCTGGACGAAAATTTCCACCAGCTGCAGCACCCAGACCGTGGGCGGCAGCATCACCTACATCAGCCACCACGGACAGGCTATCAAATGTACTTGGACGGAATTCCAAGGCCAGTGGTCGTCCGAACCGGGTGTGCCTGGTGATTTGAATAAACCGATCAGGGTGACGCAGGAGGTGGTCGGAGCGGGTAACTATGCTACGTGCAGTGGGTGGAATCAGACGGGAACTTCTAGCCCACCCGTACCATTTCTGCCTGAACACCACGCAGACGCGCCGTACGGGAGCGGAAAGTTCGATTTCAGCGTCAAATATGAATCCACCGCTCCGTTGGCATGCGAAGACGCCAACTCGGGAATCGGCAACAACTGCGGCACCTTTACGGACCTGCAGAATCCCAAGCACAAACCGGGCGACACGAGTACGGCCTTCGCCCTCCGCACCTGCAGGGACTCCTCTTCGAACCCCCCCGTCGTTGGGACCGAGCTTAATTACACGTTCGCCTGCGGCAACGGCGTCAAGGTGGAAGGTTTTCTGACGCTTAAGGAGCTGATAACCACCGCGATACCCGATTTCACTGGGCCCTGCAGCCAGACACGTTTCGAAGCTGGCGCGTGCACCATGCAGCTCGGCGGGATTCCCGGGAAATACGTGACGAAAGGCAAGACCACCACGTTTGTCGTCGACACCACTGCGTGTAATACCGCGTTTCCGAGTGTCGCCTCCGTTCCGAACGCGTTGGATTCGGGCCAGATTCAGCCAATGACGGTAGGGCAGCTGCTGGTCTATAAGGAAGTCTCCACCGTGGGGTCCTGCGACCCGACGACGAGGCTGCCGACCCTACCGGAATTATCACCGCCGACGTCATACGTAAAGGGAACCCCGAAGGAGGCGTACGCGCGCTACTGCCAGTCGGACGTCGGCTTGTTCAGTGACAACACCAACCTCGTCAATGGGGGTGGAATCTTCACTGGTGATTTGCCGAGTCCTGGCGAAGGGTTTGACAATCAGTTGCGCATATGTGGGATCACCTCCACCCAAAAAGTGCTCCACACGGGCACCCAGGACGTCGAAAAGATTAAGCTGGGTAATAACGACATCTTGGCCACGATAGATCAAGGCACCATCAATGTCGCCTGCGGGGGCGCCGGCGACCTCAACGCGGGCAAACTCCAAGTAACGATCCCAGATCAGGTTTCGTTGGCGAATACCGACATCCTGATCTCGCCCCTTTCCGCAGCGCCGAAGCTCGAAGGCATTGCCCCAATAGAGGCGCCAATTCAGAATTTTGTTATCAGCACCGTTCCCTTGAAGTATGGGCTTCGCTTGGTGTACCGGAGATGTCCGGAGCTGGCGGCGGCCATCCGAGTTCACAATCCCACGAATCCGCCCACCGTTACCCTGCATTTGAGCGGAACGACCGTGCAAAACCCGGCGGGCAGTTTTCCGTTCGATTTCACGACGGATTTCCCCAATATCAGCATCGTCCAATGGTGACCTAGCAGCGAATCCTGCGCTCCCGAAGGGGGCGCAGGACTGCGGTGCCATTGACAACGCGGGGCCTGGGCAGGTGAGGAGAACTCTATGACCACGCGACGTTGCGGCGGCAGATTTCAGGCTGTGCTGGTGGGTACGCTGCTTTGCACTTCGAGCGGCCTGCCCTCTGTCAGCCATGCCCAGGTGACTCCCAGCGGCCTCGGTACGGCGGTCGACCAGCCTGTGGCGGGTACCTACAACATCACCGGAGGCACGAGGCCAAGCGGCGGAACGAATCTGTTCCACAGCTTCGGCAACTTCAGTGTGAACACGGGCGAGAGCGCCAACTTCCTCAACAGTCCCGCTGCCCCGGCCACCGCGAACATCTTGGCCCGTGTCACGGCCGGAAACCCCTCGAACATCTTCGGCACCATCAACACGCTCGATTTCGGGACCGCCAATCTGTTCCTGATGAACCCCGCCGGCATCATCTTCGGGCCGACCGCGCGGCTCGACGTCGGCGGCTCGTTTCACGCCACGACGGCCGACTACATCAAGCTTGGCAATGACGGCATCTTCTACGCAGACCCGGCGCAGGCGACCGTGCTCACGACCTCACCGCCCTCGGCTTTTGGTTTTCTCTCGGCGAATCCCAAGCCAATCGAGGTACAGACGGGAGGCATCGACTTCTCCATCTTCTACCCAGCTGCACAGCTGATGGTGCCGCAAGAGCAAACGCTGTCGCTGGTCGGCGGCAACGCCCCGGGAAGTGATATTCCGGGGGTCAGCATCGGCGCCCTGGACGGCAGCACACCGGGCTACGTGGTGGCACCGGGCGGCCGTGTCAATCTGGTGAGCGTCGCTTCTGCTGGGGAAGCGACTTTCGATGGGGTCGGATTCAATGTCGACGGCTTCTCGAAGTTGGGAAGCATCAAGGTCGGGCCTGGCAGCATAGTGGACGGCAAGGAGATCTTCATCCGCGGCGGCAATCTAGCAATCAATGACGGCGTCGTGCTGCCCGGGGCCTTTGCGTTCGAACTCTCGTTCGTCGGTTTTTCGCCGTTGCCGGACGGCGGGCAGGTGAACATCAAGGTAACCGATGCGGTGACGATCACTGGTTCTGCGAGAGAGCTGCTGACGTTCGCGCCTCCAGGGATCTTCGTCTATACGGGGGATCCTTTGGGCAACTACGTCGCGCCAGCCGCCAAGGTGCCCGACGTGACGATCAACGCGGGCTCCGTGTCGATTTCGGGATTCGCGGGCATCCAGGTGCAGCGCAACGCGCCCGGCGAAGCTGGCCACGTCACTATCAACGCGGACAAGGTGAGTGTGGGAAGCGGCGGATCGATCGTGCTTATTAACGCCATCGAGGGCGAGGGCCCGAGCCTGACGATCAACGCCAGACAGGTGGACGTGTCAGGTAACGGTAGCGACAGCCCATTCGCATTCGAGGGGCTCGCGGCCCAAGGCCTGCGCAATCCGGCCTATCCGTTCAGCAGCATGGAAGGCCAACTCATTACCGGCAACAGCGGGAACATCACGATCAACGCGAGCGACAGCCTGGCAGTCAGTGGCCTGGGCCAAATCACGACGGATAGCCGTAACTTCGGGCGCGCCGGCGATATTACGATCAACGCTGGCAGTGTCCTGGTAGCGGGCACCGGCGATCCGCAGAGCGCGCTGATCGGCTCGCAGAGCAGTTTCGCGGGCGATTCGGGCAACATTACGATCAAAGCCGCCGGGTCGATCGCGGTGAAGGATGGCGGCCGTATTACCAGCACCACCTTTGGTGCGGGCAATGCGGGCAACATCACGTTGACGGCCGGCGGGCCAATCACGCTCTCCGGCTCTGACGCCCGCATCGTGGGCGCGACCTTCCAGCCGCCCGACGATCAACTGAACGATTTATTCAATTCGGTGTTCTTCCGCACCTTCGATGATTTCCGCGCGGAAATGGGAAATCCCAGCGCCAAGTTGATGGAGGTCCTTGCCTACCTGCGCAGCCATGGATTTGACTGGACAACTTTCACTCCGACGGATGTGGCGCCATTTTGGGTGGATATTCCAAACCCGCCTCTCACGCCGGGTAACGCCGGTGCGGTTTCGATCACGACGCCAGCGTTGACGCTGAACGCCGGCACGCGGATCGAGACATCGACCGGATGGGAAAGCAATGCCGGCAGCGTGGTGGGCAATGTCGGCACGCTGTCGGTATTGGACGGCGGTGCCATTCGCAGCCGCAGCGGCGTCGAGTTCCTCGACGGCTCGATCGGCGTCGGCTCGGGCAGCGCCGGTAGCGTGATGGTTTCGGCTAGTGACACGATTACAGTATCTGGCCAGGGTAGTGCCATCTCCACGAGCACATTCGGCGACGGCAGTGGCGGTGACGTGACGCTGACCGCCGGCAACCAGGTTGCGGTCCTGAACGGCGGGCGCGTCGTCGGCGAAAGCGGCGGATTGCTCGGTGGAACCGTCGCCGTAGGCACCGGCAGCGGCGGCAGCGTCTCGATCTCGGCAGGCAACGCGATCAACATCTCGGGTCCGGGCAGCACGGTATCCACGACGACGTTCGGCGATGGGGCCGGAGGCAACGTCACCCTGAGCGCCAACCAAGTCGACGTCCAAAGCGGTGGCAAGGCCGCTTCCGAGAGCGGCGGGTTGCTCGGCGGAGCGGTAGCCGTGGGCACCGGTGCTGGCGGCACCGTGGGGATCGCCGCTGGCAGCGCCATCACTATATCCGGCCAGGACAGCGTGGTTTCTACGAGCACCTTCGGCGACGGCAAGGGGGGCGACGTGGTGCTGAACGCCGGCAACCGGGTCGCGATCCTTGACGGCGGGCGCCTCAAAGCAGACAGCGGCGGACCACTTGGCGGAAGCATCGTGTCGGGCTTGGGCGAGGCCGGCAGCGTCACGATCACCTCGGGCAGCGAGATCTATCTCAACAACGGCCAGATCACCACGCAGGCGCTCACGGCGGACGGCGGCAACATTACGCTCAAGGCGCCGTTCATGGTGCAGCTCCAGGACAGCGTCATCAGCACCAGCGTCGCGGGTGGCCTGGGCCAGGGCGGCAACATCCTGATCGATCCGCAGTTCGTCATCCTGAACAACAGCTCGATCATCGCCAATGCGTTCGGCGGCCCGGGCGGCAATATCACCATCATCGCCGACAATTTCCTCGCCAGCATAACCAGCGTGATAGAGGCGTCGTCCGCCTTGAGCACGCCCGGCGTGATCCAGATCGTATCGCCGGACAACAACGTCGAGAGCAGCATCGGGCAACTGCCGGCGGCGTTCCTCGATGCAAGCAGCCAGCTGCGCGGCCTGTGCTCGGCGCGGCGCACGGGGGCGCCGAGCTCGTTCGTGGTCGCGGGCCGCGGCGGGGTCCCGGTCGACGCGGGTGGCTACCTGCCGAGTTTCGGTTCGGACGTCGCCACCGGTCTGGCGGGTGCCCGCGGGCCGGTCAGGGCCGATGCCGGCCCCGATGGGCCGCGTTACGCGCTCGCGCTGGCTATGGCAGACTATCGGGACTGCTCGCGCTAGGGGCGCGGGTTCGTCCAAAGTGCATCGAAAAACAGGCTGCAGGAAATCTGATCTCGCCGGGTATGTAACGGGCCTTTCGCTGCTCCTCGCGCATGCCGCGGCGAATTTCGTCTGGGCGCAGGTTCCGCAAGTTCCCTCGCAAACCCTGCCCTCGCAGCAGCCCCTGCCGGCGCCCGAGTTCCTCAAGCCGCCGCCCGAGCTGCTCAGGCTTCCGCGGATAAGCCCGCCGGAGGCGGATCGCTTGCCGACCGTCCTGCAGGTGCGGGTGAGCAAGTTCCGCATCACCGGGAACACCGTTTTCCCGGAGGGCGAGCTCGAGAAGATCGCCGCGCCCTTCGAGAATCGCGAGATCAGCAATACTGACCTCGAAGAGCTGCGCCAGCGCCTGACCGCGCACTACGTCAGCAAGGGCTACATCAACTCGGGCGCGGTGATCCCCGACCAGAAGGTCGCCGACGGCGTCATCGAAATCCGCATCGTCGAGGGCAGCCTGACGCGCATGGAGATCGAGGGCACCGAGCACTTCGACAAGGAGTATTTCAGCGACCGCATCGCGCTGCACGCCGGGCCGCCTCTGAACATCCCGGAGCTCGAGCAGAAGCTGCAGATCCTGTTGCGCGATCCGATGGTAAAGAGCCTGAACGCCCAGGTGGTGCCGGGCGAGCGCCCGGGAGAAGCGGTGCTCAAGGCCAAGGTCGAGGAGGCGCCCCGTTACGACATCGGCGCGGTGATCGACAACAGGATGTCGCCGAGCCTGGGCGAAGCGAAGCTGACGCTGCTCGGGTCGATGAACAACCTGACCGGCAGAGGGGATCAGTTGGGGGTCGAGCTCGGTTATGCCCAAGGCATTCCCTACGACTTCAAGCTGCGCTATCGCACGCCCATCACGGCGAGGGACACGGCGCTCGGCCTGCACTACGAAAAGACCAAGGCCGAAGTGGTGGAGTCGCCGTTCAACGTGCTGGACATCACGAGCAAGCTGGAAACGATCGGCGGGCAGATCAGCCATCCCGTATTTCGGACGCCCAACGAGCAACTCGTGCTGGCCGGCGTGCTCGAGCGGCGCGAAACCCAATCGTCACTGCTAGGCGTGCCGTTTTCCTTCTCGCCGGGGGTGGTCGACGGCAAGGCGGTCGTATCCGCGCTGCGCCTGGTGGGGGATTACCTGGACCGCGGCCGCACGCAGGTGATCGCCGTGCGCTCGACCGTGAGCATCGGGCTCGATGCGTTCGGCTCTACCATCCACTCGGATGCGCCCGACAGCCGCTTCGTGTCATGGCTGGGCCAGTTTCAGTGGGTCAAGCTCCTGGGCGAGCGCGGCGACCAGCTTCGCCTGCGCGCCGACCTCCAGCTCACCAACGACGCCCTGCTGCCGATGGAGCAGTACGCGGTCGGCGGACTGGATAGCGTGCGCGGTTATCGCGCCTTCCAACTGCTGCGCGACCGCGGCTACACGGCGTCGCTCGAATACCGCATCCCCGTTTTCGATAACCCGACCGGAGCGCGCAACCTGCAGGCTGCGGCGTACGTCGATACCGGGGGCGCAAAGTTCAAGGACAGGGAAAACCTCAGCCCGTCGCACCTCACCGGCGTCGGGCTGGGGCTCATCTGGAACCCGAGCCCCGAATTTTCGGCCGAGCTTTACTACGCCAAGGGGCTCAACGATGTGCCCAATCCGCCCAGCCACAGCCTGCAGGACGATAGCTGGTACTTCCGCCTGAACTTCCGCCCGGGCTGGCTGCGTTAGCAGGACTAGAGCGGAGGCTCCCTAGCTCCCGGAGCTGCGGTCGAAGGCCGCCGCTTCGCGCAAGCCGACCTGCTCCAGAAGCGCGGCGCGTTGCGCGCGCAGCTGGCGATTGGCGGGGTCGGCGCTGATCTGCTTCGACAACTGGTCGATCGCGTCGTACCAGATGCCCGCTTCCGCATACACCGCCGCCCACTGCGCCTGCGAGGTCTGCTTGAGCCTGGGCTCGACCGCACCGCTGTCGGCGATCCGCTTGATGGTGCCGCCGGCAATCACGTCGTGCGAGCGCTGCGCGGGGTTGCGCACCACCGCGACGAACCACTGGTACTCGACATCGGGCTTGAGCGCGATGCCATGGTCCGCCAGCCGCAATGCGTGAAAGCCCTTGGCGACCGGCGGTTTCAGGGTGATCTCGAACGCCGGCGTCGCCGCGTCCTGCAGGCTCGCGGTGCTGGTGATCGTCAGCTCCACCGGGCTGTTGACCGTGTCCGACACATACCAGTAGATGGTCGGCTTTTCCTGCATCGTGTAGCCAGTCTCCCCAGGCGCGAGCACGTTCAGCGTCAGGACGCTGGCACCTACGCTGCGGGTGCCTCCGCCCACGCGCGTGAGCGGTGCGCCCCGCATGGGCGGCTTGTATGCAACAGACCCCGTCGCCGGCGCTTGGGCATCGGGCTGTCCGGACGGTTTCCTCGAATCCTGGGCGGTGGCCGTGGTTACGACTAACGCCACGGCAGTGGCGACGCCGAGAAAGACTTTGGCGACTGAAGATTTCATGACCTGACCCTCCTTGGTTTGGTCAACCGAAGCAGTATACGCGTTAAGACAACGTCGTTCATGCGCGGCCTAGAGCCAATTGCCGATGAGCAGGAACGCGCTCCAGTAATTCGGGTGCCGGTAGCGCGCGTCGTTCAGCAGGCCGAGTTGCGCCTGCTGCAGCGCCTTGGCCTTCGAGTTCGCCGGATTCTGCAGCCCGCGGTAGAACTCGGACACCAGTTGCGCCGAAGCCGGGTCGTTGACGGTCCAGAGGCTGGCGAGCGCGCTGCGCGCCCCCGCCTTGAGCGCCACGCCCGCGAGACCCAGCGCCGCGCGATCGTCGCCGACAGCGGTCTCGCACGCGCTCAGCGTCAGCAGCTCCACGGTGTCGGTGCGAAACTTCGAGATGCCCAGCATCTGCTCGAGGCGGTTCATGCCGAGCTTGCCGTCGTAGGTGAGCAGGAAGGTCTTGTTGACGTCGCTGTCGAACTGCGCGTGCGAGGCGATGTGCACGATCTGGTAGGGCGTTTGCTCCAGGTCTTTTTCCATCGCCTCAACGGTGAACTGCTTGTTTTCGCGGATCGTCCCGCCGTAGAGTTTCTGGACGTTTTGCAGCTCCTCGGCCACGTACGGCAGGGACGAAAAACCCTGCACCGACTCGGTCAGGCCGTTGAGCATCACCTTCGTTTTCTCCCGCGGTATCGGCCGCGGATCGGTCAGCGTCAAGCCGGGTGTGGTCGCAACGGCAAAGCGCGCGACCAGGAACTGCTTGCCGTCATGCAGCGCCGGGAGCGGGATGGTGCGCAGCGCCGCATCGGGCACGATCACGAGCGTGTCGATGCCGGCCTTCTCCAACTCGGCCGCAATGGGGCGGATGAGCCAGTCATACAGCTTTTGCGCATGCGGCACGTACTGGTGCGTGGTTCGTTTCTCGAGGCGCGCGCGGAACGCCCGGATCTCGTTGGTGAGTTCTTGAGCGCCGACACGGGTCGTGAAGCGCTTCATGCCGTCGGGCATGCTCAGCAAAAGCTCCAGGCGGTCCGGCAGGATGATCGGATAGAGCGCGGCGGTGTTCGAGGCGAGCCGGTCGATGCCGGCGGTCCTCGCGCGCAGCGCGGTCACGCAGTCGTCCTGGAAGTAGTCCTGCAGCTCCGCGCCCTTGAGCACCTCGACGGCACTGCGTGCATCGACCAGGTGCTGCGCCACCCGCTTCGGATCGCTCAGCGTTCCCGAGTGCTCGAGCAACAGGTCCGCGAGCTGGAAAAATACCGGCCCTACGGATTGGCGAAACGTCGTGCGCGAGCCGCGGGCCGCCAGGTCCTGGCGCACGGACCTCAGCGTATTGACCGCATGCTGATAGGCGAGAATCGCCTGCTCGGTCCTGCCCTGCGCCTTCAGCAGCCGTCCACTTTGCCATTGCCATAGGTAAAGGATCTCCGGGGCATCGGCCATCTGCGCGGCCATGATCGCCCGCTGCGTAAATTGCAGCGCCTCTTCGTTGCGCGCGGCCAGCTCGTAGAGCTCGCCCAGGTAGCCGAGCGCATACGAGCGAGCGCGCGGGTCCTGGATGGCGTCGGCAACGCTCAGCGCATCGTTCAACGCCGCGTGCGCGCGCGCACTCCACTCGCCGATGGGCTCAATGCCGGACCCCAGCAAGCGCACATAGAGCCGGCCGATGCTGATCAGCCCGTACGCCTTCTCGTGCGAGGGCTCCATGGTGCGGGTTTGGTCACCCAGAACCGACAACAAGGTGATCGCTTCGCCGTACCGGCCATCGTCCATCAAAGCGCGCGCGTGGTTGGTCGAAGCGCGGATGGCGATGCTCTTGTTGCCGGCCTTGGATGCCGCCTCGACCGCTTCCCGGTACACGCGGCTGGCGTCGGCGAACCGCCCTTGCAGGGCAAAAAGGTTCCCCAGGTTGTTAAGTCCCTGCGCGGCCGCCTCGGCATTCTGCGTCTTGCGCGCGCGATCGATGCTCGAACGCAGCATGCGCTCGGCGTCGGCCTCGCGACCGGTAGCCAGATAGGCATTGCCGAGACCGCCCTCGACGGCTGCCAGCAGCGATTGATTGTCAGTGCGCTGCGCAAGGGTTTGCGCCTTCTGCAGCTTGTCGAAGGCGTTCGGGCTGCGGCCAAGGCTCAGTTCCGCCTCGGCGCCGCGCACCAACGCCAGCGCCTGTCCCTCGTGGTTGCCTGCCGCTTCGTAGGCACTCGCCGCGACCGACCAGTGCTGAAGCGCTTGCGTGAAGTCGCCGTTCCGAAACGACCGTATTCCCGCCTGCATTTCTTCCTGGGAGGCGGCGGCCTGTGCCGGCCACGTCGCGTAAAGCAGCGACGCCAAAAACAAAAGCAGGTAGCGGGAAATGCCGCGATAACGGCGCTGGACCGCGCTGCCTGATCCAAAAGTATTCACGTCGGTACTCCTCCTAGAATATGAAACTCAGGCATGCGAGCAAGCCCGGTCACGGCGTGATCGCCGTCTTGAACGCCCCCAGCGGATCGAACGCGATGGCGCGGCCCGCAGGCCCCTGCAGGTTCATGGACGCGATCGACAGTTCCGCGACCGGGGCCGGCTTGAGGGGCCTGAACGTCAGCACCAGGAATTCCGCGTCGTCGGCGAGCGTGTGGCTGCGCTTGGAAGCGCCGATGAAGATCGAGCCCTCCGGATTGACGCGGTAGCTGAAATTGCGCGCGTCCTGGCTGAAGAACCTGCCCGGCTTCACCGCCACCGTCTCGAGCAGCTTCGGGTCGAACTGGAACTGCATCGGCGAGGCGTACACCGGTTGCGCCGAGGTGACGCGCAGCGCAACAGAAAACTGCGTTCCTTGCTTGACGCTTTGCGGGCCTTCCCACAGCAGCTGCGCCGCTTTCGCCGTGTCTCGCGCCTTGGGAGCCTCGGCGAGCGGCAGCGAAGAATTGACCGGGATCGATTCCTTGTGCTTGAGCGGCAGGTACAGCAGCGTGATCTGGGCTTCACCGATCGACTCGACCCGGTAGGCGCCATCGAGCGTCTCCCCCTGGCGAATCGGCACCACCTCATCGCCCTTCGCGAGAAAGACCTGCAGCTTGCCTTCCTGCAGCAGCTTGCCGGCGAACCTGTAGGGCATCGCCGGAACTGCGGGGGCGGCAGGCGCCGCGCCAACTTTGGGGGCCGGCGGCTGCCAGGTGTGCGAGCCGAACAGCGCCGCGCGCGGCTCGCCCAGCGGCACCCTGTCCGGCAGCGCAAATCGCCCGGCGCGCTTTTCCGCGCCCTTTTCCGCACCCACGCCGTAAGGGCCGGAATCGGCGTCCTTGCCCGCTTCGCGCCTCGCAGCGTCCGGGGAAGCGCTCGGGGTCCATAGTCCGCCGCCACCGGAATCGAACGCTAGGTAGGCGACGATTGCAGCGAGAACCGCGAATAAAATTGCCTGTCGTCGGGTGGCGGCGCGCATTATCCTAGGGTCTCATTCTATGCGCGATGCAGCACCTGCGGGAGGACTCCACTTGCGCGGTGCAGCGCGCACGGTCATATTGTGATCTGCTTGAACTACCATGGAATTTAAGAGGGGCTTGTGCACCGCAACAATCGTTTCGCGCCGCGCAGACAGGGGGCTGGTTTCACGCTGCTCGAGCTGCTTGTGGTGGTCGCGATCATCGGGCTTCTGGTGGGCTACGTCGCGCCGCGTTATTTCGGCCAGATCGGGAAATCCGAGGTCAACACCGCCAAAGCGCAGATCGATGCTTTCGAGAAAGCGCTCGACCAATACCGGCTCGACACCGGCCGCTATCCGGGCACCGAATTGGGCCTGAACGCGCTGCTGGAGCGCCCGCAGAACGAGCCGAAATGGAACGGACCGTATCTCAAGAAAGCCGTGCCGCTCGATCCCTGGGGCAAGCCGTACGCTTACCGCGCCCCGGGAGAGAAAGGCGACTTCGACCTGATCTCGTACGGCAAGGACGGCACGCCCGGCGGCAGCGGCGAGAACGCCGACCTCAGCAATCACTGAGCGCACCCTCGGCCAAGCCAATGCGCTACCAACTCAAAGCAGTCGCCCAGGACGGCCACATCGAGTCGCTCGACTTCCAGGCGCTCGACGAGGCGGGCGCCCGGCAGCAAGCCGAAATCCGCGGCTACACCGTGCTCGCGGTGCGCCGCAAGTCGGGTTGGCTCCAGGCTTGGCGCTCCGGCGAGCGCTTTCCGGTGGTGCTTTTCTCGCAGCAACTGCTGGTGTTGCTCGGCGCCGGGCTGCCGCTGGTGGACGCGGTCGAGACCCTCGGCGAGACCGAACGGCGAGACGATTTTCGGGCCGCGCTCGGGCGCATTGCCGGCACGCTGCGCCAGGGGCAGCTTTTCTCCGCCGCGCTCGGGCAGTTGCCGCAGGTGTTTTCTCCGCTCTACGTCGCGACGGTGCGCGCCGCCGAGCGCACCAGCGACCTCGGCCCGGCACTCGGGCGCTATGTCGCCTACCAGAGCCAGCTCGAAGCGCTGCGCAAGCGCCTGCAGAACGCCTCGATCTATCCGCTGCTGCTGCTCGGCGTCGGCGGCCTGGTGAGCTTGTTCCTCATGTTCTACGTGGTGCCGCGTTTCAGCCGCATCTACGAGGAGCGCGCCTCCGACCTGCCGCTGTTCTCGCGGGCGCTGCTGTCATGGGGGCAGTTGGTCGAAGGCAATGGCGCGCTCGTGCTCGGCATACTCGGCGCATTGGTGATCGGCGCGATTTACGCCTTGCGCGCGGGCCCCGTTCGCGCCAAGGTCTCGGACGCACTGTGGCGCTTCCCGGGGATCGGCGAGCGCATGAAGGTGTATCAGCTGGCGCGCTTCTACCGCACCATCGGCATGCTGCTGCGCGGGGGCATGCCGCTCGTCGCGGCGCTCGACATGGGCGGGGAGCTGCTGCACCCGGCGCTGCGCGAACGCCTGGCGGCTGCACGCCGCGCGATCAGCGAAGGGCGGCAGGTCTCCGCCTCGATGGAAGCCAACGGACTCACCACGCCGGTCGCCCTGCGCATGCTCGCGGTGGGCGAGCAGAGCGGCAACATGGGAGAGATGATGGACCGCATCGCCGCGTTCCATGACGAAGAGATCTCGCGCTGGGTGGACTGGTTCACGCGCCTGTTCGAGCCCATCCTGATGGCGGTGATCGGGCTGGTGATCGGCGCCATCGTGATCCTCATGTACATGCCGATCTTCGAACTCGCAGGGAGTTTGCGGTGAACGCGCCGGGCACGCAGAGTCCGCAGCCGATTCCGGGCGAGGTGACGGCTGCGGCGCGCGCCGCCGCCGCCGCCGGCCGGCGCCGCCTGGTGGACGTGCTAGAGGAAAAGCTGGCGCTCGAGCCGGATGCATTCACCGAACGACTTGGCGCGACGGTGCGCGTGGAAGTGATGAGCATGGATGAATTGCGGCGCGCCGCGCCGGCATTCGACGTGCTGCCGTTCAACGAGTGCGCGCAGCGTAGCTGCGCCTTGCTGCGCGCCCAGGGCGGCGAGCTTCTGCTCGCCACCGACGATCCGTTCTCGGCCGAGCTCGCGGCATGGGCAGAAGAGCGGCTCACGGCGCCGTTCGCCTGGCGCCTGGTGCACCGGGGCGACCTGGTCGCTTTCCTCGCCGGCCACGAGGAGACGCTGCGCGCGCTGGACACCGTCCAGGCCGAAGTCGCCGGAGCAGGCCAGGAGCATGACCGGGCCGAAGACCTCTCGCTCAAGGCGATCAGCGAGGAGACGAGCGAAGTGGTGCGCCTGGTGCGCTCGACACTGCGCGATGCGCTCAAGATAGGCGCCAGCGACATCCATCTCGAGACCGTCGCTGCCGGGCTCACCATCAAGTTCCGCATCGACGGCATCCTGTCGCAGATCAAGCAGATCCAGGACACGCAGCAGGCGGAGCAGGCGATCGCGCGCGTCAAGGTGCTGGCCGAGCTCGATGTCACCGAGCGGCGCGTGCCGCAGGACGGGCGTTTCAAGGCCATAGACCACGGCCGCGCGGTGGACTTCCGCGTCTCGATCATGCCGAGCATCCATGGCGAGGACGCGGTGCTGCGCGTGCTCGACAAGCAATCTCTCTACGAGGCGACCAAGCAGCAGCTCTCGCTCGACAGCCTCGGTTTCTCCGCGGACGAGGTGCGCGTGCTGCGGCGCCTGTCGCATGAGCCCTACGGCATGCTGTTGGTCACCGGCCCGACCGGCAGCGGCAAGACCACCACGCTTTACGCGGCGATCACCGAGATCAATAACGGCCAGGACAAGATCGTCACCATCGAGGACCCGGTCGAGTACCAGCTCCCCGGGGTGCTGCAGATCCCGGTGAACGAGAAAAAGGGCCTCACCTTCGCGCGCGGCCTGCGTTCGATCCTGCGCCACGACCCGGACAAGATCATGGTCGGCGAGATCCGCGACGCGGAGACTGCGAACATCGCGGTGCAGTCGGCGCTCACCGGTCACCTGGTCTTCACCACGGTGCACGCCAACAACGTGTTCGATGTCATCGGCCGCTTCATGCACATGAATGTGGACCTGTACAGCTTCGTATCGGCGTTGAACGCGATCCTGGCGCAGCGCCTGGTGCGGCTGGTCTGCCCGCACTGCGCCGAAGACGACAAGCCCGACGCGGCGCTGTTGCGCGAGTCGGGACTGGACGCTGCGGCGGCAAGCGGTTTCCGCTTCCGCGCCGGCCGCGGCTGCCGCGAATGCCGCGGCGCAGGCTTCAAGGGGCGCAAGGCGATCGCCGAGCTGCTGATCCTCAATGACGACATCCGCGAGTTGATCGCCCAGCGAGCGCCGGTTCGCCAGATCAAGCTGGCGGCGCACGCCAACGGCACGCGCTTCTTGCGCGAGGCGGCGTTCGAGGCGGTGAGAAAAGGCGAAACCACGCTGGCGGAGATCAACCGTGTCACGTTTGTGGCGTGACCGCCTGCTGGTGTCGCTCGCGCCCGGCGCGGTCGCGCTGCTGCGCATCGCGGGCGGCCTGCGTCCCCGCGTCATCGCCAAGCATGCGGTCGATTGCGATCCCGCGTTCGGTGCCGAGCCGTGGCAAGGCGCGGTTGCGGCGCTGGCCGAAGCCGCCGGGCCACTGCGCGGCGAGCGCCTGGACGCCACGGTCGTGCTCTCCAACCATTTCGTGCGCTACGCGATCGTGAACTCGGACGCCGCGCTCACCGGCCGGGAGGAACAGCTTGCGCTGGCGCGCTTCCACTTCGCGCGCATCTACGGCGAGCGCGCCAAGGGCTGGGACGTTCGCCTGGGCGAGGGAGCGCGCGGCGCGCCCCGCCTGGCAAGCGCAGTGGATGCGGCGCTCATCCCGGCGATCGGCGCGTGCTTTCCGCGGGCGGGCAAGGCGCGGCTGGTTTCGGTGCAGCCGTACCTGATGTCGGCGTTCAACCAGTGGCGCAGCGCAATGGCGAAGGAAGATGGCTGGCTGCTGCTGGTAGAGCCGCAACGGGTGTGCCTGGCGCTGGTCGCTGCGCAGCAATGGGCGTCGGTGCAGACCTTGCGCGGCGAGTATCCCGGCGCCGAGGACTGGGCCGCGCTGCTCGATCGGCAGCAGCTGCGCGCCGGCACCGAGCCCGCCCCGCATAGCGCGCATGTTCACGCGCCGGCCGCGTCTAAAGCTGACTCCACCGAGGCACACGGCTGGAAGCTGCTCGGCCTCACGCTGCCGCCCCTGGCCGGGTTCGCGCCGCTCGAGGATGCGCGCTACGCAATGGCCCTCACCGCCCAATGACGCTGCGGCGCCTCGAGCTCGATTACATCGCCGTGCCACGCGGGCCGCGGGCGCTGGGCCTGGTGGTGCTCGCCATTTCCATCGCAGCGGCGGGATTGCTCATCGAGCGTTATCGCGAAGCGAAGCTCGAGCTGGACCGGATCGAGGCCGGGCAGCGATTGCTCGGTCCGGGCAGGCAGGCGGCGCAAGCTACGCCGCGCCGGCTGGAAGAGGAGGCAAAAAGCGTAGAGGCGGTATTGCGCCAGCTCGCCCTGCCCTGGGGCACCATCATCGAGACGGTCGAGGGCGCAACCACCAGCGATGTCGCCATCCTGCAGCTGCAGCCGGACGCCCCACAGCGGCAGCTGCGGCTCGGCGCCGAGGCGCGCACGCAGCAGGCAATGCTCGATTACCTGCGCCGGCTGGGCGCGGCAGAAACCCTTGCCGATGTGCACGTGGTGAGCCACCAGGTACAGATGGAAGACCCGAACCGCCCGATCCAGTTCACGGTGCAGGCGCAGCTGAAGGGGGCGCCGTGAACCCCCTTCAGGCGATGCTCGGCAAACTGGGCACCGCCGGTGTGCTTGGCCTTGGGGTGCTGTTCTTTTGCCTGCAGTTCTATTTCACCGCCTTGCGCCCGGCGCAGCAGGAGCTTTCCGCGCAGCGCGAAGCTGCCGAGCGGCTGCGCAGCCGCGGGCCGTTCCGCCCCGTGGCGGTCGACGACCGCGCCGACGACTTGCGGCGCTTCTACGGCCTGCTGCCGCCGATCGAGCGCCTGACCGACGAGCTGGAGAGCGTCTACGCGATCGCGCGCGCATCCAAGCTGGAGCTCATGCAGGGCGAGTACCGCCTGGAGAAGCGCAACGCGGGTCCCATCGCCTACCGCATCACGCTGCCAGTGCGAGGCAGCTATGCCCAGATCCGCTCGTTCCTCGACGCAGTGCTGAAGAACATGCCGGTTGCGTCGGTGGACGCGCTACGCTTCGAGCGCAAGAAAATCGCAGACCAGCAGCTCGACGCGCAGTTGCGCCTGACGCTGCATTTCCGGCCGGGCGACGATGCCGAGACAAGGTGAACCCATGAAACCCCACCGCCCATCTCCCAATTCCCTGCTTGCGCTGCTCGCCGCTTGCTTGCTGCTTGCGGCTTGCACCACCTATTCCGTGATCAACGACGCGCGCCAGCAAATTGAGCAGGGCCGCGGCGAGGAAGCGCTGGCGATGCTCGACAAGGCATCCAAGGACGATCCGGGCAGCAACGCGCTGCGCATTGAGTATTTCCGCCAGCGCGATCTGCTGATGGCGCAGTGGCTGAGCCAGGCAGAGACCATGCGCCTGGCGGGACAATTCGAAGCCGCTGCGATGCTGTACCAGCGCGTGCTCAAGTACGACGGCGTGAATCCCCGTGCCCGTGCCGGACTGGCGCAGATCGAGGCCGACAAGCGCCATCGAACGCTGGTCGCCGACGCGGAGAAGCTGTTCGCTGCCGAGAAGTACCGCGAGGCGCAGGACGCGCTGCGCCCGGTGCTGGCCGAGAACCCGGCGCAGCGCGAGGCGCGGCGGTTGCAGCGCCGCATCGACGAGAAGCTCATCCGGCCGGCGCTCGCCAGCGTGCGGCTCAAGCCTTCATCGAGCCAGCCGATTTCGCTCGAGCTGCGCGACGTCACCCTGCGCGCCGCATTCGACGTGCTGTCGCGCGCCTACGGCGTCAATTTCGTCTTCGACAAGGATGTCCGCGCCGACCAGAGGACCAGTGTCGCGGTGCGCGACACCACCTTCGAGGAGGCGGTTCGGCTGCTCCTGCTTCCTAATCAGTTGCAGCAGAAGATCCTCAACGACAACACGGTGATCGTGTTCCCGAACACCCCGGCGAAGCTGCGCGAGTACCAGGAGCTGGTGGTGAAGAGCTTCTATCTCGCCAATGCCGACGTCAAGCAGACCGCCACCATGATCCGCACGGTGGTCAAGACGCGCGACATTTTCATAGACGAGAAGATCAACCTGCTGGTGATCAAGGACACGCCGGATGCGGTGCGCCTGGCCGAGCGGCTGATCGCGGCGCAGGACCTCGCCGAGCCCGAAGTGGTGCTCGAAGTCGAGGTGCTGGAGGTGGGCTCGAACCGGCTGCTCGAGCTGGGGCTGAAGTATCCGGATTCGGTGGCCTGGAGCCTGGTCGGTGCCGCCGGCATTCCGGGCGTGGTGACGCTTCCCGAATGGCTCAACCGCAGTTCGCAGCTGGTTCGCCTGATTTTTCCAAACCCGCTTTTCCTGCTCAACCTGCGCCAGCAGGACGGCACCACCAGCGTGCTCGCCAATCCCAGGATCCGCGTCAAGAACAAGGAAAAAGCCAAGATCCACATCGGCGAGCGCGTGCCGGTGATCACCACCACGGCCGCGGCCACCGGGGGTTTCGTCTCCGAAAATGTGAGCTATCTCGACATCGGCCTCAAGCTCGAAGTCGAGCCGCTCATCTACCTGGAGGACGAGATCGGCATCAAGGTTTCGCTGGAAGTGAGCAATATCGTGAAGGAGGTGCGCAGCATCAGCTCCGGTACCCTCGTCTATCAGATCGGCACTCGCAACGCCGCCACCTCGCTACGGCTGCACGACGGGGAGACCCAGATTCTTGCCGGGCTGATCAGCGACGAGGATCGCCGCACCGCGAACCGCGTGCCGGGCGTCGGCGACTTTCCAGTGGTGGGGCGGCTTTTCTCCTCGACGCGCGACGAGGCGATCAAGACCCAGATCGTGCTTCTCATCACGCCGCGGCTGGTGCGCACGCTGGCGCGGCCGGACGTGCGCTCGGTCGAATTCTCCGCCGGCACTGAAGCGTCCGCCGGCGCGGCACCGGCAGGGGTTGTACTCGGCCCGCCGGTCACGAAGCCGCCAGCGCAGCAGCCGGCGCAGCCGAAACCGGCGCCGCCGCCTGCTCCCTCCGGATCGGACATGGTCCCGTTCGGTGGCGTGAAGCCCGCCGCGCCATCGCAATGATCCGGCGTGCAGCGCGGGCGAGCCGCGCCGGCGGCTTCACGCTCATCGAGCTTCTCATCACGGTGGCGATCGTCGCGCTGCTCGCCACCGTGGCGGTGCCGCTCAACGAGCTCGTGGTGCAGCGCGCGAAAGAACAGGACCTGCGCCGCGCGTTGCGCGACATACGCGAGGCGATCGACGGCTACAAGCAGGCTTCGGACGACGGCCGCATCCTGAAGCGGGTCGGAGAGTCGGGATACCCCAAGCGGCTCGAGGACCTGGTCGAAGGCGTCGAGGACCAGAAGACCGCGCGCAAGGAACGGATCTATTTCCTGCGCCGCATGCCGCGCGATCCATTTTCCACCGACGCGGAGCTAGCGGCCGCGGCCACCTGGGGCAAGCGCAGCTACGCCAGCCCGCCCGACGAGCCCAAGGAAGGCGACGACGTGTTCGACGTCTACTCGCTCGCGGCGGCCAAGGGCATCAATGGCCGGCCTTACCGGGAGTGGTGAGAGGAAATTGAGGGGAAAATGAGGCGCCGCGCGGGCTTCACGCTGATCGAGCTGCTGGTGGTCCTCGCGATCGTCGCGACGCTTTTGCTGCTCGCCGTGCCGCGCTACTTCGGCAGCCACGACCGGGCGAAGGAGGCGGTGCTTAAGGAGAACCTCTACCAGATGCGCGACGCCATCGGCAAGTACTACGCCGACAAGGGCAAGTACGCGGAATCCATCGAGGCGCTCGCCGGCGAAAAGTACCTGCGCAAGGTGCCGGTGGATCCGATCACCGAAAGCGCCACCACCTGGGTAGCGGTGCCGCCCGAGGATCCGCAGAAAAGCGGAGTGTTCGACGTCAAAAGCGGTGCCCAGGGCAAAGCGAGCGACGGCACCGCCTACGGGGAATGGTAGTGAGGCGCGTTGCCGGCTTCACCTATCTCACGATCCTTTTCGTGGTCGCGATCATGGGCCTGGGGCTCGCGCTCACCGGCGAGGTCTGGCATACGGTTGCGCTGCGCGAAAAGGAAGCGGAGCTGCTGCACGTTGGCAGTCACTACCGCAAGGCGATCGAGCGTTATTACCTGAGCGGCCCGCGCCAGTATCCGCGCGCGCTCGGCGACTTGCTTAAAGATCCACGCAAGCCCGGCACCGAGCGCTACCTGCGGCGGCTCTATGCCGATCCGCTCACGGGAAGCGACGAGTGGGGCATCGTCAAGGCACCCGACGGCGGCGTGATGGGCGTCTACAGCCGCTCGGAAGCGAAGCCCATCAAGGCCGCGGGATTCAAGCCCGCGCAACAGGGCTTCGACAAGGCCGAGACGTACGCGGACTGGAAGTTCATCTTCACCCCGGCAGCGCAGGCCGCCAAGCCCATACCCGCCGCGCCGGGCGGTGCCGCTCCTGTTCCGGCCGCTGCAACTCAGACACCGTCCGCGCCCACTTCGGATCGGAAAAGCCCCTGAAGCGATCCCGCCAGCGGCGGCATTTGAATCATGAAAAAGGAACACAATATATTCCTATTTCATGAATCATTTTGCTAGACTTCCGGCATGCTGCCCCGCCCCGACCTGGCCGCCGCCGTCCGGACCGCGCTCGCGCGCTCGCGCGCCGTGGTCCTCGCGGGTCCTCGGCAGTCCGGCAAGACGACCCTCGCGCAGGCCTTCCTCGAGCGCAGCTCGCCCAACTACTTCGATCTCGAGAACCCGCTCCACGTGATGCGCCTGGAGCAGCCGCTCGAGACGCTGTCGCGCTTGCGGGGCCTGGTGGTGATCGACGAAGTGCAGCGCCGCCCGGGCCTGTTTCCGGTGCTGCGCGTGCTGATCGACCGTTCCGACTCACCGGGGCAGTATCTGCTCCTCGGCAGCGCCTCGCCCGCGCTGCTGCGCCAGGCCGGCGAATCGCTGCTCGGGCGGGTGGAGACGGTGGAGGTGGCGGGATTCGACCTGCGCGAAGCCTGCGGCGACGCGCGCCGCTGGAGCGACGCGGCGCAGACGCGGCTCTGGGTGCGCGGCGGATTTCCGCGCTCGTACCTCGCGGCCTCGGACGAAGACAGCTTCGCGTGGCGCATGCAGGCGATCTCCAGCCACGTCGAAGTCGACCTGCCGCAGTTCGGCGTGAATGTCGCGGCGCCGGCGATGCTGCGGTTCTGGCGGATGGTCGCTCACGTTCACGGGCAGGTGTGGTCGGCGGCCGACCCGGCCCGCTCGCTCGGGGTGTCCGAGCCTACGGTGCGGCGCTATCTCGACACGCTCACGCAAACTCTCATGGTGCGGCAGCTGCAGCCCTGGCACGAGAACCTCGGCAAACGCCAGGTCAAGGCGCCGAAGGTCTTTTTCCGCGACAGCGGGCTGCTGCATGCGCTGATGGACACGGGCACGCTTCCGGCGCTGCTCGCGCATCCGCGCTGCGGCGCGAGCTGGGAGGGCTTCGCGCTGGAGCAGGTGCTGCGCCTGGCGCGGCCTGACGAGGCGTACTTCTGGGCGACCCACCAGGGCGCCGAGTTGGACCTCATGATGCTCAAGGGGCGGCGCCGGGTTGGCGTGGAGTTTAAGCGGGCCGACGCCCCACAGGTCACGCACTCCATGCGTATCGCGATTTCAGACTTGCGGCTCGACGCGCTGTACGTCGTCTATCCCGGCGACCGGCGGTTTACCCTGCCGGGCGGCATCGAGGCGGTGCCGCTGTGGTCGCTCCTCCCGCCCGGTTGATTCTGCACGGCGCCGCAATGGCGGCTGCCCCGGTGGATCACAAGTGTAAAGTCACACTTTACAGTTCGCCGTCCGCCGGCGCGCCCGTGCTAATGCGCGGCCTTTACGCTTTCTTTTCGTCGCGCAGCGCGCGGCGCAGGATCTTGCCGACGTTGGTCTTGGGCAGATCGGCGCGGAACTCGACGTGCTTCGGGCGCTTGTAGCCGGTGAGCTGCTCCTTGCAGAACGCGAGCACTTGCGCCTCGGTCAGGCTCGGGTCTTTTTTCACGATGAACAGCTTCGGCACTTCGCCGGAATGCTGGTCCGGCACGCCGATCGCCGCCACCTCCAGCACCCCGGGCATCATCGCCACCACCTGCTCGAGCTCGTTCGGGTAGACGTTGAAGCCCGACACCAGGATCATGTCCTTCTTGCGATCCACGATGCGGATGAAGCCCTTCTCGTCCATGATGCCGATGTCGCCGGTGTGCAGGAAGCGGTCGGCGCCGAGCACCTTGGCGGTCTCGTCATCGCGCTGCCAGTAGCCGCGCATCACCTGCGGGCCGCGGATGCAGATCTCGCCCGGCTGGCCGAGCGCCACGTCCTTGTCGTTGTCGTCGCGCAGCACGATCTCGGTCGAAGGCAGCGGCACGCCGATCGTGCCGCTGAACTCCTTCTGATCGAGCGGGTTCGCGGTTGCCGAGGGCGCGGTCTCGGTGAGGCCGTAGCCCTCAAGCAGCACGGTGCCGGTGACCTGCTGCCACTTCTCCGCCACCGCTTTCTGCACCGCCATGCCGCCGCCGAGCGCGAGCTTGACGTGCGAGAAGCCGAGCTTGGCGAAATCCGGGTGGTTGAGCAGCGCGTTGAACAGCGTGTTGACGCCCGTGATCATGGTGTAGCGGTGCTTGCCCAGCTCCTTGACGAAGCCCGGGATGTCGCGCGGGTTGGTGATCAGGATGTTGCAGCCGCCGACCACCATCATGGAAAGGCAGTTCACCGTGAGCGAGAAGATGTGATACAGCGGCAGCGCGGTGATGATCCTGGGTTGCTCCTCGCCGATCGCCGGCGCGAGCCAGACGCGGTACTGCAGCAGCGCCGCGATCACGTTCTTGTGCGTGAGCACCGCGCCTTTCGACACGCCGGTGGTGCCGCCGGTGTACTGCAGATAGGCGATGTCTTCGTGCCCGAGCGGCGGCGTCGCGAGCTGCCTGCCGGCGCCCTCGGCGAGCGCGTCGCCGAACCGGATCGCGCCTGGCAGGTCGAAGGCCGGCACCATCTTCTTCACGTTGCGCACCACGAAATTGACGATCAGGCCCTTGACGCCGAGCATCTCGCCGAGCGAAGTCACCACCACGTGCTTCAGCGGGGTCTTCGGCAGCACTTCCTGCAGGATGCTGGCGAAGTTCTCCAGGATCACGATCGCTTCCGCGCCCGAGTCCTTGAGCTGGTGCTCGAGCTCGCGCGGGGTGTACAGCGGGTTGACGTTCACCACCGTCATGCCGGCGCGCAGCACGCCGAACATCGCCACCGGGTACTGCAGGCAGTTGGGCATCATGAGCGCGACGCGCGCGCCCTTGGCGAGGCCCTTGCCCTGCAGCCAGGCGCCGAACTTGCGAGACCCCTCTTCGAGCGTGCCGAAGCTGATGGTCTTGCCCATGCAGTGGAAGGCGTCGCGCTCGCGGTACTTGGCGATGCTCGAGTCGAACAGCGCCGCCAGCGAGGCGTACTCGGCGACGTTGATGTCGGCCGGCACGCCCTTCGGGTACGACTTCAGCCAGATGCGCTCCATATTTCCTCCCGCATGGCAAGTGCCGCATCCCGAAGCGGGCCGGCGGCGCGATTATCTCCTATTATTTGCCGCAACTGCATACCGGAGAAGCCCCGATGATCGAGCTGCTTTCCGATCCCCAGGTCTGGATCGCGTTCGCCACCCTGACCGCGCTCGAGCTGGTGCTCGGCATCGACAACATCATCTTTATCACCATTCTGGTGGACAAGCTGCCGCCGCGGGAGCGCGAGCGGGCGCGGCGCATCGGCCTCGCCGCCGCCATGTTCATGCGCATCGGCCTGCTGCTGGTGCTGTCCTGGATCATCGGCCTGACCGCGCCTCTTTTCACCTTGCTGGGCGAGCGGATTTCCGGGCGCGACCTGATCTTGATCGGCGGCGGCTTGTTCCTGCTTTGGAAAGCCGTCAAGGAGATCCACCAGCTCCTCGAAGGCGTGGCAGGCGAGCGCTCGGCGGCGGTGGGCGCGACCTTCGGCGCGGTGATCGGCCAGATCATGCTGCTCGACCTGGTGTTTTCGCTCGATTCGATCATCACCGCGGTCGGCATGGTGCCCTGGATCGAGGTGATGGTCGCCGCAGTGGTGGTCTCGGTGGCCTTGATGATGCTGTTCGCGGGGCCGATCGGCGCTTTCGTCTCGCAGCACCCGACGATCAAGATGCTGGCGCTCGCCTTCCTGGTGGTGATCGGCGTGGTGCTGATCGCCTCCGGCTTCAAGCACGAGATCCCGAAAGGCTACGTCTACTTCGCGATGGCGTTCGCGGTGGCGGTGGAGATGCTCAACATCCGCTTACGCAAGCGCGCAGCGCGGCCGGTAGAGCTGCACGAGCCGTATAAGCGCGACTGAGGCCGGGCGCGGTTCAGCGCCGCGCCGCGAGCCGCAGCACGAGTGGCGCTGCGAGGCAGCCGGCGCCGATGGCGGCGTAGGCCCACACCCAGGCCGGCCCGGCGCCCGACCCGCCCGCCGAGTCCAGTGCGGCGCCGAAGATCACCGGCCCGAGCATGCCGCCTGCAAAGCCGGCCAACGAATAGAACCCCAGCGCCGCGCCGCGCATCTCCGCCGGCGCCGCGGCCACCAGCCCGGCGGTGAGAGTTCCAGAGTCCGCCATCACCAGCATCGAATGCGCGCACATCAGCGCGAACACCAGCGCCCAGTGCAGCGGCGCGGCGAAAGCGAGCGCGATGCCGCAGGCTCCAGAGGCCAGCATGACGCCGAGAATCCAGCGCCGCCGCCCGATGCGCAGCGCCGCCTCGTTGCCGAAAATGGAGGCGGGAACCGACAGCAGATTCACCAGCGCGGCGATCGCCGCCGCGCTCCACGGAAACTCCTCGCCCGCTGCTTGCAACCCCGCAGCGTAGGCTAAGAACGCCACCATCCAGCCGCGCGAGCCGAACAGCTCGATGCAATGCACCACGTAGCCGAGCGTATAGCCGGTAGCGGCGCGATCGGCGAGCACCCTGCGCCAGGCGTCCAGCGGAAACAAGCTCGCAAGCGAGAACGCCCGCGCCGGGTGCGCGCTGCGAGGTCCGGCGCTTATACCCAGCGTGACGATGGCGCCCGCAAGCAGCGGACCGACGGCGCAGACGATGAACGCGGCGCGCCAGCCGAACGCGGCCGCGGTCATGCCCGTCACCGCGAGCGAGAGCGCGGTGCCGATGCCGAAGAACGAGGTGTAGAAGGCGACGAAGCGGCTCTGCGCCGGTCCCGCGAGCCGGTCCGACAGCAGCCGCAGTCCCGGCATGTAGCTGCCGGCGACCCCCATGCCAAGAAGGAACTGGAAACAGGCTGCGCTCGCGAGGCCCTCCGCGGCCATGCCGAAGCCGAGCGCGCCGGCCACGGCAAGCGCGCTTCCGGCGAGGTACACGAGCCTCGCATCGGTGCGGTCGGTGAGCGCAGTCCAGTACGACACCGTCGCCACGTAGCCGGCGAAGAACGCGCTCGCGATGACGCCCGCGCCTGAGTTCGACAGCTGCCACAGGTCGCGCAGCTCCGGCAGCAGCGCCGCAAAGGTGGAGAAGCCCAGCATCGAGAAGACGTGGGCGGCGAGCAGGAGCGCGGCCGGCTTCAAATCTGGGTGACGGTGCCGGTGCCCGTGCCGTAGGCGGCGAGCAGACTCTCCGGGTCGAGCGGCGCGCTGGTGAAGTAGCCCTGCATCAAGTCGCAGCCGAGCTCGGCGAGGCGCGTAGCGACCGCTGCGTCCTCCACGCCCTCGGCCACCACCACCAGCCCGAGGTCGTGCGCCAGATGGATGAGCGAGCGCACGATGCGGTCGTGCTGCGGCACGCGCGCCATGTCGCTCACGAACGCGAGGTCGATCTTCATCTCGTCGAACGGCATCGTGGCGAGGTAGTTCATCGACGAGTAGCCGGTGCCGAAATCGTCGATCGCGAGCCGCACGCCGAGCGCCTTGAGCCGCGCGAAGCTCTCTGCAATGGCGTTGCCAGCGCCGATCACCGCGGTCTCCGTCACCTCGATCACCAGCCGGTCGCCGTCCAGGCCCCAGGTGCGCAGCGCGCGGTCCACGAAATCGGGCAGGTCGCGCTCGCGCAGGTTGTGCGCCGTGAGGTTCACGCCGACGCGCAGGTCCAGGCCCCGCGCGCGGAATTCGGCGCAGTGGCGCAGCGCGTTGTTCAGCACCCACCAGGTGATCTCGTTCGCGAGGCCCGCCGAATCGGCCACCGCGATCGCCTTGCCCGGTGGCACCGTCCCGAGCACCGCGTCATTCCAGCGCAGCAGGCTCTCGACGCCGACGATGCGCCGGTCCGAGAGTCGGACCTGGGGCTGGAAGGCAAGCGCCAGCGTGCTCGACTCGATCGCCGCGCGCAGCCTGCCCTCGTGCAGCATCAGCGTCGCGTGCGGGTCTTCCTGCTGCTCGCTGTAGACGGCGACGCGCTCCACCGTGTCGCGCGCAGCGTTGCACGCCACCTTGGCGTGCTGCAGCAGCGAGGCCGCGCTGCGCCCGTGCTCGGGATAGAGCGCGATGCCGATCGCGGGCTTCGCGTACACCTCGGTGTCGGTGGAGCGCAGCGGCGCGGTGAGCGTGCGCAGCGTCTTCTGCGCCGCGAGATCCGCCAACCCTGCGCCGCCGATGGCGTCGAGCACGCAGGCGAACTCGTCGCGCCCGATTTCGCCGAGCAGGTCGCGCGGCCGCAGCACGTCGCTTTTCATGCGGCCGAAGATGCGCGCGCGCACCGCGTCGCCGACATGGAATCCCCACACGCCGTCCACGCGCGCAATCACGCCGCAGTCCACGTACAGCACCGCCAGTGGCCGGCCGTCGGCGGCGCGCGCCTCGACCCGCTTGCGCAGCTGCTCCACGAAAGGCACGTAATCGGGCATCAGGTCTGCGCGCGCCGCGTCACGGGCCCGGGCCGCGGCCACCGCGGCCGCGGCGACCGCGTACTGCAGGCCGACAAGGCGCGCCACCGCGGCGAGCGCGCCTTCGCGGCGAACCGCGTCCGCGCCGTAGGCGCGCATGGCGCCCGTGCCGAGGATCTCCTGCTGCGGCAGGCAGTCGCGCTGGATGCGCACGGTGGGCTCTTCCGGGTTGACCGACATCGCCCAGCCCGCCAGCAGATCGACAAGCACATCGCGCGTAAGGCTGCCGCGCGCGAGCGCCTCCAGGATCGCGCGCGGCGGCTCAGACATCGCCGGCTGCAGCAGCGGCATGAAAAACTGGTTGGTGGCGTCGGCGAGCAGCTTCTCGCGCCGCGCCGGCGCGAGCACCTCGGGCGCGGCCCTGCGAATCGCCTTGCCGAGCTCGTTGAGGCGCACGAGCATCGCCTCGTCGACGCCGAACTCCGCCAGCAGCCGCGCGACCGCTTCGCGGCTGAGCGGCGGCTCACCCGAATGCAGTCCCGGCGCCGGCGCCGGGTGGTTCACAGGAAGAATTCCCGCGGATCGATCTCCACTTTGCCGTGCTCGAGCGTACGGCGGATGCGATAGGGTTCGTTGGCGCTGCCCTTGGGTTCCTTCACCAGGTCGAGGATCTTGTGCGGCCGCAGCGGCCGGCCCTCGGCGTCCATGATCACCATCACGCGCGGCTGCAGCCGGCGCACCAGGTTCTGCGCAATCACCACGCCGACCTCCCCCGTGTTCAGCTCGACCACGGCGCCGACCGGAAACACGCCGATGCACTGGATGAACTGCTCCACCAGCGCGGAGTGGAACTGCGTGCCGCGGCCCTTGAACAGCAGGTTGAGCGCGTTCGAGGGCGCCATCTGCTCGGCGTAGGGGCGCGGCATGGTGAGCGCGTCGAACGTGTCCACGATGCCCGCAATCGAGCCGACGAGGCCGATCTCGGCGCCTTTGAGTCCCTTCGGGTAGCCTGTGCCGTCATGGCGCTCGTGGTGCAGCAGCGCGAGCGCCGCGAGGTCGGCGGGCAGCCCGGGGGTGGCGCTCAGCACATCGGCCGAGGCCTGCACGTGCGAGCGCGCCACTTTGTACTCCGCGGGCGTGAGCTTGCCGCGCTTCTCCAGCAGCTCGTTCGGCAGCTTTACCTTGCCGATGTCCTGCAGCAGCCCGAGCAGGCCCAGGGTATCGAGGCGTTCCCGCGGCAGCTGCAGGAAGCGCCCGAACACCAGCATATAGATCGAGACATCGAGCGCGCGGTTCGCGACGTGGCTGCTTTTCTCCATCATCCGCGTGAGCAGCATCATGGCGTCGGGATTGCGCACGATGCTGTCGGTGACCCTCGAGACCGCCTCGCGCAATTTCGGTCCCTCGATCACCTTGCCGATCTGCACCGCCGCGATCATGTCCTCGAGCAGCGTACGGGCCTCGGCGTATGCGGCGCGCGCGGCCGGCAGTTCGCCCTCGACGGTGGTTTGGTCCGGGTACGAGGTGTCGCCGCGCACCTGGTCAGCGCGCGCGCTGACCAGGGTGCCGGAGGCATGCATGATCGCCACGGTCCCGACATCGGAGCGCTCCGGGTCGACGTACACCTTCTTGCACAGCTGGCGCAGCATCTCGAGCTGCTTGTCGTTCTTGAGCAGGAAGCCCTGGAAGGTGAACGGCGTCTCGGTCCAGGGCCGATCGAGCTCGACCACGAACATGCCGATTCTTAGTTGCCCGACCGGGATTTCCCTGTACATGCGCGCGCGATCAATCGCCTGAGAAGAATGCATTTTCCGCCCGGTTGCCTGCCCCCGGCAACCGCTGCGGAAGAAATTGCGTGAGAAGTGTCAGAAACTGTCAGCGATGGTGTGGACCTCCGCCTCCGCGGAGGCAAAGTTCCTTTGGGCCCCCGCGTGCGCGGGGGCGAAGTTCCTTCACCGGGACTGCGTCACCGGTGGCGGAACTTCGGCTTTCTCTTGGCGACGAATGCCGCCATGCCTTCCTTCTGATCATCGAGCGCGAAAGTAGCGTGAAACAGCCGCCGCTCGAAACGCACGCCTTCCGCGAGCGTGCTCTCGTAGGCGCGATTGACCGCCTCCTTCGCCATCATCGTCACGGGCAGCGAGTAGGAAGCGATTTTCTCCGCCACCGCCAGCGCCTCGCCCATCAGCTTGTCCGCCGGCACCACGCGCGACACCAGCCCGGCGCGCTCCGCTTCGGCCGCATCCATCATGCGTGCGGTGAGGATCAGGTCCATCGCCTTCGCTTTGCCGACTGCGCGCGGCAGGCGCTGCGTGCCGCCCGAGCCGGGAAAGGTGCCGAGGTTGATCTCGGGCTGGCCGAAACGCGCGCTGTCGGCCGCGATCACGAGGTCGCACATCATCGCCAGCTCGCAGCCGCCGCCGAGCGCGTAGCCCGCCACCGCCGCTATCACCGGTTTGCGCACGTTGCGCAGGTGCTCCCAGTCGCGCGTGATGTAGTCGGACTTGTAGGCGTGCATGAAGTCGAAATCCTTCATGGCGCCGATGTCGGCGCCGGCGGCAAACGCCTTGTCGTTGCCTGTAATGACGATGGCGCCGATGCCGTCGTCGGCGTCGAAGGCGTAGAGCGCAGCGCCGAGTTCCTGCATCAGGGTGGCGTTGAGTGCGTTCATCTGCTTGGGGCGGTTGAGGGTGACGAGCGCGACCCGGCCCTTCACTTCGGTGGTGATGAATTGGTAGCTCATGCAATCTCCGTCATGGTTTGCCCTCGCGCGCCTTCATCACCGAGAGCGGCAGCACCTCATCGGAGGTGAAGCGCTTGCGGTCCGGCTCTGCAGCAGCCAGCGCTTCGGTCTGCCGCATGGTCGCGAGGCTGCGCGCGGCGAGTTCCTGGTACTGGAGGGTGGCGCCGCGCTTCCAGGCGATTTCTGCATTGGTCAGCTCGCGCAGCACCTTGGCCGGAATTCCCGCCACCAGGGTGCGCGCCGGCACCACGAACTCGGCCTTGACGAACGCCATCGCGGCGACGAACGCCGATTCGCCCACCACCGCGTTGTCGTTCACCACCGCGTTGATGCCGATTAACGCATCGCGCTTGACCACGCAGCCGTGCAGCACCGCGCCATGGCCGATGTGGGCATCGGCCTCGACCACCAGATCGCGGTCCGGGAAGGCATGCAACACGCAGCTATCCTGGATGTTGGCGCCCTCGCCCACGACGATGCGGCCGAAGTCGCCGCGCAGGCTGGCACAGGGGCCGACGTAGACGCGCGCGCCGACGATCACGTCGCCGATCAGCACCGCGCTCGGATGCACGTACGCGAGCGCATGCACCACCGGCGTGATGCCGTCGAGCGAATACACCTTGGGCATGACCGGATTCTAGCGTCCTCGGTGTAATATTTCCGGGGGAAGGCAGGATTCAGGATCCAGGATTCAGGGATGACGACATTTCCGCTGGAATCGGTAGAGAAGGCGCCGCTGGCGGAGCTGCGCAAGCTGCAGCTCGAGCGCCTCAAGTGGTCGCTGCAGCATGCCTACGACAACGTCGCCCACTACCGCAAGAAATTCGACGCCGCAGGGGTCAAGCCCGCAGACTGCCGCACGCTTGCCGATCTGGCGAAATTCCCGTTTACCACCAAGGCGGATCTGCGCGAGACCTACCCGTTCGGCATGTTCGCCGTGCCGATGGACAAGGTGGTGCGCATCCACGCCTCGAGCGGCACCACCGGCAAGCCCACCGTGGTCGGCTACACCGCCAAGGACATCGACACCTGGGCCAACGTTATGGCGCGCTCGATCCGCGCCGCGGGCGCGCGCCCCGGGGACAAGGTGCACAACGCCTACGGCTATGGCCTGTTCACCGGCGGCCTGGGCGCGCATTACGGTGCCGAGCGCCTGGGGCTGGTCACGATCCCGCTCTCGGGCGGCATGACCGAGCGCCAGGTGCAGCTGATCCAGGATTTCCAGCCCGACATCATCATGGTGACGCCCTCCTATATGCTGGCGATCGCCGACGAGATGGAAAAGCAGGGCATCGACCCGAAGAAATGCTCGCTGCGCATCGGCATCTTCGGCGCCGAGCCCTGGACCAACGAGATGCGCAAGTCGATCGAGGCGCGCACCAGCCTGAGCGCGATCGACCTCTACGGCCTGTCGGAAGTGATGGGGCCGGGCGTGGCGCAGGAGATCGCCGAGACCAAGGACGGCCTCACCATCTGGGAGGACCACTTCTTTCCCGAGGTTGTCGACCCGCAAAGCGGCAAGTCGCTGCCCGAGGGCGAGATGGGAGAGCTGGTTTTCACCTCGCTCACCAAGGAGGCGCTGCCGGTGATCCGCTACCGCACGCGCGACCTGACGCGCCTGCTTCCGGGCACGGCGCGCGTCATGCGCCGCATGGAGAAAATCACCGGGCGCTCGGACGACATGCTGATCATCCGCGGCGTCAACCTGTTCCCGTCGCAGATCGAGGAGCTGATCCTGAAGCAGCCCGAGCTTGCGCCGCACTACGTGCTCGAGCTCTCCAAGGACGGGCCGCTGGATCACCTGACGGTGCTGGTCGAGCTCGCCCCGGGGGTCGAGGACACCGGCGCCGGCGCCCGGCTGCAGCACAACATCAAGAGCTACATCGGGGTCTCTACCGACGTGCGCGTGGTGCCGATCTCCACCATTGAGCGCTCAATAGGCAAGGCGAAGCGGGTCGTGGACAAGCGGCCCAAGTGAAAAGGGGGTTCCCGCAAATCGCGTCTGCCCCCCTTAAGATCCCCCCGCGCTTGAACGATCGCAAGATCCGGATGGAATCGCGCCCCGCGCGCGGGCACCATGCGGGCATGGACATGCCGATCTCGATTGAAACCCGTGCCCGCGCCTTGCTCGATGAGCGCCGCGGCGAGCGCGTCACGCTGCAGCACTTGGCGCGCGCCGTGGGCGCAAGCCCGTTTCACCTGCAGCGCCGCTTCAAGGAGGCTTTCGGCCTCTCGCCCAAGGACTATCAGCTCGAGCAGCAGCTCGAGGACGCCAAGCGCGCGCTCGCCAACGGCAGTCGGGTGACAGACGCGCTGTTCGAGGCTGGCTACGGCTCGGTGTCGCGCTTCTATGAGAAGGCGGCGGCGCGCCTGGGCATGGCGGCGCGCGCCTACCGCGCCAAGGGCAAGGGACTGCGTATCGTGTACGCCACCTTCATGTTCCCGATCGGGAACATTCTGCTCGCTGCCACCCCGCGGGGCCTGTGCGCGGTGAAGCTTGGCGAGGACCGGGCGAAGCTCGAGCGCCTGCTGGCGGAGGAGTTCAGCGAAGCCGAGCTGGTCGAGGACCGGCGCGCACTCGCGGATGCCGGGCGTGCGATGCGCCGTTTCCTCGAGGGCGACGCCTCGCTCGCGCGCGTGCCGCTGGATGTCCGCGGCACCGTGTTCCAGCGTCGGGTCTGGGAGGCATTGCGTGCCATCCCGCGCGGCGAGACGCGCACCTACTCGCAGATCGCACGCGCCATCGGCGCGCCGCGGGCGGTGCGCGCGGTGGGCAGCGCCTGCGGCGCCAACCCGGTGGCACTGGTGGTTCCATGCCATCGCGCGGTGCGCGCCGACGGCGGCCTCGGCGGCTACGCCTGGGGCCTGCAACGAAAGCAGCGATTGCTCGCCCTGGAGGCGGCGCCCAAGCGGCCAGGCAGGCGCGCCGCGCGTTGAGGGCCTCGGACTTCGCGCGCCTTACGGCGCTCGCCGCGATCTGGGGCGCGGCCTTCATCTTCATGCGCGTCGCCGCGCCCGCCCTGGGGGCGATCTGGACCGCGGAGCTGCGCGTGCTGCTCGGCGGCCTGGCGGTGCTCGCCTGGTTCCGCTACACAGGTTTCGACCCCGAGCTGCGCCGCCACGCGCGTTTCTACGCCCTTATCGGCACGGTCAACATCGCGCTGCCCTTCTGCCTGTACGGCTATGCCGCGACGCATGCGCCGGCCTCGCTGCTCGCGATCCTGAACGCCACCTCGCCCATGTTCGCCCTGCTCTGGAACGCCGCCTTCCGCGATGAGCGGGTCACCGCGCGCAAGCTCGCCGGCCTGGCGCTGGGCGCCGCCGGAGTCGCCCTGATCGCGCGCCCCGGCGCCGGCACCGCCGGGCCGCAATTCGCATGGGCGGTGGCGGCGGCGCTCGGCGCCTGCTGCGCATACGGCGTCACCGGCGTGCTGATGAAGCGCTTTTCGAGCGGCGCCTCAGCGCGCGGCATGGCGGCAGGCAACCAGCTCGCCGCCGCGCTGGTGCTGCTGCCGCTGCTGCCATTCGTCATGCCCGCTGCCGCACCGTCGCCGCTGGTCATCGGCAACGTACTGGCACTGGCGCTGCTCGGCAGCGGTGTCGCATTCCTGCTCTACTTCCGCCTGATCGCCGATATCGGCGCCACGCGCGCGCTAACGGTCACGTTTCTGATCCCGCTGTTCGGCGTGTTGTGGGGCTGGCTGTTCCTCGGCGAAACGCTGCCGCCGCTGGCGCTCGGCGGCGGCATCCTCGTCGTCCTCGGCACGGTGCTGGTGGTCCGCCGGGGCGGGTAAGCGCGCGGCCGTCCGTTGACCGCAGCAGAATTCGGCGCCGGGCGGTATGCTTCGCGCTGCGCGTCGCGAAAGGGACCACGATGGGCATAGAAAAATACTGGTACGAAGGCTCGCCCTTCATCTACATCGCCACCGGCGGTTTCCTGATTGGCAGGGGGGGCTCGGTGCTGCTGATGATCTCGGGCATCCTGCTGCTCACCGCGGGGGGAACGATCATGATGATGCGCCGGCGCTACGCGCTGCAGACGCGCACCGGAACCCCTTCGCCGGCGCGCGGCGCGAAAAAGTCCGGGAAGTAAAAATCGGGGTCAGAGCCCGATTTTTCTGTCTAGCGCTCGTAGAGCTTGACGAGCGCCGCGGTGTCGAGCTCAGTGTGGCCGAGGTGCGCGAGCATCCGGTAGAGCGACAACGCCTCGCCCATCATCGGAGTCGGCGCCTTCAGCGTGCCGGCGAACTCGTTCACCATCTCGAGGTCTTTCAGCAGCTGCCGCACGTAACCGAGCGGCGCGAAGTCGCGCCTCACCATGCGCGGGTAGAGGTTCTTGAGCAGCGAGCCGTCGGCGTGCCCGCCGGCGAGGCATTCGGGCAGGCGCGCGGCGTCGATGCCCGCGGCCTCGGCGAGCACCACCGCCTCGGCCATCACCGCGTGGCCGCAGCCGACGATGAGCTGGTTGAGCATCTTCGCGACCATGCCCGCGCCCGAGGGCCCCATGTGGGTGAAGCGCCCCGCGACGTCGGCGAAGAACGGTCGCGCGCGCTCGATCTCGGATGCTTCGCCCCCCGCCATCACCGTGAGCGTGCCGCTGCCCGAGGCGGGCGGGCCGCCCGAGACCGGGGCATCGATCCAGCCGGCGCCGGTCGCCTCGCGCAGCTTGCGCGCGAATGCCTTGCACTTCTCCACTTTGATGGTGGAGAAGTCGATCACCAGTTGCGGCGGTCGCACTGCCGAGGCGACGCCCTGCTCGCCGAACGCCGCTTGCTCCACCGCTTCGTTGGTGGGCAGGTTGAGCAGCACTAGGTCGGCACCCCGGACGGCGTCTGCAGGCGAGGATGCGGCGCTTGCACCCGCCTGCACCGCGGCGGCGGTCTTCTCCGCGACGATGTCGTAGGCACGCACGGTGTAGCCCAGCGAGATCAGGCGCTTCGCCATGGGCAAGCCCATCAAGCCGACACCGACGTAACCGAGTTTGGCTTTCGAGGTCATTTGCTACTCCATGTCGTAGATGCGAACTGCGTTGTCGTGGAACAGCGCGCGCTGCTCCGTGGCGGAGAAATCGCGCACGATGGCGCGCATCCCGGAGACGATGGCGTCGAACGTCGCGCACAGGCTGTCCACCGGAAAGTTGCTCGCGAACATCGCCCGCCCGATGCCGAAGCGCTCGACCGCCCCGAGCACCACTTCGCGGTTCGACTCCACGGTCCACGGCCGCCCCGGCACGCCGAGGCCAGAGATTTTCAGCGCCACGTTCGGGCACTCGGCGAGCGCGCTCATCGCCTTCTTCCAGCCCGCGATGCCATCAGCGCTGCGATCGGCGGGCAGCCCAGTGTGATTGAGGATGACGCGCGCATCGGGGAACGCTCGCGCCAGCCGCGCCGCCTCCTCCAGCTGCGTCCACGGCGACTGCAGATCGAAGCGCAGGCCGCGGCGCCCGAGCTGCTTGAATCCCGCGCGCCAGCGCGCCTCCTCCATCTGCCCTGGGCGCGGCTTGTGGCGGATGCCGCGCACGAAATCGAACTGCGCCAGTCCGTCGAGCGTGGCCGCTAGATCGTCGCGGTCTAACCAAGCCTGCGCCACCGCGACCGTGGGAAATCCGGTCTCGCGCCGCAAGCGCTCCACATAGCGCATCTCGCCGAGCGCATCGTGCGGGTCCCACTCGGTTTCCACGTAAACGGTCTTCACAATGCGGAGCGGGCGCGCGTCGGCAAAGTAATCCGCCGGCAGATACGGCCGCCTGAGCGCGGAGTAATCGCCATAGCGGAACGGGATCGACGGCTGGTCGCACAGCCAGGGGTGGTAATTGACGCGCGGGTCCCAGAAATGCTGATGCGCGTCGACGATCTGAAAATCAACTTCCACAGCGCTCAATCGTACCCCGGCATCGCGTAGAATCCGGCGCTCGTTCGCAGTCCCGTAGACACTTTCTTCCGCGCAGATGCCCGCCTACCCGAACCTTTTCCGCCCGCTCGACCTCGGCAGCGTGCGGCTGCCGAACCGCATCCTGATGGGCTCGATGCACACCGGCCTGGAAGCAAGGCCCGACGGCATGCCGCGGCTGGCGGCGTTCTACGCCGAGCGCGCGCGCGGCGCCGCGGCACTCATCGTCACCGGCGGTTTCTCGCCCAACGATGCCGGCGAGCTCGGGCCGCACCGCGCGCAGATGTCCACGCCGGACGACCGGGACCGGCACCGCGTCGTCCCGCAGGCGGTGCATGACGCGGGCGGTCGCATCGTGCTGCAGTTGCTGCATTCCGGGCGCTACGGCGTCCACAAGGCGATCGTCGCGCCCTCTGCGCTGAAGAGCGCCATCAACCCCAACACGCCGCGCGAGATGACGCCGGCCGAAATCGAGCACACCATCGCCGACTTCGTCAATGCCGCGCGCTTGGCGGAGGAAGCGGGCTACGACGGCGTCGAGGTGATGGGCTCCGAGGGCTACCTGATCACGCAGTTCCTCGCCCTGCGCACCAATCAGCGCGATGACGAATGGGGCGGGAGCCTGGAGAACCGCATGCGCTTCGCCAGCGAGATCGTGCGCCGCACGCGCGCGGCCACCGGCGCGGCTTTTATCATCGTCTACCGCATTTCGGCCCTGGACCTTGTAGAGGGCGGGCTCTTGGGCACTGAGACCGTGCAGGTGGCGCAGGCGGTCGAGCGCGCCGGGGCGACGCTGCTCAGTACCGGAATCGGCTGGCACGAGGCGCGCATTCCGACTATCGCGCAGGCCGTGCCGCGCGGCGGATTCTCCTGGGCGACCCGCCGCCTCAAGCAGGCGGTGAAGATCCCGGTGGTCGCCTCCAACCGCATCAATGCGCCGGAGACCGCCGAGGAGATCCTGGCGCGCGGCGACGCCGACATGGTGTCGCTCGCGCGCGCCATGCTCGCCGACGCCGAGTTCGCCGCCAAGGCGAAGGCGGGCGACCGCGCCGGCATCAACATCTGCATCGCCTGCAACCAGGCGTGCCTCGATCATTACTTCATCGGCCAGCCCGCGAGCTGCGTGGTCAACCCGCGCGCCGGGCGCGAGACCCAGCTCGTCTACTCGCCGGCGAAGAAGCGCAAGCGCGTCGCGGTGGTGGGCGGCGGGCCAGCCGGCCTTTCGTGCGCCGCGGTCGCGGCCGAGCGCGGCCACGAAGTGGTGCTGTTCGAGCAGGCTGGCGAACTCGGCGGCCAGTTCAATCTCGCCAAGCGCATTCCGGGCAAGCAGGAATTCGCCGAGTCGGTCGCCTATTACGCCGAGCGCCTGCGCCGCGGCGGCGCGAAGGTGCTGCTCGGGCACGCCGCCAACGAGGCGGAGCTGGCGCAGTTCGATGAAGTAGTGCTCGCCACCGGGATCAATCCGCGGCGGCCTGCGATTCCCGGCATCGATCATCGCAGCGTGGTCGGCTACGCCGACGTGCTCGCCGGGCGCGCCGCGGCGGGCGCCAACATCGCCATCATCGGCGCCGGCGGCATCGGCTTCGATGTCGCGCTCTTCCTGCTGGAACGCAAGCAGCGCTCGCAGCTCGATGCGCACGAGTTCGCGCACCACTGGGGCATAGACGAGACGCTCGCCGCTGCCGGGGGCCTCGACCCCAAGGGCCCGCCCGCGGCGCAGCCTGCGCACCGCATCACCATGCTCAAGCGCTCGCAAACGCCCTTCGGCCAGACGCTTGGCCGCACCACCGGCTGGGTGCATCGCGCCGAACTGGCGCGGAACGGCGTCGCCATGCTCAAAGGGGTCGAGTACCGGCGCATCGACGACGCCGGCGTGCACCTCGCTGTAGACGGCGCCGAACGCGTGATCCCCGCCGACACCGTGATCGTGTGCGCGGGACAGGAACCCAAGCGCGACCTCGTCGCCGGGCTCGAGCGCCGCGGGCGCGCGCCGCACCTCATCGGCGGCGCCATGCTCGCCAGCGAGCTCGACGCCAAGCGCGCCATGCTCGAAGGCGCTCAGCTCGCCGCGCGCCTCTAGAAATCGGGGACAGGTCTCGCCTTGTCCATTGATTCCTTTGCAAAATTTTCTCTAAATCGGGGTCTGTCCCCGGTAAACTAGGCGAGTGGGAACTGTGGTGGCACTGGCGGGGCAGTTCGGCGGCGCCAAGCTCGCCGACGGCCTGTACCGGCTACGCGGCGAGGAATTCACGGTGGTGGTCAACACCGGCGATGACTACGAGTACCTCGGGCTCGCCTTCTCGCCGGACCTCGATACCATGCTCTACACGCTCGGCGGGCTCGCCAATCCCGCAGCGGGCTGGGAGCCGGCGGGTGAGAGCTACGCGCTCGCCGGCATGCTGAAGACGCTCGGTGGCTACGAGGGCGTCAAGTTCGGCGATAAGTCGCTCGCGGCGCCGATGCTGCGCGCCGAAGGGTTGGCCGCTGGCCGCCGGCTCACCGACATCACGCTCGATTTCGCTCGCAATCTCGGCATCGTCGGGCGCGTGCTGCCAATGAGCGACGAGCGAGTGCGCACCCACGTTCTCACCGAGGACGGCGCGGTCACTTTCCACGAATACTTCATGCAGCTCGCCTGCGAGCCCGCGGTGCGCGGCTTCCAGTACGCGGGCGCCGACACCGCGCGAATCACGCAGCAGGTGGCGAATGCGCTCGATTCGCCCGACCTCGAGGCGGTGGTGATCTGCCCCGCCAACCCCTATCACAGCATCCGCCCGATCCTGGAAGTGCCGGGGATGCGCGAGCTGCTGCGCCAGCGCGGCGCGCCGGTGATCGCGGTGACCCCGATCGTAGGCGGCAAGGCGCTCAGGGGCTCGGCCGGCAAGATGATGCGCGAGCTGGGACACGAGGTCTCGGCACGGCGCGTGGCGCTGGAATACCTGCGGCTGATTGACGGCTTCGTCATCGACGCCGAGGACGAGGCGCACGCCGATGGCATCGTCGCCAGCGGCATCGAAGTGCACCTGGCGCAGACCGTGATGCGCACGGTCGAGGACCGCGTTGCGCTGGCGAGGAACGTGCTCGACTTCGCACAGGCGATCCGCGACAAGAAGACGCGCGAGGCTCAGGAGTAGAAAGGGTTCTGGTGGACGCCAGCGCGCCGCAGGCGCTTTCCGCAGCCGAGGCAGCGGCGTTGTTCGCGCGCATCGCCGGCAACATCGAGCGCGTGATGCGCGGCAGCCACGACGCGGTGCGCAGGCTGCTCGCCGCGTTCGCCTCCGGCGGCCACGTCCTGATCGAGGATTTCCCCGGCACCGGCAAGACCACCCTCGCCAAGAGCCTCGCCGCCTCGATCGGGGCGCGCTTCGCGCGCGTGCAGTTCACCCCCGATCTGCTGCCCTCCGACATCCTCGGCGTGTCGGTGTTCAACCAGAAAGAGCAGGTGTTCGAGTTCCGCGCCGGGCCGGTGTTCACCTGCATCCTGCTCGCCGACGAGGTCAACCGCGCCTCGCCGCGCACGCAGTCGGCGCTGCTCGAAGTGATGGCCGAAGGGCAGGTCTCGGTCGAGGGCCGCACGCACCTGATGGACGAGCTGTTCTTCGTCATCGCGACGCAGAACCCGGTCGAGTTCCGCGGCACCTATCCGCTGCCCGAGGCGCAGATGGACCGCTTCGCCATGTGCCTGTCGCTCGGCTACGTCAGCGCCGAGGTCGAGGCCGAAGTGCTCGTGGCGCAGGATCTCGGCCATCCGCTCGCGACGCTCAGGCCCGCCGTGAGCCGCGAAGAAGTGCTGGCGCTCAAAGCGCGCGTGCGTCAGGTGCGCATGGCCGACGAGCTGCGGCGCTACGTCATCGAGCTGGTGCGCCGCACGCGCTCGGCGCCGCAGGTGCAGCTCGGCTGCGGACCTCGCGCATCGCTTGCGCTGGCGCACGCCGCCAAGGCGCTGGCGCTGTTCGATGGCGAGGAATACGTGCGCCCGGACCACATCCAGGAGCTCGCGGTGCTGGTGCTCGCGCACCGCATGGTGCTCGACCCGCAGGCGAAGTTCGCCGGCGCCACCGGCGCCGCGCTGGTCGGCGACATCCTGCGCGAGGTGCCGGTGCCGGCGTGAGACGCCTGCTGTATGCGGCGCTGCGCTTCTTCAGCGCCCTCGATCACTGGCTGCGCGAGCGCCTGACGCTCGCCGGCTGGGTAGTGCTTGGCGCCGCGGGCGCGGCGGGCGGCGCCGGCCTCGATACCAACCGCACCCTCACCTACCAGGCGTTCGCGTTCCTCGTCGCGTTGCTCGCACTGGCGTACCTCGCGAGCCTTGCGTTCCGCGCGCGTGTCGAGGTGCGCCGCGAGCTGCCACGCTACGCCACTGCCGGCGAGCCATGCAGCTATCGCGTCACGCTCACCAACCGCGGCCGGCGCGCGCTCGACGGCGTGCTGGTGGGCGAGCGCTTCGTCGATCCGCGGCCGGCGTTCGAGGCGTGGCGGCGGGCGCGCGAGCCGGGCGAAGAGCGCCGCAACTGGTGGGACCGCAACGTGGGCTACTTCCGCTGGCGCTGGCTGATCGAGCAGCGCCTGCCGAAGGATGCGCAGGCGGCCGAGCTGCCGGCAATCGCGCCCGGGGAGCGGCAAAGTGTAAAGCTTGGCTTTACAGTCAGGCGGCGTGGCCGCATCGAGATCAGCGGCCTTACGCTCGGGCGCGCCGATCCGCTCGGCCTGGTGAAGGGCCTGGCTCGCGTGCCCCTCGAGGCGCACCTGATCGCGCTGCCGAGGCGCTACCGCCTGCCCGAGCTGGCGCTGCCGGGCAAGCGCAAGTTCCAGCCCGGGGGCGTGTCGCTCGCGGCTTCGATCGGCGACTCGGAGGAATTCCTCGCGCTGCGCGATTACCGGCCCGGCGATCCGCTGCAGCGGGTGCACTGGAAAAGCTTCGCGCGCGCCGGCAAGCCGGTGGTGAAGGAGTACCAGAACGAATTCTTCGAGCGCCACGCGCTGGTGCTCGACACCGGCGGCGCGCACCAGGAGCTGGAAGAAGCAGTCGCGCTCGCCGCCTCCTTTGTCTACACCATGGACACGCATGAGTGCCTGCTCGATCTGCTGTTCGTAGGCACCGAGGTGCGCACCTACACCGCGGGGCGCGGCCAGATGCAGGCCGATCACATGCTGGAGGTGCTCGCCGGCGTGGCGGCGAGCGAGCAGCGCGAGTTTGCGGCGCTCGCGCGCGCGTTGCTGGCGCGGCGCGCAAGCGTCTCCAGCGTGATTGCAATCCTGGTGGCATGGGACGCGGAGCGGCGCGACTTCATCGTCGCGTTGCGTGCATCCGGTGCCGAAGTGCGCGCGCTGCTGGTGTGCCCTGACGGCACGGTTCCTGCCGACCTGCCGCCCGGGATCGTGGCGCTGCATCCGGGCCAGATCGAAAAGGATCTGCTCAAGCTCCGATGATTGCTCCGCCATTCCTGATCGGCGCCGCGCTGGTCTTCTGGGGTTGGCAGACGGACAACCTGCTCGCCGGCATCGCGCTCGCGCTGGCGCTCGAGGCGCCGCGGCGCATGGCGCTCAGGTTCGATCTCGGCGCCCCCGAGCACGCGCGCATAGCGGACTTGAGCACCATCGGCTTCGTCGGCATCGCCATCCTGCTCGCCCTCGACCGGGGCGTGGCGCGCGGTGTGCTCGCGGCGTTCATTTGGCTGCCGGTGGCACTCGCGCCGGTCCTCGCCGCGCAGATGTTTTCCGCCAGCGGCCGCATCCCGCTCTCGGCGCTGTTCCGCTACCTGAGAAAACTCAGGGCGCGAGACCCGTCGGTCAGGGACCCGATGGTGGACGTGAGCGCTGTGTATATGGCCACGACGCTGCTCGCCGCCGGCGTCGCAGGCGGCACCGGGTCGGTGTATTACGCGGGCGTGGTGCTTGCCGCGGCGTGGGCGCTGTACGCCGCGCGACCTCGGCACTCCAACGCGCTCGCTTTCATGGCCCTGCTCGCCGCCAGCGCAGTGCTCGGCCATGTCGTACACCTAGGGCATGCGCAGCTGCAGCTCATGGTCGGCAACTGGATCACCGACTGGCACCTGCGCGGCATGGACGCCGACCCGTATCGCAGCACCACCGACATCGGCTCGCTCGGGCGGCAAAAAGAGATCGACACCATCGTGATGCGCGTGCACGCGCCCGAAAAAGGCGCCGAACGCGTGCGCCTGCTGCACCGCGCGAGCTACAACGCCTACATCGGCACCACCTGGCACGCGCGCAACGCGCCCATGGAAGCGCTGCAGGCCGGGGAAGGCGGCGCCAGCTGGACGCTCGCGCCCGCCGAGCCGGAATGGCGCGTGCGCATCGTGACGCGCCCCGAACGCGGCAAGCTGCTGCTGCCGCTGCCCGCCGGCGCGACGCGCATCGAGGGGTTTCCGGCCTCGGTCGTGAGGCGCAACGCGCTCGGCGCGGTGCACGCAGAGCTGGGCGGGGACTGGATCGAGTACCAGGCCGGCGCAGCTAACGGCATCGCCGCCTACTCCGCCCCGGGCGGCGGCGACCTCGTCATCCCGCCCAGCGAGCGCGCCACTTTCGAGTGGGCCGCAGATACGCTGGCACTGCGCGGTTTGGGCGCCGAGCAGGCGCTCGAGCGCGTGCGCGCGCACTTCGAGCGCTTTTCCTACTCGAGCTTCCGCGAGCGGCCGGTGCCGAGGGGCGAGACGCCGCTGGGCGATTTCATGGTGCGCGCGCGCGCCGGCCATTGCGAATATTTCGCCGCCGCCACTACCCTGCTGCTGCGTGCCGCGGGGGTGCCGGCGCGCTACGCTACCGGCTTCGCGGTGCTGGAGTACAGCGCGCTCGAGGGCGCGTTTGTGGTGCGCGCGCGCCATGCGCACGCCTGGACGCGCGCCTGGCTGGGCGGGCGCTGGGTGGACCTCGACACCACGCCGCCGTCCTGGTTCAGCGAGGAGGAGAAGCTCGCGCCCGCCTGGCAGAGGCTCTCCGACGTGTTGCGCTGGGCCGCATACCGCTGGTCGCAGCGCGACGAATTCAAGCCGAGCGACGCCTGGTACCTGGCGCTCGCCGCGCTCGTCGGGATCCTCGGGTGGCGGCTGCTGCGCGGCCGGCGCGTGGCGTTACAAGGCGAGTCCCCGCCGCAGGCTGCCGTTCGCCGGCAAGGCGAGGATTCAGAGTTCTACGCCGTCGAGCGCACACTCGCGGCGCGCGAGCCGGGCGAATCGCAAGCGGCGTGGCTGGCGCGCATCGCGCCCGCCCTCGAGCCGTCGCGTGCGGCGCGCCTGCGAGACGCGCTGCGGCTGCACCTGCGCTACCGCTTCGATCCCGCGGGCCTTGCCTCCGTCGAGCGCGCCAAGCTCGCGGCGCTCTGCAGCGCGCTCGCGGCGGGCGCCGGAACTGTGGCATAATCCAGGCCGCAGGATATTCAAGCAGTGAATTCGCACACCCTTATCGCCGCGCAAGTGGCGTTCCTAGTGGAAGTCCGTTCCCTTTCTTGATCTTCGTGCCCGGCTCAGTCGCGCCCGGATTCGTCGCGGCAATTCAGGAAAGGCAGTAAACATGGCAACCGGTACCGTGAAGTGGTTCAACGACTCCAAGGGCTTCGGCTTCATCAAGCCCGATGGCGGCGGCGAGGACCTGTTCGCGCATCACAGCGCGATCGAGATGAGCGGCTTCAAAACGCTCAAAGAAGGCCAGAAGGTCGAGTTCGAAGCCAAGCAGGGCCCCAAGGGCATGCAGGCGGCGAACATCAAGCCGGTCTAGGCAGCGCCGCAAAAACGAAAAGCCCGCCTCGGCGGGCTTTTTCGTTCCTGGTGCCGGCTCTCCGGATTGAACGGAGGACCTTCCGCTTACAAGGCGGGTGCTCTACCACTGAGCTAAGCCGGCCCGGCCGGGGATGTTACTTTATCCGGCGCAGCCGGGGCTTGCCGCCCGAGGGCTTGGTCGGCTCGGCCGGCGCTGCCGGCGGCAGCAGCGCCGGGAGCGAAGCATCCCTGACCGCCGGCATGGCGGGCTCGCCCTCGGCCTTCGTCTGCAGCGCCGGCTTGGCGGAGTCGAGGTCGAAGGTCATGCCGTGCCCGGTTTCGCGCGCATACAGCGCGTAGACGCTCGAAACGGGCACCGAGATCTGTCGCGCGACGCCGGCGAAGCGCGCCGAGAATTCGATCAGTTCGTTGCCCAGCTGCAGCTTGTGCACCGCGCTCGGCGCGACATTGAGCGTGATCTCGCCGTTCTTCACGTACTCCACCGGCACCTGGGCGCGCGCGTCCACCGTCACCGCCAGGTGCGGCGTATAGCCGTTGTCCACGCACCACTCGTAGAGCGCGCGCAGCAGGTACGGCTTGGTCGGGATCTCGGCCGACATTTTGGGACTACCTGCGCATCACCTTTTCCGAGGGCGTGAGCGCCTCGATGAACGCCGGACGGGAGAAAATGCGCTCGGCGTACTTCATCAGCGGCGCCGCCGGCTTGCCGAGCTTGATGCCGTAGCGGTCCAGGCGCCACAGCAGCGGCGCTATGGCGACATCGAGCATGGTGAACTCGTCGCCCAGCATGTGCTTGGTCCGGGTGAACAGCGGCGCCAGCTCGACCAGGCGGTCCGCCACCTGCCCCCGGGCGCGCTCTTCCTGTTTCTCCTTGCCCGACTCGAGCGCGTCGATCTGCGAGAACAGCTCCACCTCCATGTTGAACAGCATCAGGCGGGCGCGCGCCCGCATCACCGGATCGGCCGGCATCAGCTGCGGGTGCGGGAAGCGCTCGTCGATGTACTCGTTGATGATGTTGGACTCGTACAGGATCAGGTCGCGCTCGACCAGCACCGGCAGCCGGTTGTACGGGTTCATCACCGCGATGTCTTCCGGCTTGTTGTACATGTCGACGTCGATCACCTGGAAGTCCATGCCCTTCTCGTACAGCACGAAGCGGCAGCGGTGGCTGAACGGGCAGGTAGTGCCAGAATACAGTTGCATCATGTTGCGCGGTCCTTGACAGAGAAAAAAGCCGGGCGGCGCCCGGCTTTCCCGGAACTTTGGGCGAGCGGCCTACTTCACGTCGCGCCAGTATTCCTTCTTCAGCGCATAGGCGAGCAGGAACAGCAGGCCGAGCACGATCAGCACCACGATGCCGATGATCTTGCGATCGACGGCATTCGGCTCACCCATGTAGACCAGGAAATTCACCAGGTCGCGCACCGCGGCGTCGTACTGCACCGTGCCGTGCGTGCCCGGGCTGAGCTGGGTCCAGACCTTCTTGTCCGCGTCCCAGGCGCGCTCGCCCTGCATGCTCCAGAGCGCGTGCGGCATCGCCACCTGCGGGAACACGGCGTTGTTCCAGCCGGTGGCGGTCTTGGGGTCGCGGTAGAAGGTGCGCAGGTAGGTGTAGAGCCAGTCGGCGCCGCGCGAGCGGCCGATCACCGTCAGGTCGGGCGGCGCGACGCCGAACCAGTTCTTGCCGTCCTTGGCCGACTGCACCACCTTCATGGTGTCGCCGACTTTGTCGCTGGTGAGGATCAGGTTGTCGCGAATCTGCGCCTCGGTGAGGCCGAGGTCGGTGAGCCGGTTGTAGCGCATGAACTGCGCGCCGTGGCAGTTGAGGCAGTAGTTGACGAACAGGCGCGCGCCCGATTGCAGGCTCGCCAGGTCGCGCGGGTGGATCGGCGCACGCTCCAGGCGGTAGCCGGTTTCAGCGCCCCACGCGAGCAGCGGGGCGACGAGCGCCAGCAGGATCAGTTTTCTCATCCGGTTCGCTCCCCGCCTCACAGGGTTACCCGCTCGGGCTCGGGCAGGCACTTGTCCTTCGCCGTGTACCAAGGCATCAGGATGAAGAACAGGAAATAGACCACCGTCCCCAGGCGCCCCACCCAAGTGGCGATTTCCTTGGTGTCGAGAAAGAAGGCGTCGAAGCCGAACTGCCCCCAGACCGTGGTCGGCTCGGTGCCGAGGTAGCCGAGCATCAGGAACGCGACCACGAAGATCGCGAGCGCGCTCTTGTAGTACGCGCCGCGGTAGCGGATCGACCTGGCCGCGCCACGGTCGAGCCACGGCAGGAAGAACAGCACCAGCACCGCCAACCCCATCGCCAGCACGCCCGGGAACTGCGAGCTGAATAACGGCGGCACCGCCCGCAGGATGGTGTAGTACGGGGTGAAGTACCACACCGGGGCGATGTGCGCCGGGGTCTGGAGCGGATCGGCCGGAATGAAGTTGTTGTACTCGAGGAAGTAGCCGCCCATCTCGGGCACGAAGAATATGACGACGCAGAAAATGGCGAGGAACACCACCGTGCCGACGATGTCCTTCACCGTGTAGTAGGGGTGGAACGGGATGCCGTCCAGCGGCTTGCCGTCGGCACCCTTTTTCTTCTTGATCTCGATGCCGTCGGGGTTGTTGGAACCGACGTCGTGCAGCGCCATCAGGTGCGCCACCACCAGCCCGAGCAGCGCCAGCGGCAGCGCGATCACGTGCAGTGCGAAGAAGCGGTTCAGGGTCGCGTCCGACACCACGTAGTCGCCGCGGATCCAGAGCGCGAGATCCGGCCCGATGAACGGCACCACGGCGAACAGGTTGACGATCACCTGCGCACCCCAGTAGGACATCTGGCCCCACGGCAGCAGGTAGCCGAAGAACGCCTCGCCCATGAGCGTCAGGTAGATGAGCACGCCGAAGATCCAGATCAGCTCGCGCGGCTCGCGGTAGGAGCCGTACAGCATGGCGCGGAACATGTGCAGGTAGACGACGATGAAGAACGCCGAGGAGCCGGTCGAGTGGATGTAGCGAATCAGCCAGCCGCCGGGGACATCGCGCATGATGTACTCGACCGAGCCGAAAGCAAGCCCGGCGTCGGGCTTGTAGTACATGGTCAGGAAAATGCCCGACACGATCTGGATCACCAGCACCAGCAGCGCGAGCGAGCCGAAGTAGTACCAGAAGTTGAAGTTCTTCGGCGCGTAGTATTCGGCGGCGTGCTTGCGCCACTCCTCGGCGACCGAGGGCATGCGCGAATCGAACCAGTCCCACAGCGCGGTCAAGCGGCTGACCATGGCTCAGGCCCCTTTCTTTTCTTCGCCGATGACCAGCGTAGCGTCGGACAGGTAGACGTGCGGCGGCACCGGCAGGTTGAGCGGCGCCGGCGCGCCCTTGAATACGCGCCCCGCGTAATCGAACTTCGAGCCGTGGCACGGGCAGTAAAAGCCGCCGCCCCAGTCGGCGCCCATTTCCGCCTTCGCCTCCGCGCCCTTGAGCTGCGGCGAGCAGCCGAGGTGGGTGCACACGCCCTCCATGACCATGAACTCGGGCTTGAGCGCGCGCGCTTCATTCTTCGCGAACTCGGGCTGCTCCGAGGCGCGTGAGCTCGGGTCGGTGAGCTTGGCGGTGACCGCCTTGAGCGTGTCGAGCATTTCCTTGGTGCGCCGGATCACCCACACTGGCTTGCCGCGCCACTCGACGATCTTCAACTCGCCCGGCGCCATCCCGGAGATGTCCACTTCGACCGGCGCGCCGGCCGCCTTGGCGCGCTCCGAGGGCCACATGCTCCATACGAATGGCACCGCGGCGCCCAGACTGGCGGCGCCGCCGGCGGCTGCAGTCGCGACGATCAGGTTGCGGCGCGTCGGATCCATCTTGTTTTCGCTCATGGGGAAGTTTTTCGGCCGAGCCGGCAAAAAAAGAAACGCGATTTTACCGATGCAGCGCGGCAATGTCCATGTTTTCACCTGTAACTGCTTGAAACAAATGATGAAAACTGAGAATCCGCTCTGCTACCGGGCAGGCGGCTGCCCGGTGTTAGATTACCGGCCGCCATGTACAGGCTCTGGTTGATCTTTTCGCAGACTGCGACGGTCTGCCTCGCGGTGCTGTTCGTGCTCAGCACGCTCAAGCCCGAATGGCTGCCGGCGCGCCCGGCGCCGCAGCCGGTCGCGGTGCTGAAGCAGAGCGAGGTGCCGCCGGCGCCTGTCACGACCGCCGCGCGCGCGGATTCGTACCACGACGCGGTGAAGCTCGCGATCCCGGCGGTGGTCAACATTTTCACCTCGAAGGAAGTGCGCACGCCGCGCCATCCGTTCTTCAGCGACCCGCAGTTCCGCCGCTTCTTCGGCGATGGCGGCGACGACACGCAGCGCGTCACCAGCCTCGGCTCGGGCGTCATCGTCAGCCCTGCGGGCTACATCCTCACCAACCACCACGTGGTCGAGGCCGCCGACGAGATCGAGGTCGCGCTCGCCGACGGCAAGAGGCTGCTCGCCAAGGTCGTGGGCAACGATCCGGAGACCGATCTCGCCGTGCTCAAGGTGCAGAACGAGAGCCTGCCGGCGATCACCTTCGGCACTTCGGAGGCGCTGCGCGTGGGCGATGTGGTGCTCGCGATCGGCAATCCGTTCGGCGTCGGGCAGACGGTCACCTCGGGGATCGTGTCGGCGCTCGGCCGCTCGGGCCTGGGAATCAACGTGTTCGAGAACTTCATCCAGACCGATGCCGCCATCAACCCGGGCAACTCGGGCGGCGCGCTGGTGGATGCGCGCGGCAGCCTGGTGGGCATCAACACCGCGATCTATTCGCGCGCGCCGGGCGGCGCCTCGCTCGGCATCGGTTTCGCGATCCCGGTGTCCACCGCCAAGATGGTGCTGGAGAGCATCGTCAAGACCGGCAGCGTGACGCGTGGCTGGATCGGCGTCGAGCTGCAGGCGATCACGCCCGCGCTCGCCGAGGCGTTCAAGCTCGAGACGCTGGAGGGCGCGATCATCAACGGCGTGCTGCGCAACGGCCCGGCCGACCAGGGCGGCGCCAAGCCGGGCGACCTGCTGCTCGAGATCGAGGGCCGGCGCGTTACCGACCCGCAAAGCGTGCTCAACGCGGTGGCGACGCTCGCGCCCGGCAGCCCAGCGAAGCTCAAGATAAAGCGCAAGGATCAGAATCTCGAGCTCGCGATCACCGTCGGTCGCCGGCCAAAAGCGCCGGCACGCGAGTAGCCGTAGGGCGCCGGCCGAAAGCGCCGGCACGCGAATTGCCGCCTCTGGCGCGGCCCGTCCGAATGTCGGACAATCGGGCACAACCATAGCAGACCTGCAATCACCCCTCCGGAGGACGCATGAAACGCATCACCCATTGGCTCGCCGCCGCCGCATTCGCCGCCGCCGGCAGTCTGGCGCTCGCGCAGGACATCAAGATCGCGCACATCTACGGCAAGACCGGGCCGTTCGAGGCCTACGCCAAGCAGACACAAGCCGGCCTGACGATGGGCCTGGAATACGCCACCGGCGGCACCATGCAAGTGCTCGGCCGCAAAATCGTCGTCATCGAGAAGGACGACCAGCTCAAGCCCGACATCGCGAAGTCGGCGCTCGCGGCTGCGTACGGGGACGACAAGGTGGACCTCGCCATCGGCCCGACCTCGTCGGCCTCGGCGCTGGCGATGCTGCCGGTTGCGGAGGAGTACAAGAAAATCCTGCTGGTCGAGCCGGCGGTCGCCGACTCGATCACCGGCGAGCGCTGGAACCGCTACGTGTTCCGCACCGGGCGCAGCTCGTCGCAGGATGCGATCGCGGCCGCGGTGGCGACGCCGCAGGATGCGCAGATCGCGATGCTGGCGCAGGACTACGCGTTCGGGCGCGACGGTGTCAAGGCGCTCAAGGACGCGCTCGCCGCGGTCGGCAGCAAGGCCAGGGTGGTGCACGAGGAGTACGTGCCGCAGGCGACCACCGATTTCACGGCGCCGGCGCAGCGCATGTTCGACGCTCTCAAGGACAAGCCCGGCTCGCGTGTCATCGGCATCATCTGGGCCGGCCCGCACCCGCTCGCCAAGATCGCCGACCTCAAGCCCGAGCGCTTCAACATCGCGCTCGCCCCGGGCGGCAACATACTGCCGGTGATGAAGACCTGGAAGCAGTTCGCCGGCATCGAGGGCGCGATCTACTACTACCACGACTTCCCGAAGAACAAGGTCAACGACTGGATGGTCAGCGAGTACAAGAAGCGCTTCGCCGGCGCGCCGCCCGATTTCTTCGTCGCCGGCGGCATGTCGGCCGGCATCGCCGTCGTCGAGGCGATCAAGAAGGCCGGCGGCACCGACACCGAGAAGTTGATCGCGGCCATGGCCGGGATGAGCTTCGAGACCCCCAAGGGCACCATGACCTTCCGCAAGGAAGACCACCAGGCGATGCAGGCGATGTACCAGTTCCGCATCAAGAAAACGCAGGCCGACGAGTGGGATCTGCTCGAGCTGGTGCGCGAGATCAAGGCCGGCGAGATTCCGGTTCCGGTCCGCAATAAGCCGCGTTAAGGGCGGACGCAAAGCGCCGCCTTAACTCCGCCGGATGGAACGCACAGCATGGCGCTGGCGTTCATCCGACGGCAACGACGAACCCATGCCGATTGCGGGCGGACACCCGGTCCTGGAGACGCGTGGGCTGACGATCCGCTTCGGCGGTCACGTCGCGGTCAACGCCGTGAGCTGCGCCTTCCATCTGGGCACGCTCACCGCGATCGTCGGCCCCAACGGCGCCGGCAAGACCACCTATTTCAACCTCATCTCGGGGCAGCTGCCGGCGAGCGCCGGGCAGGTGCTGCTCTACGGCGAGGACGTGACCACGGCGAGCGCCCCAGTGCGCACGCGCAAAGGGATGGGGCGCGCGTTTCAGCTCACCAACCTGTTCCCGTTCCTCACGGTGCTGGAGAACGTGCGGCTCGCAGTGCAGGCACGCGCCGGCACGGGGCTCAATCTGTATTCCATGTGGAGCCGGCACCGCGAGCTGATCGAGCGCGCCGAGCATTACCTCGAGCGCGTGGCGCTCGCCGAGCGGCGCACTATGCTTGCCTCCGAGCTGCCGCACGGCGACCAGCGCAAGCTCGAGGTCGCGATCCTGCTCGCGCTGGAGCCCAACATCTTCATGTTCGACGAGCCGACCGCAGGCATGAGCGTGGACGAGGTGCCGGTGATCCTCGAGCTGGTGCACGAGATCAAGAACCAGAAGGACAAGACCATCCTGCTGGTGGAGCACAAGATGGACGTGGTGCGCTCGCTCGCAGACCGCATCATCGTGCTGCACCAAGGCGAGCTGGTCGCCGATGGCCCACCGGCCGAAGTGATCGCCTCGCCGATCGTGCAGGAAGCCTATCTGGGCGTGAGCGCCGATGCCTGAAGACCCGCGCGCGCCGCTGCTCTCCCTGCGCGGTGTGCATACGCACATCGGGCACTACCACATCCTGCAGGGCGTGGATTTCGCGGTGCCGCGCGGCGGTCTCACCATGCTGCTCGGCCGCAACGGCGCCGGCAAGACCACCACGCTGCGCACCATCATGGGCCTGTGGCAGGCGTCCTCGGGCGCGATCGCCTTCGACGGCGCCGACATCGCGCGCCAGCCCACGCCCGCGATCGCCGGGCGCGGCATCGCCTACGTTCCGGAGTCGATGGGAATCTTCGCCGGGCTGACGGTGAAGGAGAACCTGGTGCTGGCGGCGCGCAGCGGGCCGCTCGACGGCGCGCGCCTGGACTGGATCTTCGGCTTCTTCCCGGCGCTGAAGAAGTTCTGGTTCCTGCCCGCGGGCCAGCTCTCCGGCGGCCAGAAGCAGATGCTCGCGATCTCGCGCGCCATCGTCGAGCCGAGGAAGCTCCTGCTGATCGACGAGCCGACCAAGGGCCTCGCGCCGGCGATCATCAACAGCCTGATCCAGGCGTTCGCCGAGCTGAAGAAGACCGACACCACCATCCTGATGGTGGAGCAGAACTTCCACGCCGCGCGCTCGCTTGGCGACTCGGTCGCGGTGATGGACGCGGGCCGCATCGTGCACGCCGGCGCCATGGCGCAGCTCGCCGCCGACGCGGAGTTGCAGACGCGACTGCTCGGCCTGTCGCTCGAAGTGCACCAATGAAGCCAGCCGCCGCGTCAGCCGCCATTGCCTCCACCGACGACGCGCTGCCGCAGGCGCGGCTGGACCTCATCCCGCTCGCGCTGGTGACGCTGATCGCGCTCGGCGCGCTGCTCCTCATCGGCAACCCGTCCACCTGGGTGACGCTCACCGTGGCAGGCCTCGCCATGGGGCTGCTGATCTTCATCATGGCCTCGGGCCTGACACTCGTGTTCGGCCTTATGGACGTGATGAATTTCGCGCACGGCCTTTTCATCGCCATCGGCGCCTACGTCGCCGCCTCGGTGATGAAGCTGCTCGCCGGCCCCGCCGGCGCCGACAGCTTCCTCGTCAACCTGTACGCGCTGGTGCCGGCGGTGCTGGCGGCGACGCTGGCCGCCGGGGCGCTCGGGCTCGCGTTCGAGCGCATCATCATCCGGCCGGTCTACGGCCAGCACCTGAAGCAGATCCTGATCACCACCGGCGGCATGATCGTCGCCGAGCAGCTGATCCACGTGCTGTGGGGGCCGGACCTGATCCCGCTGCTGCGGCCGGCGACGCTGCGCGGCTCGTTCCTGTTCGGCGACGTTGCGGTCGAGAAATACCGATTGATCGCGGTGGTCGTGGGCCTGGCGGTGTTCGCCGCCATGATCCTGCTGCTCAACCGCACCAAGATCGGGCTGCTGATCCGCGCCGGCGTGGAGAGCAAGGAGATGGTCGAGGCGATGGGCTACCGCATCCGGCGCCTGTTCGTGGCGGTGTTCGCTGCCGGCTCGGCGCTCGCCGGCCTTGGCGGCGCGCTCTGGGGCATGTATCAGGAGAACGTAACGGTGGCGATCGGCGGCCAAATGATGGTGCTGATCTTCATCGTCATCATCATCGGCGGCCTGGGCTCGGTCGGCGGTTGCTTCGTGGGCGCGCTGCTGGTGGGGCTGGTGGCCAACTACGTCGGGTATCTGTCGCCCAAGATCGCGCTCGGCTCGAATATCCTGCTGATGGTGCTGGTGCTGCTGTGGCGGCCGCAGGGACTTTACCCGATGAGCAAGCAGTGAGCGCGCTCGAGACACTGCTCTCGGGCGACTTCCCGCGCAGCCGCGCGCTGGCGGCCGCGCTGGCGGCGATATTCATCGCGCTGGCGCTGGCGCCGTTCCTGTTCCCGGGCACGCGCGCGCTCGACGTCGCCGCCCGGGTGTGCGTGTTCGTGCTGCTGGTGGCGAGCTACGACCTGCTGCTCGGCTACACCGGCATCGTGTCGTTCGCGCACACCATGTTCTTCGGCATCGGCGGCTACGGTGTCGCCATCGCCATGTCGCGGCTCGAGGCCACCTGGCTCGCGATCGCGCTCGGCAGCGCGGCAGCGATCGCGCTCTCGCTCGTGCTGTCGTTCCTGATCGGGCTGTTCTCGCTGCGCGTGCGCGCTATCTTCTTCGCCATGATCACTCTGGCGGTGGCTTCGTTCTTCGCCATCCTCGCCTCGCAGCTCTCCGGCATCACCGGCGGCGAGGACGGCATCACCTTCAAGGTGCCCGAAATCCTGCGCCCCGCTTACCGCTTGCTCGAGGCGCCGCTGTTCGGCGTCGCCATCGGCGGGCGGGTGATCACCTATTACATCGTGTTCCTGGCCTCGCTGGCGCTGTTCCTGCTGCTGCTGCGCGCGGTCAACTCGCCTTTCGGCCGTGTGCTGCTCGCGATCCGCGAGAACGACTTCCGCGCCGAGGCGCTCGGCTACCGCACAGTGATCTACCGCACCATCGCCAACTGCCTGGGCGCGGCAGTGGCGACGCTCGCAGGGGTGCTGTATGCGCTCTGGCTGCGCTACACCGGCCCCAACACCACGCTCGACTTCGCGATCATGATCGACATCCTGCTGATGGTGGTGATCGGCGGCATGGGCACCATGTACGGCGCGGTGATCGGCGCCACGCTATTCGTGGTGGCGCAGAACTACCTGCAGGACGCGATGAAGGCGATCTCGGAGGCGGCCAAAGGGCTGCCGCTGCTGCCGGAGCTGCTGCACCCGGACCGCTGGCTGCTATGGTTCGGCGTCCTGTTTGTGCTCTCGGTGTATTACTTCCCGTACGGCATCGTCGGCAAGCTGCGGTTGATGGCGCTGGCGCGCAGCGCCAAGCGCTAGGCCGGGGCTGGAGAGGCCAAAGTGTAAAGTGTGACTTTACACTTCGGCCGCTAGCGGTCGGCGCGGTCCAGCTCGCGCTCGACCTGCTCGGCCGACAGCGGCCGGTAATCCGATACGCCCTCGGCCTTGGCGGTCACGAAGCGCGCGCAGAACAATCCCGCCTCGTACAGCAGGCACATGGGCACCGCGAGCAGGAACTGCGACAGCACGTCGGGCGGGGTGACGATCGCCGCGACCACGAAGGCGCCGACGACGACGTACGGGCGCGCGTCGCGCAGCTTGGCTACGCTCACCGCGCCCGAGCGCACCAGCAGGATCACCACCACCGGGATCTCGAAGGTGACGCCGAAGGCGAGGAACATGGTGATGACGAAGCCGAAGTAGGCCTCGATGTCGGGCGCCGGGGTGATCGACTTGGGGGCGAACTCGTTGATGAACTTGAACACCGTGCCGAAGACGAAGTAGTAGCAGAACGCGACCCCGATCAGGAACAGCACCGAGCTGCCGATGATGATCGGCAGCGCCAGCTTCTTCTCGTGCTCGTACAGGCCGGGGGCGACGAACGCCCAGGCCTCGCGCAGCACGTAGGGCAGCGCGATCAGGAAGGCGACCAGCGCGCTGACCTTCATCGGCACCAGGAACGGCGTCACCACCCCGGTGGCGATCATCTTCGCGCCCTCGGGCAGCGCTTGCATCAGCGGCGCGGCCAGAAAATCGTAGATCACGCCGGGCCCGGGCCAGAGGAACAGCGCGACGAACACCGCCAGCACCGCGACCAGCGCGCGCAGCAGCCGCTGGCGCAGCTCGATCAGGTGCGAGATGAAAGTGTCCTGCTGCATCAGGCAGTTTTCTCTGGCTGCGCAGCCGGCGCCGGCAGGACGTCCGGCGTCGGGGCGGGAGTAGACGTGGGGGTAGACGTGGGCGTCATAGCGGCCGCCGGCTCTGCTTCCAGCGATTGCGCGGCCTGGTTGAGCTCGCTCTCGGTCTTGCCGAGCTCGGCCTGGAAGGAGGATTCGATGCCGCTTGCTGTCTGCTCGACCGACTGGCGCATCTTCTTCAGCTCCTCGAGCTCGATCTCGCGGTTGATGTCGGCCTTGACGTCCGACACGTAGCGCTGCAGTCGCCCCACGAGGTGGCCGACGGTGCGCGCGACTCGCGGCAGGCGTTCCGGCCCGATCACGATCAGTGCGACCACGCCGATGACCAGCAGTTCGGTAAAGCCGATGTCAAACATGAAACCCTAGGGAAGCTCTGAGAACAAAAGGGCGCCCGCTGGGCGCCCGTGTGCGATCCGTTGCCGGACGGTTCAGGCCTTGCTCTCGGATCTCGCCTTGACCTCGCCCTCGACCGTCTTGCCGGTGACTTGCGGCGCCGCGCCCTCTGCTGCCTTGTCGCCGCCTTCGCGCATGCCGTCCTTGAATCCGCGCACCGCGCCGCCCAGGTCGGCGCCAATGTTGCGGATCTTCTTGGTGCCGAAGATCAGCATCACGATCACGAGGACGATCAGCCAGTGCCAAACGCTGAACGAGCCCATATCTGCCTCCTATTTGCGCCTCGTCAGCATCGGACCCAATGGGTCCGGGCCGCCGAGGACATGCATATGTAAATGATACACCTCCTGATGCCCCACCCTGCCGGTGTTGATGATGGTGCGGAAGCCCTCGCTCGCGCCTTCCTTGCGGGCGAGTTCGCCGGCCAGCGCCAGCATCTTGCCGAGCGCGCGCTGCTGCGCCATGCCGGCGTCGTACAGCGACGGCACGTGCTCCTTCGGAACGATGAGGAAATGCACCGGCGCCTGCGGCCGCTGGTCGTGAAACGCGAACACGTCCGCGTCCTCGTACACCTTCTTCGACGGGATCTCGCCGCGCGCGATGCGGCAGAAGATGCACTCGGCCGGGTCCTGCGCGGCGCTCATTTGCGGCGCTCCCCGCCGTGGTCCCGTTTTCGCGCCGCCTTCTCGTCCAGCCCCGAAATCCCCTCGCGGCGCTGCAGCTCGGCGAGCACGTCGGCCGGCCCCAGCCCGTAGTGCGCCAGCATGATCATGCTGTGGAACCACAGGTCGGCGGTTTCGCGCACGATCTGCAGGCGCTTGCCGCCCTTCGCCGCCAGCACCGCCTCGGTCGCCTCTTCGCCGATCTTTTTCAGGATCGCGTCTTCGCCCTCGGCGAACAGCTTCGCGACGTAGGACTTGGCGGCGTCGCCCTTGCGCCGCTGCTCGATCAGTGCGGCGATGCGCTCCAGCGTCTGGTACATGCCAGGTTTCATTTCTTGGTGTAGATGAGCTTCGGATCCTTGAGCACCGGATCCGCGCTCAGCCATCTCCCGTTTTCAAGTTTGCGAAAGAAGCAGCTCGCGCGCCCGGTGTGGCAGGCGATGCCGCCAGTCTGCTCGACGCGCAGCAGGATGGCGTCGGCGTCGCAGTCCAGGCGTACTTCGACCACGCGCTGCACATACCCCGATTCCTCGCCCTTGCGCCAAAGCTTGCCGCGCGAGCGCGACCAGTAGACCGCCTCGCCGCTTCTTGCCGTCTCGGCGAGCGCCTCGCGGTTCATCCAGGCGAGCGTCAGCACGCGCCCGCTGCCGGCCTCCTGCGCCACTACCGGCGCCAGGCCCTGCTCGTCCCAGCGCACCTGGTTGAACCACTCGGCGAGATCCAGCTCATCGCTCACAGCCGCACCTCGATGCCGCGCGCGCGCATGTGCTCTTTGGCCGCGCGCACGGTGAAATCGCCGAAATGGAACACGCTCGCCGCGAGCACCGCATCGGCGCGCCCTTCGAGCACCCCTGCGGCGAGGTGCTCCTTGGTGCCGACCCCGCCAGAGGCGATCACCGGCACGCTCACCGCCTCCGAGACCGCGCGCGTCAGCGCCAGATCGAAGCCGTCGCGCGTACCGTCGCGGTCCATGCTGGTGAGCAGGATCTCGCCTGCGCCTGCCGCGCACATGCTGCGCGCCCAGGCGACCGCGTCCAGCCCGGTCGGCTTGCGGCCGCCGTGCGTGTACACCTCCCAAGAGCCGCCGTCGGGCCGACGCTTGGCGTCGATCGCGACCACGATGCACTGGCAGCCCACTTTCGCCGCCGCTGCGCGCACCAGTTCCGGATTCTGCACCGCCGCGGTGTTGATCGAGACCTTGTCGGCGCCGGCATTGAGCAGCCTTCTGACATCCTCCACGCGGCGCACGCCGCCGCCCACGGTGAGCGGGATGAAGACGCGTTCCGCGACCGCCTCGATCACGTGCAGGAGGATGTCGCGCTCGTCGGAACTAGCCGTGATGTCGAGAAACGCGAGCTCGTCGGCGCCTTCGGCGTCGTAGCGCGCGGCCACCTCGACCGGGTCGCCGGCGTCGCGCAGGCCGACGAAGTTGACGCCCTTAACCACCCGCCCGGCGGTGACGTCCAGGCAGGGGATGACGCGCTTCGCCAAGCCCACGGCTAGCCCTTGTCCTTGCCCGTGGCTTTGTCGGCCGCCGCCTGCGCTTTCTTGAAATCGAGCTTGCCTTCGTAAAGCGCGCGCCCGGCGATCGCACCCACAACGCCTTCGGGCATGAGCCGTGCGCACACGCTTTCCACGTCTTTGAGGTTGTTCATGCCGCCGCTGGCGATGATCGGGATCTTGGTCCCCTGCGCCAGCTTCAGAGTGGCATCGATATTGACGCCGGTCATCATGCCGTCGCGGCCGATGTCGGTATACACCAGCGCCTCTACGCCGTAGTCCTCGAATTTCTTCGCCAGGTCGAGCACATCGTGGCCGGTCATCTTGGACCAGCCCTCGACCGCCACCTTGCCGTCTTTCGCGTCCAGCCCGGCAATGATGTGCCCGGGAAAGGCATAGCAGGCGTCGTGCAGGAAGCCCGGGTTCTTCACCGCCGCGGTGCCGATGATGACGTAGGCCACCCCGGCATCGATGTAGCTCTCGATGGTGTCGAGGTCGCGGATGCCGCCGCCGATCTCGATCGGCGTCTGCTCGCCCACCGCCTTGATCATCTCGCGGATCACTTTCTCGTTCTTCGGTCGCCCGGCGATGGCGCCGTTCAGGTCCACGATGTGCAGCCGGCGCGCGCCCTCGCCCGACCAGTGGCGCGCCATCGCCACCGGGTCGTCCGAGAACACGGTGGCGCTTTCCATGCGCCCCTGCTGCAGGCGCACGCAGCGCCCATCCTTCAAGTCGATTGCCGGAATGATCAGCATCGGGGCAGGCGGAGGCGAAGACTGCGCCTTACGGCTGCGGGCGGGAAGCGGGGATCAGGGTCGCCAGTGGACGAAGTTGGTGAGCAACTGCAGGCCGGCGGATTGGCTTTTTTCCGGGTGGAACTGCACGGCAAAGATGTTATCCCGCGCAACCGCGCAGGTAAAGGCCACGCCGTACTCGCAGGTCGCCGCCGTCAGCGCGGCATCCGCCGGCCGCGGGTAGTAGCTGTGCACGAAGTAAAAGCGCGCGCCGTCGGCCACTTCGTTCCACAGCGCGTGCGGGCGCGCCTGGCGCACCTGGTTCCATCCCATGTGCGGGATCTTCAGGCCTGTGTCGCGAAATCTGGGCACCTCCCCCGCGAGCAGCCCCAAGCCCGGCGTGTCGCCCTCCTCGCCGTAATCGAACAGCATCTGCATGCCGATGCAGATACCGAGAAACGGCTTGTCGCGCGTCGCCTCGACCACCGCCTCGCGGGCGCCGCTCGCCGCCAGCTGCCGCATGCAGTCGGGCATCGCGCCCTGGCCCGGCACCACCACCCGCTCGGCGCCGCGGATCGCCTCCGGGTCGGAGGTCACCAGCACCTGCGCCTGGGGCGCCACGCGCTCGAGCGCCTTCGACACGGAGCGAATGTTTCCCATGCCGTAATCAACCACCGCTATGCGCATGAACCTGAAACCGCAGTTCCCTACAGGGTTCCCTTGGTCGAGGGAATCGTGCCGGCGGCGCGCGGATCGAGCTCAGCGGCCATGCGCAGCGCGCGCGCGAACGCCTTGAATATCGTTTCGCACTGGTGGTGCGCGTTGTCGCCGCGCAGGTTGTCGAGGTGCACCGTCACCTGCGCATGGTTGACGAACCCCTGGAAGAATTCGTGCACCAGGTCGGCGTCGAATTCGCCGATCAGCGCGCGCGTGAACACGACGTGGAACTCCAGCCCCGGGCGGCCGGAAAAATCCACCACCGCGCGCGACAGCGCCTCATCGAGCGGCACGTAGGCATGGCCGAATCGGCGTACCCCCGCCTTGTCGCCGATGGCGCGCGCAAACGCCTGGCCGAGCGTAATGCCGATGTCCTCGACGGTGTGATGCGCGCCGATGTGCAGGTCGCCCTTGGCGTCCACTTCGATGTCGAGCATGCCGTGGCGCGCGAGCTGCTCGAGCATGTGCTCGAGGAACGGGATCCCCGTCGAGAGCTTGGCCGCGCCCTGGCCGTCGAGATTCAGCCGCACGCGGATCTGCGTCTCCTTGGTGTTCCGGACCACTTCCGCGGTTCTCATCGCAACGCCTCTCTGAATGCGGTGAGCAGTATACGGTTTTCCTCCGGCGTACCGACCGTGACCCGCAGGCAGTTGGCGAGCAGCGGGTGCGCACCATGAAAGCTGCGCACCAGCATGCCTTGCCGGCGCAAGGCCTCGTCGCAGCGCGCCGCATCGGGCACCCGCACAAGGAAAAAATTCGCCTCCGACGGATAGACGGTCACGCCGGCGAGCGCGGCGAGCGCGCTGCCGAGCAGCGCGCGCTCGGCGCGGATGCGCGCCGCCTGCTCCTCCAGCACTTCGAGCCGCTCAAGCACGAACAGCGCCGCGGCCTGGGTGAGAACGTTGACGTTATAGGCCTGGCGCACCTTGTTGAATTGCGCGATCCACTCCGGGCGGCCGGCGAGGTAGCCCAGGCGGATGCCGGCGAGCCCGAGCTTGGAGACGGTGCGCATCACCACCAGGTTGGGGAACTCCGCCAGGCGCGGCAGAAAGCTCTTGCGCGCGAACACATGGTAGGCCTCGTCGAGCACCACCAAGCCGTCGGCGGCGCGCAGCACCGCCTCGACGTCCGCTTCGGGGTAGAGCACGCCGGTGGGATTGTTGGGAAAGGCGATGAATACCAGCGCCGGCCGGTGCTCGCGGATTTGGGCGAGCAGCGCATCGCGGTCGAGTGAGAAATCGGCGCGCAGCGGCACCCCCACCGGCTTCATCCCGGTGAGCGTGGCGTTCATCCGATACATGACGAAGGTCGGCTCCGGAAACAGCATCGCCGCACCGGGCCGCGCCAGCGCGAAGGTCACCATCTGGATGAGGTCGTCCGAGCCGTTGCCTAGCAGCAGCTCCATTCCGGCCGGCACGCCGAGCTTGCGCGCGATCAGCTCGCGCACTTTGCGGCCGGTCGGCTCGGGATAGCGGTTGAGCTCCACGCGCGCCAGCACTGCCGCCAGCTCGCGTCGCATCGCCTCGGGCAGCGCGTACGGATTCTCCATCGCGTCGAGCTTCACCATGCCTTCGGCTTCGGCGACGTGATACGCCTTGATGGCAAGAATTTCGGGGCGCACCAGCTCTTCGGGACTGCGCGGCATGGCACTCAGCCCTCGAACCGGTACTCGGCCGAGCGCGCGTGCGCCGGCAGTCCTTCGCCGCGCGCGAGCGTCGCGGCGATGCGGCCGAGCGTGGCCGCGCCGGCACGCGACACGCCGACCAGGCTGGTGCGTTTCTGGAAATCGTAGACCCCGAGCGGCGAGGAAAAGCGCGCCGTGCCCGCAGTGGGCAAGACGTGGTTCGGTCCGGCGCAGTAATCTCCGACCGCCTCGGAACTGTAGCGGCCGAGGAACACGGCGCCGGCGTGGCGCAGCTTCGGCAGCAGCGCCTGCGGATTGTCGACCGAAAGCTCGAGGTGCTCGGGCGCGATGCGGTTAGCGACATCGCAGGCGTCGTCGAGGTCACGCGCCTGGATCAGCGCGCCGCGCCCGCGGAGCGAAGCCGCGATCACCTCGCGCCGCGCCATCTCTGGCAGCAGGCGCGTCACCGCCGCCTCGACCGCATCGAGGAAGCCGGCGTCGGGCGACACCAGGATCGCCTGCGCCAGCTCGTCGTGCTCGGCTTGCGCGAACAGATCCATCGCCACCCAGTCCGCAGGCGTGCGCCCGTCGCACAGCACCAGGATTTCCGACGGGCCGGCGATCATGTCGATACCGACCGCGCCGTACACCTGGCGCTTGGCGGCGGCGACATAGGCGTTGCCCGGCCCGACGATCTTGTCCACCGCGGCGATGCTCTGCGTGCCGTAGGCGAGTGCCGCGACCGCCTGCGCGCCGCCAATAGAAAGTACCCGGTCCACGCCGGCAAGGCACGCCGCTGCAAGGACGAGTTGGCTGCGCGCGCCGCCTGGCGCCGGGCTCGCCATCACGATTTCGCGCACCCCGGCGACTTTGGCCGGTATCGCGTTCATCAGCACCGTGGAGGGGTAGGCCGCCTTGCCGCCGGGCACATAGATCCCAACGCGGTCCAGCGGCGAGACCAGCTGGCCGAGCACCGTGCCGTCGGCCTCTTCGTATTGCCACGATTGCGCGCGCTGCCGCTCGTGAAACCGTCGCACGCGCTCTGCTGCCTCGCGCAACGCGCTGCCTTCTGCCTCAGGCAGCGAGGCGAGCGCCGCCTCGAGCGCGGCGCGCGGCACTTCGAGTTCCGCGATCGAGCGCGCCTCGACCTTGTCGAAACGGCGCGTCAGCTCGAGCACGGCGGCGTCGCCACCTGCGCGCACCTGCGCAATGATGGCGCGCACCGCGGCCTCGACCGATTCGTCCTGCGCCGCTTCGTAGCGCGTCAGCGCGGCAAGCGCCGCCTCGAAGCCCGGCGCCGCGGTGGAAAGCCGGCGCAGCTTCATCGCTTCGTCCCGGCTGCGCGGCTCCGGTTGAGCTCGCCGACGGCGCGCGCGAAGGCCTCGATCACCGGTTGCAGTTCGGCGCGACGCGTCTTGAGCGCCGCCTGGTTGACGATCAGCCGCGCCGATACCGGCATGATCTCTTCCACCGGCACCAGCTTGTTGGCGCGCAGCGTGCCGCCAGTAGACACCAGGTCGACGATCGCGTCCGCCAGGTCCACCAGCGGCGCCAGTTCCATCGAACCATAGAGCCGGATCAAATCTACGTGCACGCCCTTGCCGGCAAAGTGCTCGCGCGTCGCCTGCACGTACTTGGTGGCGATCCGCAGGCGGCCCCCCTGGCGCACCGCCGCCCGGTAGTCGTAGCCGCGGCGCACTGCGACCATCATGCGGCAGCGCGCGATGCCGAGGTCGAGCGGCTGGTACAGCCCCGCGCCGCCATGCTCGACCAGCACGTCCTTGCCGGCGATGCCCAGTTCCGCCGCGCCGCGCTGCACGTAGGTCGGCACATCCGCGGCGCGCACCACGATCAGGCGCACGTCGCGCCTGCTGGTGCCGATGACGAGCTTGCGCGAGGCCTCAGGATCCTCCTTTGGCCGCACGCCGACGCGCGCCAGCAGGGGCGCTGTCTCCTCGAGAATCCGACCCTTCGAGAGCGCGATGCTGATCATTGCCATGCGCCTCAGTTTACCCGTTCGATGCGCGCGCCCAGTGCAGCGAGCTTGCGTTCCAGCGACTCGTAGCCGCGATCGAGGTGGTAGATGCGGTCGACCAGCGTCTGGCCTTCGGCCACCAACCCGGCGATCACCAGGCTCGCAGAGGCGCGCAGGTCGGTCGCCATGACCTTCGCCCCCTGCAGGCGCTCGACCCCCTGCACCACCGCGGTGTTGCCCTGGATCGTGATATCGGCACCAAGGCGCTGCAGCTCGAGCGCGTGCATGAAGCGGTTCTCGAAGATGGTTTCGGCGATCACGCCGGTGCCGCGCGCCACGCAATCGAGCGCCATGAACTGCGCCTGCATGTCGGTGGCGAAGCCCGGATACGGCGCCGTGCGCAGGCTGACCGCGGCGGGGCGCGCCGCCATTTCGATCTCGATCGAGTCGCGCCCGGCGGCGACGCGCGCGCCCGATTCGCGCAGCTTCTCCAGCGTCGCGTCGAGCGTATCCGGCGCTGCCCCGGCGAGACGCACCCGGCCGCCTGCCGCCGCGGTGGCGGCAAGCAGCGTTCCGGTTTCGATACGATCGGGCATCACCCGGTGCTCGGCGCCGGAGAGCGACGCCACGCCCTGGATGCGAATCACGTCGCTGCCCGCGCCCTCGATTTTTGCTCCCATGGCGTTGAGGCAGCGCGCCAGGTCCGCCACTTCCGGCTCGCGCGCCGCGTTCTCGAGCACGGTGACGCCCTCGGCGAGCGTCGCCGCCATCATCAGGTTCTCGGTCCCGGTGACGGTCACCAGATCCATCACGATGCGCGCGCCCTGCAGCCGCTTGGCCGACGCGTTCATGTAGCCATGCTCGATCGAGATCGTCGCCCCCATCGCCTGCAGGCCCTTCAAGTGCTGGTCCACCGGCCGGGCGCCGATGGCGCAGCCGCCGGGCAGCGACACGCTGGCGCGGCCGCAGCGCGCCAGCAGCGGCCCGAGCACCAGTACGGAGGCGCGCATGGTCTTCACCAGCTCGTAGGGCGCAATCGGGTTGCCGAGCTGCGCCGCCCGCACCGTTAGGCGATCGTTCTCCTGCGGCCCCACCTCGACCCCCATCTGGGCGAGCAGCTTGCCCATGGTCGCGACGTCCATCAGCCGCGGCACATTGCTCAGCACGAGCGCGCGGTCGGTGAGCAGCGCGGCGCACAGGATCGGCAGCGCGGCGTTCTTCGCCCCGGAGATGCGCACCTCGCCCTCGAGCCGCCGGCCGCCGCTGATGAGCAGCTTATCCACCGCTGCGCCACTCCTCGGGGGTAAGCGTTCGCATCGAGAGGGCATGAATTTCTTCGCGCATGCGCTCGCCAAGCGCCGCGTAGACAAGCTGGTGGCGCTGCACCCGGCTCTTGCCCTCGAAGGCGCGCGCCACCACCAGCGCCTGGAAGTGCTGGCCATCGCCAAGCACTTCGAGATGCTCGCAGGCGAGCCCCTGCTCGATGCCGCTTTTCACGCTTTCGGTCGTCACCATGCGTCTAGTGCCTCAATTTGTAGCCCGAGCGCAGCAGCCAGAGCGCCGCGGCTGAAAGAACGAGGCAGCTTATACCGACCACCGCGAGGCTCGCGAGAGGCGGAAAGTCCGAAACGCCGAAGAAGCCGTAGCGGAAACCGTCGATCATGTAGAAGAACGGATTGAAGTGCGACGCCGTCTGCCAGCCCGCCGGCAGCGTGCGGATCGAGTAGAACACCCCGGAGAGGAAGGTGAGCGGCAGGATGATGAAGTTCTGGAACGCCGCCAGCTGGTCGAACTTGTCGGCCCAGATGCCGGCGATGATGCCGAGGGCGCCCAGGATCGCCGCTCCGAGCAGTGCGAACGCCAGCACCCAGAGCGGCGCCACCACCGTCAGGTCCACGAACCAGAGCGTCGCGGCGAGCACCCCGGCGCCGACCACCAGCCCGCGAACCATCGAGGCCAGCAAGTAGGCGCAGAAGAATTCCAGGTACGAGATCGGCGGCAGCAGGATGAACACCAGGTTGCCCGTGATCTTGGACTGGATCAGGCTGGAGGAGCTGTTGGCGAACGCGTTCTGCAGCACCGTCATCATCACCAGTCCGGGTACCAGGAACTGGGTGTAGCTGACGCTGTCGTAGACGCGCACCCGGCCTTCGAGCGCGTAGGCGAACACCACCAGGTAGAGCAGCGCGGTGAGCACCGGCGCGGCCACCGTCTGGAAGCCCACCTTCCAGAAGCGCAGCAGCTCCTTGTACAGCAGCGTGGGAAAGCTTCCCATCAGTGGCGCGCCATCACCCGCATGAACACTTCTTCGAGGTCGGGCGGCTGCAGCTCGAACTCGCGGATCGCGACGCCCGCCTCGCGCAGCCGGTGCAGCACTTCCTCGAGCTCGCCGTAGTCGCGCAGCCCGAGCGTGAAACGGCTGCCCTCGTGGGCGAGGACGGTGGCGCCAACCGCCTGCGGCAGCTGCTCGCGGTCGATGCGCAGCTGCAGCACCAGGCTGGAGAATGTATCCAGCAGGTTGCGCGTGGAGTCGAGTGCCACGATGCGGCCCGCCTTGAGCATCGCGATGCGGCCGCACAGCTCCTCGGCCTCCTCGAGGTAGTGAGTGGTGAGCACGATGGTGTGGCCGTCGCGGTTGAGGCGCCGGATGAACTGCCACAGGCCCTGGCGCAGCTCGACGTCGACGCCGGCGGTGGGCTCGTCGAGCACGATCACCGGGGGCTTGTGCACCAGCGCCTGCGCCACCAGCACCCGGCGCTTCATGCCGCCGGAGAGCGTGCGCATGTTGTCATCGGCCTTCGACTCGAGGTCGAGGTGCTGCATCACCTCGTCGATCCAGGCGTCGTTCCTGCGCAGGCCGAAGTACCCCGACTGGAAGCGCAGCGTCTCGCGCACCGTGAAAAAGGGGTCGAACACCAATTCCTGCGGCACCACGCCGAGCATGCGGCGCGCGCGCCGATAGTCTGCGACCACGTCGGCACCCATCACCCGCACCGTGCCGGCGCTGGCTCGCGCCAGCCCCGCGACGATGCTGATCAACGTGGTCTTGCCGGCGCCATTGGGTCCGAGCAGGCCGAAAAACTCGCCCTCGCCGATGGTGAGGCTCACCCCGGCAAGCGCTCGCAGCGCGCCGTAGCGTTTCTCGACGTCAACGATTTCGATCGCGGGGGTCATGCAAATTGGCGCAGCGCCGAGTGCGCGCGGCGGGCCGCGCGCCCCAGCGCCCTCGGCTGCTCAGTGATGCGCGCTGCTATCGGATCGGGTGGCGGGCAGCAGTTCGGCCACCCCGTACAGCCGGGCGATGGTCTCCAGGCCCTGAGGCATGTTGGCAAAAGCGAGCTCGGCGCCGCGATGCCGGGCGGCGCGCAGCCAGGCAAGCAAAGCCGCAAGCAGCGACGAATCGAGTTCGGTCACTTCGGCCAGATCCACGGTGCGCACGCCGGCGCCGATCTGCGCATAGCCTTCCTCGAGCAGCGCGGCGACGTTGGCGAGCGTTACCGGCCCGCTCACCACCATGCGCTCGGCTTCGCGCCGGATCATTTCTTCTCCGCCGCCGTGACCGGCTTCAACTCCAGGCTCTTGTTCTTGCTCTGCAGCGTCTTAATCAGGCCTTCAATGCCACCCTCGCGCACCTGATTGTCGAACTCGGTGCGGTAGTTGGCCACCAGGCTGATGCCGCTGATGCGCACGTCCCAGACCTTCCAGCCGTTGGGGCGCTTCTCCATGTCGTAATCGAGCGTGATCGGCTGCCGTCCGCCGCCGGGCTCGATGATGCGCACATTCACCGTGACGTCGGTATCGGTGGGCTTGGCGCGCAGCGGGCGAAAATCGAACCTCTGGTCGCGGTAGGCCGAGATGGCGCTGGAATAGGTGCGTACCAGCAGCGTTCTGAACTCGTCGGTGAGCCTGGTTTTCTGCTCGGGGTTCGCCTTTTCCCAGTTCTTGCCCACGGCGCTCGCCGCCATGGCGCTGAAGTTGAAATGCGGAATCACTTTGGCCTCGATCAGCGCGATGACCTTGGCGCGGTCGCCGGCGCGGATCTCCTTGTCCTTTTGCAGCACGTCCACCACTTCGAGCGTAACGTCCTTCACCAAGACATCGGGCGCGACCAGTTCCTGGGCGCGCGCAGCGCCGGCAAGCACGACCATGGCCAGCGCGGCGGCTGCCGCGAATCGTCCGAACGACAGCGGCATTGCTATTCTCCGGGGGAAGAGGCCGCGAGCACGGCCTCGTAATTTTTGGGCACGCGCGGCTCGTAGACATTGGCAACGCGCGGCGCCCCTGCGGCGTTGACCGCCGGCTGCTCGATCAAGCGCGCTGCCGCCTCCGCCGGCGGCGGCGACACCGGCAGCTGCGTGCGCGGCGCCTCGCGCTGTTCGCGCGGCGGCCGGCCGTCGTAGATCAGATCCCGCCGGCGCGCCAGAAAAGCGTCGCGGTTGAAGATGTACTTGTCGAGCGCCGCCTCCTCGAGAATGGTGCTCGCCACCAGCAGGTCGGCGCGCTTGCTCACGGCACGCGTCAGGTATAGAGCGTTGCGCTCGCGAATCGGCCGCCACTGCCATACCGGGTCGATGGCGTAGTAGATCGCCCCTCCCAGGGCATCGCGTATCGTGCTGGCGCCGAAGAACGGCCACACGATGTAAGCACCGTAATCCATGCCCCAGCGGCCGAAGGTCTGGCCGAAGTCCTCATCGTGCTTCTCCAGGCCCATGGCGCTGGCAAAGTCGTTGATGCCGCCGAAGCCGAAAATCGTGTTCACCGCGAAGCGCATCCAGTCGGTGGCGGCGTCGAGCGGCTTGCCCTGCAGCAGGTTGTTCAGGCCGATGATCAGGTCGTCGATGTTGGCGAAGAAATTGCGCACCCAGTCGCGCACCGGATCGGGCAGCACTTTGACGTAGGCATTGGCGACGGGCTTGAAGATCGCGGCGTCGAAAGCATCGTTGAACGCGAACACCGAGCGGTTGACGTTCTCCAGCGGGTCGCTCACCTCGCCGTTGCCGCCGTTGACGGTGGCGCAGCCGGCGCTCAGGGCGAGCGCCGCCGTAAGCGCCGCATTGCGCGCCCGCGCCAGCCAGCCAGCCCTGTATACCGCTTGCATCACTTTCCCGGCTTCTCCTCCTTGCCCTCTTGCGCCTTGTTGTACAGGAACTGGCTGATCAGGTTCTCGAGCACCACTGCGGATTGCGTCAGCCGCAGCCGGTCGCCGTTCTTGAGCATCACGCCATCGCCTCCGGCCTCGAGCCCCACGTACTGCTCGCCGAGCAGCCCGGAGGTGAGGATCTTGGCCGAGGTGTCGCGCGGGAACTGGTAGCGGCCCTCGATATTGAACGTGACGATGGCCTCGTAGCTCTCGTTGTCGAACCGGACTTCGGTCACACGGCCCACCACCACCCCCGCACTCTTGATCGGCGCCCGCACCTTAAGGCCGCCAATGTTAGCAAACTTGGCCTGCACCACATAGGTCTGCGCCGTCGAGAACGCCGCCAGGTTGCCGACTTTGAGCGCGAGAAACAACAGCGCGCCGAATGCAGCGGCGACGAAGGCGCCAACCCAGAGATCGATGGTGGAGCGTTTCATCTTGCGTTACCTCCGGTAAACATGAGCGCGGTAAGAATGAAGTCGAGCGCCAGGATGGCAAGCGACGAGGTCACCACGGTGCGGGTGGTGGCGCCCGAGACTCCTTCCGCGGTGGGTGCCGCGTCGTAGCCTTCGAACACCGCGATCCAGGTCACCGCAACGCCGAACACCACGCTCTTGATGACGCCGTTCATGATGTCCTCGCGGAAGTCCACCGAGGCCTGCATCTGCGACCAGAACGCGCCTTCGTCCACCCCGATCAGCTGCACCCCGACCAGGTAGCCGCCGAAAATTCCCATAGCGGAGAACAGCGCCGCCAGCAGCGGCATCGAGATCACGCCCGCCCAGAAGCGCGGCGCCACCACGCGGGCGATCGGGTCCACCGCCATCATTTCCATCGCCGCGATCTGCTCGGTGGCCTTCATCAGGCCGATCTCGGCCGTGATCGCCGAACCGGCACGGCTTGCGAACAACAGCCCCGCGACCACCGGCCCGAGCTCGCGCACCAGCGACAGCGCCACCAGGATGCCGAGCGCCTCGCTCGCACCATAGCGCTGCAGCGTCTCGTAGCCCTGCAGCGCGAGCACCATGCCGACGAACAGCCCGGAGACCAGGATGATGATGAGCGACAGCACGCCGGCGAAATAGATCTCGCGCACCGTGAGCCAGAAGCGCCGGAACGCGACCCCGGAATGCAAAATCATGTAAAGGAAGAAGCGGCTGGCGAATCCCAGCCGCCAGATGCGTGCCGTCACCGCCGCGCCGAGGCGCTCGAGCAGCTGGCGGGTCGCCGCGAACAGGGCGCGTTCAGCCATGCGCCGCGCCCACATCGAGATCGGCCGCGTAGCCTGGCGCGGGATAGTGGAACGGAATCGGCCCGTCCGGCTCGCCGTGCACGAACTGGTGCACGAAGGGCTCGCCCGAGCGCCGCAGCGCCTGCGGCGTGCCTTCGGCGACCACGCGTCCGGCGGACACCATATAGACATAGTCCACGATATCGAAGCACTCCTGCACGTCGTGGCTCACTACCACCGAAGTCGCGCCCAGCGAATCGTTCAGCCGCCGGATCAGGCGCGCGATCGCCCCGAGCGAGATCGGATCGAGGCCGGTGAACGGCTCGTCGTACAGGATCAGCTGCGGGTCGAGCGCGATGGCGCGCGCCAGCGCCACGCGGCGCGCCATTCCGCCAGAGAGCTCGGAGGGCATCAGGTGTGCGGCGCCGCGCAGTCCGACGGCCTCGAGCTTGAGCAGCGCGAGGTCGTGGATCAGGTCCGGCGGCAGATCGGTGTGCTCGCGCATCTGGAAGGCGACGTTCTCGTACGCCGTCATGTCGGTGAACAGGGCCCCGAACTGGAACAACATGCCCATCTTGCGGCGCAGCGCGAAGATGCCCTCACCGTCGAGCTGGTTCACGACCTCGCCGAGCACGCGCGCCGTGCCGGCGCTCGGGCGCAGCGCCCCGGCGATGATGCGCAGCAGCGTCGTTTTGCCACAGCCGGACTGGCCCATGACACCCACCACCTTGCCGCGCCCGATTCGCAGGCTGACGCCGTGCAGCACCGGCCGTGTCGGCTCATAGCCGAAAGACAGATTCTCGATTTCTACGACGTCAGGACTCGCCACGGCAGCACCGCTGGCAATGGAAGGCGCGATTCTACTCGACCGGGACGATGCTTCCTGACGGCAGCGCCAGTGTTCGCACAGGCGGCGCGCGCTTGGGTCCCGCCGCAAACGTTCTATAGTATGCGTCGCATGTCGTCGTCCCAGGCCGAACCAGGGAACCCGCCCGCGCTGCGCGCCGCCGGCCTCAGCAAGCGTTTCGGCGGCAACGTGGCGCTCGCCGGCGTCGACCTCGAGGTGCCAGCGAGCGCCGCGCTCGGCCTGGTCGGCGCCAACGGCGCCGGCAAGACCACATTCATCAAGTGCGCGCTCGACCTGTGCGGCTTCGATTCGGGGACGGTGGAGATCTTCGGCCTGGCGAGCACCTTGGCGCACGCGCGCCGCCGCATCGCCTACCTGCCTGAGCGTTTCGTGCCGCCGTATTACCTGCTTGGCCGCGAGTTCCTCGAGATGACGCTGGCGCTAGCCGGGGCGCGCTACCAGCACGACCGCGCCGAGACGCTCGCCGCCGAACTCGAGCTCGACCCGCGCGCGCTGTTGCGGCCGGTGCGCCAACTCTCCAAGGGCATGACGCAGAAGCTGGGGCTGGCGGGGTGCTTCCTCGCCGAGCGCGACTTGTACGTGCTGGATGAGCCGATGAGCGGGCTCGATCCGGCGGGCCGCGTCGCCGTCAAGAACGTGCTGGCGCGCCTCAGTCGCGAAGGGCGGGCGCTGTTCTTTACCTCGCACGTGCTCGGGGACGTCGAGGAGCTGTGCTCCACGATCGTGGTGCTCGAGCGCGGCACGGTGCGCTTTCGCGGCACCCCGGCTGCATTGTGCACGCGCTATGCAGAGCCCCACCTGGAGCGCGCATTCCTGAAATGCATTCGCGACCATGCCGACCCAGTTGCTGCCCGCGCGTGACGCCAAGCCGGCGTTGCTGATCGTCGACGACGACACGCTGATCACGGATACGCTCGCCTTCGCCCTGGGCGCGGAGTTCGAGGTTCTGGCGTGCGAGTCGCGCCAGCATGCGATCGACCTGCTGCGCCAGCTGCCGCAGGCGCCGCCGCTCGCGCTGGTGGACCTGGGCCTGCCGCCCACGCCGCATACGCCTGAGCAGGGCTTCCAACTGATCGCCGACCTGCTCGCGCACTCGCCCACGATGCGCATTTTCGTGCTCTCGGGCCAGAACGAGGCGGCGCATGCGCGCCACGCCCGCGCCTTGGGCGCCGCCGAATTCGTCGCCAAGCCTTGCGAGCCGGCGGCGCTCAAGAAACTGCTCGCGCGCGCTCTTGCGGTGCGTGAGGCCGAACGCGGCGGGGACCGCGGCGGCGACGAGCTGATCGGCCAGAGCCCGCCGCTGCTGAAGCTGAAGAGCCAGCTCGCCCAGTTCGCCGAATCGCGCTACCCGGTGCTGGTGGAAGGCGAATCGGGCTCGGGCAAGGAACTGGTGGCGCAAAGCCTGCACCGGCTGTCGAAACGCACCGCCAAGCCTTTCCTGGCGCTGAATTGCGCAGCGATCGCGCCGACGCTGGTCGAGCCGACGCTGTTCGGCTACGTCAAGGGCGCCTTCACCGGCGCTACCGGCAACAAGTCAGGTTACTTCGAGGATGCGCAGGACGGAACGCTATTCCTCGACGAGATCGGCGAGCTGCCGCTCGAGATGCAAGCCAAGCTGGTGCGCGTGCTGGAGAACGGCGAGTACCAGCGCGTCGGAGAGACGCAATCCCGGCTATCGGGCGCTCGCGTGATCGCGGCAACCAATCGCGACTTACGCCAGGAGATGCGCCGGGGCGCGTTCCGCGCCGACCTCTACCACCGGCTTTCGGTGTTTACGCTCGTCGTGCCGCCGCTGCGCGAACTCGAGGGCGACAAGCTGCTGCTGCTGGAGTATTTCTGCCGTTTCTACGCCGCGCAGGCGGACGTGACGCCGTGCTCGCTCGACGAGGCCGCCGAGCGCAGCTGGCTCGCCTACCCTTTCCTCGGTAATGTGCGCGAGCTGCGCAACATCGTAATTCGCCTCACCACCAAGCATCCTGGAAAGCGGCTTTCGCCCGCAGAGCTCGAGCCCGAGTTCGACCTCGAGGCGCCCGAGGATGAATCGCCAACCGGCGAAGGCGACCTGACCGAACTGGCGCTGCGGCGCCTGGAACGTGGTCATGGCGTGCAGCTCGATCAGATCCTCAAGACACTCGAGCGCGCCTATATCCGGGCGGCGCTGCGCCTGACGGCAGGCAACGTCAGCCAGGCCGCCAAGATGCTGAGGGTCAATCGAACCACGCTCTACAGCCGCATGCAGACGGATGCAGGGGAACCTCAAGGCGGTTCCCCCGCACCCCCTCCTCCGCCGAAAACGACTGACGCCGGGGAACCTCAAGGCGGTTCCCCCACACCCCCTCCTCCGCCGAAAGCGGAATAGGTACGGCCATGTACCTGGAGCATTTCGGGCTGAACGAGCCGCCGTTCCGCATCACGCCGCACACCGATTTCTTCTTCGAGGGCGCCGATCGCGGTGCGACGCTCGAGGCGCTGCACTACGCGATCCTGCACGACGAGGGCATCGTCAAGGTCAGCGGCGAGATCGGCAGCGGCAAGACGATGCTGTGCCGCGTCCTGATCGAGCGGCTGCCGCCGGAAGTCGAGACCGTGTTCCTCGCCAACCCTTCGTTTTCGCGCGGCGAGATTCTGCACGCCATCGCCGCCGAGCTCGGTCTGCAGTTCTCGCCGCAACCTTCTGCGCCCCCGTTGCGCGAGCTGCAATCACACCTCATCCAGCTCTATGCCGGCGGCCGGCGGGTGGTGGTCCTGGTCGACGAGGCGCACGCCATGCCAGAGGACACGCTGGAGCAGGTGCGGCTGCTTTCCAACCTCGAGGCCAACCGCCACAAGCTGCTGCAACTGGTGCTGTTCGGCCAGCCCGAACTGGAGCAAGCGCTCAACAAGCATTCAATGCGCCAGCTCAAGGACCGGATTACACACAGCTTCCGCATGCGGCCGCTCACGCCCGAGGAAGTGGCGAAGTATGTGTCGTTCCGCATTCACGCCGCGGGCTACCGGGGCCCCGAGCTGTTCAGCGGCGAGGCGATTGAGGCGATTGCGCACGCCTCGGGCGGCCTGACCCGGCGCATCAACGTGCTCGCCGACAAGTCGCTGCTCGCCGGGTTCATGAACAACGCGCATACCCTGACGCTGCCGCACGCGCGCGCAGCAATTGCCGACTCGGAGTTCGCGCCGTTGCAACGGCAGAGTTCTGCCGGAACAGTGGACGCTTCGGGCAAACCGGCTCGGAAACTGGCGAGGTACGACGACCGATTCAAGGCGGCCGCAGTGAGGTTGAGCAGCCTGCGGGGGGTCCGGATCAAGGATGTCGCCGCAGCGCTCGACATCCGGCCGTTCACTCTGGCGGTGTGGAGAAAGCAGGTTCGCGACGGAGTGATCGTGGCGAGGAGCGCGAAGCTGGACGTGCAAGCGAGCGCCGCGTCCATACGCCTGCGGGAGCTCGAACGCCGCTACCGGCAGCTCAGCGACGAGCTCGATCTGCTGAAGAAGGCGGTCGGCCCCGTTTCCCGGCGCAAGCGCAAGTCGCGGAATTGACCAAAGCAGGCCAGCTGCAGTTCAAGGGCCCTTTGGCGTGCCAGGGGTTGGGGACGCGGGGGGCAGGCAGCCAAGAGGGGCGCCCCCCCCTAGAACCCCATTTGGGTCGCTTTGGCCATCCCCCTGACCCGATACCTCGCGTGTAAACATACGAAAAGGTCAGGCGCGCCAGACATTTAGCGGGCTTTTCGAAACTCCGAATCATGTTATGCTAATCGCATGAAGGGGGGTTTCGGGGCCTGCTTTGCGCGCGGCGCCAGCGCCGCAGCGATCCTCTTTGCGCTCACCGGGTGCGGACAGATCCCGGTCAAGCAGTCCCCGGGGCACATTCTGGCGCAGGAGCCGCAGTCTGCGGGCGCCATCCCAGCGCCGGTGCAGGCGGGACCGGTGCTGCCGCCGCCCAAACCCGCGGCGCGTGTCGAAACCTACAGTGTGGTGGTCAATAACGTGCGGGTACAGGACCTGCTGTTCGCTCTTGCGCGCGACGCCAAACTTAACGTGGACATCCATTCGGGGGTGAGCGGCACGGTGACCCTCAACGCGATAGACCAGACGTTGCCGCAGCTCCTCAGCCGCATCGCGAAGCAGGTGGACATGCGCTACGAGGTCGACGGCCCGAACCTGTCGGTGATGCGCGACACGCCCTACCTGCGCAATTACCGCATCGACTATGTCAATGTCGCGCGCGACTCACGCAGTGTCGCGAACCTTTCGACACAGGTAAGTGGCTCGGGTGCACCCGGCGCATCTGCCAGCGCCCCGCAAAACAACGCCACTGCAGTGATCAACACGGTTTCAGTGAACAAGTTCTGGGAAACACTGGTGGGGAACGTCAAGGACATCCTGCGCGAGACCGACAAGATCGTGCAGTTGATCCCGCAAGCCGCGCCGGTCGCCGCTGTGGCGGGCGCGCAAGCAGGGGGCGCGGTGCCCGTCGCCGCGGCGCTCGCGGCGCCGCCGTCTTCCCAGCCGTCGGTCGAGTTTCGCGAGGCGGCATCGGTGATTGCCAACCCGGAGGCGGGCGTTCTCACGATCCGCGCCACCTCGCGCCAACACGAGAAGATCCAGGAGTTCCTCGACCAGGTCATGGTGAACGCCAGGCGCCAGGTGCTTATCGAGGCGACCGTGGTAGAAGTCAACCTCAATAACCAGTATCAGCGCGGCATCGACTGGCAGCGGCTGCGTACCGGCGCCTCGAGCGTGGGCGTGCCGAGTTTCGGCGTCGGCCAGAGCGGCGCCGAATTCGGCCAGTCCTCGGCCAGCACACCCGCGGGCGTCAACACCGCGGCATTCATCTTCGGTGGCGCGATTGCGAGCCTCAATTTCAACGTCGCGATCAAGCTGCTAGAGTCCTTCGGCGAGGTGCGGGTGCTCTCCAGCCCGAAGATAAGCGTGCTCAACAACCAACTCGCCACGCTCAAGGTGGTCGATAACCTCGTGTACTTCACGATCCAGTCGACTACGTCGCAGGCGCAGACCACCGCGCTCACCACGTTCACCACCACGCTCAACACCGTGCCGGTCGGTTTCATCATGAGCGTGGTGACGCAGATAAGCGAGAACGATTCGGTGACCTTGGGAATTCGGCCGATCATTTCGCGCAAGGTAGGCGACGTCGCCGACCCCAACCCATCGCTCGCGGCTGCGGGGGTGACCAGCCTCGTGCCCGTGATCCAGTCACGCGAAATGGAGTCGATCCTTAGCATGCAAAGCGGCCAGGTGGGAGTGCTCGGCGGGCTGATGCAGGACCAGCGCTCCCTTACCGAAGACACGATTCCCGGCGTCAACCGCATCCCCGGGTTCGGCACGCTGCTCGAGCAGCGCAAGGACCAGAACCAGAAGACCGAGCTGGTGATCTTCCTGCGCGCCACGGTGATCCGCGACGCGAGCATCGACGGCGATTTCCGCCGCCTGCGCGAACTGATGCCGGGGCCGGACTACTTCACCACGCCCAACCCCGGCAAGCCCCCTCTCCTGCAGTGACATGAGCCTGCTGCTCGAGGCGCTGAAGAAGGCCGAGAAGGCCAAGGAAGAGGCGCAGCGCAGCGCCAAGGACGGCGCTGCCAGTGAGTCGCAGCGTGCGGCAGAAGCACCGACTGGCGAAAGCGCGAAGCGCGTCGTGACGCGCGATGAATTGCCCGATATCTCGGCGCCGCTGGAGATCCTGAGCGAGGACCTGACGGCGAGCGCGCCGCGGGTCACGTCCGCCACGCCGTTTTCAGCCGGCGAGCCGTCCGCGGCGCCCGCAGCGGCTGAGGATTCGAGGGCGATGGCGCGCCGCGAACCGGCGCGAAATCCGGGTGCGTCCGATCAACCACCGGCAGAGCGCGCCGCGGCAAAAAACGTTCTCGAGACGAAATTCAAGGAATCCGATCCGCGGATCCCGTTTTTTATTACTGTCGGCGTCCTCGGCGTACTGGCGGTTTCCGTAGTGGGATATTTCTGGGCTCAGTTGCGCGCGCCGCCGACGCTCGTGAATGCAAATCCGCCGCGCCCAGCGGCGGAGAAACCGGTCGATGTCGCTGGTGCACCGCCGCCCGCGGGCGCGCAAACGGCGCAGGGCCAGGTGCAACCGCAGATACCTGGCCTGCCTGGCGCCCCAGCAGTGGGGGCGCCTGATCCGGCCCCGGCGGTTGCAACACCCACCCACACTTCGGCGCCGGCGATCAAACCCGCGCCTTCCAGTGAAACCAAGTCGGCGCCACCCCTCGTACGTGCTCCCGCAGGCGATTCCGCAACTAGGCCAGCGCCTCGCGCGGCAGTTACGGCCAGCGCGCGCAACGAGGCGCAGGAAGCAGTGCCAACGGAGCGCGCGCTCACCTTCAGCCGCAGCGTGCCGCAGATCCATCCGCGCGTAGCCGCTGGATACGCCGCTTACCAGGCAGGCGACCTTGCGGCGGCGCGCAATGAATATCAACAGGCGCTGACCGCGGAGCCGACCAACCGCGACGCGTTGCTCGGACTCGCTGCGGTCGAAACGCGCGCGCAGCGCTACGACGTCGCGGAAGCACACTATCAGCGGCTGCTGCGCGCTGACCCGCGCGATCCGCACGCAACTGCCGGCATGCTCGCCTTGCGTGGCCAACAGCTCGATCCGGTGCTAAGCGAGAGCCGCGTCAAAACGCTGCTCGCCGCGAATCCCGAAGCAAGTGTGCTGTATTTCACACTTGGCAACCAGTTCGCGCAGCAGGGGCGCTGGCCGGAAGCCCAGCAGGCATACTTCAAGGCCCACACGGCGGACCCGGAGAATCCCGATTTCACATTCAACCTCGCCGTAAGCCTCGACCAGCTGCGCCAGCCGGGGCTGGCGCTCGAGCACTACCGGCGAGCGCTCGCGCTCGCCGAGAAACGTGTGCCAAATTTCTCACTTGAGACGGCGCGTATCCGCATCCAGCAGCTCTCGCGCTGACAGCATTTTGCGGTGCGGCCGCGCGCTACGGCGCGTATCATTGAAAGCTCGATGAACTCGCCCACCAATCCGCAGGCCAAGCGGCACATCGGTCAGATCCTGATCGATCAGGGCATCCTCACCGAGGACCAGCTGCGCATCGCCCTGCTCGAGCAGATGAAATCGCAGCTGCCGGTCGGGCGCCTGCTGGTGCAACTTGGCTTCGTCTCCGAAGCGACGCTGCGCGATGCGCTCTCGGAGAAGCTGGGCCTGCAGTCGGTGGATCTCTCGCACATCATCGTCGACCCGGCGGCGCTCAAGATGCTGCCGCGCGAACTGGCGCGGCGCTACCGCATGTTCCCGGTAGCGCTCGACCGCCAGGCGAAGCGCTTCATGGTCGCGCTCGCCGACACCAACAACATCGTCGCTATCGACCAGCTGCGCGCGCACCTGAACAGCGACCTCGAGCTGGAAATGCGGCTTGCCGGCGACTCCGAGATCGAGCGCGCGATCGAGCTCTACTACGGACATGAGTTTTCGATCGACGGCATCCTGCGAGAGATCGAGACCGGCGAGGTCGACTACACCTCGATATCAGACACCGACGAGTACAGCCAGCCGGTGGTGCGCCTTATTTCGGCGCTGCTCGCCGACGCGGTGGAGCGCAACGCTTCCGACATCCACTTCGAGCCGGAGCAAAACTTCCTGCGCATCCGCTACCGCATCGACGGCGTGCTGCGCCAGATCCGCTCGCTGCACAAGACCTACTGGCCGGCGATGGCCGTGCGCCTCAAGGTGATGTCGAGGATGAACATTGCCGAGACGCGCGCGCCGCAGGACGGCCGCATCTCCGCAACCATGTCCGGGCGCGTGGTCGACTTCCGGGTCGCGAGCCTGCCGACTACGCATGGCGAAAACGTGGTACTGCGGATCCTGGATCGGCAGAAGGGAATCGTGCCGCTCGACCGGCTTGGTCTCGAGGAGAGCCAGCTCGATCTGCTCAAGAAAATGATCGCGCGCCCGGAAGGCATCATCATGGTCACCGGGCCGACCGGCAGCGGCAAGACCACCACGCTTTATTCGATCCTGAACCACATCAATTCCGATGGCGTCAACATCATGACGCTCGAGGACCCGGTCGAGTACCCCATGACCCTGATCCGCCAGACGTCGGTGGCGGAAGCCTCCAAGCTCGACTTCGGTAACGGCGTCCGTGCGCTGATGCGTCAGGACCCGGACGTGATCCTGGTCGGCGAGATCCGCGACGAGGACACCGCCGAAATGGCATTCCGCGCCGCCATGACCGGCCACCAGGTGTACACGACCCTGCACACCAACTCTGCAGTCGGCGCGATTCCTCGGCTGCTCGATATCGGCATCGTGCCCGACATCATGTCGGGCAACATCATCGGCGTGGTTGCGCAGCGGCTGCTGCGCAAGCTGTGCCTCACCTGCCGGCAGTCGTACGACCCCGACACCAAGGAACGTCGCCTGCTCGGCATGGCGCCCGCCGAGCCGGCGCAGTTATATCGCGGCGTCGGCTGCGAGCAGTGTGACTACCAGGGCTTCCGCGGCCGGGCCTCGATCATGGAGATCCTGAAAATCGACGCCGGAATCGACGAGCTGATCGCACGCCGTGCCACGGCGCGCGAGATCCTCACTGCGGCGCGCGCCAAGGGGTTCAAGACGCTGGCGGAGGACGGCATCCGGGTGGTGCGCGCCGGCATCACCAGCGTCGACGAGCTGATGCGGGTCGCCGACCTGACCGATCGCATGGCCTGAGCGCGTCGCCCGCGCGGGGGACCGAAACGATGCCTCTGTACAGCTACAAGGCGATCGACCGGAGGGGCAAGGCGGTGGCCGGCCGCATCGAGGCTGTCAATGTGTTCGACCTCGAGCAGCGCCTCACGCGCATGGAGCTCGATCTGGTGAACGGCGGCGAGAGCGGCGACCGCAGCCGGCTGATCGGCGGCGCCGGGGTCACGCGGCAGGATCTGATCAATTTTTGCTTTCACCTGGAGCAGCTCACGACCGCCGGCGTGCCCATTGTGGAGGGACTGACGGACCTGCGCGAAAGTATGGAAAACCTGCGTTTCCGCGAGGTGGTGGCCGGACTCATCGAGTCAATCGAGGGCGGCAAGAACTTGTCCCAGGCGCTGGCCGACTATCCGCAGGTGTACAGCAAGGTTTTCGTCAGCCTGGTGCGCTCGGGGGAGCAGACCGGAAAACTGTCCGAAGTGCTGAAAAGCCTCACCGAGACTCTCAAGTGGGAGGATGAACTCGCGGCACAGACCAAGAAATTGATGATGTATCCGGCTTTTGTCGGCAGCATCGTCGTCCTGGTGACGTTTTTCCTCATGATTTACCTGGTGCCGCAGATGACCGGCTTCATCAAGAACATGGGCCAGGAATTGCCGTGGAACACCGTGCTCCTGATGGGGGTGTCGGGTATTTTCGTCTCGTACTGGTGGGCGATCCTCGCGACGCCGGTCCTCATCTGGATTGGTGTCAAGGCGGCGGCCAGGACCTATCCGACGGTCGAGCACGCGATCGACAGCTACAAGCTCGCGGTGCCGCTCATCGGCCCGATCCTGCGCAAGATCATCTTGTCGCGCTTCGCCTCGAGCTTCGCGATGATGTACGCCTCGGGCATCACGGTGCTCGATGCGATCCATTCCTCTGAGGAGATCGTCGGCAACAAGCCGCTGGAAAACGCCTTGCGCACCGCCGGACAGCAGATCGCCGAGGGCAAGAACATGACGCTCGCGTTCCAGGATGTGGGCCTGTTCCCGCCGCTGGTCATCCGCATGCTGCGCGTGGGCGAGAACACCGGCGCGCTCGACACCGCGCTGCTCAACGTCAGCTACTTCTATAACCGCGAGGTCAAGGAAGCGATCGGCAAAGTGCAGGCAATGATCGAGCCGGCGATGACGCTGGTGCTCGGTGCCATCCTCGGCTGGGTCATGCTGTCCGTTCTCGGCCCGGTTTACGACACCATGTCCAAGATGAAATTCTAGGCGATGTCGTCGAAACTCGTCCTCTACTTCACTTCCTCCGGGCACGCGCTGTATCGCTGGTCGCAGCGCGCGCTTGCGCTCGAGGCAAGGTTCGCCGCCGACGATCAGGGCCTCGAGCAGTTCCGCGAGGTCCTCAGGCGGCACCGCGGCACGCTCGCCTACGTGGTCGCGGATCTCGCGGGGGAGGATTTCCACGAGGAGCAGATTCCCTACCTGCGCGGCAGCGACCGCCAGGCGGTGGTGCAGCGCCGGCTGCTGCAGCGCTATCGCGACACGCGCCTGGCGGCCGCGCTTTCGCTCGGCTATGTGAAGGGCGAGCGCCGCAACGAGCGGTTACTGCTCGCCTCGTTCACCAATACGCAGCAGTTCGGGCCTTGGCTCGACGCGCTTTCCGAAGCCGGTGCGAAGCTCTCCGGCGTGTATTCGGTGCCGCTGCTCGCGCCCTCGCTTGCCGCACGTCTTGGCGCACGCACCGATCGCTGCTTCCTGGTGACCGCGACGGGCGCCGGCCTGAGGCAGTGTTACGTCGAAGACGGCAGGTTGCGCTTTGCCCGCCTCGAACGCATCAGCGAGGTGAGCGGCGAGGCGCTGGCAGTGTTCGTGCGCGCCGAGACGCTGCGGCTGGCGCAGTATCTTGGGACACTGCGCGCGCTGCCGCGCGAAGGCACGCCGATCGAGGTGATCGTGGTCGCCCCGGATGGCCAGAGCGCCGCATTCCAGCAGGCCCTGGTTTCCGACAACCGGCTCACGTTCCGCACAGTTGGCATGCAGGAGGCGGCGCGCAAGGTGGGCCTGAAGGCGACGCCGGCAGGCGCTGCCGCCGAGGACCTGTTCCTGCAGGTCGCGGCGCGACGTCCGCCGAAGGAGCAATTCGCGCGCACCGAGGAACGACGCAGCTTCCTGATCTGGAAGCTGCAGCGTGCGGTGCTCGCCGCGGGCGCGCTCGGTTTTGCGGCGTGCGTGCTGTATGCCGGAGCAAAATGGCTGGAGGTATTCAGCGTGCGCGAGCAGATCGCCACCGAGCGCGAAACCGCGCAGCAAGCGGTCGCGCAGCACCAGAGGATCACCGCTACCTTTCCCGTCACCCAGACTACGAGCGAAAACCTCAAGGCGGCAGTCCAGGAGTTCCGGAAAATTTCGGCGCGCACCGCGTCGCCGGAAGCGGCGCTGGTGCACCTGTCGCGCGTCCTGGAAAATTTTCCGCAGATCGATATCGATACCGTCGCCTGGAGCAATGACGGGCCGGCTGAGCGGCGCGAGCCGGGGGCCGGGGCAGCGCCCGCCAAGCCGGCGGCGACCGCCTCGGGCGCGCCAGCGGCGGCGGCATCGCAGCTGCTTGAGGTCCATGGCCGGGTGCAGGCGATGCAGCGGGGCGACTACCGCGGGATCACCGCGCACGTGCAACGCTTCGCCGCCGCGCTTACGGCGAACCGCAGCTATGAGATCGTGCACACCCAGCTGCCGTTCGACGTCACGCCGGAGGGCACGCTTTCCGGGGACATCGGTGAGACTGCGGAGCGCGGCGAGGCGCCCCGTTTCACCATCGGCATAGTGCGGCGCCTGCCATGAACCTGGCGCGCGAAGAGCTCCGCAAGCTGGTCCTGCCGGCGCTCGCCCTGCTGGCGATGATCGCGGCCGGCGCCGCGCTCATCTGGCAAACGCGGCTGGTCCTGCAGCGGGACAACCAGCAGCTCGCGAGCGCGCGTGCGGAACGCCAGCAGGCGCGCGCGCGGCTCAACTCCATCGCCGAGGAGGAGCGCGAGGTCAAGCGCAACATCGAGCTCTACCAGCAACTCAAGCTTCTCAACGTCATAGGCCCCGAGCGCCGGCTGGAATGGGTGGACGCCATGGCGCGCATCCGCGCCAGCCGTGAACTGCTCGACTTGCGCTACCAGGTCGAGCGCCAGAAGCTGATTGCCAGCGCCGCCGGCAAGCCGAGCAATGTGGATTTCTACTCCAGCACCATGAAGGTGGAATTGGCGCTGCTGCATGAAGGCGACCTGCTCGGGTTTCTCGCCGATCTGCGCGCTTCGGGGAACGCCTACTATTCGGTGCAGCGCTGCTCGATCGCACGCATCGGGCAGGCGGCCACCGGCACCTCGCTGGTGCCGCGCCTGCGCGCGAACTGCGCCATCGACCTCATCACCATCCTCGACCGGGCGTCCAAGGCATGAAGCGGGTCGCGCTCCATATCGGCTTGATCGCGCTGCTCGGTGCGGCGGCGGACGCAGGTGCGCAGCAGTCTCTGGGACGCCTTTTTTTCACTCCCGAGCAGCGCTCCGCACTCGACGCGCGGCGTAAGGCCCGGATTCCGGACAAACCTGCCGCCGCGGTCGCGGCCGAATCACCGACCACGCGGGTGGACGGCCAGGTGGTGCGCTCCAGCGGGCGCTCCACGATCTGGGTAAATGGCGAGCCGGCTCCCGACGGCGTCGAGCAGGAGGGACTGCGCGTCAGGCCGGGCCGCGGTGACCCGGGCCAGGTGTCGGTGACGGTCGGGGACAGCGCGCGCAAGTTCGATCTGCGGGTCGGCGAGAAGCTCGACCGCGGCAGCGGCGAGGTGCGCGACGTGATCGGCGACGGCCGGATCAAGGTCGGCAAATGAGCGCGCGCCAACGCGGTCGCCAGCGCGGCATCGTGATGCTCCTGCTGATGGTGATGATTGCCCTCGGCACGACCTGGCTGGTCGTGTCCGCTGCGGGCAACTCCGCTTCGCGGACGGCTGCGGAACGCGAGCGCAACGGGGCAGTGCTCAACCAGGCAAAGCAGGCGCTGATCGCCTGGATCGCCACCAAGACGCTCGAGGCGGGCGAGAACAATCCTGGCCGGCTGCCCTGCCCCGAGCCGGCCGCCTACTACGGGGATCCGGCGCAGGAAGGAATCGCGGCGGGAAACTGCACGCTTCCGGCCGTCGGTCGGCTTCCCTGGCGCACGCTCGGGATCGAAAAGCTCACGGATGGCGCCGGCGAGCCGCTCTGGTACATCGTTTCCGCCGGATGGTCATTGAGCAACAGCACGACGCCTCCGTTGACCACCAACATCAATTCCAACTCGCCTGGGCAACTCACCGTGGACGCGCAGGCGAACGCGGCCGTGGCGCTGATTGTCGCCCCCGGGCCGGCGATGAACGTCCAGGCTGCGGCAGGTTGCGCCGCGCAGGTCCAATCGCGCGACAAGACAGTAGCGCCCAACTATCTTGATTATCTGGAGTGCGACAACGCCACCTCGCCGGTGGATGCCAGCTTCGTCACAACCGGGCCCACGGCTTCGTTCAACGATCAGGTGCTGCGGGTTACAGTGGCAGATGTCCTGCCGGCGCTGGAGGCCGCCATCGCCATGCGCATCGAGCGCGACATCGCGCCCGCCCTCCGCAAGGCGTACGCCGCAACCGAATCGGGACCTGGCAGCTGGTATGGCTGGTCGAGCAACTATCCGACCTATCCGTTTGCAGCTCCGTTCGCCGACCCCTCCACTTCCGACTACCGAGGTTCTTCGAGCCCCGCCACCTATCAAGGCCTGCTGCCGCTGGCGACGACGGCCGCCAATCCTGGCTACATCTCCTGGAACACGGCCTCAAGCTCGGCCTGGCACTCATGGTCCTTCAGCGGCGCAGTCAACTGGTATGACTGCCTGACCTGGTTCTCCACGACCGAGCTCTGGTGCGAGGTCAATTACTCGGGCCGGCCGGTATTCGGCTTCTGGGCGCAGGCGTATAACGTCGGCAACACGCTGCGCGCGTTCAATTCCGCGGCTGCGCTCGCGGCCGGCGCGGCCAGCCTCAACTGGTATGAAGGCTACCTGGATTACGACGGCTCGGCGTGGATCTATGCGGAGGTGGTGCTGCCAGAGCGCGCCGTGGACGGCACCCAATGGTTCAATCTGCCGATCAGCTTCCTCGCCGACCACCCGCTGCTTGATCCGAACGATGCCGTCACCGGCTGGTTCGTGCGCAACCAGTGGCACCGTCTTGCTTTTTACGCGATCTCGGAAGGGTTCGCGCCGGGCTGGAACAGCCAGTGCAACACGGCAGGCAACCCGCCCTGCCTCACCGTGAACACGCCCTCGACTCCGGCAGGCGGCCGGCGCGCCGTAGTGGCGCTTGCCGGCCGCAGTCTCAGCGGCCAGGCGCGCCCGAGCGCCAATCTTGCGGACTACCTCGACACCGCAGAGAACCGTGACGGCAATGTCACGTTCGAGCAGAAACCGGTCAATGCGACCTTCAACGATCGAATCACCACGGTAGACGTTAATTTGTGCCCACCCATGCTGCCTGAAAACTGCGCCCCATGACGGTTGCGCGCTGCGGCACGGATCGCGGCCGATCAGCGGCACGCGGTTTCACCCTGGTCGAGCTGGCGGTAATTCTGTTGATCGTCGGGCTGGTCTTGGGCAGCATGCTATTCACGCTGTCGGCACAGGTAGAGCAGTCGAATCGCTCTGAAACCTTGCGCCGTCTCGACAACGCTAAAGACCTGCTGCTTGCTTTCGCGATCGTAAACGGGCGCCTGCCCTGCCCCGCTACCGCGGCAAGCGGCGGCCAAGAAGCCCCGCCCGGTGGCGGCACGTGTACCAGCCCCTACGGCGGCTTCTTGCCGGCGGTGACCATAGGCTTTCAGCCTCAGGATAGCCAGTTCTTTGCGATAGACGCCTGGGGTAATCGGATCCGCTACGCAGTTTCCGCAAAGACTTGGACGTGGCCCACCGCCCCGCCGCCCACCAATGGCTTCACGTCGCAACATGTACCGGGCGGTCTCAACCGGTGGGACGTTGGCATCGCGCCGAACGACCTGATCGTGTGCAGCCAGTCGCAGGCGGCGTTGCCGCTGGACACGGCCTGCGCGGCAGGCAACTCGGTCACGAACAAGAGCACGGTCGCCGCGATCGTGTTTTCCACCGGCAAGAACGGCGCACTGGGCCCGCAGGGCGCGAACGAGACCGAGAACGCGGACGGTGCAGGTGATGATGTTGCGGCGGTGTTCGTCAGCCGCTCGTCCGAACCGGCCGGCTCCACCCTCCCCGGCGCCGCCGGCGAGTTCGACGACCTGCTCACCTGGATTCCGGTCGGCCTGCTCTACGGCCGTCTGATTTCTGCTGGCGTATTGCCTTAAGGGGCAGCCGCCCGCCGCGTCAGCGTAAAACAGACTTCGCCGTCCCGGTTGCTCGTCAGCTCCAGCACGTAACCGGCCGACTCGGCATGGCGCGCCGCTTGGTACAGGCCGATCCCCAGGCCGGTCGCGGAGTGCACCGGCGCGTGCAGCAGCGCCTGAGCCACTTCGCCGGACACCGCCTTGCCGCTGTCGCACACGCTAAATTCGGGAGCGGCGTCGCATTTCAGCGTCACCCGGACGCGGACGTCCGCGCCGCCAGAGCGCTTGGCGAGCGCATTCTGCAGCAGATTGTCGGCGACGCTTTCGAACAGCGCGCGCGGCACCTGCATTTCCGCCTTGAAGCTCGCAGCCATGAGCTCAACCCCCTGCCCCTGGTATTGCCGCACCAGTGCCTGCCACCAATCGCGCACCGACGTCAGCTGCGCGTCCGCGTCACCCGGGTGCTGCAGCTTCTCGAGCGTCGAGGAGAGCCGTTGCGTGATCGCCGGCAGCTGCCGCCGGATCAGCGCCTGCACCTGCGGCGAGTCGTCGTGCTCTGCCACCGAGCACAGCACGTTGAGCGACTGCAGCAGGTTCTTGACGTCGTGCGTCAGGCGCGCGCCGGTTTCGTGCACCGCCTGGAGGTAACTCGCTTCGCGCAGCTGCTGCTCGCGCAGCTTCGCGGCATAGAACTCCGCCAGCAGCTGCCCGAGCAGGAGCAGGTGCCATTGCAGCGCCGGGCTGGTGCGATAGCGTGAAAAGATGGTCAGCTCGAGCTCGCGCGATTGGTACGCTACCGGGTAGTCGGTCTGCGAGCCGGTCTCGCCGCGCTGCTCCGCCGCCTGCCAGGCGGCGCCGGCGACCCATGGAAGCCGCGCCAGGCCAGCGATGCCCTCGGCGAGGAAGCGCTCGGGCCGCGCCTCCGCCTGCGACAGCTCGGCGAGGAAATGGAGCCAGCGCTCGACCGGCAAGCCGATCGAGAACAGGTACCTGGAGAAGAATACGTTCAGGCCCGCAAAGCCGGTGCGCGGGTTCCATGCCAGCCCGATCGCGAAGATGGTCCCGGCGATCAGGAACACGGTGCGCGTCAGCGCCTCGAGGTAGCCCACCCGAGCAAGCGTCATCAGGGTGAAGCTTCCCAGGACCACCGTCCCGAGCACCAGCATCACGAAGATGCTGTAGAAGAAATCGATCGCCTGAGGCGCCTCGCTGATCACCGGCTCGGTGGGCATCACCGCGATCGCTAGCAGCAGCACCGGCAAGCCGTACGCGGCCGCGTCGCGGATTTCGCCCAAGAGCTCCCTGCGTGGGGCGATCTCCGGCAGGATCACGATCGCAAGCAGTGCCAGCAAGTAGAGCAGCACCACCAGGTAGCAGCGCCGCTGCCAGCGCGCCTGGTGCAGAAACACCTTGCCGCCGACCAGCCCGGCGAGCACCACAACCCAGAAAGCAAGCAGCCACCAGTCCAGCCACAGCATCACCACCGTGGCGCCGAGCGCGATCAGGCCGGCCTGAATCAAGCTCAACCGGTGTTCGCCGCGCAGGAACGGCTGCCAGAGCAGCAGCAAGCCCAGGTGCGCGAGCAGCAGCGCGCGCGCCCAGCTGTCGCCGATACCCCGCAGCACGGCGACATGCAGCAGCCCGAGCATCAGCACCACCACCAGGCGCCAATGCCGCTGGCTCAGGTTCCAGGCGGCATTGCCCAGGCGCGTAGTCGCGGGAAGGACCGGGCTCGATGCTTGCATGTCGTAGGGGCGCTGCTAGTCTAGCGCACCCGACCGGAGTCCCTTTTCGCCATGCACGCCGCCGCCACGATTGCGCGCTATACGCTCCTCGAAGCCAGGCGCAGCGGCCTGCCGTGGCTCGCCCTCGGCTGCATCGCCGCTGCGCTGGCGCTGGCTGCCTTTGTTTCGCAGGTGGCGATCACGGAGGGCCTGCGCCTGCAAGCCTCGATGGCGGGTGCGCTGCTGCGCGCCTGCGCGGTGTTTCTGCTCGCGGCGCACGTCGTCGCCAGCATCACGCGCGACGCCAACGACAAGGGGATCGAGCTCACCCTTGCGCTGCCGATTTCGCGCCCGGCGTGGTATCTCGGAAAGCTGCTCGGTTTCTCGGCGTGCGGCGGATTGCTCGCGATTGCGTTCGCGCTGCCGCTGCTGCTCTGGGCCGGGCCGGCAGAGCTTGCCGCCTGGGGGCTTTCGCTCGCAGTGGAGAGCGCGCTGGTCGCGGCGGCCAGCCTTTTCTTCGCCAGCGCGCTGGCGCAGGTCGTGCCGGCGATTGCGGCGACGGCGGGGCTTTACCTACTCGCGCGCGCGATGGCTGCAATCCAGGCGATCGCCTCGGGTCCGCTCGCGGAGCAAACGTTCGCCGGCAAGCTTGCGCGCGGCTCGGTGGATGCGGTCGCCTACCTGCTGCCGCGGCTCGACGCGGTGACGCGAAGCGACTGGCTGATCTACGGTGCACCTGCGGCGATCGAGTACTTGCAGGCGATCTGCGCGATGCTGCTGTACTTCGCGCTGCTTGCGGCAGCAGGGCTGTTCGATTTCTCGAGGCGCAACCTGTGAGCGCAGGAGAGCGGCCGGTCGCCGCGGTTTCGGCATGGATCATGTGGCTGCTGGGCGCTTGCGCTGCCGCGCAGGTCGCCTGGCACGCCCAGCTGGGCGCACCGCCGCAACAGTCGGCAGACCTGCCGCCCGCGCCCTCCGTGGCAGCGTTGCGTGTCGCCAGCCTCGGCGAGCCGGGCGCCGCCTCGCGCCTGGCAGCCATCTGGCTTCAGGGATTCGACGCGCGAGGCGGTAATGTCATTCCCTATCAGCGCCTCGACTACTCGCGGCTGATTGCCTGGCTGGGCGCGATCCTCGACCTCGACCCGCGCGGCAGTTACCCGCTTTTCTCCGCCGCCCGGGTCTACTCCGCGAATCCGGACCCCGCCAAGGTGCGCCTTGCGCTCGAGTTCGTGTTGCAGCGCTTTCTGGAGCACCCCAACGAGCGTTGGCAAGCGCTCGCCCACGCGGCGCTGGTTGCGAAACACGACCTGAACGATCTGCCGCTGGCGCGCCGTTACGCCTCAGCGCTCGAGCGCCATGTGACCGACGATTCCGTGCCGCTCTGGGCCAGGCAAATGGAAATCTTCATCCTCGAGGATATGAACGAGCTCGAAGCTGCAAAAGTGATGCTCGGAGGGCTGCTCGCAACCGGCCGCATCCACGATCCCGCCGAGCGCCGCTTTCTGGAGACCCGGCTTGAGGAACTCAAGCGGCGTACGAAGGAGCCCGCAAAGCCTGGTTTTCGTTGAATCTTCGTCAGGACAGTCGAAAATTCGACACAACTCCGGCAAGAACGCTCGAAAATTGCCCTACTTAGCCGTTTTTGGCAGGCACGGGACTTGCGTGTTATCTATTGCGCAATATCACTAATCGGGGGTAACCCAATGAAACAAGTGCAGAAAGGCTTCACGCTGGTCGAGATCGCGATCGTGCTGGTGATTATCGGTCTCTTGCTAGGCGGCATCCTCAAGGGCCAGGAGATGATCACCCAGGCGAAGATCAAGAACATCATCGCCGACTTCTCCGGCATCTCCGCCGCCTATCACGGCTATGTGGATCGCTATCGCGCCATTCCGGGCGACGATGCGGGCGCAGCCGCGCGTTGGGCTGGCTCGCCTCCGGCTCTCGGCACCAGTGGGAACGGCATCGTTGAAGGTATCTACAACAACGCGGGCGCACCCTGCACGGTGGCGGTCGAGGCTTGCCTATGGTGGGAGCATCTGCGGCGCTCCGGTTTCGTCGCGGGCTCGGGCTTTCTGCAACCCTTCAACGCGGTCACCGGCGTTATCGGGGTTCAGACCGGCAACAACGGGGGGGGCGCGATCCTGAACGGATTCAGCGGCCTGGTGATGTGCTCGGCGAACCTGCCGGACAAGATTGCGATCGCCGTGGATGCGCAAATGGACGATGGCGTTCCTTCGACCGGCTCGGTGCGCGCCGAAGTGCAGCCTGCGCCCGCTACCGCCATCAGCAACGCGATACCGCCGCCCTACGTGGAAACCGGCACCAGCACTTACGTCGTCTGCCGCTCGATGTAGTCGCGGCACTCGGAGAAATCAAAGGCCGGCCCCGCGCCGGCCTTTTTCTTTTCTAGCCTTGCAGTAACCGAATCTCGGCTGCCGCCAGCAGCTCCGGCACACCGAGCAGCACCACCACGTCGCCCTGCTGCAACGTGCCTGCATCCTCGGGGGCGAGCCGCCGCGCCGCGCCCAGCCTGCGGACCGCCTTCACCTGCACGCCGATCTCCTCGAGCGCCAGCGCCGCTAGCGACTGGCCGACCCCGAACGCATTGCCGGTCAGCGTCACCGAGTGCAGCCGCGGCTGCGCGTGCTCGACGGTCTCGGGTTCGTCGCCGGCGCCGTGAAACAGGCCGCGCAGCAACCCGTACTGCTGGTCGCGCACCGCCCGTATCCGCCGCACCACGCGGTTGAGCGGCACCCCTACCCACACCAGCGTGTGGGAAGCGAGCATCAGCCCCGACTCGAGCGCCTCGGGCACGACTTCCGAGGCCCCCGCGGCTGAGAGCTTGGCGATGTCGCTTTCATCGCGCGCGCGCGCGATCACCGGCACCGATGGCGCAAGGGCGTGGATATGCGCGAGCACCCGCACCGCCGCCGCGGTATCGGCGAACGTGATCACCACCGCCGCGGCGCGCAGGATGCCCGCGGCCACCAGCGCCTCGCGCCGCGAGCAATCTGCGAACACCACGGTGTCGCCCGCCAGCGCCGCCTCGCGCACGCGCTCGGGATCGAGGTCGAGCGCGATATAGCGCACGCCCTCGGCGTCGAGCAGGCGCGCCAGGTGCTGGCCGTTGCGCCCGTACCCGAGCACGATGACGTGGCGCTCGGTCTCCAGCGATTGCACCGCCACGCGATGCATCTGCAGCGAGCGCAGCATCCATTCGGAGCGCGACCATCGCATCACGATCCGGTCGCTGGCGCCGATCAGGAAGGGCGTCGCGAGCATCGACAGCACCATCGCCGCAAGCAATGCCTGCAGCACGGGCTGCGGTACGACTGCCGAGCCGCTCGCGAGCGCAATCAGCACCAGTCCGAACTCGCCGCCCTGCGCCAGCGCCAATCCGGTACGTAGCGCCGTCCCGGGCGCGGCCCCGAGCGCGCGCGCCAGCCCCGCAATCAGGGCGAACTTCAGGCCCACAAGCAGCACCAGGAACAGCGCCACCAGCCACAGCTTGCCGGCCACCACGCCGACATCTAGCATCATCCCGACCGTGACGAAGAAAAGCCCCAGCAGCACGTCGCGGAACGGCTTGATGTCCTCCTCGACCTGGTAGCGGTACTCGGTCTCGGAGATCAGCATGCCGGCGAGGAATGCCCCGAGCGCGAGCGAAAGGCCGGCGAGCGCGGTGACAAAGGCGAGCGCCAGCGTGATCAGCAGCACATTGAGCACGAACAGCTCGGTAGAGCGCCGGCGCGCCACGATGCCGAACCACGCACGCATCACGCGCGGGCCCGCGAGCAGCAGGGCGGCGAGCACCACCGCTGCCTTGAGAAGCGCGACCCCGATGACCCAGCCGATCTCGCTCGCCGTGTGGCCGAGCGCGGGCACCAGGATCAGCAATGGCACTACTGCAAGGTCCTGGAACAGCAGCACGCCGATGATGGCGCGGCCGTGAGCCGTATCGAGTTCCGCCCGCTCGGCGAGCAGCTTGGAAACAATGGCGGTGGAGGACATCGCCGCGACGCCGCCGAGCACCAACCCTGCCTGCCAGTTGCCGCCGAGCAACAATGCAAACGCGACCCCGAGTGCGACCGTCGCTGCGACCTGCGCCAGGCCGAGCCCGAACACCTCGCGGCGCATGACCCGCAGCTTCGGCAGGCTGAACTCCAGCCCGATCGAGAACATCAGGAACACGACGCCGAATTCAGCGAGGCGGTGCGTCTGGGCGCTGTCGGACACCAGCCCCAGCGCATGCGGGCCGAGCAGCAGCCCGGTGGCGAGATAGCCGACGATCGGCGGCAGCGCCAGGGTCCTGCACAGCACCACGGCAAACACCGCGCTCGCAAGCAGAACGAGGATCGGCTGCAGCGCTTCGGCGGTGGCGTCCATCGTTGGCGCGATAAGGGCTTGGGCTATACTCCGCGCCTATGATAAGCGCAGCGCGCGCAGCCGGACAGGGCGCGGGCGCCTCGGTGCAGGCGCTCGAGCTGGCGCGCCGCGTGCTGGCGATCGAAGCAGATGCAGTGCGCGCGCTGGCAGCGCGCCTGGACGAGCGCTTCCTCGCCGCGCTGTCGCTGATCCTCGAGTGCAAGGGCCGGGTGATCGTCAGCGGCATCGGCAAGTCGGGGCATATCGCCCGCAAAATCGCCTCGACCATGGCGAGCACCGGCACGCCGGCGCATTTCGTGCATCCCGCCGAAGCGAGCCACGGCGACCTTGGCATGGTGCAGCCGGAGGACGTGTTCCTCGGCATCTCCTATTCGGGCGAGAGCGACGAGCTGCTCAATATCGTGCCGCTGATCAAGCGCCGCGGCGCGAAACTCATTGCCATGACCGGCAACGCCGCCTCGACGCTGGCGCGCGAGGCCGACGTCCATCTCGACGGCGGCGTGGCGCAGGAGGCCTGCCCGCTCAACCTTGCGCCGACCGCGAGCACCACGGCGGCGCTTGCGCTTGGCGACGCGCTCGCGGTCGCGCTGCTCGATGCGCGCGGCTTCACCTCTGACGACTTCGCGCGCTCGCACCCCGGCGGTGCGCTGGGGCGCAAGCTGCTCACCCATGTGCGCGACATCATGCGCAGCGGAAACGCCATACCGGCCGTGCCCCAGGACGCAACCCTCGCGGAAGCGATCCTAGAGATCACGCGCAAGGGCATGGGCATGACGGCGGTCATAGACGGCGAGCGCCGCGTGGTCGGGGTGTTCACCGACGGCGACCTGCGCCGCACCATGGAGCGCGACGCCGACCTGCGCGGCAAGATGATCGCCGAGCTGATGACGCGCAACCCGCGCACCGTGCGGCCGGAGGCGCTGGCGGTCGAGGCGGTCGAAACGATGGAGCGCTGCAAGACGACCCAGCTCCCGGTCGTGGATGCCGAGGGCAGGCTCGCAGGCGCGCTCAATATCCACGACCTGTTCCGCGCCAGAGTGATCTGAGGCGCAGCGCCGATCGCCGCCCGGCGCACAGACCCGATTCCCCGCAAGCCGATGCCGACCGAGGTTGCCGCCGCGCTCGAGCGTGCGAAGCGGGTACGCCTGATGCTGTTCGACGTCGACGGCGTGCTCACCGACGGCCGCCTGTGGTACGGCCCGTCGGGCGAGGCGCTGAAGGCGTTTCACGTGCTCGACGGCCATGGCATCAAGCTGCTTGCGCAATCCGGTGTCGCGGTGGCGCTGCTGAGCGGGCGCAGTTCGCCAGCCGTGACGCAGCGCGCTGCCGAACTCGGCATCGTGCATGTGCTGCAGGGCATCGAGGACAAGCTGGCCGCCTTCGAGACCCTTGCGGCACGCCTCGGCGTGCCGCCCGAGGCCGCCGGTTTCATGGCCGACGAGGTGGTCGACCTGCCGGTGCTGCGGCGCTGCGCGCTCGCCTGCGCGCCGCGCGAGGCGCATGAGTTGGTGCTGCGCCATGCGCATTACGTCGCGCGCGCGCCGGCCGGCGGCGGCGCCGCGCGCGAGGTCTGCGAGCTCGTGATGCGGGCCCAAGGCACGCTCGACGCGGCGCTCGCCCGGTACTTGCGATGAAGTTCTCCTCGACGCGGCTGTTTCCGCTGCTGCTGATGCTCGCGCTTGCCGCCGCGACCTTCTGGCTGGAGCGCGCGGCGCGCGAAGACGAGGGCGCGCATCCGTCGCTGCGCCGCCACGACCCGGATTACGTGATCGAGAACTTGAAAGCAGTGCGCTTTGGCGCCGGCGGCGCACCCGAATCGACGCTCGCGGCGTCGAAGGTGGTACATTATCCCGACGACGATACGACCGAGTTGCTCGCGCCGCACGTCGTGCAGACCAGGCCGAACGAACCGCGCATGCGCGTCAGCGCAGAGCGCGGCGCGCTGTCCAGGGACGGCGACGAGGTGTTCCTCTACGACAACGTGCAACTGGTGCGCGATGCGACCCGTGGCCGCGCCGAGATGCGCATGCGCACGAGTTTTCTGCACGTGGTGCGTGCGCACTCTGTGGTGCGCACCGACCGCGACGTGCTGATCACCGAAGGGGGGCGGGAATTGTCCGGGCGCGGCATGGAATACCACAACGATTCGGCGCAACTGTTCCTGCGCGAACGCGTGCGCGTGCGATTCGATCCGGTCGCCAAATGAACACAGCCAGGCCGGCGCGCCCGTGCATTGGACTGCTCGCCGCCGCCCTCGGGGCGACGCTGCTCTATGGGCCGCCGTCAGCGTTGCCGGCAAGAGCGGAGAAGGCGGACAAGCACAAGCCGACCCACGTCGAGGCCAACAAGATGAGCGCGGATGACGCGCGCCGCCTCAGCATCTTCGAGGGCAGCGTGGTGCTGAGCAAGGGGACCATCCTGGTGCATGCCGATCGCATCGTGGTGCGGCAGGACGCCGACGGCTACCAGTTCGCCACCGCCACCGGCGCGCCAGTGCGTTTCCGGCAGAAAGCCGACCCGAAGGACGGCCGCGAAGGCGTCTGGACCGACGGCGAGGCGCAACGCATCGAGATCGACGACCGTAACGAGACCGTGGAGCTGTTCGAGCGGGCGCGCGTCACGCGCGACAAGGACGAGGTGCGCGGCGACTACATTTCCATCGACCAGCGCACCGAGTTCTTCTCGGTAAGCGCCGCCAAGGGTGCCGCGCCCGGCGCGCCCGGGGCACGCGTGCGCGCAGTCATCCATCCCAAGACGCCGCCCGAGGCCGGCAAGCCGGCCGCGTCGCCGCCCGCGCGATGAGCGTCCTGCGGGCGGAGAACCTGCGCAAGCGCTTCAAGTCGCGCACCGTCGTGAATGACGTGTCGCTCGAGGTCGCGAGCGGCGAGGTGGTAGGTCTGCTGGGGCCGAACGGCGCCGGCAAGACCACCTGCTTCTACATGATCGTCGGTCTGGTGCCGGCGGATGCCGGCCGCATCGGGCTCGACGGCCGCAACCTCACCCACTTCCCGATCCACCGCCGCGCGCGCCTCGGCATCTCCTACCTGCCGCAGGAGAACTCGGTGTTCCGCAAGCTCAGCGTCGAGGACAACGTGCGCGCGGTGCTGGAACTGCAGGACATCGCGCCGCAGGACATCGAGCCGCGCCTCGCCGAGCTGCTTTCGGACCTGAACATCCTGCATCTGCGCAAGCACATGGCGCTGTCGCTCTCAGGCGGCGAGCGGCGGCGGCTGGAGATCGCGCGCGCGCTCGGCACGCGGCCCGCCTTCATCCTCCTCGACGAGCCGTTCGCCGGCGTCGACCCGATCGCGGTGCTCGACATCCAGCGCATCATCCGCTTCCTCAAGGAGCGCGGCATCGGCGTCCTGATCACCGACCACAACGTGCGCGAGACGCTCGGCATCTGCGATCGTGCCTACATCATCAACGAAGGCGCGCTGCTCGCGTTCGGCCGCCCCGAAGAGATCGTCTACAATGACAGCGTGCGCCGGGTCTATCTCGGCGAGAACTTCCGCATGTAGCGCGCACGCGCGCTGCGCCGCCTCCCGCCCATGAAGCCGACCCTGCAGTTCCGGCTCTCGCAGCACCTGACGCTGACGCCGCAGCTGCAGCAGTCCATCCGCCTGCTGCAGCTCTCCACTGTGGAGCTCAACCAGGAGATCGAGCGCCTGCTGATGGAGAACCCGATCCTCGAGCGCGAGGACGGCGAGTCCGATGCAGCTGCGGCCGGGCGTGCGCCGGCAGAAACCGCCCCGACAGGTGCCGCCGGCGACAGCCGCGAGGCTGGCGAGAGCCGCGAATCACGCGCCGCCGCCGAAGGCCGCGAGCCTGGCGGCGAGAGCGAGCTGGCGCCCGATTACGCAGCGTCGTGGCGCGGCACCGAGGACGAAGAAGAAGGCGAGCGCGGCAACGCCGCGCCCGACGTGCCGACGTTGCGCGACCACCTCAACGCGCAGCTCGCGCTTACCAATTTGGGCGAGCGCGACCGGGCGCTGGTCGCGCTGCTGATCGACGCGCTCGACGAGGACGGCTATCTGACGCAACCTCTGGAGGAAATCGGAGCACTGGTTTTCGCTGCGGGCGAGGCGGGCATCGAAGGCACACTCGAGGAGCTTGCAATCGCGCTCAGGCACCTGCAGAACCTGGAGCCCGTGGGGGTCGGTGCACGCTCGCCAGCGGAGTGCCTCACGCTGCAGTTGTGCGCCGCGGGACTCGACGACGAGACCCAGCGCCTCGCGCACACGGTCGCGCAACACCACCTCGACCTGCTCGCTGCGCGCGATTACACGCGACTGCGGGCGCTCACTGGCGCAAGCGACGACCTGCTGCGCGCCGCGCAGCAGCTGATCCGCGGCCTCAATCCGCGCCCGGGCGCGTCCTTTGCCAAGCTCGAGGCGCGCTACGTCGTGCCGGATGTGATCGCGCGCAAGGTGCGCAGTGTCTGGCGCGCCAGCCTCAACCCCGAGGCGATGCCGCGGCTGCGCATCAACCGGCTCTACGCCGATCTGGCCGCGGCGCAGCGCGGCGGCGGCAACACGCTCTCCACCCAGGTGCAGGAAGCGCGCTGGCTGATCAAGAACGTGCAGCAGCGCTTCGATACCATCCTGCGCGTCGCGCAGGCGATCGTAGACCGGCAGCGCAATTTCCTCGAGCACGGCGAGGTGGCGATGCGGCCGCTGGTGCTGCGCGAGATCGCGGACACGCTCGGCGTGCACGAGAGCACGGTGTCGCGCGTCACCACCCAGAAGTACATGGCGACGCCGCGCGGCACCTTCGAGCTCAAGTACTTCTTCGGCAGCCACGTCGCCACCAACACCGGCGGCGCGGCGTCCTCCACCGCGATACGCGCACTGATCAAGCAGCTGGTGGCGGCGGAGGATCCGCGGGCGCCGCTGTCGGATGCGCGCATCTCGCAAATTCTCGGCGAGCAGGGTATCGTTGTGGCGCGGCGCACGGTGGCGAAATACCGGGAAGCGCTGCAGATCGCGCCGCTCAGCCAGAGAAAAAACCTGTAAGCCGGCAGCACCGATCCACCACGGAGAGCTCGATGAACCTGAACGTCAGCGGCCATCACCTCGATGTCACCCCTGCGATCCGCAGCTACGTGAGCGCCAAGCTCGAGCGCATCAAGCGGCACTTCGACCACGTGATCGACGCCCACGTCATCCTGTCGGTGGACAAGCTGCGGCAAAAGGCCGAGGTCACGCTGCACGTGCGCGGCAAGGACATCCATTGCGAGTGCGAGGAGCAGGACCTGTACGCGGCGATCGACCTGCTGGTGGACAAGCTCGACCGGCAGGTGAGCAAGTACAAGGGCAAGCGCTTCGACAAGCCGCATCAAACCATCAAGCGGCCTGACAGGATTTGACCGGCGCCGGATCCTGCGCTGAGCTATAATTCGCGCCCTCTGAAGTCCTCGCCCCCGCGCCCCGCTTGATCGCGCATCGATTCGCCCCATCCCGCCGTTGGGAGCCCGGCCTGCCGGCATGAGCCTGGTCGCCAAGCTGTTGCCGCCGTCCAACGTCCTGCTCGACCTGCAGTTGTCGAGCAAGAAACGCCTGTTCGAGCAGGTCGGCCTGCTGTTCGAGAACAATCACGGCATTGCCAAGGGAGCGGTGTTCGACAGCCTGTTCGCGCGCGAGCGGCTCGGCTCCACCGGCCTCGGGCAGGGCGTCGCGATTCCACATGGGCGCATCAAGGGTCTCAAGGAAGCGCTGGGCGCGTTCGTGCGGCTGGCGCAGCCGGTGGCGTTCGACGCCCCCGACGGCAAGCCCGTGACGCTCGCGTTCGCCCTGCTGGTGCCCGAGCAGGCCACCGAGAAGCATCTCGAAATCCTTTCCGAACTGGCGCAGATGTTCAGCGACCGCAACCTGCGCGACGCGCTGGCGGCGGCGCCGGACGCCAGCGCCCTGCACCAGATCATCTCTGCCTGGCAGCCGGATGTCGCAGGTCTACGTCACGCGGTTGTATGAGGACAACCGCGCGGCGCTAGCCCTCGCCTGGGTAGCCGGGCGCGACGGCAGCAAGGCGATTCGCCGCGAGGAGGCGGCGGCGGCTGCCCTGGTCGGCCACCTCAATCTCACCCACCCCAACAGCGTCCAGGTCATCGGCGCCTTCGAAGCCGCACTCGCCGGCGGCCCGGATGCCGCCCAGCGCACCGGCTTTGCAGAGAAGCTGATCGCGGCGGGCCCGGCGGCGCTGGTGTTTGCGGACGGCGTGCAGCCATCGCCTGAGCTCGCGGCCGCCGCGACGCTCGGCCAGGTGCCCGTGCTCACGACGCCGCTGCCGGCGGCGCGGGTAATCGAAAAACTGGCGCGCTATCTTGCCAAGGCACTGGCCGACATCACCGAGCGCCACGGCGTGTTCATGGACGTGCTCGGCCTGGGCGTGCTGATTACCGGCGACTCGGGCGTCGGCAAGAGCGAGCTGGGGCTGGAGCTGATCAGCCGCGGCCACGGCCTGGTGGCGGACGACGTGGTCGAGATCTCGCGCGTCGCCTTCAACGCGCTCGAGGGCCGTTGCCCGCCGCTGCTGAAGGATTTCCTCGAGGTGCGCGGTTTGGGCCTGATCAATATCCGCACCATCTACGGCGAGTCGGCGGTACGGCCCAAGATGAAGCTGAAGCTGGTCGCGCATCTCAACAAACCCGCCGCTTCCAGGGCCCGCGACACTGCCGAGCGGTTGCCGCTGAGCGAGCTCGCCGAGGACATCCTGGGCGTGACGGTGCGCAAGGTCGTCATCCCGGTCGCCGCCGGCCGCAATCTCGCGGTGCTGCTCGAAGCGGCGGTGCGCAACTACATCCTGCAGCTGCGCGGCATCGACTCGACCGCGGAGTTCATGGCGCGCCAGAAACGCGCCATGCAGGAGCCGAACAGCTAGGGTTGCATCGCCGGCAACGCCGATGACTTATAGTGGCTGCGCATGCAGCTCCTACTGGTAAGCGGCCTGTCGGGTTCCGGCAAGAGCATCGCGCTCGACGTGCTCGAGGACGGCGGCTACTACTGCGTCGACAACCTGCCGGCGACGCTGCTTCTCGAAGTGCTGAACTTCCTCGCCGAAGCGGGGCACGAGCGGGTTGCGATCAGCGTCGATGCGCGCAGCGCGGCGCTGCCCGACCTGCCCGGGCATCTGGCTGCGCTCAAGGCGCGCGGCGTGGAAACACGCGTGCTGTTCCTCGAGGCGACTGCGCCGACGCTGCTGCGGCGCTTTTCGGAAACCCGCCGCCGCCACCCGCTTGCCGGCGCCGGACTGACGCTCGCCGAGGCGATCGAAAGGGAGCGCGTGCTGCTAGGCGGCGTCTCGGAGCTGGGGCATCGCATCGACACCAGCGATCTGCAGCCCAAGGTGCTGCGCAACTGGATCAAGGACCTGCTCGGGCTCGGCGGCAGCGGCGCACTCACCCTGCTGTTCGAGTCGTTCGCCTTTCGCGACGGCATCCCGCAGGATGCCGACTGGGTGGTGGACGCGCGCATGCTCCCCAACCCGCATTACGAGCCATCGCTGCGGCCCTTGAGCGGACGCGATGCGGCGGTGATCGAATTCCTCGAGCACCAGGAATCGGTGCAGCAGTTCCTCGATGACTTGCGCAATTTCCTGGGGCGCTGGCTGCCGGAGATGGCGCGCGACAACCGCAGCTATCTCACCGTCGCAGTGGGCTGCACCGGCGGGCGCCACCGCTCGGTCTATCTGACCGAGCGCCTGGCCCAGGCGTTCCGTCCCGCCTGGCGGGTGCTGGTGCGGCATCGCGGCCTGGCTGCGGACGCCGAGCCGCAGTGACGCCGGCGCGCGGCGAAGTCGCTTTGTTTCCGTTGCAGGCGGTGCTCTTTCCCGGTGGGCTGCTGCCGCTGCGCGTTTTCGAGCAGCGCTACATGGAGCTGGCGAAGGAGTGCCTGAAGAGCGACACGCCGTTCGGCGTCTGCCTGATTCGCGAGGGCGTCGAGGTCGGCGCTCCCGCCATGCCTGAAGAGGTTGGCTGCCTGGCCCGCATCGTGCAGTGGGACATGCAGCAGCTGGGTTTGTTGCAGATCACGGCGCGCGGCGAGCGGCGCTTCAGAATCATGGACCGGCGGGTCGAGCCCAATGGCCTTGCGCGCGCGCAGGTCCGCCTGCTGGGCGAAGAAAGCGACGCCGAGGTGCCTGCCCGCTTCGCGGCGTGCCGCCGCCTGATCGAGCTGGTGGTGGAGCAGCGCGGCGCGGACCTGTTCGCCGCGCCGCTGCGTTTCGATTCCAGCGCCTGGCTGAGCGCCCGCCTCACGGAGATCCTGCCGGTGCCGCTTGCCGCGAAGCAAAAGTTGATGGAGCTCGACGACAGCCTGCAGCGGCTGGAGATCCTGCAGAAGTTCCTGGAGCAGCACGGCTTAACGGGCCGTCGCTAGCGACCCCAGCTCAGCCAGCAACCCGCGCACCGGCGCCGGCACTGCGGCGCGCGCGGCATCGCCGACCTCGAGCCAGAGGCGCCCCGGCGCCTCGGCGCGCCGCGCCACCTCGCGCACGCTGCAACCGAGCGGCAGCGCGCGCAGCCGGAAGTGCGTAAAGCCGTGCTCGATCACAGGCAGGCGCCGCACGGCATCCACCTCACTGCCAAGCGCGCGGCGGCAGAAGTCTCGAGCCTCGCTCAGCCTTGCGCCCCCCTGCGGCAATTCTGGAAAGGTCCATAGGCCGCCCCACAGGCCGGTGGACGGCCGGCGCTCCAGCAATACGGAACCACGGTGCAGCAGCACCAGCCAAGTTGCGCGCCTGAGCGGCAGCGGCTTGCGAGGCCGCGGCGCGGGTAGCAGCGCGACGCGGCCGTCGCGCCGCGCCACGCACTGCGCGGAAACGGGGCACTGCACGCACTTCGGTTTCGAGCGCGTGCACACGGTTGCGCCCAGATCCATCAGCGCCTGCGTGTAAGCGGCGAGCGAGCGGCGCGGCAGCAGTCCTTCGGCAAGCGCCCACAGGCGCTCTTCCACCGCGCGCGCACCTGGATAACCCTCAATGCCGAAACACCGCGCCAACAGGCGCTTGACGTTGCCGTCGAGGATCGCGGCCCGCCGCCCATAGGCGAATGCCGCGATCGCGGCCGCGGTAGAGCGCCCCACCCCGGGCAGCGATTGAAGTTGAGCCGCCGTGTCCGGGAACTTGCCGGCGTGCCGGTGCACGATGAGCCGCGCCGCCGCATGCAGGTTGCGCGCGCGCGCGTAGTAGCCAAGGCCGCTCCAGAGCTGCAGCACCGCGTCCTGCGACGCCCTTGCCAGCGCCCGCACGTCGGGGAAACGCGCCACCATGCGCTCGTAATAGGGAATGACCGCCGCCACCTGGGTCTGCTGCAGCATGACTTCGGCAAGCCAGATGCGGTACGGATCGCGGCCCTGCTGCCACGGCAGGCCGTGGCGGCCATGTTTGCGCTGCCAGGCGACGATTTTCCGGGCAAAATCCGGCACCCGCGGATTCTATTGCAAGCAAGGGAAGCTCTGAAGAAGTTGCGCGTGCGCGACGGCGGCGATTTTGGCGCAGGGCTAGACAGCGGACGCCGCCGTGTACTGGATGTACATAAGGCGGCCGATGGCGATGGCCTGCGCCAACGCGCAGGCGCTTGCGCCTGCGCTCGTCGCCTTGCGCCACCGAGGGGTGCGCAGCGGCAAAGCCGCTGCTCAGCGCCCCGTCCCTCTGGGCGGCGAGGCCGTGCCGATGAGGTTCAAGGCAGAGGCCCTCGCCGCCCTCGGGTTGCGGCCGGAAGACGCGACAGTTGGGATACGATAGCGGGATGACACGGGCGCCCGCGTTGTTGCTCGGCCTTGCGATATCGACATATCGCTGCGGCCGAGCGCCTAGCAGGCGCCGCGTTCCGGCCGCAACGCGCACCCGCGCAACTTCTTCAGAGCTTCCCTAGAGTCCTGCATGCTCGCGTTCGTACTTCGCCGCCTCGCCCAGGCAGTGCTGGTCATGCTGACGGTGGGATTCATCGCGTTTTCCTTGTTCAACTTCGTCGGCGATCCGGTGGTGTTCATGCTTGGCCAGGACGCCACCCCTGAGGACCGCATACGCATGAGCGCTCTTCTCGGGCTCGACCAGCCGTTCTACATCCAGTACGCGAATTTCGTCGGCCACGCCGTGCAAGGCGAATTCGGGCTGTCGTTGCGCCAGATCCGGCCGGTGTCCACGCTGTTCATAGAGCGGTTGCCGGCGACGCTCGAGCTGTCGCTGGTCGCCGCGCTGCTGGCGCTGTTCGCCGGCATCGTCATGGGCGTGTACACCGCGCTGCGGCGGGATTCCTGGCTGTCGCAGCTGATGCTGGCGGTGTCGCTGATCGGCGTATCGCTGCCGACTTTCCTCATCGGCATCTTGCTGATCCTGGTGTTCGCAGTGCTGCTCGGCTGGCTGCCGTCGTTCGGCCGCGGCGACACGGTGCAGCTCGGCTGGTGGAGCACCGGACTGCTGACTGCGTCCGGACTCAAGGCGCTGATCCTGCCGTCGATCACGCTCGGCCTGTTCCAGATGACGTTGATTCAGCGCCTGGTGCGCTCCGAGATGCTCGAAGTGCTGCGCACCGATTACATCAAGTTCGCGCGCGCCCGCGGCCTGTCGGACCGCGCCGTGCACTTCGGCCACGCACTCAAGAACACGCTGGTGCCGGTGATCACGATCACCGGGCTGCAGCTCGGCGCCATCATCGCCTTCGCCATCATCACCGAGACCGTGTTCCAGTGGCCGGGGATGGGTCTGCTTTTCATCCAGGCGGTGACCTTTGCCGATGTCCCGGTAATGGCCGCTTATCTTTGCCTGATCGCACTTTTCTTCGTCATCATCAACCTCGTCGTGGACCTGCTTTATTACGCTGTCGACCCGCGCCTGCGGATCGACCGCGTGGTGGCCGGCCACTAGAGGGCGCTGCGAGGCACCACATGACCAAATCGATCGAAACCATCCGCAAGTACCACGACGAGCTGCGCGAGCTGCGGCGCGACATCCACGCCCATCCGGAGCTCGCCTACGAGGAGAACCGCACCTCCCAGATCGTCGCCGAGCGGCTCGCGTCCTGGGGGATCGAAGTGCACCGCGGCATCGCCAGGACCGGGGTCGTCGGCGTGGTGCACGGCAAGAAGAACGGCAGCGGGCGCGGCGTCGGCCTGCGCGCCGACATGGATTGCCTGCCGATGCACGAGACCGGCAACCTGCCGTACAAATCGACGCACGCCGGGCGCATGCACGCCTGCGGGCACGACGGCCACACCACCATGCTGCTCGGTGCGGCGCGCTACCTCGCCGAGACGCGCGATTTCGACGGCACCGCCTACCTCATCTTCCAGCCCGCCGAGGAAGGCGGCGCGGGCGGACAAAAAATGGTCGAGGAAGGCCTGTTCGAGCGCTTTCCGGCGAACCAAATCTACGCGCTGCACAACTGGCCCGGGCTGCTTCCGGGGCAGATCTCCGTGCGCCCCGGCCCGGTGATGGCGGCGACCGACGAAATCCAGTTCACGGTGCACGGCAAGGGCGGGCACGCCGCCATGCCGCACCTCACGCTCGATCCGGTGGTAGTCGCGGCGCAGATCATCACCGCGCTGCAGACCATCGCCAGCCGCAACGTCAACCCGCTCGATGCCATCGTGGTCTCGGTGTGCTCGATGCAGACCAGCCAGCTGGGCGCATTCAACGTCATCCCCGACTTCGTCAAGCTGGTCGGCACGGTGCGCAGTTTCCGCGCCGAAACGCGCGACCTGGCCGAGCGCCGCATCAAGGAGATCGTGCCGGGAGTTGCCAAGGCGCTCGGCGCCAGCGCCGAGGTCGACTACCGGCACGGCTACCCGGCAACCATCAACAGCGAGCGCGAAGCCGCGTTCGCGGCGCAGGTGGGCGAGCGCGTCTTCGGCAAGGACAACGTGTTCACAGATGCCGAACCGACCATGGGCGGGGAGGACTTCTCGTTCATGCTGCAGGCGCGCCCCGGGGCCTACGTGTTCCTCGGGCAGGGCGGCGGGCCGAACAACTGCTATCTGCACAACCCGGCCTACGACTTCAACGACGACGTGATCCCGTTGGGCGCCGGCTACCTCGCGGCGCTGGTCGAGGAGTCGCTGCCGTTGAAGTGAGGATTCAGGATCCAGGATTCAGGATTGAGCGGACAACAGATGCGTAGCTTGCTGGCGCGGTTCTGGGGGCACGACCTGACCTGGAGTTTCCGGCACTCGCCCGTCACCATGCTGGCCGCGCTCATGACGCTGGTATGCGTGGGCGCTGCGGTGCTCGCGCCTTGGTTGTCGCCGCACAATCCGTCCGACCTTGCGGCGCTCAACCTGAACGACGCCTTCACGCCGCCGGCCTGGACCGATGCCGGGCGCTCGGACTATTTCCTCGGCACCGACGACCAGGGCCGCGATGTGCTTTCCACCATCATGCACGGCGCTCGCATTTCGCTCGGCGTCGGCCTCGCCTCGGTGCTGTTCGCGCTCACGCTCGGCGTCACCCTTGGGCTGCTTTCTGGCTATTTCGGCGGCCGCCTCGACGCTTTCATCATGCGCGTGGCCGACGTGCAACTCTCCTTTCCGGCGATCCTGATCGCGCTGCTGGTGGACGGCGTGGCGCGCGTCGCCCTGCCGAGCGCGATGCACGACGAGATTGCGATCCCGGTGCTGGTGCTGTCGATCGGCGTCTCGGGCTGGGTGCACTACGCGCGCACCGTGCGCGGCAGCACGCTGGTGGAAAAGAACAAGGAGTACGTGCAGGCGGCGCGCGTCATCGGCCGGCACCCGCTGGCGATCATGCTGCGGCACGTGCTGCCGAACGTGATGGGGCCGGTGCTCGTGATCGCCACCATTCACATTGCTACCGCCATCATCACCGAGGCGACACTCTCGTTCCTCGGCGTGGGCGTGCCGCCGACGCGGCCGTCGCTGGGAACGCTGATCCGGGTCGGCAACGACTTCTTGTTCTCCGGCGAGTGGTGGATCACGGTTTTCCCGGGGGTCGCGCTGGTTGTGCTGGTGCTTTCGGTCAACCTGCTGGGCGATTGGCTGCGCGACGCCCTCAATCCGAAGCTGCGCTGAGGTGCAGTCCGCCGCTGGCCGCGGCAATGCGGCGCTACTCGAAGTGAAGGGCCTGCGGGTCGAGTTTCCGACCCGCCGCGGCACGCTGGTGGCGGTGGACGATATCTCGTTCGCGATCGCCCCAGGCGAGGTGCTCGGCGTGGTCGGTGAATCCGGCGCCGGCAAATCGCTCACCGGCATGGCGGTGATCGGGTTGCTCGAGCCGCCAGGACGAATTGCGGCGGGCGAGGTGCGCCTGGAAGGCGAGCGCATCGACAACCTGCCCTACGAGCGCTTGCGCCGCATCCGCGGCCGGCGCATCGGCGCCATCTTCCAGGACCCGCTCACCTCGCTCAACCCGCTCTACACGGTAGGCGAGCAGCTCATCGAGACCATCCGCACCCATCTCGAAATGGGGGCTGACGAGGCGCGCGCGAGGGCGCTCGACCTGCTGCGCGACGTCGGCATCCCGGGGCCGGAGAGCCGCATCGACCATTACCCGCACCAGTTCTCGGGCGGGATGCGCCAGCGCGTGGTGATCGCTCTCGCGCTGTGCGCGCAACCCAAGCTGGTGATTGCCGACGAGCCGACCACCGCGCTCGACGTCTCGATCCAGGCGCAGATCATCCAGCTGCTCAAGCGCCTGGCGCGAGAGCAAGGCACCGCGGTGATGCTGATCACGCACGATATGGGCGTGATCGCCGAGACCGCCGACCGGGTGGCGGTGATGTACGCCGGCCGCATCGCCGAGATCGGGCCGGTGCGCGAGGTGATCCATGCGCCGCGCCACCCCTACACGGTGGGCCTGATGGGCTCGATCCCGAAGATAGGCGCCGGCGTCGGCAAGCGCCGCGGGCGCCTGATGCAGATCGAGGGCTCGATGCCGCGTCTCAACGCGATTCCGGCCGGGTGCGCGTTCAATCCGCGCTGCCCCAAGTGCTTCGCGCGCTGCCGGACCGAGCGGCCGGAGTCGATCCCGACCGGCGCCAACCTCGCCGCCTGCTGGCTGTACGCCGATGCCTGAGGCTGCCGCGCCACTGCTTCGCCTGACCGGGATCGGGCGCGATTTCGACGTCTCGCGGCCCTGGCTCAACCGCGTCATAGAAGGCGCGCCGCGCCAGCTGCTGCGCGCGGTCGACGATGTCTCGCTCGAGGTGCGGCGCGGCGAGACGCTCGCACTGGTAGGCGAGTCAGGTTGCGGCAAATCGACCGTCGCGCGCCTCATCGTGGGTCTGTACGCGCCGTCCCGCGGCCGCATCGAGTTCGATGGCACAGACCTGGGCAAGGTCGGTGCACACGAGGTCGCGCGCATGCGGCGCCGCATGCAGATGATTTTCCAGGACCCCTATGCCAGCCTCAACCCGCGCTGGCGGGTGCGCGACATCGTGGCCGAGCCGATCCGCGTGCTCGGCCTGGCGCGCGGCCCGGACGAAATCACCGCCCGGGTGGGGAAACTTCTGCGCCAGGTGGGCCTCGCGCCCGAGGACGGCGAAAAGTATCCGCACGAGTTTTCTGGCGGCCAGCGCCAGCGCATCTCGATCGCGCGCGCGCTCTCGGGCAATCCCGAGTTCCTGGTGTGCGACGAACCCACCTCGGCGCTCGACGTTTCGGTGCAGGCGCAGATCCTCAATCTCATGACCGAGCTGCAGCAGCGCCTCGGCCTGACTTACCTGTTCATCTCGCACAACCTGGCGGTGGTGTCGCACATTGCCGACCGCATCGGCGTCATGTACCTCGGGCGCCTGGTGGAGGTCGCACCCGCCGAAGACCTGTTCGCGCACCCCAGGCACCCGTATACGCGCATGCTGCTGGACGCAGTCCCGGACCTGGAGATGAGCGGCAAGGCGCGCACCCCGGTCGCCGGCGAGGTGCCGAACCCGCTCGCGCCACCTGCGGGCTGCGCCTTTCATCCGCGCTGTCCGCACGCCAATGAGCGCTGCATGCGGGAGCGGCCGCAGGCGCTCGCCCTGGGAGACAGCGCCACGGTCGCCTGCCACGCCGCACACGAGGGACGCATCTAGCTTATCCCGCCGTACAGGCGGTCAAATGTTGTAAGAAGGGCCGCTTCCCCGGAATGACACGCCCGTTCGGAGGTATGACATTACCCTCTGCAGAAGCGTTACGGGCTGGGGGAAGCGTGGCTGGGGAACAGGGGATTCTCGATCCCGCAATCGCGGCAACGGTTGACCGCGTGATGCGGGAAGCAGGGCTGAACGAGCTCGCGCTCGGGCGCCTGGCGTCGCTCGGACGCGCAATCCGCGAGCAGGCCCCCGGGCTGTTCACCGTGTCGCCGCGCGAAGCGCCGCTCGAGCAGGCCGACCGCAGCTTCTTTCAGCCGATAGACTCCTCGGCGATGTCCGACGCACAGCGCGAGCTGCTCGAGGCGCTGATGCGCGGCAAGCTCGGCCACGCGCAATTGCGCGCGCTGCTGGTGCGCTGGGCCGGCCAGGCCGATCCGCGCGAGCCGCTGGACCGCATGCGCTTCGATTGCATGCGCCTGCAGGAGATCCTGCGGCGCGGCGCGCTGCGCGTCTTCGGCATCGATCCGCCGCACTGCGACGAGGTCCTCGGCGTCATCGAGCGCCTCGCCTGGCTGCAGCTCGGCATCCTGGCCTCGCTGCCCAAGCAGATCCTGGCGCTCAGGCCCGCCGGCCCCTCCGAGCCGCACTTCCCCAGCTTCGCCGAGCGCCTGCGCGCGCTGATCGCCGTGCAGCAGCGCTCTGCCGGCAGCGCGCTCGCCGTGCTGGTGATCGATTGCGGCGTGGTCGAGCGCATCGACGCGGTATGGGGCTTCCTCGCCGGCGAGTCGGCGCGCACACGCATGATCCAGCGCCTCAGGAACACGGTGCTGCGCGCCGGCGACGTGCTCTCCGAGTTCGGGCGCGACGACCTGATTTGCGTGCTGCCGGCGATCCCCAGTCCCGGCGTCGCGCTGCTGGCCGCGCACAAGATCATGCGCGTGCTCGGCACCGCGGTGCGCGTGGACGACGGCGAAATCGTGCCGCGGCCGGCGATCGGCATCGCGATCCACCCCGAGCATGGCGACAGCCCGGCGCTGCTGCTGCAGCGCGCCAAGATCGCCTGCCAGGCCGCGCTCGAGCGGCCAGAGCACATCGCGCAGTACTCCGAAGTCCTCGAGCACACCCAGGCCGAGTCGCTGGCCTACGAATCGAGGCTGCGCGCGGCGCTCGACGATGGGTTGCTCGACCTCGCCTTCCAGCCGCAGTTCCGGCTCTCCGATCGGCGCATCGCCGGGGTGGAGGGATTGCTGCGCTGGAACGACGCCGAGCTCGGCGCCGTGGAGACCAAAAAGACCATCGCGGTCGCCGAATCCGCCGGCCTGATCAACGAGGTGTCGTGGTGGGTGCTGAACAACGCCCTGCGCCATTGCGCGGAGTTCGGCGAGCGCGGCCTGCGCCTTCCGGTGAGCATCAACCTGTCGCCGCAGAACCTGCTCGAGCGCGACCTGCCCGACTTCATCGACCGGGGACTGCGCACCTGGGACCTGTCGCCCGACCGCCTGGTGCTGGAAATCACCGAGAACGCGATGCTCTCGGCGGCGCCCGAGGTCGGCGAAACGCTGGCGCGGCTCAAGGACAGCGGCGTGCGCATCGCGCTCGACGATTTCGGCACCGGCTACTCTTCGATGTCGAGCCTGTCGGCGATCCCGCTGGACGAACTGAAGATCGACCGCTCGTTCGTGCACGACCTGCACCTCAACGCGCAGCACGACCGCATCGTGCGCTCGCTCATCGGACTGGGTCACAACCTCGGCCTGGTGGTGGTGGCCGAAGGCGTCGAGCACGAAGCGGTGGTCGAGCGGCTTGCCGAGCTCGAATGCGACCGCATGCAGGGCTTTCACGCCGGCATGCCGCTCGCGGCGCGCGACTTCCTAGCGCGCTTTGCGGCCTGACGGCCGAGCCGCGCAAGCTTCCCTACCTTCCGAACAGGCCCTTGATCTTGCTGCCGATGGTGGAGGCCGCGCCGCCCGCCGCGCCGCCGACGCTGGCACCGGACCTGGCGATCAACTCGGTGTAATCCGGCGCCACGTTGGGCTTCTCGAATGGTCCGGTCACCTTGACCGGAACCGTGACGCCGGCGAGGTTGATCAGATCGCGACCGCCCTGCCCCTTGCTGGTGGCGACGAACGACACCCGGGCAAGGTAGTCGAGCAGCGAATTGCCGATGTCGATGTTGCCCGCGCCAGTGAGGCGCAGCGTCGGCGCCTTGCCCAGCAGGTCGTCGTTGCGCGCCACACCGTTCCTGATGTTGAAACTGGCGGTGATCTCGGAGAAGTCGGTGCGCTTGGCAGGATCGCTCGCGCGCGCCGATTTCGAGCCGAGCACTGCGCGCGTGTCGGTAAACGTCTCCGTGAGATTGACTCCTTTCCAGCCGCCGTCGCGCAGCTCGGCGCGGGCGATACCTCCTAGCGCGCGCTTCAGGGCCGCGGTCGTGGCGCCGGCCGCCGCAACGTCCATGGTGAGGTTGCCGCGGCCCTCAAGCCGGTCCTCGTTGATCGCATCCTTGAGCAGCGGCGCGAGCTGCACGTTCTGCACCGTCTCCTTGGCCGTGACGCGGTTACCGTTGGCGTCCGCGGTGAGCGCCCCGGCGAGGGTGCCGCCGTAAAGATTGGCGGCATGCGGCGACAGTTCGAGCTTCCCGCCCGCCAGCTTAATGTCGGTCTTGACGTTGGCGAGTCTGATCTTGCGCACCGTCAGGGCACCGATTTCCGCCTTGCCGTTCAGCGTCGGACCCTTGAGCGCCGACAGATCGAGCCGATCGTCGCCCTTCGCAGCCGGTTTGGGTGGCAGGTAGCGATCGAGGTTGATGCGATCGACGTTGAGATCGAACGACGCCACCAGCGGCGCGAGGCTCTTCGCGTCCAGCTTCGCCTTGATGGTCGATTCGTCAAGTGTTCCGGCCACGCTGGCGTCGAGCGCGCGCTTCACCAGATCCGCCTTCAACGCCGCCTGGAGCTTCGCTTTGATCGTGGTGCCCCCCGCCGAGGCGTCCAGGTCGAGCGCCAGGCTGGGGATCGAAAGCGCCGAAGCCGAGCCTTCCACGGCGGCAATGCGGAGCTTCGCATCCACATTGCGCTGCGGCCCGCGTACCTGCACCGAGCCGGTGACCGCGGAACCCGAGGCTTTGGTGGGCGTGACCTCAAGCTTCGGCGCCGCGAGCTCGACTGCCAGCGTGTCGCGGTCCAGCCTGCCCTTCACTTGAGCATTGAAATTGTCGAAGGCGAACTCCTGCCGCCCTAGCTTGAAGCGCATCGCGCCGCCCACCTGCGCCCTGAGGTCCACCTCCGGCCGCTTGCCGGTTACGCGCGCCGAAACCGACACCGGGCCCGGCGTATCGCCGTCGAGCTTGCCCGCTTTGACGTTCAAGTCGGAGACGTTGAGCTCCTGCCCGCTCGCCTCGTCGCGATAGGCAAGTTGCGCACGCTCGATGTTCATGCCCGCGATCGTGAGCTTGGGCGGTCCGCCCCGCACCTGGCGCTCGTCCTCGCGCTCGCGCTTCTCGCCAGCGAGGTCGCTGAAATTCATGCTGCCGTCCTTGCGCCGCACCACGCTCACCTTAAGCCCGGCCACGTTGAGCGCCTCGACCGCCATTTCCCCGAAAAGCAGCGGCATGGTGCGCAGGGCCACCTCGGCCGAGTCGAGCGCGATGAACTGCTTGGCGCTATTGGGCTCTGAAAGGCTGACCTTGCCCAAACCGATCCCGGCCACCGGGTAGAGCCGCAGCCGGGGCTCGCCCTCGATCACGAGGGTACGGTTCTTTTCCTTCATGGCGCGCTCCAGGCGCGATTTGACGAAGGCGCCGTCCACCACCAGCACCGCGCCGATCACCGCGAGCACCGCCAGCCCGATCAGTCCGCCCGCCGCGTACAGGGCGTACCTGAGCGCCTTCATGAGGCCTTTCTGCCGACGTTGGCGACACCGAACGGCACGTGCCCGGTGGCGACGTGCTTCTGCGCCGATTCCACGTGCCCGCGCTGGTCGTCGAAATAGAAGTCCGGCTCGAAGGCCTTGAGGAAGGCGCCCTTGTCGAGGCCGCCGAGGAACAGCGCCTCGTCCACGGCGATGTTCCAGTCCATGAGGGTCCTCACCGCGCGCTCGTGCGCGGGCGCGCTGCGCGCGGTAACCAGCGCGGTGCGGATGCGCACCGGCACATCGGTGCCGGCAGCCGCCTGCAGGCGCTGCAGCGCCTCCAGCAGCGGCTTGAACGGCCCTGGGGGCAGCGGCTTCAAGGCATGCACCATCTCGTGGCGCGTGAAGGCGTCGAGCCCGTCGCGCTGATAGACGCGCTCCGCCTCATCCGAGAACAGCACCGCGTCGCCGTCGAACGCGATTCGCACCTCGTCGCCGTGCCGGCCGGCGGCCTGCGCCGACTCCGGCACCACGCGCGCAGCGGGAAATCTGGCGTCGAGCGCGCTCATGACGTCGTTTTCGTTGGCCGACAGAAACAGGTTCGCCTTGAGCGCATCCAGGTAGCGGTAAGGCGAGCGGCCGCGCGTGAACACGCCGCGCTCGAGCTTCAGGCCGGCGCGCTCCGCGGAGCGGAACACCCTGAGGCCCGAAACCGGGTCGTTCTTGGAAAGGATCACCACTTCGACACGCTGCGCCGCGGCGGTATTGAAGGCGAGGAGTTTTTTCACCAGCTGGAAGGCGACGCCTTCCTTCGCCGGAACCTCGAGCCGCGCGAACTGCAGCGCGATGTAGGCGCGCTCGCCATCGGCCTCGAAGACGCGGTTCTCCTCCTCGAAGTCGAACAGCGCCCGCGAGGAGATCGCCACCACCAGCTTGCCTTCGACCGTGTAGGGCATGGACCGACTTTGGCAATTCTACGGTCTTTATTCGATCTGGGTCATGCCCCAACGCTCTGAATCGGCCAGTATCGTTTGAGTTTTGAGTTTCTTGCGTTTCCCATCGATGCGCGAGGTAAAATTTCGCCGTCCCTACCCCTCCAAGGAATCACTCATGAATGTTCGCAAACTAATCACCCTCGGCGCGACGCTGCTCTCGTTCGTCGCCGCCGGAACAGTCGTCGCGCAGGACAAGGCAACCAAGCAAGCCGAGATAAAGGCCAAGGCAATGCAGACGCTCGAAGACTTCTACAAGGCCGATCCCAAGCTCAAGGACGCAGTCGCCAAGGCGCCGGGCTACGCCGTGTTCACGACGTACGGTTTCAGTTTCATCCTGGGCGGCGCCGGCGGCAAGGGTCTGGTAAACGACAACAAGACCAAGAAAGTCACCTACATGGAAATCGGGCAGGCGAGCGCGGGCGTGCAGATCGGCGCGTCCGATACGCGGTATCTGTTCGTGTTCAAGGACGCGAAATCGCTGGCCCAGTTCGTCGACAAGGGTTGGGACGCCTCGCTGGGCGGCGGCGTCGCTGCCGGTACCGGCGACAAGACCGCCGGCAAGGGCGAAGGAACCTTCACCGGCGGCAACATGCTCATGCTGACCAAGAGCGGCATCCAGGCCGGCGCCGCGCTCGCCGGCACCAAGGCGTGGAAGGACAAGGAGCTGAACTAAGCGCTCGCGCGATGTTGCGGGTCACGCACCCGCGCATTCGAGGCCGGCCTTGCCGGCCTTTTTTTCGAACTCGCCCGGACGCCACAACTTCGCAGCCGCGTCAAGCCACGCGGCCAATCGCGCTGCGCGCGGCTGGAGCGGGTGAAGGGAATCGAACCCTCGTATGCAGCTTGGGAAGCTGCCGTTCTGCCATTGAACTACACCCGCGAATAGGGCAGATTTTACGGGAGATCGCAGCCACGCCCGCTGCACGCCACCCAAAGAACCGCTGACGCACGTCAAGCGGCACTACTACGAGAGCCACTGCAAACCCGACCGCGCAGCGCGGACTGCGCTCCGAAACCTGGGGCGGACACGGGACCAGTGACCGTGCTGTCGTAAAATCGCCTCCATGCAACGCAAACTCGCCGCCATCCTGAGCGCCGACGCCGCAGGCTACAGCCGCCTGATGGCCGAGGACGACGTCGCCACCGTGAAGCTGATCGCCACCTGCCGCAGCACTGTTGGCGAAATGGCAGCGGCGCACGGCGGCCGTGTCGTGGATTCGCCTGGGGACAACATCCTGGCGGAGTTCGGCAGCGCCATCGACGCGGTGCGCGCCGCTGTCGGCATGCAGGCCAAGCTCGGCGCTTGCAACGCCGAGTTGCCAGAGTCGCGCCGCATGGCGTTTCGCGTCGGCATCAACTTGGGCGATGTCATCGTGGAGGACGGGCGCCTCTACGGCGACGGCGTCAACATCGCAGCGCGCATCGAGGCGCTCGCCGAGGCGGGCGGCATCTGCATCTCGGGCAAGGTCTACGACGAGGTCAGCCGCAAGCTCGACGCCGCCTTCGAGGACTTGGGTGAGCACACGCTGAAAAATATTGCGGCGCCGGTGCGCGTATATCGCATCAGGCCGGCTGGCGAGGCCCCAGCCGCCAGGAGCGGCGAGCTAGCGCTGCCGGCGAAACCCTCGATCATCGTGCTGCCGTTCACGAACCTGAGCGGCGCCGCCGACCAGGATCTGTTCGCCGACGGCCTGACCGAGGACGTGCTGACTGAGCTGTCGCGCTTTCGCGACCTGTTCGTCATCTCGCGCAACACTTCGTTCAAGTACAAGGGCAAGCCGGTCGAGGTGCAGAAGGTGGCGCGAGAGCTCGGCGTGCAGTACGTGCTCGAAGGCAGCGTGCGCCGCGCCGGCAACCGCGTGCGCGTCACGGCGCAGCTGATCGACGCTGAATCCGACCGCCATCTCTGGGCCGAGCGCTACGACCGCGATCTGGAGGACATTTTCGCCCTGCAGGACGAGGTGACGCGCGCCGTGGTCTCGGTCTTGCCCGGACGCATAGAGGCGGCTTCGCACGACCGCGCTGCGCGCAAGCCCACCGGCAACATGGCGGCCTACGAATGCCTGATCAGCGGCAAGGTCCTGCACCACCGCTCGACGCGCGCGGACAACGCCGAGGCGCTGCGCCTGGTGACGCGCGCCATCGAGCTCGACCCGAAATACGCCCACGCGCACGCCTGGCGCGCTTGCATCCTCGGCCAGCAGTGGACTTACGGCTGGTGCGCGGACATGCCCGCTGCAGAGGCCGAAATCCAGCGCGACGCCACCCGGGCGCTGGCGCTGGACGAGAACGACAGCGACGTGCATCGCATCCTGGCGGCGCTGCATCTCGTGCGCAACCAGCACGACCAGGCGGCCTACCATCAGGGGCGCGCGCTCGCGCTCAATCCCAACGACGACCTGATCGTGGTGCAGCAGGGCGAGGTCCTCACCTGGCTGGGACAGGCGGACGAGGGCATGGAGTGGATCAAGAAAGCGATGCGCCTCAACCCGTTCCACCCCGAGCGCTTCTGGTCGCATCTTGCGCGCGCGCAGTTCGTGGCGCGGGGCTACGACGAGGCGCTGCAATCGATGCAGCACGTCAGTGCGCCGAACCGGCTGCAGCAGTCCTTCATCGCCGCCTGCCACGCGCTCAAGGGCGATGCGGCGGCGGCCGGCGCGCTGGCGCGCCAGGTGCTGGCGCAGGACCCTGGCTTTCGCATTGGCAAGGACGTCCTTCCGACCCTGCGCTACAAGCGGGACAGCGATCTCGAGCACCATCGCGAGGGCCTGCTCAACGCGGGCTTCCCCGAATAGCCACCCGCTCGCCGGGCTACTCCGCCCGCGCCTCGCGGTTGTATCATCGCGGCATGATCCAGGTCACCGTCAACGGCGCGGCGCAGCGCTACGAGCAGCCGCTCGCGGTGAGCGATTTGATCGCCCGCATGGCGCTCGCCGGCAAGAAGATCGCGGTCGAGAGGAATGGCGAGATCGTACCGAAGAGCGCGCACGGCTCAACGCTCGTGCTCGACGGCGACCGGCTGGAGATCGTGGTCGCGGTGGGAGGCGGCTGATGGCGATCGCCGGCACGCGCGCGGACGACGGACTGATCGTCGCGGGCAAGCGCTACGGCTCGCGCCTGCTGGTCGGCACCGGCAAGTACAAGGACTTCGCCGAGACCCGCGCAGCGATCGAGGCCTCGGGCGCCGATATCGTCACCGTGGCGATCCGGCGCACCAACATCGGCCAGACCAAGGGCGAGCCTTCGCTGCTCGAATTCCTGCCGCCCTCCAGGTTCACCTACCTGCCTAACACCGCCGGCTGCTACAACGCGCAGGACGCGATCCGCACGCTGCGCCTGGCGCGCGAGCTGCTCGATGGGCACGACCTGGTCAAGCTCGAGGTGCTGGGCGACCCGCACACGCTCTACCCCAACATGCCCGAGACGCTCGAAGCGGCGAAACAGCTGGTGAAGGAAGGCTTCAAGGTGATGGTGTACTGCTCGGACGACCCGATCCAGGCAAAGATGCTAGAGGACATCGGCTGCGTCGCGGTGATGCCGCTCGCTTCGCTCATCGGCTCGGGCATGGGCATCCTCAATCCCTGGAACCTGCAGCTCGTGATCGAGCGCGTGCAGGTGCCGGTGCTGGTGGACGCCGGCGTGGGTACGGCTTCCGACGCGTCGATCGCGATGGAGCTGGGCTGCGACGGCGTGCTGATGAACACCGCGATCGCCGCGGCCAGGGACCCGGTGATGATGGCGCGCGCCATGAAGAAGGCGGTCGAGGCGGGGCGCGAGGCGTTCCTCGCCGGCCGCATGCCGAAGAAGCTCTACACCGCCGCACCGTCCTCGCCCACCGAAGGCAAGATCGCGCCTTCGCAGCCGAAGGCCGCCTGAGCCTGCGCTTGACGCAGGCGCCTCCTTCCCGCCGTGCGATCAGGAGTTACGTGCTCCGCCAGGGGCGCGTGACCCCGGCGCAGAAGCGCGCCCTTGCCGAGCTGTCCGCGCGCTACGGCATCGCGTTCGCCGACGCGCCGCTCGACCCGGTCGCGGTCTTCGAGCGCAGGGCGCCGCTGGTGCTGGAGATCGGCTCCGGCATGGGCGAGACCACCGCTGCCATCGCCAAGGCTGATCCGGCGACTGATTTCATCGCCATCGAGGTGCACGCGCCGGGCGTCGGCAGCCTGCTTAACCGCATCGCCGCAGCGAAACTCGCCAACCTGCGGGTGCTGCAGCACGATGCGGTCGAAGTGCTCGAGCGCATGATCCCGGACGGCGCGCTCGCCGGCATTCATCTGTTCTTCCCCGATCCGTGGCCCAAGAAGCGTCACCACAAGCGGCGCCTGGTGCAACCGGCGTTCGCGGCGCTGGCAGTACGCAAGCTCGCGCCCGGCGCGATCCTGCACGCCGCCACCGACTGGCAGGAATATGCCGAGCAGATGCTTACTGTCTTCTCGGCTGAGCCGCTGCTGGAGAACACCGCGGCGGGCTTCGCGCCGCGGCCGGCGCATCGCCCGCTCACCAAGTTCGAGCACCGCGGCGTCAAGCTCGGGCACGAAGTGCGCGACCTCGTGTTCCGGCGGCGCGAAGCCCGCTTAGGGCGCAGCAACGGCAAAGTGTAAAGTCACACTTTACACTTTGCCGCTCTGCGGCGGCAGGAACAGCTGCTGCAGGTCGTTGAGGAAGCGCCGGCCGCGCTCGCTCGGCCGGATGCGCGCCGGATCGCGCTCGATTAGCCCTTTTGCCTCGGCAGCGGCAAGCCCCGGCTCGAGCGCGGCGAGCGGCAGCCCGCTGCGCGCGGCAAACAGCTCGGGCGCGAAACCTTCGATGAGGCGCGCCGCGTTCAGCATGAACTCGAACGGCAACTCGCGTGCGCTGACGCTGTGCTCCTCGACGGCCGAGGCACCGCGCAGCGCCGCTTGCAGGTACTCGCGCGGCTGCGTGATCCGCACATGCCGCGTGACGCGACCGGCAAAGCTCACCTTGCCGTGCGCACCGGCGCCGATGCCGAGGTAGTCGCCGAACTCCCAGTAGTTGAGGTTGTGGCGCGAGCGCCGCTCGGGCCGCGCGAACGCCGAGGTCTCGTAATGCTCGAAGCCCGCCGCGGCGAGCGTCGCTTCCGCCATCTCCTGCATGTCGGCGCACAGGTCGTGCTCCGGGAGCTGCGGCCGCTGCGACCAGAAAACTGTGTTCGGCTCGATCGTGAGCTGGTAGGCGGAGACGTGCGCCGGGGCGCGGCGCACCGCCGCCTCGATGTCGGCGCCCGCCATGGCGAGCGTTTGCTGCGGCAGGCCGTACATCAGATCGATATTGACGTTGCCGAAAATTTCAAGCGCGATATCGAGCGCGCGCCGCGCTTCGTCGGCGCTGTGGATGCGCCCGAGCGCCTTGAGCATGTTGTCATCGAAACTCTGCACCCCCAGAGACAGGCGGTTCACGCCCGCCTCGCGGTAGCCGCGGAAGCGCCCCGCCTCCACCGTGCCCGGGTTCGCCTCCAGCGTCACCTCGGCATCGGGCTCGAGCGGCAGGCGTGCGCGGACATCAGATAGCAGCCGGTCGATGGCTTCGGGCGGAAACAGGCTCGGCGTGCCGCCACCGATGAAAATACTGCTCACGCGCCGGCCCCACACCGAAGGCAGCAGCCCCTCCAGATCGGCAACGAGCGCATCCACGTATTCGCGATGCGGGATCTCACCGGCGCGTTCATGCGAATTGAAGTCGCAGTAGGGGCATTTCTTCACGCACCACGGCAGGTGCACGTAGAGCGCGAGCGGCGGCAGCGCCGCGAAGCGCACTTCACCGGGCAACGCAATCCGGGCCGGCGCACTCACGCTGTTTCCCTCAGCCGCTCGAGCAATCGCGCGAGCGCCAGGCCGCGGTGGCTGATGCGGTTCTTCTCCTGCGGATCGAGCTCGGCCGCGGTGAGCGCTCGCCCCGCTACCAGGAACAGCGGGTCGTAGCCGAAGCCGTTGGCGCCGCGCGGCGCAGCCGCAATGCTGCCGTGCCAGCGGCCTTCAGCGACCAGCGGCTCGGGATCGTCCGCATGGCGCAGCAGCACCATGACGCAGGTGTAGTGCGCGCTGCGATCGGCGTGCCGCGCGAGCTCCGCCAGCAGGCGGGCGTTGTTGCCCGCGTCGCGCGCCTCGCGATCGCCCTCGCGGCCGCCGTAGTAGGCCGAGTGCACGCCCGGCTCGCCGCCAAGCGCCGCGACGCACAAGCCCGAATCGTCTGCCAGCGCTGGCAGGCCGCAGGCGCGGCCGGCGTGGCGCGCCTTGGCAAGCGCGTTCTCCAGAAAGGTGTCGTGCGGCTCCTCGGCCTCGGCGATGCCGAGCTCCGCCTGCGGCAGCACTTCGAGCGCGACCGGCGCGAGCAGCGCCCGGATTTCGCGAAGCTTGCCCGGGTTATTCGAGGCGAGGACGAGCCGCTTCATCTGGGGACCCTGGCCGCATCACAGTCCCAGCGCGCGGCGCTGGTGCGCCACCAGCTCGGCGACGCCGCGCGCCGCGAGTGTCAGCAGCGCGTCCATGTCGGCGCGCGCGAACGGCGTGCCCTCGGCGGTCCCCTGCACCTCGACGAAGCGTCCCGCTCCGGTCATCACCACATTCATGTCGGTGTCGCAGGCCGAGTCCTCGGCATAGTCCAGATCGAGCACCGCTACGCCCTGATACAGGCCCACCGAGACCGCGGCGACATGGTCGCGCAATGGCAGCGCCGCGAGCATGCCCTGCGCGCGCATCCAGCCCAGTGCATCGTGCAGCGCCACGTAGGCGCCGGTGATCGCGGCGGTGCGCGTGCCGCCATCGGCCTGCAGCACATCGCAATCCAGCTGGATGGTGCGCTCGCCGAGCTTGCCGAGGTCGACCACCGCGCGCAGCGCGCGGCCGATCAGGCGCTGGATCTCCTGCGTACGCCCAGATTGCTTGCCGCGCGCCGCCTCGCGTTCGCTGCGCGTATTGGTCGCGCGCGGCAGCATGCCGTACTCGGCGGTGAGCCAGCCCCGCTTCCTGTCCTTGAGGAACGGTGGCACGCCAGATTGCACGCTCGCAGTGCACAGCACCCGGGTGTGGCCGAACTCGACCAACACCGAACCCTCGGCGTGACGCGTGTAGGCGCGCTCGATCCGCACCGGGCGCAACTCGTCCGGCTTCCTGCCGCTGGGTCTCATTTCGTTTCCGGGTTGCGTTTCTTGAGCGCGGCGCGGATCTCGGCGATCGCGCCGTCGATGTCGGCCTCGGTCATGCGCGGCACATCGGGGGCGGTGGCGCTGAAATCCTGCACCTCGGTCGGCAGGTCGTGAAACGGCATGGTGCGCGGCTCAGCCGCGGCCGCAATCGCCTTTTCCTGCCACTGCATCGCAAGCACCGAGACATTATCGCATTGCGATCCGGCGCGCTGCTCCGCAAGCGCCACCAGCTGCGGGATAGCGCGCTCGGGCGGCGCAGCAAGCAGCCCGTTCAGCAGTTGCCGCTGGGTGAGCGGACCCCAGAAGCCGTCCGAGCACAGCAGCACGATGTCGCCCCTGGCGAGGCGCGCGCTTGCCGCAGGCTCGAGATTGGGCATCTCGAAGCCGCCCAGGCACCGCACCAGCTTGTTGCGGTCCGGATGTGAGGCGATCATTTCCTCGAGCAGCCGGCCGCCGTCCACCAGCTCCTGTACCAATGTGTGGTCGCGCGTGCGCGCCAGAATGCTGCCGTCGCGCACCAGGTACAGGCGCGAGTCGCCGATCCAGGACCACCAGGCGTGCCCCTCCTGCACCACGCATGCCACCACGGTGGTGCTCGGCGTCGCGCCCAGCGCGAGCTTCACCGCCTGCTGCTGGATGGCGGCGTGGATGCGCCCAATGGTGTGGGTCAGGAACTGCTCCGGGTTGGCGAGCCACGGCCTAGCCGCGGCGCGGAACGCACTGCCGAGATATTGCACCGCCACCTCGGCCGCGACCTCGCCGTGCGCGTAGCCGCCCATGCCGTCGGCGAGCACCATGAGCAGCGCCTCGCCGCTCGACCAGTGCCCGACCCGGTCCTGGTTGTAGGGCCGCGACCCGGCGCGGCTCTCTTGCGCGATCGAGAACTTCATCGGCCGCTGAATTTCCGATACGCGGCTTCGAGCCGCTCGAGCACCTGCGCGCGGCGGCGGCGCCTGGGCGCTTGCTCGCCCAGCAGCGCCAGCTGCAGCTCGCGCGCGCTTTGCGGCCGCTCAGCAGGCTCCAGCCGAAGGCACCAGTCCACGGTGTCGAGCAGCTCGCCCGAGTACTTCCCCGCCCAGGCCTTGCGCGCCGGCGCCAGCCGGTCGCCGCCAAGGCGCGCGGACGCTGCAAGCGGCGTGGCGCCCTGCAGACATGCGTACACCGTGGCGCCGATCGAGTAGAGGTCGCTCCAGGGGCCGAGCTGCTCGCGCGCGCCGTGGTGCTCGGGGGAGGCGAACCCCGGCGTGTACATCGGCGGCAAGCTGGCGCCGCCATCGGCCACGGTCTGGCGCGCGGCGCCGAAATCGAGCAGCAGCGGCGTGCCATCGTTGCGCAGGTAGATGTTGGCCGGCTTGATGTCGAGGTGCAGCAGCTTGGCCGCGTGCACCTCGCGCAGACCGTTGAGCAGCGCCGCGAAGGTGCCGCGCAGCCAGGCTTCGTCCAGCGCGCCCTCGCGGCGCTGGATGTGCTCGTGCAGCGTGCGGCCGCGCTCGTAGCGCATCACCATGTACACGGTCTCGTTGGCGCGAAAAAAATTCAGCACCCGGACCACGTTGGGATGCGCCAGGCCGGCGAGCGCCTTGCCCTCCTCGAAAAAGCTCTTCAGGCCGTGGCGGAACGCGCCCCGGTTGTCCTCGTGCACCGCGGGCACGGGACTGGAATTGACGCGCAGCGCGAGCGCCGCCGGCAGGTATTCCTTGATCGCCACCGGAGCGTCGTTCTCGTCGTGCGCCAGGTAAACGAAGGAGAATCCGCCGGAGGCGAGCACGCGAAGGATGCGATATTCGAGCAGCTGGAAGCCTTCCGGCAACGGCTGGTTGGCTTGCTCGGGCATCTACCCTATGATACCCGGACCCCCTGCGCGCCTGCGCGCACTTTGCCACGCCCGCGCGCAGCACGACAATGAAGCGATGATCCACAGCATGACCGGCTACGCCGTTGCAAGCGCCGACACCGCGCGCGGCGCGCTAGCGCTCGAGCTGCGCTCGGTCAACTCGCGCTTTCTGGATGTGCAGTTCCGCGTCAGCGAGGAGCTGCGCGCCGCCGAGCCGGCGCTGCGCGAGCGCATCGCGGCGCGCATCGCGCGCGGCAAGGTGGACTGCCGCCTAGCTTTCGCCGCCGGCGCCGCAGCGACCGCGGCGCGCGCGCTGAATGCCGACGCGCTCGCCAGCCTGCGGCGCCTGGCGGACGATGCCGGGCGCGCATTTCCGGAAGCAGCGCCGTTGCGCGTTGCCGATGTGTTGCGTTGGCCGGGCGTGCTGGCCGAGCCCGCGGCCGACGACGAGGGCACGCGCGCACTGGTGCTGCGCCTTGCCGAGCGTGCGCTCGACGAGCTGTGCGCCTCACGCGCGCGCGAAGGCGAGAAGCTGGCGACAAGCGTGGGCGCGCGCGTGGCGCAGATGCGCCAGCGCCTGGCGCAGGTGGCGCCGCTCGTGCCGCAGGCAGTGGCCGCGTACCAGGCCAAGCTCGCCGAGCGGCTGCGCGAGGCGCTAGGCAGCGCCGAGGACGAGCGCGTGCGCACGGAGATCGCGGTATACGCGGCGAAGACCGACGTCGACGAGGAGCTGACGCGTTTCGGCGCGCACCTCAGCGAGGTCGAGCGCGTGCTCGCAAAGGATGGAGCCGCCGGCAAGCGGCTCGATTTCCTCGCCCAGGAGCTCAACCGCGAGGCCAACACGCTCGCCTCCAAGGCCGCGGGGCAGGCGATCGCCGATTGCGCGCTCGAGCTCAAGCTGCTGGTGGAGCAGGTGCGCGAACAGGTGCAGAACATCGAATGAGCGGGCTGCTATTCATCGTCTGTGCGCCCTCGGGCGCGGGCAAGAGCTCGCTGGTCGAGGCGCTGCTCAAGGAAGACGCCTCGCTCATGCTGTCGGTGTCCTACACTACGCGCGCGCCACGTCCGGGCGAGCAGCATGGGCGCGAGTATTTTTTCGTAGACGAGCCGGCGTTTCTCGCCATGCTCGAGCGCGGCGAGTTCCTGGAATGCGCTCTGGTGCACGGCAACCACTACGGCACCTCGCACCAGGTGATCCGCGACACGCTTGCGCGCGGCGGCGACGTGCTGCTGGAAATCGACTGGCAGGGCGCACAGCAGGTTCGGCGCCTGATTGAGGGCGCGATCGGCATCTTCATCCTGCCGCCCTCGCTCGAGGAACTGGAGCGCCGCCTGCGCCGCCGCGCCAAGGACTCCGAGGAAGTGATCCGCCGACGTCTGGCCAACGCGCAGGAAGAAATGCAGCACGCCGTGGAGTTCGAATATGCTATTATTAACAAAGACTTCGATATAGCGTGGCGCGATCTGGCCGCGATCATCCGGGCCGAGCGCGCGCGTTGCGCGCGCCAGCTCGAGCGGCACCCCGAACTTTTCCAATAGAGACCCTGACCATGGCGCGCATCACCGTTGACGATTGCTTGAAGAGAATTCCGAACCGCTTCCACCTCACGCTGGCCGCGACCTACCGCGCGCGCCAGCTAAGCGCCGGCGCCTCGCCCTTGGTAGAGCCCAACCGCGACAAGCCCACCGTGATCGCGCTGCGCGAGATCGCCGGGGGCAAGATCGGCACCGAAGTGCTGCGGCGCAATCAGACGCCGCCGGCTGCTGCCGCGGCGCCGCCCGCGCCGCCTGCTGCACCCGTGCCCACGCCGTAGGCACTCGCGCCGGGCGCGGGGCCCGGCAACCGGTACCTTGCCGGAATTAGGCTCTAAACTCCCCGCATGGCTGCAGTTTCCGCGCTCGACGACCGCCGCTTCGGCTACCTGAAGCCGGGCGATGTCGCGCGCTTGGCGGAGGCCTACCGCTTCTCGGACGCCGCGCACGCCGGGCAGACGCGCCAGTCGGGCGAGCCCTACATCTCGCACCCGCTGGCGGTGGCGGAGATCCTGGCCGAGTGGCACCTCGACGGCCAGGCGCTGATGGCGGCGCTGCTGCACGACGTCATGGAGGACACCTCGGTCACCAAGGACGAGCTCTCCGACACCTTCGGCAAGCCGGTCGCCGACCTGGTGGACGGCGTCTCCAAGCTCGACAAGATCGAGTTCCAGTCGGCCGAGGACGCGCAGGCCGAGAATTTCCGGAAAATGCTCCTCGCGATGGCGCGCGACGTGCGCGTCATCCTGATCAAGCTCGCCGACCGCCTGCACAACATGCGCACGCTGGAGGCGGTCTCTTCCGCCAAGCGCCGCCGGGTGGCGCGCGAGACCATGGAGATCTACGCGCCGATCGCCAACCGCCTGGGTCTGAACGCGCTGTTCCACGAGCTGCAGGAGCTCGCCTTCTCGCACCTGTATCCGCTGCGCTACAAGGTGCTGGCGCGCGCCACGCGCACTGCGCGCGGCAACCGGCGCGAGGTGGTCGGCAAGATCGAGGCTGCGATCAAGGCGAGGCTCGCCGAGGCCGGGATCAGCGCGGCGATCACCGGCAGGGAAAAACACATCTACTCGATCTACCGCAAAATGATCGAGAAACACCTGTCGTTCTCGGAAGTACACGATATCTACGGCTTCCGCGTGGTGGTCAAGGACAACCCCACCTGCTACCTTGCGCTCGGCGTGCTGCACGGCCTGTACAAGCCGGTGCCGGGAAAATTCAAGGACTACATCGCGATCCCGAAGGCGAACGGCTACCAGTCGCTGCATACCGCGCTGATCGGCCCCTACGGCGTGCCGGTGGAGATCCAGCTGCGCACCGAGGAAATGCACCGGCTGGCGGAAGCCGGCGTCGCCTCGCACTGGATGTACAAGAGCGACGCCGATTCGCTCTCCGATTTGCAGAAGAAAACCCACCAGTGGCTGCAATCGCTGCTGGAGATCCAGAGCCAGTCGGGCGATTCGCAGGAATTCCTCGAGCACGTCAAGGTGGACCTGTTCCCCGACGAGGTCTACGTCTTCACGCCCAAGGGCCGCATCCTGTCGCTGCCGCGCGGCGCCACCGCGGTGGATTTCGCCTACGCGGTGCACACCGACATCGGCAACAAATGCGTGGCGGCCAAGGTGAACGGCGAGCTTGTGGCGCTGCGCACGGAGCTGCGCAACGGCGAC
>CAYMVA010000031.1:0-31315 GCA_964393745.1 uncultured Enterobacteriaceae bacterium | reverse complement strand
CGGGCAACGGGCTACAATAGCTAGTGTTTTCGCGGTGAAGGACCACTAGATTCATGGCAAAGCAGCAGGCCTACGACGCCTCCGCGATCCAGGCCCTCAAGGGTTTGGAGCCGGTGCGGCGCATGCCGGGCATGTACACGCACACCGTGCACCCGCTGCACATCGTGCAGGAGGCGATCGACAACGCGGTGGACGAGGCGCTCGGCGGCCACGGCAAGCGCATCACGGTGAGCGTGTTCAAGGACGGCTCGGTCGAGGTGGCCGACGAAGGCCGCGGCGTGCCGGTGGACATGCATGCGGCGGAGAAGCGCCCCGCGGTGGAGGTCGCGTTCACGATGCTGCACGCGGGGGCGAAGTTCACGCGCTCGGGCGAGGGCATCTATCACATCTCCGGCGGCCTGCACGGCGTCGGCGTTGCGGTCTCCAACGCGCTGTCGAAGCGCTGCGAAGTGACGGTCTATCGCGACGCGCAGAAGCACTCGATCGCCTTCGAGGGCGGGGAGCTCAAGAGCAAGCTCAAGAGCGAGAAGTCCAAGGAAAGCAAGCGCACCGGCACCGTGGTGCGCCTGTGGCCCGATCCCAAGTATTTCGACTCGCCCAACATCCCGATGGCCGAGCTCGAGCACCTGGTGCGCTCCAAGGCCTACCTGCTGCCCGGCCTCAACACGGTGTTGCGCATCGAGGGCAAGCCCGAGCAGCAATGGAAATTCGAGCGCGGCATGGCGCAGTACTTCGAGCGCATGCTCGACGGCCGCGAGCTGGTGGCGCCGCTGTTCGCCGGCGAAAAGCATTTCGACGACAAGGCCGCCGCCGATCACAGCGAGATCGAGGCCGGCGAGGGCGCCGCCTGGGCGATCGGCTGGGTGGATGAGGGCGAGATCTTCGCCGACAGCCACGTCAACTTGATCCCGACGCGCTCTGGCGGCACGCATGAAGCGGGCTTTCGCAACGGCATCTTCGATGCGCTCGTCGCCTTCATGGAGACGCGTGCGCTGCAACCCAAGGGCGTGAAGCTGATCGCCGACGACTTGTGGCAGCGCGCCTGCTTCACGCTTTCGGCGAGGATCGTGCGCACGCAGTTCCACGGCCAGACCAAGGAAAAGCTCACCACGCGCCACGCCGCCAAGCTGCTCGAGCTGTGCGTGCGCGACGCCTTCGAGCTGTGGCTCAACCAGCACACCGAGGAGGGCAAGAAGATCGTCGAGCTGGCGATCGAGCAGGCGCTGGCGCGGCTGTCGCGCGGCAAGAAATTCGAGCGCAAGAAAGGCTCGGGCGTGGCCACGCTCCCCGGCAAGCTGGTGGACTGCGCTTCCGACGACACGCTGCGCAACGAGCTCTTCATGGTCGAAGGCGATTCCGCCGGCGGCTCGGCCAAGGAAGCGCGCGACAAGGACACGCAGGCGGTGCTGCCGCTGCGCGGCAAGGTGCTCAACACCATGTCGAAGGACGCGCGCACGGTGCTTGCCAACAAGGAACTGCAGGCGATCGCCACCGCGATCGGCGTCGACCCGCACGGCGCGGAGGACAGCCCCGATCTCTCGGGCATCCGCTACGGCAAAGTGATCATCATGACCGACGCCGACGTCGACGGCGGCCACATCCAGGCGCTGCTGCTGACGTTTTTCTTCATGCACGCGCCAAAACTGGTGGAGATGGGCCGGGTGTACGTGGCGCAGCCGCCGTTGTTCAAGGTGGAAGTGCCCGCGCAGGGCAAGGGCAAGCCCGGGCGCCGCGTCTATTGCCTCGATGACGACGAGCTCGAGGAGACGCTGTCGCAGCTGAAAAAGGAGAAAGTAAAGGACGGCTCGTGGGAAATCTCGCGCTTCAAGGGCCTGGGCGAGATGAGCGCGGAGCAGCTCTGGGAAACGACCATGAACCCGGACTCGCGGCGCCTGGTGCGCATGCAGCTCGATGCCAAGCAGATCAAGAAGGCGCGCGAAACCTTCGAGCTGCTGATGGACTCGGGCGAGGCCGAAGGGCGGCGCAACTGGATGCGCGAGCACTGGAAGTCGGTGGAGGCCGATGTCTAGCAAGACGCGCAAGCGGCGCGCGCCGAAACCCGCTTGGGAACGCGGCTACAACGGCCATGTCTATTGGCAGGGCAAGGCGAGGCTCGGCAAGGTGACGCTGCACAGCGACACCGCGGCGAAGCACAAGTACACATGGGAAGCCGCCGGCCGCGCTGGTGCGGCGGATGACCTTGCGAAAGCCAAGCGCGCGGTAGAGGCTGCCGCCGCCATGGCCGACAAGCAGTTCGACCTCTTCGGCCAATGATCTTCCCTGAAACCCGCATCCTGAATCCTGGATCCTGACCTTGGACGACACCAAGACCCTCGACCTGTTCGCGCCCGAGAACGGCGACGACTCCTCGCCGATCGAGCGCCACGCCTCGCAGGCCTATCTCGGCTACGCGGTCTCCACGGTCAAGGCGCGCGCGCTGCCAGAGATCGCCGACGGTATGAAGCCGGTGCAGCGCCGCATCCTGTTCGCGATGGGCGACACCGGCGCCCAAGGTTTTGCCAAGTGCGCGCGCTATGTCGGCGAGGTGCTCGGCAAATACCACCCGCACGGCGACTCCTCGACCTATGAGGCGATGGTGCACCTGGCGCAGCCGTTTTCGATGCGCTATCCACTGATCGAGGGGCAGGGCAATTTCGGCTCGCGCGATGGCGATTCCGCTGCGGCGTACCGCTACACCGAGGCGAAGCTGTCGCGCTACGCCGAGCTGATGCTCGCCGAAATAGGCGAAGGCACGGTGGATTTCGTCAGGAACTACGACGGCAAGTTCGATGAGCCGAGCCTGCTGCCCGCGCGCCTGCCCTTCGGCCTGCTGAATGGATCGTTCGGCATCCCGGTCGGGTTCTCCACGCGCATCCCGTCACACAACCTGAAGGAAGTCGCGGCCGCGGCGGCGCACGTGCTCAAGCACCCGCGCGCCAAGCTCGCCGAGGTTCTCGAGCTGCTGCCCGGCCCGGACTTTCCGGGCGGCGGGCAGATCATCTCGCCGCCCGAGGAGATCCGCCAGGCCTACGAGACCGGGCGCGGCTCGATCGCGATGCGCGCGCGCTGGTCGATCGAGCCGCTGGCGCGTGGCCAATGGCGCATCGTGGTGAACGAGCTGGCGCACGGCGTTTCCTGCCGCCAGGTGCTCGAGGAAATCGAAGCGCTGGTCAACCCGAAGCCCTCCACCGGCAAGAAGGAGATCACGCAGGAGCAGCGGCGCCTGAAGCAGTTCGTGCTCGACCAGGTCGAGACGGTGCGCGACGAGAGCGACCGCAAGGCGAAGCTGCGGCTGGTGATCGAGCCGCGCTCCTCGCGCCAGGACGCGCAGGAGACCATGGCGACGCTGCTGGTGCACACCAGCCTCGAGGCGCGCGTGCCGGTGAACCTGACCTGGCTCGGGCTCGACGGCCTGCCCGAAACCAAGGACCTGGTGACGGTGCTCAGGGAGTGGGGCGAGTTCCGCATCGGCACGGTGCGCCGGCGCACCAAGCACCGGCTGGAGAAGTGCGAGGAGCGGCTGCACATCGTGCTGGGCCGGCTGCTCGCCTTCGCGCGTATCGACGAGATCATCAAGCTGATTCGCGCGAGCGAAGACCAGGCGCAGGCCAAGGAGCGGCTGCGCGCGAAGTGGAAATTCAGCGAGCGCCAAGCCGAGGACATCGTCAACCTGCGCCTCGGCCAGCTCACCAAGCTCGACGGCGTCAAGCTGAACGACGACAGAAAGGCGCTCGAAGCGGAGCGCAAGGACCTCAAGGCGATCCTCGGTGACGACAAGTCGCTGCGGAAAGTGGTGATTGCGGAGCTGGCGGAGGACGCGAAGAAATACGGCGACGAGCGCCGCACCGTGATCAAGGCCGAGGAGCGCGCGCAGATCGAGCGCACCGTGTTGGAGGAGCCGATCACGGTGATCGTGTCCAAGAAAAGCTGGGTGCGCGCGCGCAGCGGCCACGGCGTCGACATGGACGCGCTGAGCTTCAAGGACGGCGACGCGCGCTACCTCGAGCTCGAGTGCAAAACCACCGACACGCTGACCGTGCTCGCCTCGGGCGGCAAGGCGTTCAGCGTGGATGCGGCGGCGCTGCCCTCGGGACGCGGCGACGGCGCACCCATGAACACGCTCATCAACTCCGGGCCGGACGACATCGTTTGGGTCGCGCTCGGCGATCCGCAGACGCAGCTTCTGATCGCGAACACGGCCGGCAACGGCTTCCTATGCAAGCTCGGCGACCTCGACACCAAAACGCGCCAGGGCAAGGATTTCATGAGCGTGCCCGAAGGCGCCAAGGCACTGCCGCCGGCGCTGGTCGGCGCAGGCAAGCTGGTCGCGGCGCTATCGTCGGATGCGCGGCTGCTCGTGTTTCCGCTCGACGAAGTGCCGGCGCGCCCCAACGGCGGCGTCGGCGTGCAGCTGATCGCGCTGCCCGACAAGATCGCGCTCGCCGCCGTGGCGCTGACTGACGGCAAGTCGCTCGCCGTCTCCGGCATCAAGCGCAAGAACCGCGCTGTCGAGACGCTGGATGCGAAAGCGCTCAAGGAGTACGAGGGCAAGCGCGCGCAACGCGGGCGCGTTTGCGACATCGGTTTCAGGCCGGATCGGTTAGGTGGCTGAGCCGCTTGGCGTGGAACTGGATGTTCGCGCCGCGCTGAAGCCCGCGATCGCTCCGGCCGCGATCCTCGCCGGCGCGGGAATCCTGCTCGCCGCCGGCCCGGGGCTGCCGCCCTCGCTCGCGGGCCTGAAGGAGCTGGGTCCGTACCTCGCGCTTTCGCTCGCCACCGCGGTGGCGCTGTGGATCAACCGCGGCCGTGCCTTCATCGCCGCGGCCTCGCTGCTGGTCGCGTATGCCGGCTGGCGCTTCGCGCTCGATTACGGCCCCGGCAGCTTCACCGTGCGCGCGGTCTACACCGGGGTGGCGGTGCTGGTGCCGGCGAACGTGCTCGCCGCGCTGCTGCTGCCCGAGCGCGGCGTATCGCACCACTACGACTACCGCTGGCTGTTCGCCGCGGTGCTCGAGGTGCTGCTGGTGGCGTGGATCGCGGCCGCCGGCAAAATCGCGATCTCGGGCACCGCCTGGCAAGGGTTGCTGGAGCACTGGTTGCTGCGCACCCCGCCCGCGCCCTGGCTCGGCAGGATGGTGTTCGTCGCCGCGCTCGTTGCGGCGCTGTGGCGCGCGGCGCTGCGGCATTCGCCGCTGGACTTCGGCCTGGTCGCGATGCTGGTGGCGTTTTTCATCGCCTGCGAAGGGGCGTCGTCGCCGGGGGTGTTCGCGGTTTTCATGTCGGCGGCGGGCGTGGTGCTGGTGGTGGCGCTGATGCAGGAATCGCACCGCATGGCCTATCGCGACGAGCTCACCGGCCTGCCAGCGCGGCGCGCGTTGCAGGAGTCGCTCGCCGCGCTCGGCCCGTTGTACACCATCGCGATGGTGGACGTGGATCACTTCAAGAAATTCAACGACACGCACGGCCACGACACCGGCGACCAGGTGCTGAAGCTGGTGGCGGCGCGCCTCGCCGAGGTCGAGGGCGGCGGGCGCGCGTTCCGCTACGGCGGCGAGGAATTCACGGTGCTGTTCCCCGGCCAAACGCTGCCCGAGGCGTTCCCGCACCTGGAGCGCGTGCGCGCCGCGATCGAGAACTACAAGGTGGCGGTGCGCGGCGAAGACCGTCCCAAGCACAGGGAAGAAGGAGCGCTCAATCGCACCGACAGCATCCCGATGAAAACGCTGTCGGTCACGGTCTCGATCGGCGTCGCCGGCCCTTCCGACGAGAACCCGGTGCCTGCGAAAGTGCTCAAGGCGGCCGACCAGGCGCTATACCGCGCCAAGCAGGGCGGCAGGAACCGCGTCGGCCGCTAGGCGGCGTCGGATCGACGCGCGTATGCGTGTCGCCAGGAGCGCGCAGCGCTGGCGCCGCGCAGGGTAAAGCCTCATAATGCTAACTGTTTGATTTTCCGTCGAAGAGCGCCAAAACGCTCTTCGTCTCGCAGTCGGAATCGCTTGCTGTAACGCGCGCCGCTGGGCGCCGGAAAGGTTATTGCCGTGGCCAAGGAAGAGATGCTCGAGATGGAGGGCGTAGTGCAGGAAGTGCTGCCCAGCACGCAGTTCCGCGTCGAGCTCGCCAACGGCGCCCTGGTGCTCGCCTATGCCGGCGGCAAGGTGCGCAAGCACCGCATCCGCATCCTCGCCGGCGACCGCGTCACGATGGAAATGTCGCCCTACGATCTGACGCGCGGGCGCATCAGCTTCCGCCACAAGGACGAGCGTCCGATGGCCGCCGCCATGCCGCGGCGCGCCCAGTTCCGCCGGCGGTAGTAACGCCAAGGGCGTGGAGCCGCCCGGTTGAAGGAACAGCCGTACCGCGAGCAGGCGCTCAAGATCCTGCCCTGGATCTGCACCCGCTGCGCGCGCGAATTCCCCGGCTCGCGCCTGCGCGAGCTGACGGTGCACCACAAGGACGGCAACCACGAGCACAACCCGCCCGACGGCTCGAACTGGGAGCTGCTGTGCATCTACTGCCACGAGAACGAACACGCGCGCTTCGAGGATTCGCTGGCTGGCGGCGACGGCGGCGGGGAAGACAAGCCGCCGGCGACGCACCAGCCGCTTGCCGGGCTCGCCGGCCTGCTGCGAGACAAGAAGGGAAAATAGCAGCGCCTTTGCGTATAGTGCGCAGCAATTTCGGAGACCCCTTGCCATGAGCCTTTCCTCACCGGCGCCGCGCCGCCACCTGCACACGCGCACCATCGCCTGCGAGGGCTACGAGCGCGCCGACGGCCTGTTCGACATCGAGGCGCGCGTCATCGACACCAAGACCTACGCGGTGGACGAGCCCTACCGCGGGCACCGCGAGCCCGGCATGCACGTGCACGACATGCAGCTGCGCCTGACGATCGACCACGGCATGACGGTGCGCGACATCGAGGTGACCACCAACCACGCGCCCTACGAGCCGTGCTACGGTGTCGCCCCCGCCTACAAGAACCTGGTGGGCGCGAAAGTCGGCGGCGGCTGGCGCAAAGCGATTAACGAGGCGGTCGGCGGCACCAAAGGCTGCACCCACCTGCGCGAGCTGCTCATGCCCGTGGCGACGGTGGCTTTCCAGACCCTGAGCAGCTGGCCCAAGGCGGGCAAGGTCGCGACCGAGCAAAAGCCCGACGACGCCAGGGAAAAGCCTTACTTCCTCGACGGCTGCAGGGCCTGGGCCTCCGACGGCGAAGTGGTGAAGAAACTCTTTCCGCTGCATTACCAGCCGCGCGCCGGGCGCGCGGCGGGAGGATCCTGACAATGCCGCGCCAAGTTCTGGACCAAGCGCATATCCACCCCGCGATCCGCGACCAGATCGCGGCCAACCACTCCGACATCGTGATCGACGTGCAGGCCGCGGTGGCGGCGAACGCAGTGGTGGTGGTCGGCATGAAGCAGAACCCGATGCCGAAGAAGGCGCGCCGCTTGCTCGATGCGCAGGGCGTCGCCTACAAGTACCTCGAGTATGGCAGCTACTTCAAACAGTGGCGCCGCCGCAATGCGCTCAAGATGTGGACCGGCTGGTCCACTTTCCCGATGGTGTTCGTCAAGGGCGTGCTGGTGGGCGGCGCGGACGACCTGGAGAAGCTGATCAAGAGCGGCGAGCTGGCGAAGCTGCTCGTCTGAAACCATGGCCCAGCTCCCCGAAACCGTCGAAGTAGAGACCGGCGCCAAGCCCGGCGCAGCGGTGATCTGGCTCCATGGCCTGGGCGCCGACGGGCACGATTTCGAGTCGGTGGTGCCCGCGCTGCGGCTGCCCGCGCGCCTGCCGGTGCGTTTCATCTTCCCGCACGCGCCGGCGCGCGCGGTGACCATCAACATGGGCATGCGCATGCGCGCCTGGTACGACATCTTCCAGCTAGGCGGCGGCAAGGAGGACGACGTCGGCATCCACGAATCGCAAGCTCTCCTCGAGGGCCTGATCGCGCGCGAGCGCACGCGAGGCATCGAAGCGCGGCGCATCGTGCTGGCGGGCTTCTCGCAGGGCGGCGCGATCGCGCTGCAGACCGGGCTGCGCCACCCCGAGCGGCTCGCCGGCATCATGGCGCTCTCGACCTGGCTGCCGCTCGCCGCCACGCTCCAGGCCGAGCGCCACGCCATGAATGCCGACCTGCCGATCTTTATGGCGCACGGCAGCATGGACGAGATGATCGGGCTGGACCGCGCCGAGCTCTCTCGCAAGCGCCTGGAGGCGCTCGGCTATGCGCCCGAGTTTCACGAGTATCCGATGGGCCACGCCGTCTGTCCCGAGGAGATCGCGCACATCGCCGCCTGGCTAGGCAAGGTGCTCTAAGCCATGAAATTGGAGATGGCCGAGAACTCGGTATTCGCCGTCTTGCTGCGCTCGCCGTGGTGGGTCAGCATCGCGGTCGCCGGCGGGGTCTACGTGCTGGGGAAATTCCTGCTGGAAAAGTTCAGCACGCTGCCGGAAATCTATGCGCTTTTCGTGCCGCTGCCGTTCGTGATCATCGGCGCCTATGCCGGCTGGCAGCAGCTGCGCGCCCCGAGCGGCGCGCGCGTCGCCACCATGCTCGAGGCGCTGCGCGCGATGCAGTGGGAGGAGTTTTCCGGCGCCATCGAGGAGGCCTACAGGCGCGCGGGTTACGGCGTGACGCGCCTCGCCGGCGCGCAGGGCGATTTCGAGCTCGTCAGGGCGGGACGCAGGTCGCTCCTCGCCTGCAAGCGCTGGAAGGCCACCCGCACCGGCGTCGAGCCGCTGCGCGAGCTGCACGCGGCGGCGCAGGCGCGCGATGCGCACGAATGCATGTTCGTCTCCGCGGGTGAGCTGACCGACAACGCGCGCGCCTTCGCGGCGCAAAAGGGCATTCGCCTGGTGCACGGCGCCGAGCTGGCGAAGCTGTTGCCGCGCGCCGGGCGCGCCGCGAAGTAGTAGGCGCCTGCCTACAGCAGGCCGATTTCCCGGAAGCGCAGGTAAAGCTCGCGGCAGGCCCAGGCGTCGGTGGCCGCGTACGTGATCTGCTGCTGCGACAGGTGCCGCGCCGCCCAGTTGGTCGTTTTCGCGCCCTTGGGCGTGCGCGAGCCGAGGAAGATCCCTGCAAGGTTGCGCAATCCGGTCTGCCGCAGGCCGCGCCGCCGCGCCACGTGGCCGAGGTCGAGCACCGAGGCTTCCGCAAACGGGAATAGCAGCTTCAACTGGCGCAGGTCGTCCGCCAGCCCGACGCCGGTTTTGACGATGCCCGGCGCGGCGAGCAGCTCGGCAAGCAATCCCGAGCAGTCCAGCCGCTGCAGCGGAAACAGGTACACCGCGCGCGCCGTGGCCACCTGCGCGAGGCTGGGGAGGTAGCTCTCGCCTTTCCTGAAGGCGGGCCGCGTCTCGGTGTCGACGCCGAGCACGTCCTCCTCGCGCATGTCCGCCGCCGCGCGCTCGAGCTGCTCCGGCCCCTCGACAAGGTGGATCTCGCCCTCGTAGCGACGGATCGGCAGGACCGCCATCTCTTCGCGGGAGATCTTGTGCTGGAACTCGGCGGGCAGGTTCATGGGTCGTCGGGGCTTGGACCGGCGTACACGCCGGCCGGTTCGCCGCCGGGAGCTAGGCGGCCTTGACCAGCCGCTGCTCGGCGCTCTCCACCACCATCGGCGTGTCCCACTGCAGGCGCACAGGCGGCGCGTTCCAGCGCTTGGTCACCATCGCGATCCACTCCGGCGTGTAGAAGCGCTCGGCGTCGGCCTTGGATTTCCACAGGTAGATGCCGACCAGCGTCTGGCCATCCTCGGCGATGCCGTAGTACTTGCGAATCAGCCCCGCAATCCCCTGGTAGGTGTGCGCAGTGGCGTTGATGGTGTTGACCAGATCCTGCTTCGATGTCCCGCCTGGAACCTTGAACGTCCACATTACGGTGTGCATGGTGGTCTCCTTTCAGGGCGGCATTGTCCTCCTGCGGGGTCTTGGATGATAGGGCGGGCTGAAGCCCGTGCTAGGCTTGAAATCGCTTCGCCCGCCGCCATCTTGCGGTCAGAACCCAGGAGGTCCGATGGCCAAACGCATCCTCGCATTTCTCGCCCTCGCCGCAACCCTTGTCCTTTCCGGCTGCGGCTACAACACGCTCCAGACCACCGACGAGCAGATCAAGGCCGCGTGGTCCGAGGTGCTCAACCAGTACCAGCGCCGCGCCGACCTGATCCCGAATCTGGTGGCGACGGTGAAGGGCTTCGCCGCGCAGGAGCAGGCGGTGCTGCTCGGCGTCACCAACGCGCGCGCCAAAGTGGGCTCGATCCAGGCTACCCCTGAGCTGGTGAACGATCCGCAGGCGTTCCAGCGCTTCACCGCCGCTCAGGGCGAGCTCTCCGGCGCGCTCTCGCGCCTGCTCGCCGTGGTGGAGAATTACCCGCAGCTCAAGTCGGACGCCAACTTCCGCGACCTGCAGGCGCAGCTCGAAGGCACGGAAAACCGCATCACGGTGGCGCGCAACCGCTACATCCAGTCGGTGCGCGAGTACAACGTCACCGTGCGCCAGTTCCCCTCGAACCTCACCGCGATGCTGTTCGGCTTCAAGGAAAAGCCGCAGTTCACGGTGGAGAACGAGAAAGCCATCGCGCAGCCGCCGAAGGTTGATTTCACTACTAAGTAGTTTCTTCATCGCGGTCGCGGCGGCCGAGGTGCCGGTGCCGCCGCTGGCGGCGCGCGTCACCGACCAGACCGCCACCCTGAACGCCGGCCAGCGCTCGGCGCTGGAGGCGAAGCTTGCCGCTTTCGAGGCGAAGAAGGGCAGCCAGGTGGCGGTGCTGATCGTGTCGAGCACCAGCCCCGAGAGCATCGAGCAGTACTCGATCCGCGTGGTGGACCAGTGGAAGCTCGGCCGCAAGCGGGTCGACGACGGCGTGCTGCTGCTGGTGGCGAAGGACGACCGCCGCCTACGCATCGAGGTCGGGCGCGGCCTGGAGGGCGCGATTCCCGACGCGGTCGCCAAGCGCATCATCGCCGAGGTGATCACGCCGCGCTTCAAGCAGGGTGATTTCGCCGGCGGCATCTCGGCGGGCGTGGACCGCATCCTCGGCGCGATCGAGGGCGAGCCGCTGCCCGCGCCGAAGGCGCAGCCCCAACCGGGCGGGGCGCAGGTGGACTGGCTGACGATCCTTTTCTTCGCCTTGTTCATCGTGCCGATCGCCGGCGCGATCCTCGGCGCAGTGTTCGGGCGCATCGGCGGCGCCGCGCTTACCGGCGGCGCGTTCGGCGGGCTGGTGTGGCTCCTCTCACAGCTCCTCTTCGCCGGCATCGTCGCCGGGATCGTGGCCTTCCTCCTTTCCCTGTTCACGCGCGCCGGGGCCGGGCAGCACTGGTCCTCGGGCAGCGGCGGAAGTTCGGGCGGCGGCTGGTCCTCGGGTGGCTCCTCGAGCAGCGGCGGGGGCTTCAGCGGCGGGGGCGGCGGCTTCAGCGGCGGCGGATCGTCGGGGAGCTGGTGACGCGATGAACGTCTTACGCGTCCTCAAGCACCTCGCGACGCCCGACTGGGTGGTGCGGCGCGCGTTCCCGGCGCACACCGGCGAGGCGGTCGTGGCTGCGGTGCGCGCGGCCGAGCTCGCGCACAACGTAGAGCTGCGCGTGGCGCTCGAGGTCGGGCTGCCGCTCGCGGCGCTGCTGCGCGGCCAGGGCTCGCGCGAGCGCGCGATCGAGCTCTTCTCGACGCTGCGCGTCTGGGACACCGAGCACAACACCGGGGTGCTCATCTACGTGCAGTTCGTGGACCGCAAGATCGAGATCGTCGCCGACCGCGGCATAAGCGCGCAGGTGAAGCAGGAGGAGTGGGACGGCGCCTGCGCGCAGATGGCGCGCGAGTTCGCTGCCGGCCGCTTCGAAGAGGGCGCGCTCGCCGGCATCGCCGCGATCACGCAACTGCTGCAGCGCCACGTCCCGCCGCCGCCGCGCGGCGACCGCGACGAGCTGTCCGACCGGCCGGTGGTTCTTTAGCTAGACTTCGGCACGGCGTCCGCGCGGGCGACGAGCCGCTCGAGCACGCCGAACACGTACTCGTAAATCCCCTCGTCGCTCGAAGCCCGCGGCCCAGCAACGTTCAGCGTCACGATGCGGCGCCGCTCGAGAAACGCCCGCATCGTTTGCGCATCGTCAGCGCCCGGATGCACGTGCAGCCATGGCCGCGTGAGGCGCTCGGCGCAGCGCGCGGTGTAGGCGCTTCCGCCCGTCAACTCCGCGGCGCGCGAGATGATCAGCGTGCCGTCGCTGTCGCGCACGTTCCAGCGCGTGCGCTGCTCGTAGTCGCGCGAGGGCGTCTCGATGAGCTGGTAGCGCTTGGGAATCCGTCCTTCCTCCGCGCGCCGCCCGCGCGGGCACCAGCCGGCATGCGGAATGCCACGCGCGATCGCCCAGTCGAGCGCGGCACGGTCGGCGCCGGTCTGGCCGCCCGAAATGATGCGAAACCCCTTGCGCGCGAGGGCGTCGAGGTCCTTGGCGGAAATCTGCAGCGTCATGCCGGCCGGATCATAATCTGCGCGTGAGCGCGAAACCCGAGCCGCGGCTGTCGCACAACGTCTACGTGGTCGAGCTCGACCCCGCGGTGCTCAAGTTCCGCGCCTTCCGCGCCCGCAACCGCGGCCACCGCAAGGGCATGCCGTGCGTGTACGTCGGCATGACGGGCCTGCCGCCGGGCGAGCGCTTCCAGAACCACAAGGCGGGCGTGAAGGCGAACCGCTTCGTGCGCGACTTCGGCCTCGGCCTGCTGCCCGAGCTCTTTGAGTGCTACAACCCGATGCCGTTCGAAGCGGCGGAGGCGATGGAGGTCGAGCTGGCCGAGGATCTCAAGGCCAAGGGTTACGCCGTATGGCAGGGCTAGGAAAACCGGGGTCAGAGCCCGATTTCGCGCCGCGCTCGCGTGCGCGGGACTATGCCGGGCTGGCGATGTTCATCGTGCTCAATGCCGCGGTGTCGGCGCTCGGCGGGTGGGTGACGGCGGGAAGCGTCGGGACCTGGTACCAGGCGCTGGCGAAGCCCCCGTTCAATCCGCCCGACTGGATCTTCGGGCCGGTGTGGACCGCGCTCTACGTGATGATCGCGATCGCAGGCTGGCGGCTGTGGCGGCGCGGCCCCGGGCAGGAAGTGCGCCTCGCGCTCACCGTCTACGCGGTGCAGCTCGCGCTCAATCTCGCGTGGTCGTTCGTGTTCTTCGGCGCGCGCCTGATCGGCGCGGCACTCGCGGAAATCGTGGTGCTGCTCGCGGCGATCCTCGCCACGACGGTGCTTTTCTGGCGCATCGACCGCGTCGCGGGGATACTGTTGGTTCCCTATGCTGCCTGGGTTGGCTTCGCCACAGTGCTGAATGCAGCGCTGTGGCTTCTCAACTAGCCCAGCTTAGGAGACTTCGAGCAGCTCCACTTCGAACACCAGCGTCGCGTGCGGCGGGATGACGCCGCCGCAGCCCTGGTCCCTGTAGGCGAGATCGGCCGGGATGGTGAGCTTGCGCTTGCCGCCGACCCGCATTCCGGGCACGCCCTCGTCCCAGCCCTTGATGACGTCGCCCGCGCCGAGCGAGAAATCGAGCGGGTCGCGGCGCGCGCGGCTGGAGTCGAACTGCTGGCCGTTGGTGAGCCAGCCGACGTAGTGCACGAGGACATCCTTGCCCGCTTCGGCGAGGGCGCCGCGGCCGATGACGAGGTCTTCCTTCACGAGGCCGCTAGGGATCATGTCGGCAGGCTTTTTCATGGCGGCGGCTTTCTTCATAGCGGGGCGCGCATTGTACAGGCTATTGCGCCCGCTACTGGATAAAAAACCAGCCGCGGACGAGGGTCGCTCGGCGCGGCGGCTAGGGAAGTCGCTCGGCGCGGCGGCTAGAATTGGCAGAGGGGGAGCTGGCCATGAACCGCACCGAGCGCATCTACAAGATCGACCAACTGCTGGGAAACGGGCGCTGCGTGTCATTCGCGCGTCTGATGGAGTCACTCGGCGTCTCGCGCGCGCAGTTGAAGCGCGATCTCGCCTACATGCGCGATCGCCTCAACGCCCCGATCGAATACGACCGCGACGACAACGGCTACCGCTTCGGCAAGCCCTCCACCGGCCCGCGCTATGCACTTCCCGGGCTGTGGTTCTCGGCGGAGGAGATCCGCGCGTTGCTCACCATGCAGCACTTGCTCGAGAACCTGCAGCCGGGGCTGCTGACGCCGCACGTCAGGCCGCTGCTGGCGAGGTTCTCCGCGATCCTCGGCTCGGGCGACCACTCGCACGAGGAAGTGGGGCGGCGCGTGCGCGTGCTGCACCAGGCGGCGCGCGCGATGAAGCACGAGCACTTCGCCGTCGCGGCGCAGGCGACGCTCAACCGCCGGCGCTTGAAGATCCGCCATTACAACCGGATGGAGGACCGCGAGACCGAGCGCGTCATCTCGCCGCAGCGCCTGGTGCATTACCGCGACAACTGGTACGTGGACGCGTATTGCCACCTGCGCGAGGACCTGCGCAGCTTCGCGGTGGACGCGATCCGCGCCGCCGAGCCGGTGGACGAGCGCGCGAAGGAGATCCCGAAGGCCGAGCTCGACGAATACCTGAAGAGCGGCTACGGCATCTTCGCCGGTAGGAAGGTCGCTTGGGCGACGCTCAAGTTCACGCCGCTCTCCGCGCGCTGGGTCGCGGCGCAGACCTGGCACTCCAAGCAGAAGGCCCGGTTCGAGGACGGCGGCAGCTACCTGCTCGAGATCCCCTACTCGAACGACCGTGAACTGGTGATGGACATCCTGAAGTACGGGCCGGACGTCGAAGTGATCGAGCCCGCGGCGCTCAGGAAGCGCGTCGCCGAGCAGCTCAGGGCCGCAGCGAAGCGCTACCCCTAGGCGCGCGCCGCTCGCATCGCGAAGGCGCAGTATTTGCAGCCTTCGCCCGGCGCGGCCGGCGCAGGCGCCATGAGCGTTTCCCGGATCCGGCCAAGGGTCGGCTCGACCCAGGCATCGTCGCCGTCGTAGGGAATCAGCTTCACGCGGAACTCCAGCCGGTCGCCGAACGCGGGCAAGTCGCGCCGGCCGTTTGCGTACACGAACCAGCCGCGCTTGGCGACCACAAGGCCCTGGCGCCTGAGCAGCCACTGGTAGAACTCCATCTGCCGCTTGTAGCCGTTCTGCCAATCGGCATCGAGCGAAACTTCGGCGGCCTTCGAGGTCGCCTTGTAGTCAGCGACGATCAGCTCGCCCGTGCCGAGGTCGCGCCACAAATCGTCGATCGCGCCCGTGAGCAGGAGGTTGGTCGGCGCATGCAGCGCGCGCACGCCCTTGAAGTTCGCGCGCCAGGTATCGAGCTCGGGGTGCGTGTGCGGCACCGCGTGGATCCCCTCCTTGACCATGTAGGGATGCGGCTCGCCCCTGGCGCGATAGCTATCGAATTCCGACTTGAGCAGCGTATCCACCGCCGAGTTGAGGTTGAACGGGAACCCCTCAGGGCGCTTGATGCCGATGCGCCGGTCAAGATAGAAGCACCGCGGGCACTCGAGGAACAGCTCCACCTTCGAGCGGCTGAGGGCGAAGGGCTTGCTCGAGGCGGGGTCGAATTGCGCCATGCCGCATTCTAGTTCGTGGCAGGCTCGCTACCTTGACCCATCCCATAGTGGGAGAGTACATTCCCATTATGGGAGAACCGCAGAAGCGGATCGCCGAGGCGCTGTTCAGCCGCACCCAGCAGAAAGTGCTGGGGCTGCTTTTCGCGGAGCCCGAGCGGCGCTTCTATCTGAGCGAGATCGTCCGCCAGGCGAAGAAAGGCACCGGTGCGGTGTACCGGGAACTCGCACGGCTCGTGGGCGCGGGCCTGGTGACGGTGATGCCGGTAGGGAGCCAGAAGTATTACCAGGCAAACCGGACCTCACCCGTGTTCGACGAGCTGGAGGGACTGATCGCCAAGCTCTCGGGTGCTGCCCCGGCTCGGGTCCTGCGTTCGCCCGCAGCGACCTACGCAGTCGAGCGCCCGGCGCAGCCGGTTGCCGTTCCCCGCGCGAAGCTCGCTGCGCTCTGCCGCAAGTACCACGTCCGGCGGCTCGGCCTGTTCGGTTCGGCGGCACGCGGCGAGCTGACACCGCAGAGCGACGTCGACCTGCTGATCGAATTCGAGCCGGGCAAGGCGCCTTCGCTCTGGGCGGAGCCAGAAATGCGCGAGGCCTTCAGCGAGGTTTTCGGTGGCCGGCGCGTGGACCTCGTCCCGCCCCAGGTCATGGAGAACCCTTACCGGAGAAAGACGATCCTGCGCGATCTGCGCGTGCTCTATGAAGCCTGAGGAGCGCGACCGCGCTCCAACCCCTTGAAATAGTACGCAAATGGCGTACACTTGTACTCGAAATGCGTATGAGCAAGGACTCCAAGCCAACCGTCGCTGCTTCCGGCCCCGACCGGCTCGCCGCGGTTCTCTTCGGCAAATCGATGCGCGCGATCCTCGCGCTGCTTTTCGGGCGCCCGGACCGGCGTTTCTACCTGCGCGAGATCGCCCGCGCGGCGGGCGCGCCCCCAAGCTCGCTGCAGCGCGACCTTGCGGCGCTGACCGGGGTGGGCGTGCTCGCCCGCACCAAGGAAGGCAGGCAGGTGTACTACCAGGCGAACCCGGAATGTCCCATCTTCAGCGAGCTGCAAGCCGTCGCGGTGAAGACCTTCGGGGTCGCTGGGGCGCTGAAGGGTCTGCTCGCGCCTTACGCCTCGCGGATTCGGTTCGCTTTCGTCTATGGTTCTGTCGCCAAGGGGACTGCGGCTGCGACCAGCGACATCGACCTGCTCTGGGTCGGCGACCTCCGGCCGTCGGAGCTCGTGCTTGCGCTCGCCGAGGCGGAAAAGCGGCTCGCGCGAAGAATTTCCGTCATCGCCTACTCGGAAGACGAGTTCGCCGACCTCATGGCAAAGGGGAGCCATTTCCTGGATTCCGTCCTGGCTGGACCAGTGGTCTGGCTGGTCGGCAGCCGGCACGCGCTCGATGACCTCGCCCGCGTCAAGACTCGAAAATCTCGCGCACGCAAGGCAGCTCAGCGCTGAGCCGCCCGGCAAGGAGGAGGTCGGCCGCCTGCTGGCAAGCGCGGAGGTCCAGCTCCGCGACAGCCGGAACTCCGCGCTCAGCGCCCAAAGCCGGTTCATGCTTGCCTACAACGCTGCGCACGCGCTGGCGCTCGCCGCACTGCGCCGCGCCGGGTATCGACCTTCCAGCGCTGGTCACCGCAAGATCATCTTCCAGGTGCTCGCGGACACCGCCGGGGCGCCCGCCGAGCTGTGGCTGGCGCTCGACAAGTATCACGACCGCCGCAACGCCGCCGAATACGAGGGCGCGCCGCCTGCGAGCACCATGGAGGCGGAAGATCTTGTCAGGCTGGTGACCAACCTGGATCTGCTGGTGCGCAAGCGGCCTGCGAAGGCCAATCGCGAAGGTCGCAGTCAACCGTAATGATCGCGCGACATCGCCCAACACGCTTTCCCTCCGCAGGCTCACGCCCTGAGCCACCACCCCCTGCATACTGTTTCTCCCAGTCGAAATGGAGGCAGCCATGCAGGAAATCCGCGATTCCATCGAAGCCCTGTCGCTCGGCGCGCCGCAGGCGCACCGCAACCTCGCCCTCTACCCGCTGCTCGGCGAGCGCGACGACCCCGCCGGCTACCTGCTGCTCGACGAGGCGCTGGAGAAAAAGCTCGCGCGCGTCACCGAGGTGTCCGCGGGCGGCAGCGTCCCCGAGCTCGCCTTCGAGAACGGCTCGGCCGAGAAGATCCTGCTGGTGGACGGCGACGAGCTCGTCGGCGCCAAGCAGAACCGCGTCATCAACCTCTCGATCCTGGTGGCCGGGGGCAAGCGCATCGTGATCCCCGTCTCCTGCGTCGAGCAGGGACGCTGGTCGTATCGCTCGCGGGATTTCACGCCCGCCAAGCGCGCGCTCTTCGCCAAGGCGCGCGCGAAGAAGATGGCGCAGGTGTCGTTCTCCTTGCGCGAGCGCGGCACGCGCCACTCCGACCAATCCGAGGTGTGGAACGACATCGAGGCCAAGATGGCGAGTTTCGGCGCGAGCTCGGCGACCGGCGCCATGGGCGATGCCTACGAGAGCCGCGCCGGCGATCTCGACGCCTACGCGCAGGCGTTCCGCCCGGAATCGCGCCAGCGCGGCGCGGTGGTGGCGGTGGACGGGAAAGTAGTCGGTCTGGAAGTGTTTGATTCCGCCGCCGTTTTCGCCAAGTACTTCGAAAAGCTCGTGCGCAGCTACGCCATGGACGCGATCGAGACCGCCAACGGCAAGACGCTCGCCCCTCCCGAGGAGGAGGTGCGCCGCTTCCTCGAGAAGATGAAAGCCGCCGCCGCCGAGCGCTTCGCCGCGCTGGGCGAGGGCGAGGACCTGCGCCTCTCGGGCGAAGGCATCGCGGGCGGCGCGCTCGCCGCGGGTGGGCGCGTGGTGCACCTCGCCGGCTACGCCGTGCGCTGACCAAGCGCAGGCTCACGCCCTGAGCCACCGGCGACCGCAGAATGGCTGCCATGCTCGCCATCCCGCTCGATCTCGCCGTCGCCCTCGCGCCCTTCGTCCTCATCGGCCTGTGCTGGCTGGTCGGCGAATGAGGGGCGTGCCGTGCATCTCGCCCTCACCAGCCACGCCGGCGCGCGCATGAAGCAGCGCTGCATCAGCGCCGAAGCCCTGGACATCCTGCTCGAATACGGGCGCGAGGCGTTCGACCACCGCGGCCACGCGGTGATCCTCTACTTCGACAAGCGCGCGCGCCGCAAGCTCGCCCGCGCGCAACCCGGGCGCAAGGACCTCGAGCGCGTGGCGCGCTGCTACGCAGTGCTCTCTCGCGAGGGCGAGGTGATCACCGCAGGGCACCGCTACCGGAGGATCAGCCGCCGCTGAGCAGCGCGCGCTGGCTCATCCCCTGAGCCAGCCGCGTGGGACAATGCTTTGTCGTTGGGCCGCAAGGCCCGTCGCCGATTTGAGCAGCAGCTTGCGGGCGACTCACCAAGTGCCGCTAAAGCGTTGGCAGGCTCCCGACCCCCGGGGCCGGCCACGGCCGACCGACCGGGGGATGCATGGAGGCCGTGATGCTGAAAGCGTTTCTTTTCCGATTCATCCGCCAGAAACCCGCCGTGCAGGCGCCCCCCGAGCCGGCGCCGCGACCTGAGCCCGTGCGGCCGCCGGGCAACCAGGCCGGCGATTATTGCGAGCGGCTGACAGCCATGACGCGCGAATCCGAGGAATCGGACGCGATGCCCGATTTCCTCGACGCGATGTGCTTCACGCTCGCGCTGGTCGCCTCGCGCTGCGAGAGCCCCTGGGGGGCAGGCGACATCGTGCGCAGGTTCGGCAATCACCTGTGCGGCATCGAGGCCTACAAGATTGCGCAGGCCGAGGCGAAAGAGGCGAAGAAAGCGGGCGCGATTCACTAGCGCGCCGGCGGGCGCGGGCCCGTGGGCAGCACGGCAAAACTCAGCGACACCGCCTTCAGCACCCGCAGCACCTTATCGAGGCGCACCGTCGCCTTGCCGTTCTCCAGCTCGCCGAGGAATCGCGGCCCAACGCCGGCCCGCCGGGCCGCCGCCTCCTGCGTCCAGCCGAAAGCTTGGCGCGCGTTGCGCACCAGCTCGCCCAGGCGCACCGGGCTTACGATGAAGGCAGGAGCAGGGGAGGTCGCCATGGCAGAGGGCCCAGTGAGAGGGAAATCTTCCCGATCGGGAAGATACGCCTATCTCACCGCCCCGTCACGGCTTCGCTGCGAGCCGGCCGCGCCGGCCGGCAATCGCGCTGGGGTAGCCTATGCGCTTAGACGTCTATCCGCACAGGTGTCTGTCCATGTCCGAGGCCATCCGCTGGACCATCAAGGTGTCAAAGGAAACCGATCTGTCGCTGCGCACCCTGCTCGGTGCGCAGGGCATGAAGAAGGGCGATCTGTCGAAATTCGTCGAGGACGCCGTGCGCTGGCGCGTGCTTGACCGCCGCGTGCAGGCGCTCAAGGACCGCAACCAGGACGTTCCGGGGGCGCAGCTCCGGGCGGCGATCGACGAAGCGGTACGCGAGGTGCGCAAGGCGCGCAAACGCCGCTCGCGCTGAATCCTGCGCTTGCGCGTCGTTCTCGACACCAACGTCCTGCTCGCCGCGTTGCTCACGCGCGGCCCGCCTCCCGACAAGCTCTACGAAGCGTGGCGCGAGGGCCGTTTTCAGCTCGCCTCCTGCGAGCGGTAGCTAATTTCCGCTGCGCACGAATGCAAGCAGCGGCGCAAAATCGCGCGCATCCGCAGCTCGCAATGCGGCGAGATAGCGCTCGCGCGCCTCGCTTGCGTGCACGAGGTCGCTCCGGCCCCAGGTGAACGGCTCGCCGCCGTTCGCGGCGAGCAGAAGGTCGGTCATCAGCCGCGCATGGCGCCCGTTGCCGTTGGCGAACGGGTGAATCTGCACCAGGCGGTGGTGGAACCGCGCCGCGCTCTCGTCGAGCGGCGCCACTTTGGCCCCGAGCTGCGCCTTCGTGTCCGCGAGGAGCTTGCGCACCTCCACTGCGATGCGCTCGGGCGCGATGCCGATGTTCTTTTCGGTCGCGCGGAAAGTGCCCGCCCACTTCCACGTGCGGTCGAACATGTGCCGGTGCAGCTCGCGCACGAACGCATCGTCGAGAATCGCGCGGCGCTTCGCCGCCCCGGCGGCCCAGCGCTCGTCGGCGAGGATGTTGTCCGCCTCCCACTCGTCGAGCTGCTCGCGCGTGGCGATGTGCCCGGGCACGAGGCCAGCGGCCTCGTCCGGATCGAGCGGCGTCGCGCCCGCGGCCATGCGCCCTACTCCCAGAGCCTGCGCGGGCTGCCCGCGAGCAAATCGTCCGCGAGGCGCTCTACCTGGCGGCGCTCGCGCTCGGCGCTGAGCCCCTGCGCCTCGAGCTTCATCGTGTGCGACACGCGGGCGAGCTGCTTGCGCGCGAGCTCCAGCGCGCGCCTGCGGCGCACGCCTTCGAGCGAGCCGGCGTCCTCGGGCACGAGCGCGTAGGCCACGCGGCAGCCCAGCCCGCGCGCGAGCTTTTCCAGGCTCGCGAGCGTGATCGTGCCGCGCGCCTCGCTGCGCTCCAGCGTCGCGACCGTCGAGCGGGTCGCGCCGATGCGCCGCGCGAGCTGCTCCGCGCTCATGCCGAGCGCTTCCCGCACCGCGCGCGCCCAGCCCTTTGCCGGGCGGGTTGCGCGAGAAAGCGCGTGAAAAGGCTCGATTGATTCATCGAGCTGGACAGAGACTAACTTATTGAAAGAGCGTTGTTTTCTCACAGAGTAGAATGTCCATAGACGACGTAATGTGTAGCATTATGATGTCTATAGGCATCGTTAGTCAAACGAATCGGTGTCTATAAACGCCACTTTGTAGCGCCCGAGTGGACCCGGGTGAGCTGGCGCGCGGGCTGACGAAGAAGGCTGGGAAACCCTCGAAGGTGCCTATGGGGATGGTCCTGCTGGAGAGAAATTTTCCCGATCGGGAAAATACGCCTATCCCACCGCCCTGTCACGGCTTCGCTCCGCGCAGCGCGTGGAGCAGGAAAAAATCCTGCTCTATGCGGCTTGAGGCACGGTCATACCTGCCCAACGAGAAACCGAGTTCCGCCGTCGAGCGGCAAGTCAGGCGGTCGTCGTGCGCCTTGTTTCCGGCGCCGCGCGGACGAGATAGTCGAGAATTTCCCCCTGCATGCGCTCGATCTCCAGCCGGTAGCCGGAGCTGAGCGCGGGCCATTCCTCGGGCCGCGCGGTCCTGCGCAGGTCCTCGAGCAGGCGCTCGAGCTTCGCCACTCGCTCCCGTGCGTTCGCCAGTTCCAGATCGTTGCGGATCATGCGACTTCCAAAATGCCACGAACCGTACCGTCAGCTTGGTCTATTAGGTCTACGTCCCGCGGGGCGGGCGCTGCCGAAACGAAGCTGCCGAAGACGAAGAAGGATCTCAACGCGCCGGTACGTACTGCGAGCTCATGCAGGTGCTTGAGCGCTGCCATCGCGCGCACGCGCGCGCTGCTCCCGGTGCCGAAGCGCTGCCCGATTTCAGTCCAGCCCGTGGCATGCACGCCAGGCGGCAGATCGCCGTTCTCGTTCAGTTGCGGAAGCATCCTTGTCTGCGGGCCGTACCCGGAATCCCGGGGCTCGAGAGAAGTAACGCCGACGATCGGATTCCGATGACGCGGGCGTGCGAACATACCCGCAGGCCGTGCCATGCCCCACGCCCACACCGTCGACGGCGTCACCTACCGGTTTGCCGACCTGAAGACGCTGCTCGCGCGCGCTTCGCCCCATCGCTCGGGCGATGCGCTCGCCGGGATCGCGGCGGGAAGCGCGGAGGAGCGCATGGCCGCGCGCATGGCGCTCGCCGAGCTGCCTCTTGCCGCGTTCCTCGCCGAGGCCATCGTTCCGTACGAAGAGGACGACGTCACGCGCCTCATCCTCGACTCGCACGACAAGGCCGCGTTCGCGGCCGTATCCGACCTCACGGTGGGGGAGTTCCGCGAGTGGCTGCTCGCCGCGACATCCGAACAAGTCACAGCGCTCGCGCGCGGCCTCATTCCCGAGGTGGCCGCCGCCGTGTCGAAACTCATGCGCAACCAGGACCTCGTCTCCGTCGCCCGCAAGTGCCGCGTGGTGACGCGCTTTCGGAACACCATCGGCCTCCCCGGGCGGCTCTCGGTGCGGCTGCAGCCCAACCACCCTACTGACGACGCGCGCGGCATCGCCGCCTCGATGCTCGATGGCCTCATGTACGGCTGCGGCGACGCGGTGATCGGCGTGAACCCGGCGGGCGACGGCCTGGCCGCGTTCCTGCCGCTCTGGCGCATGATGGACGAGCTGATCTCCCGTTTTGCGATTCCCACTCAGTCCTGCGTCCTCACCCACGTCACCGGCCAGATCAAGGCGATCGAGCAGGGCGCGCCGGTGGACTTGGTCTTCCAGTCGATCGGCGGCACCCAGAAAACCAACGAAAGCTTCGGCGTGAGCCTCGCGCTGCTGCGGGAAGCGATGCAGGCGGCGAGATCGCTCAAGCGCGGCACGCTCGGTGAGAACGTCATGTACTTCGAGACCGGGCAGGGCAGCAGCCTTTCGGCCGGCGCGCACCACGGCTGCGACCAGCAGACGCTCGAAGCCCGCGCCTACGGCGTCGCGCGCGCCTACGAGCCGCTGCTCGTCAACACCGTGGTCGGCTTCATCGGGCCGGAGTACCTCTACGACGGCAAGCAGATCATCCGCGCGGGGCTCGAGGACCATTTCTGCGGCAAGCTGCTGGGCGTGCCGCTGGGGGTGGACGTCTGCTACACCAACCACGCCGAAGCCGACCAGGACGACATGGACACGCTGCTCACGCTCCTTGGCGCCGCGGGGGTCACCTACATCATGGGCGTGCCCGGGGCGGACGACGTGATGCTCAACTACCAGAGCACCTCGTTTCACGACGCGCTCTACCTGCGCGAGGTGATGGGCCTGAAGCGCGCGCCCGAGTTCGAGGCGTGGCTGGAGAAGATGGGTATCGCTGGCGCGGACGGGCGGCTCGTTCCTTCTCCGCAGACCCCGCTCCTTGCGCTGGCGAAGGAGCTCGGGTGAAGCAGAGCCCGGTCATCGCGAACGCCTGGGGGATGCTGCGCGCCTTCACGCCGGCGCGGATCGCGCTCGGGCGGGCGGGGAGCGGGCTGCCCACCGGAGAGTTGCTGCGCTTCGGGCTCGCGCATGCGCGCGCGCGGGACGCGGTGCACCACGCGCTCGATGCGCAACTCGTCGCCTCGCAGCTGGGCGGGCTGGGCCTTGCGCCACGGCTCGTGCAGAGCGCCGCCGCGGACCGCGCGACCTACCTGAGGCGTCCCGACCTCGGCCGCCGCCTTTCGCCCGGCGCCATCCTTGCGAAGAGCCCGCAGCCCTTCGCGCTCGTCGTCGCCGACGGCCTTTCCGCGCTCGCGGTCGAGCGCCATGCGGCGGCCGTCGTGCGCGCTCTGATAGCGTTCGCGCCGCAGCGCTGGGCCGCGGTGCCCGTCGCGCTCGCGCTCCAGGGCCGCGTCGCGCTCGGCGACGAGATCGGCGCGGCGTTCGGCGCGCAGCTCGTCGTGGTGCTGATCGGCGAGCGCCCGGGGCTATCCTCGCCCGACAGCCTGGGGGCTTACCTGACCTTCGCCCCGCGGGTCGGGCGCATGGATGCGGAAAGGAACTGCGTGTCGAACATCCGGCCAGAGGGGCTGGGTTATGAGGCGGCGGCGCGGAGGATCGACTGGATCGCGGCGGCAGGGGTGGCGCGGGGTGTGACGGGGGTGGGGTTGAAGGATGAAAGCGGGGGTTTGGTATAGGCATCGCTGCCCTTAACGATTGGACGACCATATGACTTTTAATCAGTTGGTCGCCGGTTCGAATCCGGCACGGCCTACCATTACTTCAAGGGCTTAGCGCGAGCTAAGCCCTTTTCATTTTCACCCGTGCTACGCCAGTGCTACCTTCGCCGCGCTGGCACGGCAAATGTTGCAACGAAGCCTACACCGGTGAGCAGCCGGGCGACCAAGCCAACCGCGGGTTCGCGCAGTCGAGCCGCGGAACACCTTGCTGCGGGGCGATCGGGCACATCAACAACGCGTGACTATCCGAAATCAGGCCGCGCTATTTCGGAGGCAGCCTACTCTCCCGGCTCGACTCTAGTTGCGTCTGAATCGCCGCCTGGATCTGGTTTGCGATCGAGGAATTGGCCGTCCGCTTGTTATTTCCGACCACATTCAACAGATTAGCGAACTGGTCAATCCAGTACTGCTCGAACAAGTCAACGTCTTTGGGAATGATGTCCTGTTGAAGCATGTAGACGGAAACGTCATGGTTGCGGCGCCATACATCCTGCATCCAGTCGTAAAGCGGCCCCGGCTCTTTGTCCAAGGCAGCAGTGATGTGCTGCTTGAACCGGTAACTGACCCTGTCGTTTGCACGGCCGACGTACCGGGGAACGCCGTCCTCGGTCGAGTAAAGGCAGTAGATGTAGCTCATAGCTTCTCTTTTTGACCTGTGGCCGGATCTTCGCCTAACTTGTAGGCATAAACAGCAACTTACGCCCTTTGGAGTCAGGGCATCGAACCTAGGCGGCCGCATCTCGATGGAAAGGAGGGTTTACACTCTCGTAGGACGTGATAATCTACTTATAGGAGATACGCGTAGTGGGCGGCGAAATCGCTGCTTGAAAACTGGCGGATCTAGGCTCCAGTTGGCCGTGTACCTCCGATTTTTCAACATAACGGAGGTTGTCATGAGCGGCTACACAGAGTCCTACGTCCACCCGTCGGCATTCTCGCCGGTAGGTCCCCTCAAGCCATGGTCGAGCCAGTCCTCTGATTCCGAGGACACACCGTGGTATTGCAATATCCCTGACCCAACTCCAGGCGCAGATGAAATCCTGGACGGCATTCGCTTGGGTCACGCCCTCGATAATTTTGTCCACTCCCTCAAGCCGCGCGACCGCGATATCGTTCAGCGCGTCTTTTGGAAAGGTGAGACGCAGGCCACCGTTGCGCGCGCCTTTGGCGTGAGTTCGATGGCGATCAGCAAGGCCATGAGCAGAATATGTAGGCACGGCGCGCGGCAACTGAGTGCGTTCCGTGGCTGCGAAATGTTGCGGTAGCAAACTGCATGCAGCCATTCGGTCTCGAGCTGCTAAAAGAAACGAGGCCGACTCAAGGGCGACGAAATCGTTGCCTGAAAATAAGGAACGTGATCATGAAAACCGTTACATCCAAAGCAATTGAGCGTCAGAAGGAGTACATCGCCAAACTCAACAAGAGCAGTTTCAAGTACGGCCTCACGGTAGGCGCAGCATTCGTCCGCGGCATTCGGGACGTCGGTTACAAGCATACCGGCACGGCCCTGGACGAACTGCTCGACAATGCGTTTGAAGCGGGAGCCGACGCGGCACACGTCGTTTTCGGGTACTCCGGCAGCAAGTCCGATAAGAAGCCAGGGCAAATTGCTGTGATCGATAACGGTCACGGAATGCTGCCAGAAATGATACGGGCATCAATGCTCTGGGGCGGAACCGACCGGGAAAATAGCAGGACGGGAATTGGCCGGTTCGGTTATGGGCTCCCGAGCGCCTGCGTATGCGTTGGGCGCCGCTTCGAGGTGTATTCGGCGGTCGAAGGCGCTGATTGGTCTATGTGCGAAGTCGATCTTGATGATATCGAGACAGACAAGTACAACAACGATGCCGGTGAAATCATAATTCCGGAACAAAAGCGTGCGCCGCTTCCACGGTTTGTCCTAGAGCATATTCGTACACATTTCCCCGAGGGCGAACTCAAAAGTGGCACCGTCGTCGTTATCGATAAACTCGACAGGCTGAAATGGAAAACATCAGGTAGCCTGCAGGAGCAGTTGCTGCGGCATTTTGGTGTCACCTACCACAAGCTGCGTTCACAGTTCGATATCTGGGTGAATGACAAACGCGTCGAGCCGATCGATCCGCTGTTTTTGACGCCAGGGTATCGGTGGTATGACCTAGATGCGGATCGCGCGGAGGCGCTTGATCCGCTGCGGATTGATATAAAAGACAAGGACACCCGCGAATTAAAGGGCCATATCACAGTACGGTTTTCGTATATGCCACCTTCGTTTGCCAGCATTGATAAAAAGCGGGGTGCAACAGGCAAGAACCAGAACGAGCGATGGCCGGTTCTGAGGGACTATAACGGTTTTATTATTTCCCGGATGGGGCGCGTCATTGATGTCGTCAATCACGTTGGCACCACGACGTTCGTCAATTATGACCGGTTCATCAAAATTGAAATTGATTTTGATGCATCGCTTGACGAGGAATTTAACGTGCCTACGACAAAGCAACGGGTCGATGTGTCGGACAGAGTTTGGCAAATTCTCGAAGAACACGGGTTAGACAAGGCACTGGATCAGTTGCGTAAAAAGTTCCGCGAAGCAAAGAGCGTGCACGCAACTACTCAGGAAACGGCGGCCGGTGAGAAGCGTCCGTCTGAGGATGCTATGGAGCGGACAGCGCAGCTCGCCCCGGTCGTCCCTATTGGCATTAAGGACAAGCGGGATGAGCATGGGCGCCGGCGCTTGCAGCAAGAGGCTGAGAAGCGCGCCGCACAATCCGGTAAGTCAGTCGAGCAAGAAGCCGGTGAGATCGAAGCCGAGTTTTCGGGAAAGCTCTATAAGGTTGCACTTCGCTCTGTTCCAGGCGGCTCGTTTTTCGAGGTTGAATATCTCGGTGGGACGAAAGTGCTGTGGCTTAATACTTCTACCCGGTTCTATCAGGAAGTGCACTCTGGGCCTGACAGCAGTCCGGCGGTGCGCGGAGCCCTCGAAGTATTGTTGTTCAGCATTGGTGACCGGATGCTTGAAGGTACGCAGTCGCTTAAAGACATCTACGCACACGAAGTCCCGGAATGGTCACGGAAACTGGAGTTTGCACTGGCGCAGTTGGCGCAAAACATTGGTGCCAAAAATCCCGACGACGAGGTCAAAGTCGCCGCCAACGAGTAAGATTGTTTTATTGGGGTTATCCAAAGCCGAGCCCTGGTGGGCTCGGCTTTTTTTTAGGTATTCAGGATTATGAGTTCCACCATGACTGACAGCAACGCCGACATCGTAGATGGTCAAGGGCCGCTGCGTACCATCACGCCACACCTGTCGCCGCAGGTCATGCGTAAGCTGGGTGCGTACATAGAAATTAAGCGCGATGCCGACCCACAGGGGCTTGCGTCTGCACTCCGTCAGCTTCACGAGCGGTGGCAGGACGAAACGTGGAGCCTGGAATTGCGCGCGGTCGCCCTTTTGCTTGCGGATCTTATTGAGCAGGGATGGGAGGTCACGACAGACGAGGAAGCGATGCATTTGCAACCGCCGGGCCTGCGATTGGCCGGCGAGTCAGCGGAAGTTGCGAAAGGTCGGCTTCGTCGTGCCCTGCAGACCGGACGTGATCGGCAGTTAGTGGATTCTGGCGTCCAGAAATTCTTGGGTCGGATGCACCACGTAGTTCCGCGTCCACAAGGTCGGACATCAATCGCTGATGTGATTGAGAATGGGGCGGAACTGGCTGAATTGCTTCGGCCTATATCCGGTATGCCAGGTGCGGAAATGGCGAGCGGATTGAAGCGCGTCATTGATCCAGTTATTGAAGTCTGCGACGAGGACGCTAAGTGCTCTGTCACCGGCCTGCGGCTCCTGGATATCTGGAGGTATTTTCGGCATACATGGTCGCTAGAGTACCGCTCCATCCCGGGGCGGCAGCTCGCTCTGCTAATTCGTAACGCAGCTCGGCCGAAGCGGCCGGTGATCGGGATTGCCATGCTGGCGAGCCCGGTGGTGCGGATGCGGTCAAGAGATAATTGGATCGGCTGGAACCCGGACGCTTTTCTATCAAAAGTGCGCGATGGTAAATGGGAACCGGAGACTGCTTTACGGGCGCTTGTGGCGCGAGTCGAAAAAAGTATCACGGAGATTCGATCCGATGACCTTGTGAGCATCGACGAACTTGCGTGCCCATCTGGGCGCACCGTCCTTCGGCTTGAGCAACGCAGCGCGGGAGCAGCGGCGACCCGGCAGCGGGAACTCGAGGAAGCGTTTACGGAGGCCGAAGAAGCGAATGAGGTAGTTCGATCTCAGCGGGATCTACGTGAAGATTCGGTCGGATTCATAGACTGGCTGCAAGCGTCAAAGGATGCGTTGTTCATCCGTAAGCGATCGGAAACCCTTGGCAATCTTCTCGACGCTAAGCGTACTTTTCAGTCGATGGATTGGAGCATGGAGGGCGCAGCCCTTCTCGATGCGCTCCTGCGGCATCCAAACGGCTGGCGAACTTTAAACGTTGCATTGCGGGAAGTACGGAAGGCTGGGCTATCAAGTCAGGTGGCCGACGTGAGCGTCTGTGGCGCAGTAGCCCCATACAACGCCCTTCTTGGAGGAAAACTGGTCGCGCTGTTGATGACCGCCAGGGAAGTTCGTGAGGCTTACCGGGATCGCTACGCTAAACAAATGAGCCTTATTAGCTCGAAGATGGCTGGGCGAGCAATATACAGACCAGCCGAACTTAAGGCACTGACCACCACGAGTCTGTACGGAAATGGAAGCAGTCAATACAACCGACTGAAATTGCGCGCCAAGGATTACCCGGAACTTGAACGCAATATCGAGTGGAACGAGTTAGAAAAAGGGACAGCCGGTTATGGCACGGTTCACTTGGGAAACACAACGGTAAACGTACTGCGTGAGCTAAATGAACGAGAGCGTCGCGCTCGACGGGTCAACCATCGTTTCGGAGAGGGAGCAAGCCCGAGAATGCGGCAGATTCGGGAGTCGGTCGAAACCCTTGGTATTGATGCCAACGCGATCTTGCACCATGCCACGCCGCGCGTTTCCTACGTATGCGAACTGCACCCGGGGGCGCTTGAAGAATTAATGGGCTTGCGGGAGTTGAGTGAGAACGAAGGATCATCGGCAGCGATAATTTCGAGTTTGTGGCGGCGACGTTGGCTCGCCGGCCGCATCCAAAGGCCCGACATTCTTGCGCGCATTGCCGAGGTGGGGCCGCAAACTTTTGAAGAAACATTCGCGTCGTTTAGAACGCCTACAAGTGACCTACCGATTGAGGAATCACCCGAAGCGAAATCGCAAGTTGAAACTTAGCCGGCGCATTCTGCTAGAGAACTTTGCCGTCCAGTTCATGTGCTTTGCTTGATGCCGCTTGGAATACTGACTGCCAGGGGTCTAAAAGCGAAGCGGCATCCGGCCGTGCGACTGGGTCGAAATTGAGCATTCTCTTGATCTGCGCCGCGATGCTGGCGCCTAAGCCTCCGGGTATATGCGAGATCGGGTCTAGAACCAGCGGGTCAAGATGTTCCTTGGGTCTCTGTGCTGGATTCCAGCCAGAAAACAATTCCGCAGCAACAAGGCCGAGTTGAAAAACGTCGCTCTTGGTAGTGATGTTGCCTTCACCTTTTGCATATGCAATAAGGTCAGGTGTTCGATAGAAAAATGGCATTCCAGGGCCAACGCTCTCTTTGAAGATTTCTTGATCTTCTTCAACATTTCCATCAAGCAATTTCATCAATCCAAAATCGCCGAGAACGCATGACCGCCCTTTTACGAACGCGTTTTGCGGCTTGATGTCCCGATGGACAACTTGAGGCGTCCGGGTTGAGAGGTAACTGAGCGCGGATAGCAACTGGAGTATGTAGGCCAGCCTCTGAGCAATTGTGGCGTCGCCAGCGCGCATGATGTCGAATAGCCGCTGAGGAAGATACTCGGCCACAACAAATGGAAATTCTCCGTTCGGAGAATTGAACTCACCCGAATCAACAACCCGCATTAGAGCCGGATGATCACAAGTTAGTAGAAACGTGATTTCGTTGAGGAACCGCTCACGTCGTGCAGGTTGAGATAGCTTCCGAAATACTTTGAGGGCAAACAACATTCCCTTATTCTGACCAGTCGTGGATAAGACGAGGTAGGTAACAGCGTTTCCGCCGGTTCCAAGGTGCTGAATACACTTATACCAATTGCCGACCCTCGATTTGATTCCCTGATCAAAATCAAAATGGATGTAGTCTGCCATTACCTCTCCTATTCCTCGCCGGCGAGCTTTTGAGGTTACTAGTCACCTTATCTTATAGCTGGGCCGCAGTCCTCAAAGAGCCGTCTGGCCGCTTTGGGCTTCCCCGTCGCTTCCAATATCTCCCACCGCTCCAGCTTCTTCATCAGCAGCGCCTCGATCTCTTCGCTGCGGCGCTGGTCGGCGCGCAGGGCGTCGACGCCCTGGCGGTAGTAGTCGGGGGCGCTCCTGCGCGCGGCGAGGGCGTGCTGCTCGGCTTCGAGGGCCTCGATCTCGCCGGGGAGCGCGGCCAGCTCGCGGGTCTCCTTGTAGCTGAGCTTGGCGCGGGTGCGCTCGCGCGCGGGCGCAGCGGGCTTTTCTTTTTCGGCGGGGGCGGGCTGCGGGTGGGGGTGGTGCTGGCGCAGCCAGTCGGTGTAGCCGCCCACGTATTCGCGCCACTTGCCGCCTCCTTCGGCGGCGACGGTCTGCGTGACGACGTTGTCGAGGAAGGCGCGGTCGTGGGAGCCGAGGAGCAGGGTGCCTGCGTAGTCCTGCAGCGCCGTTTCGAGCAGCTCCAGCGATTCGATGTCGAGGTCGTTGGTGGGCTCGTCCAGCACCAGCACGTTGGCGGGGCGCGCGAAGAGGCGCGCGAGGAGCAGGCGGTTCCGCTCGCCGCCCGACAACGCCTTCACCGGCGATCGCGCTCGCTCGGGCGAGAAGAGAAAGTCCTGCAGATAGCCATGCACGTGCCGTGACTCGCCATTGACGGTGACCGTGTCGCCGCCGTCGCCGACTGTTTCGACCACGGTGCGCTCGGGATCGAGTTGCTCGCGCTCCTGGTCG
>CAYMVA010000030.1:0-12666 GCA_964393745.1 uncultured Enterobacteriaceae bacterium | reverse complement strand
GCTGCCCTGTCGCTGGGGCAGCTCGCCCTTTCCACCGTGGCGTCCGCCCAGATGCGGGTCGCCTCCGATCAGACGGTCGGCGGCTTCGCTTTCCCGGAGTCGGTCGGCTGCGACGCCAAGGGCAAGGCGCTGTACGTGAGTGAGTTCGGCTCCAAGCTCGCGCCGGCGGAGAAGGACGGCATGGGCCGCATCAGCAAGCTGGGCCTGGACGGCAAGGTGCTGGAGAAGCAGTTCCTGCCTGCGGCCGGCGGCGAGAAGCTCAACAAGCCCAAGGGCATCTGGATTCGCGGCGACCGGCTCTGGGTCACCGACATCGATGTGGTGTGGGTGTTCGACCTGAAGACGAAGAAAGGCCGCAAGGTCGCCCTGCCCGGCATCGAGTTCGCCAACGATCCGGCGGTGATGGGCAACGCGCTCTACGTCAGCGACAACCGCAGCGACCAGCTATTCAAGGTGGAGCCGGCGGATTTCCTCAACGCCAAGGGCGAACCGAAAGTCAGTTCGCTCTTCAAGGGCGCGGGGGTCAGCCCCAACGGCCTTTGGCCGGCGCGCGACGGCATGCTGCTGATGGTGGGTTTCGTCGCGCCCGACAAGCCGCGCGGCATCTTCGCGCTCGGCGTGAGCAAGCAGGTCAAGGCGCTCTCCGACCCGATCGGGCGGCTGGATGGCATCTACGAGATGGCCGACGGCTCGCTGCTCGCCACCGACTGGAATTCGGGTTCGCTCTTTCAGTGGAGCGAGAAGATGGGCATGAAGCAGCTCGCCGGCGGTTTCAAGGGACCGGCCGACTTCTGTGTCCTGCCGCAGGCGGGCGGCCTGACGGTGTACGTGCCTGACCTGGTTCAGAGCCAGCTGCGCATCATCCAGTTGCGCAAGTAGCTGTAAACAGCGGTTACTCGATCACCAGGTCGGCGCGCAGCAGGATCGGGCCGGGGATCTTGATGCCGAAGGCCTTTGCGACCTTCGCGTTGACGAGGAACGAGAACACTGTGGGCTGCTCGATCGGCAACTCGCCCGGTTTCGCGCCCTTGAAAATCCGGTCGACGAAGTAGGCGGAGCGGCGGTGCGCCGCCGCGAAGTTCGGGCCGTAGCTCATCAGGCTGCCGTCGCGCGCCCAGCCGTCCTCGTAGCCGATGCTCGGCAGGCGGATCTTCGCGGCGCTCTCGACGATGTCCCGCCGCAGGATATTGGTCGGTGGCGAGGGTGTGATGAGCAGCGCATCGACCCGGCGCTTTTCCAGCGTGTGGAAGACCTGGCGGATCTCGTCGAGGTTCTTCACGCGATGCGCCTCGACCGTGGCGCCTTTCGCGGCGGCGCTCGTCCGGGCGAGCTCCTCGTAGCGCTCCCAGAGATGCTTCTCGCCCGCCAGGTGGGTGAGCACCGCCACGCGGCGCATGCCCGGCAGCGCTTCGGCCATCAGCTCGATGTGCTTGGCGCTCAGCTCGTGGATCTGCACCGCCATGCCGGTGACGTTGCCCCCGGGGCGCGCGAGGCTTTGCGCCAGGCCGGAGCCGACCGGGTCGCTGGTCGTGCCGGTGACGATCGGGATTACGGCGGTCTTGCGCTTCATCTCGATCGCAAGCCCGGTGGAGGTACCCATCAGGACGTCGGGTTTCAGAGCGATGACTTCGTCCACCAGCGCCGGATAGCGCGCCACATCCCCGTCGGCATAGCGTGCGTCAAACACGAAATTGCGGCCGACCTCGTAGCCGTGCTCTTTCATTCCCGCAAGGAACGCGCCCTCCGTCGACTGCGAGCCGGACTTCGTCCCGGCATACGCCGCCCCGACGCGCCAGACCTTGCCCTTTTGCTGCGCGAACGCTCCCAGCGGCGCATTCGCAGCGCCGAGCGCAAGCAGTGCGCACACCGCGTCGCGCCTGTTCACTCGATCACCCGATCCGCGCGCAGCAGAACTGAATTTGGGATCGTGACGCCGAGTGCTTTGGCGGTTTTGAGGTTGACGACGAATTCGATTCGGGTCGGCTGCTCCACCGGCAAGTCGGCCGGCTTCGCTCCCTTCAGTATCCGGTCCACGAAGTAGGCCCCGCGACGATACAGCTCGGCATCGTTGACCCCGAAGCCGATCAAGCCGCCTGCTTCTGCGAATTCCATGGCTCCCGCCGACGGCAGTCGCTGCTTTGCCGCAAGCACCGCAATTTCCCTGGCATGGGCACGAAACAGCGAGTCCGCCTGAACTGAGATTGCGTCAACGCGCCTTTCGGCCATCGCTGCAAAGGCGCCGCCGAACTCCTTCGGTGACCGCACCTCAAAGGGATGCAGCTCGAGCTTCAATGCCTTGGCATCGGCATCTCTGGCTTCGAGAATCAAGCGCTTCGAAGGATTGGCCGAGTTCAGAAGCACAGCCACCCGGGTGATGCGCGGGACCGCTTCCTTGAACAGCTCCATCCTTTTCGCCGACAGCTCCTGGCCAAACATGGCGATTCCGGTGATGTTTCCGCCCGGCCGGGCGAGGCCGCTCACCAGACCCATGGCGACGGGATCGCCGGAGGACGGAACCACGATTGGAATCGTCGTGGTGGCGGCCCTGGCCGCCAACACCGCCTTTCCTCCAAAGGCCACGATCACATCAACCTTGAGGCGAGCAAGCTCCGCCGCCAATGCGGGCAGCCGATCGTAATTGCCATCGGCCGGCCGCATCTCGATGGCAATGTTCGTGCCCTCGACATAGCCGCGCTCGCGCAGGCCGCTGCGCAGCGCCTCGACCCGGCTAGCCTGGCCCGAAAGGGTTTCCGAAATCAGGAAACCAAGCCGGGCGACCTTGGGCGGCTGCTGCTGCGCGCGTGCGCCAAGCGGCGCGGAACCGAGCGCGAGCAGTGCAAACACCGTGTCACGCCTATTCATGCGATCTCTTCCCCGAATGTCGCGATGCAGCGCATGCACCTGCGCGCTTCGGGTCGAGAGCAGCCATTCGCGGACCTGTCACTCGATCACCCGGTCGGCGCGCAGGAGCAGCGACTGCGGAATCTTGATGCCGAGCGCCTGCGCGGTTTTCAGGTTGATCACGAGATCGAGCTTCGTGGCCTGTTCCACCGGAATATCGCCCGGTTTGGCACCTTTGAGGATTTTGTCGACGTACACGGCGGCGCGCCGAAACTGGGAAGCAACGTTCGACCCATACGACATGAGGCCCCCAATCTCCACAAACTCCCTCTGCGGATACATGGTGGGCAGCCGGTGCTTCGTCGTCAAGGCGACGATCTGAATTCGAGCGGTAAAAAATATGGGGTCCGGGAGCACCACAACCGCGTCGGCACGCTCGCGCGTCATCGCTGCGAACGCGCCCTCGAATTCGTCTCGCCCGCGAACCTCGACGACCTGCAAGCTGACGCCCAGCTTCCGGGCGGCACTCTCGACCTCCTTGCGGTAGGTTTCCGCGCCCGGAGGGAGGGGATTCCACAACAGTGCCACGCGCGACGCCTTCGGGACCGCTTCCTTCAAGAGCTCGAGGTTCTTGCCGAGTATCTCGGGGGTGGGATCGTTGGTTAATCCCGTGATGTTTCCCCCAGGCCGGGCCAGGCTTGCGATGAAGCCGGAGCCCACTGGATCCCTCGATACTGCCATGACGACCGGGATCGTCGCCGTCGCTCGCTTGACCGCGGCGATCACTGGATTCGCTCCCGTCACGATGACGTCGACGTTGAGCCGGGCAAGCTCCGCCGCGAGATCCGGCAGCAGCTCCTGTTTTCCCATGGCAAACCGCCGCTCGAACACGATGTTGCGCCCCTCCACGTAGCCAAGCTCCCGCAGCCCGTCTTCAAACGCCTCGGTGAGGTGCTCTATCTCATTGAGCACCGCGGTCTGGATGTAACCAATCCGGTACACCTTGCCACGCGGTTGCGCGTCGGCGGTGAACGGCGTGGCGAGAAGCAGGAGAATTAAAGCGGTGGCGAGCCGCCTGACCGTGCGCCTCACGACTGTCCGTCTCCGGTAGGAAGCATGGTGAAAGGGAAGTCTACGTCAGCGCTCTACGGACAGGGAGATCTGTTTGATTGCAGAACCTGTCCGCACCATCGGGAATCGCTTTGGGCGTACTATTTCTCCGGCGATCGTGAGAGGCGTTATCAACAGCAAAGGGGGCGCGGCGTAATCGTCGCGCCATGGGCACATGGATCCACTGCGTGTGTACTGGCGACAGGGTTGCTCGAGCTGCGTGAAGGTGAAGGAGTACCTTGCCTCGCTCGGCGTGCAGTTCGAGTCGATCGACGTCGGCGTGCGGCCGCAGGCCATGGACGAGCTGCGCGAGATGGGCGTGCGCACGGTCCCGGTGGTCGCGCGCGGCCGCGATTACGTGTTCGCGCAGGCGCTGGAGGACGTGTCGCGCTTCATCGGCCGCGAGTTTCGAGTCGATCGCCTGCCTCCCGAAGTGTTGATGCAGAAATGGCTCAAGGTGCTGGCGGCGGCGCAGCGCCACGTGCTGCAGATTCCGCGCGAGCGCCTGCCAGAGCGCGCGACGCCGGGCCGCGATCGCAGCATCCGCGACCTCGCCTATCACATCTACCAGGTTCCCGAGGTATTCCTCGAGGCGGTGGAAAACGGCAACGAGGATCTCGCCGCCGGCTACAACGCGCTGCCGCCTGCCGATGTGAAATCGGTCGAGCAGATTCGCGCTTACGGAGAGAAGGTAAGCACCAGGCTGCAAGCGTGGTGGGCGTCCCTACCCGACAAGTCCGGCCGGCAGACGGTCAAGACCTATTACGGCGCGCGTCCGCTGCACGAGCTGCTCGAGCGCTGCACCTGGCATTCGGCGCAGCACGCGCGCCAGATCATCGCGGTGCTCGAAGGATTCGGCTTCGCCGCCGATGGGGCGCTAACCGGCGAGGACTACGCCGGCCTGCCGATGCCTGTGGGGCTCTGGGAATAGCGGCCGGTCAGCCGCCACCCGGCTTTAATGGATCAGGCGGCCCTTTTCCGCATCGGGCACTCGCAGCCCGAGCTTTTGGATCTGCGGGTCGATGTCCTTGCGCCACATCTGGCGCAGCTCCTCGTTGCCCCATCGGCGGATGCCGCAGGCGATGGCCAATTCGCTGAATTTGGACGTCGCCGATCCGAACGTGTCGAGCGCGTGCGGATACCACTTGTCGATGGTCCTTTGCGCCTCCGCCGGGCCCGCGCGGGATTGATCCTGGTAGCGCGCATCCCGCACCAGGTCCTTGATGCGCCGGGCGCCAAACGAGGCGTGAAACTTTTCTTCTCCCACCATGGTGGTCATTTCGCGCGCCAGCGGCGCGTAACTGCAATCCTCCATGGCGCGCAAGTGATACCACGCGACCAGGTCCATGCAGAAGCAGAAGCCGACCACGTCGACCCAGCTTTCCATCGGCACGTTGAACGCCGCGATCGGGTGCTGCCCCATGCGCAGCGTCAGGAGCCGGTCGGCCATGTCCTCGCCTTCCTTGCCGAAGTGACGCAGCATGCGGCAGTCGATGAAGCCCTGGTGCGCCTCGTCGGCGGCGATCTGCGCCTGGACGAAGCGGTCTTCGGCGGTGGGGCCCTGGTTGATCCAGGGCTGGTGCTGCTCGACCGATGCGAACTCGGTCGAGGCCAGCGCATAGACGATCTTGAGCAGCGTGGAGCGGTACTCGTCGGTCATCTGCTCCGGCGTTTCCACCTTTCGCATGCCGTTCAACGAGCCCCACTGCACCGAACGCGAAACGCGCATCGCCAGCCTCCAGTTCGATCGACCGCGTCGATTCTACCCAGCCCCGTGATGCACGGGGCCTGCGGTCACCAAAGCTGCGCGCCGCGCCCCAGCGCCGCCAGTGCCCCTGCCAGGATGACCAGTATGGTCAGATTCGTTCCCATGAAACGACCGGCCGAGGTACCCGAACTGCTGAACAGCCCCTGCGCATGCCAGAGGCGCGCCACCACCAGCGTCGCGCCAAGCACTCCCGGCAGCCACGCAGGACCGATGGCGCCCGACTCCACCAGCATGAGGAGGATGAGCGCCACGGGCACGTATTCGGCAAAGTTCGCCTGGGCGCGAATCCGCCGGCGCATGGTTTCGTTGCCGCCGTCGCCGATGCCGATCTTGAACTTGACGCGCCCGGCGATGACGCAAGCGCTGAGAAACAACAGCAGCAAACCCAGAATTCCGGTGGTGATCAAAGTGGCGGCCATACGTTACCTCCCGATCTCAATTACGGTTGAACTGCAAGGTTACTGCTGATTTTTTTCGGTCCTCTTCATTCGATCACCCGGTCGGCGCGCAGGAGCAGTGACCGCGGCATCGTGATACCGATGGCCTTGGCGGTCTTCAGGTTGACCACCAATTCGTACTTGGTCGGCTGCTCTATGGGAAGGTCGCCAGGCCTCGCGCCCTTGAGAATCCTGTCGACGTAGCTGGCGACCCGGCGGTAGAGGTCTGCGCTGTTCGCCCAATACGACATCAGGGCCCCCTCGTCCGCGTATGCCGGAAGACTGCCCATCATGGGCAAGCGGTGTTTGGTCGCGAGGCCCGCCAGCTGCCGTCGATTGGCAAACGTCATCGGGTCCGCCAGGACAAGGAGCGCTTGAGTTCGCTCGGCGGTCATCGCATGGAACACCCTGTCGAACTCGCTTGCGCTTCGCACTTCGAGCATCTGCAAATGCAACCCTAGCGTTCGGCCACCAGCCTGGAGGCCCTTCACGGCAAACGGATGCCACGGATTGTCAGGGTTCCACAGTACGGCGATCCGCGAGGCCCGTGGCACCGCCTCCTTGAGAAGATCGAGCTGCTTGATGCTCAGGTCCACGCTCAGGGATGTCACGCCCGTAATATTCCCGCCCGGGCGCGCAAGACTGGCAACGAGGCCCAAGTCAACGGGGTCAGGAGTGTTCACCATGACGATCGGTATCGTCGCCGTCGCGCGCCTGGCGCCGAAGACGGCAGCTGGATTGAACGCAACGATCACGTCGACTTTCAAACGCACGAGTTCAGACGCGAGGTCATCGACGCGCCCTGATATTCCCTTCGTCTCCCGAATCTCGAGGACAATATTGCGGCCTTCCATGTATCCCAAGTCACGCAGGCTTTGCCGGAGCGTTCCGTCGAACTCTGTCGAGAGCACCCCGATCCGATAGGTTTTCGTCGCCGGCTGCGGCAGCGCGGAAATCGGCGCAGCGAGCAGTGCGCTCGCCACGATCATGAACTGCCTGCGCCCCACATTGCTCATGGGTCCTTCCATCCCCCCGAGAGCCGGTCCGAAAGTCTACGCCCCGCCAATGCGCAAAGCGCCACAGTTGCGCGCACAGCGCGTAAGCCGCGACGGGGTGGGCGCGCGCGTCTGCGCGTCGGCCAGTTCGCGATTCATGCGGCGGCCTCCGGATACAGGCGCGGAAAGTAGAACGCCAGCGCGTCTAGCGGCAGCCCGATGCTGACCTGTCCCTTTGGGGTATCTGATTCGAGCATGCCGCGGCGAAGCAGCGCGGCGATCACCTTGTCCGCCGTGCGCGACCCCAAGCCGGTCATCTGCTTGAACTCGCCCCGGGAGACGCTGCCGGCGAGAAACGCGTGATAAAGCGCCGGCTCGACTTCGACGCGCATGTCGCGTTCGGTTCCGGACATGAAAGCCACGTAAGCGCGCACCCGGGCGCGGAGGCTTGTCAGGTCGAGCAGCTCCGCCATGAACGTCACCTGGTCAAGGCAGGTTTCGAGGAAGTAGCCGGCGAACGCGACCAGTCCCGCTTCGGAAAGGTCGCCACGCCCATCGAGATCGCCCCGGCGCGGCGAATCGGCGCCAGCGAGGCGCGCGTAGTAAGTTTCCACGCCCCGCGCCAGCCCGCGCGATACCGCCCAAAGGCCGGAGCCTGCGCCATGCTGGAGAAGCGCGGCCTGCGATTGCAGCCGGATCACCCGCCCATTGCCGTCCCTGAACGGGTGCACCCACGCAATGCGGTGATGAGCGCATGCTACGGCGATGAGTTTCCTCGCCAGACCCCGCGTCGCCCCATACACCTCCGCCGCTCGCTCAAGGAACTCGGGAATGGAGCGAAAAGCCGGCGCCACGTGCGGCCCAACGTCCACGTCCCGCTGGCGCCACTTGCCCGGCTCGACGCGGTCACCGTCCTTGGTGACGCGGTCTTCGTCGCCAAGGCGCCCATAAAACGATTCGTGTAACCGCGCGAGGAACCGGGGATCGTAGACCGGCGTATCCGGCGCCTGCGTCAGCCAGGCTTCCATCTCCCGCTGCGTTTCGATGTGCGCCAGCGCGAGCCGCTGCAAGCGCGCCTTGTCCGGCTGTTTGCTGAAGTTCCTTTTCAGCGCGCGCTCGATTTCGCGCGGGTGCGTGTGCTGCCCTTCGATGCGGTTCGAGTAGTAGGAGTTGATGCTTCGCAGCAGCCGCGCAATGCGCGCCTCGGTGACCGGGTGTATGAGCCGCTTCAGCTCGAAGCCACGCCGGCACACCTGCTCCGCCAACTCATCGAGTCCAGGCGCCGAGAGCGTGGGTAACAGAGGCTCGAATTGATGGGCAGAGTCGAACACGATTTGTGCGAATATCTATGCGAATAAAAGTATAGCATAAGTCATTGATTTACAGTATTTACGATTGACATATCACGTAAATCTGCACATTGAAGTGCGAATCCTTATCCGCGACGGGGCGGGCCCCCAGCAACCAAAGTGTAAAGCCTGACTTTACACTTTGCGGCCTGCGGCCCGCTCAGCGCGCCAGCATCCTCGCCATGCGCATGTATTCCATGTCCGGCTGGCGGCGCTGCGCGCACACCTCGGCGAGCGAGACCGGCACGATCTTGCGGCCCTGCAGCGCCGCCATGAAGCCGCGCTCGCCGGCGGCAAGGCGCTCCACCGCGGCGACGCCGAAGCGCGCCGCGATCAGGCGGTCGTAGGCGCTCGGCTTGCCGCCGCGCTGGATGTGGCCGAGGATCGTGGTGCGGAACGAAAACCCGGTGTGCAGCTCGTCGAGCCGCTGCTTGAGCTCGGCGCCGTTCAGCTTCGCGCCCTCGGCGACCACGATGATGGCGTGCGTCTTGCCGCGGTTGTAGGCGTCCGAGACCGCCGCCGCGACCTCCTCGGCGCTGGTCTCCTGCTCGGGGATCAGGATCATCTCGGCGCCGCAGATCACCCCCGAAACCAGCGCCAGGTAGCCGCACTGCCGGCCCATGGTCTCGACGATGAAGGCGCGCGTGTGCGAGAACGCGGTGTCGCGCAGCTTGTCGATCGCCTCGACGATGGTGTTGAGCGCGGTGTCCACCCCGATCGCGGTCTGCGTGCCGTGGATGTCGTTGTCGATCGAGGCCGGAATACCGGCCACCGGGAAGCCGTGGCCATGCAGCGCGAACGCGGCGCGCATCGAGCCGTCGCCGCCGATCACCACCAGCGCGCCCACGCCGCGCGAATTGAGCTGGCGCAACGCTTCGCGCTGCGCATCGGGCTGCTCGAACTGCGGGTAGCGCACGGTCTGCAGCATGGTGCCGCCGCGCTGAATGATGCCGCCGACGTCGCGCGCGCCGAGCGCTACGAAATCGCCGCGCGCCAGGCCCTCGAAGGCGCGCCGCACGCCGAGCACCTTGATGCCCTGCGCCAGCGCCGTGCGCACCACCGCCCGCAGGCAGGCGTTCATCCCGGGCGCGTCGCCGCCCGAGGTCATCACCGCGATCGTTTCAAGGCCCATAGCGAGACCAGCACCGCCGGCACGAGGATGCCCAAGCCGAGCATCTCCATCTGCATGTTCGAGAGCGGCATGATGCCGCCACCCGGCGTGGCGAGCACGATGCCGCCGATCATGAAAAGTATCCGCAGCGGCCCTTCGAGCGCGCCGGCGCCGCGCAGGTCGCCGACGCCGAGCTGGTAGCCCTGGATGCCGCCGCAGATGAAGATGACGCCGATGCCGCAAGTGACCATGAGGTAGAGCGCCTCGATCCAGGATCCCTGCAGCACCAACGCCGGATTGAGCACGAAAAAGAACGGCAGGAAGTAGATGATGCTGCCGACGCGCATCGACTCCCAGCCGGTCTTCATCGGCGGTGAGCCGGCGATGCCGGCGGCGGCGAACGAGGCGATCGCCACCGGAGGCGTGATCGCCGACAGCATCCCCCAGTAGAACACGAACATGTGCACCGCCATCTTGTTGAGGCCGACTTTTTCCAGTGCCGGGCCTACCAGCACCGCGAGGAAGATGTAGCAGGCGGTGGTGGTGAGGCCGAGCCCCAGCACCAGGCTGGTCACCGCGGTCATGGCGAGCAGCAGCATGGCGTTGTTGCCGGCGATGCGCAGCAAGTCGTTGGCGAGGCTCGAGACCACGCCGGTGAGCGAGAACGCGCCGATCAGCAGCCCGCAGCCGGCCAGGATGCCGATCAGCTCGGCGAAGGTCCTGCCGTTCACCTCGAGGAACCTCGCCAGCGTGCCCCAGCCCCACCTCGAGCGGCTGAAGAGCTGATTGAGCACCAGCAGCAGCGCGGTGGCGTAGAACGGCGCGTGGCTCTCGCGTTTCATCACCAGCATCATGAAGACGAGCAGCACGATGACGAAGATGTAGTACCAGCCCTCCTTCACCGTGTCGGCGAACTTCGGCAGCTCGGCGCGCTCCAGCCCCTTGAGGCCGTGGCGCGCCGCATACGAATCGACCTGCATGAACAGGCCGAAGTAATACAGCAGCGCCGGGATGGTGGCGGCGAGCGCGACCTCGGCGTAGCTCACGTTGAGAAACTGCGCCATGACGAACGCGGTAGCGCCCATCACCGGCGGCGCCAGCACCGCGCCGGTGGAGGCGCAGGCCTCGATCGCGCCGGCGTACGAGGCGCGAAAGCCGGTCTTCTTCATCACCGGGATGGTCATGGTGCCAGCGGTGAGCACGTTGGAGACCACGCTGCCCGACATCATGCCGAGAAGGCCACTCGCGAAGATGCAGACCTTGGCGGCGCCGCCGCGGAAGGTGCCGCAGAGCGCGAACGACAGGTTGATGAAGAATTTTCCCGCGCCGGTCATCATCAGCGCGGTGCCGAAGACGAGGAACCCGATCACCGTCTCGGCGAACGCCTGCACCGGGATGCCGAGCAGGCTCTCCACCGACAGCATGTGGTAGGCGCTGGTCTGCGCGGGCGTGGATTGCGTGCCCTTGAGCGGCCCGAGCCAGTCGGCGTCGGCGAACAGCGGATACAGCGTGAACGGCAGCACCGAGAGCACCAGCCCCCAGCCGCCGGTGCGCCGCAAGCCCTCCATCAGCAGCGCCCACATGATGAAGCCCGCCCCGACGACGTCGGCCGGCGCGCCGCCGAACTCCCAGCCGAGCTCCGCCGCCGTGCGGATGTGCAGCATCAGGTAAAGCGAAGTCGCGGCGGTGAGCAGGAACAGCGCGGCGTCGTACCAGGCGACGCGGTCCAGGCTCGCGCGCTCGCTGCCCGGGAAAATCACGAACACGAACGGCAGCATCACCAGCACCAGCCCGTAGTAGTACTCGGTGTTGAGGGGGGTGAAGCCTACGAAGAACCTGAAGACGAACTGCTGGTTGATGCAGAGGAATATCGTCGTCGCGGCGGCTCCGACCAGCAGCCAGCGCCACGGCCCGGTGAGGCGCCGGACCCGGATGACCTCCGCTTCCTGGGGTCCCTGGGGCGGCGAAGCGGGACTGTTCAGAATATGGTCTCGAAGCCCGCCTTCTGCAGCGTGCTGTTGCGCACCGTCATCCACGCCTTGCGGTACGCATCGCGGTCCTCGGGCGGGTTGGTCTTGAGATAGGCGCTCCAGGCCGCGGCGAGGGTCTCCTGGCGCTTGAGCGCCTTCTGGTTGTGCGCTTCGTGCCCTGGCTTCCAGACGCCAGCTTCCTTGAACGCCTTCACTGCGCCCTCGTGGTAGGGCAGCACCCAGGTGAAATTCTGGCGCTTGAGTTCCAGGCCGGCAGCGCCGGGCGCACCGTCCTTGTAGGCATCGTAATTGGCGATCATCGACGTAGCGATGCCGTGCACGACTTCGGCGGATTGCGAGGCGTAGGCGGTGAAGATCGGGTACGGATAATTCGGCAGTTCGACCGGGTTCTGCGCCGAGACGCCGACGCCGCAGGTCGCCTTGTGCGGCGCGTAATACGGGCCGATCTGGTTCAGCCGCGCCCAGCCTGCCTTGTCGCCCGCGGGCGTCGGCGGGTAGTGCAGGCCGCGCGGCGAGGCTTCGGCTTCCTTCGCCTGTCCCGAAATGGTCGAGGCGATCGCCGCGTCCACTTCGTTGTTGAGGATGCCCTTCCACATCGCGCCGTAGCTGGAGAATTCGACCAGCTTGACGTCGGCCTTGGTCAGGCCGCCAAAGGCGATGATGGCATAGGCGTTCTGATTGAGGGCCGGCGAACCGACCACGATGCCGATGCGCTTGCCCCTGAGGTCCTTGATTTCCTTGACGCCGGTATCCTTGGCGACGCCCAGTGAAATGGCGTTGCAGGAATTCGACGACAACAGCACGCGCAAGGGCTGGGGTCCCCATTCCTTGACGCCGAACTCGAACACGCCTTCCTGGGCGAAATAGGTGCCGATGCCCATCGCCGAGATCTGCGACTTGCCCGAACGCAGCGGCGCCAGGCGCGCGACATCGTTGCCAGCCGGCAGCACGCGCGTGTCGATGTTGTACTTGTTCTTCAACATCTGGCCGATCGCCACCGCCATGTTGAAGCCGGACGACCCAGTGTCGTAGGCGGTCCACGACATTTGCGGCGGCAATTTGAT
>CAYMVA010000029.1:0-28300 GCA_964393745.1 uncultured Enterobacteriaceae bacterium | reverse complement strand
AGCTCGAGCAGGCGCGCGACGGCGGTCGGCGCGTCATTGGTGTGCAGCGTCGAGAGCACCAGGTGCCCGGTGAGCGCGGCCTGCACCGCCATCTCGGCGGTCTCCAGGTCGCGGATCTCGCCCACCATGATGATGTCCGGATCCTGGCGCATGAGCGCGCGCAGGCCCTCGGAGAAGCCGAGCTCGATCGAGGTCTGCACCTGCATCTGGTTGAACGCGGGCTCGACCATCTCGATCGGGTCCTCGATGGTGCAGACGTTGACCTCGGGCGTCGCCAGGCTCTTCAGCGTCGAGTACAGCGTGGTGGTCTTGCCCGAGCCGGTCGGGCCGGTGACCAGCACGATGCCGTTGGGCTTGACGGTCATGTCGTGCCAGCGCTTGCGGTCGTCGTCCGAGAAGCCGAGCTCGCGGAAGTCGCGCACCAGCACCTCGGGATCGAAAATCCGCATCACCAGCTTCTCGCCGAACGCGGTCGGCAGCGTCGACAAGCGCAGCTCGACCTCGTCGCCCTCGAGGGTGCGCGTCTTGATGCGGCCGTCCTGCGGGCGGCGCTTCTCGACCACGTCCATGCGGCCGAGGATCTTGATGCGGCTGGTCATCGCCGCCAGCACCGCCACCGGGATCTGGTACACCTGGTGCAGCACGCCGTCGATGCGGAAGCGCACCACGCCGACGTCGCGGCGCGGCTCGATGTGGATGTCGCTCGCGCGCTGCTCGAAAGCGTAGCTCCACAGCCAGTCCACCACGCGCACGATGTGGGCATCGTTGGCGTCGAGCTGCTTGTTGGCCGCGCCCAGTTCGACCAGCTGCTCGAAGTTGCTGATACCCGAGACGCCGCCGGCGCTGCGCGTCGCGCCCTTGACCGACTTGGCGAGGTTGTAGAACTCGACTTGGTAGCGCTCGATGTCCACCGGGTTGGCGATAACGCGCCGGATGCCGAGCTTGAGGATGGCGCTGAGCTCGCGCTCCCACTCGCGCACGAACGGCTCGGCGGTGGCGACGATCGCCTCCTTCGCGCTCACGCCCACCGGCAGGATGCGGAAGCGCGTCGCGTAGGCCGAGGACATGACGTCGGTGACGGCGGTGAAATCGATCTTCAGCGGATCGATGTGCAGGTATTCCATGGCGCAGCGCTTGGCGAGCCACTCGGCGAGCGGCTCCAGCGCGAGCGGCCGGTGCGGCGGCTGCGCGCCTTTCCACTTCTGGTCGGCGACGATGGCGATCGGATGCTGCGCGCCGCGGTAGTAGCGGCGCTCCTTTTTCAGCTGTTCGGCGGCGGCGGCATCCACCATCCCGTCCTCGACCAGCCAATCGAGGACTTCGGCGATCGTCAGCCGGTGCTCTGCAGCCTTAAGCTCGACGGCAGCCATGGGTCCTAGGATTATGCCCCACCGGCAGAACTTACGATGCGCTGCGCAGCGTCAGTTCCTGCCGCAGCGCACCGCCAACGTCCGGGAAAAGCCAATTAGAATGGCCTGCGTGAACTTTGCCCGCTCCCGCAACCTCGCCGCCGACGTCAAGTTCCGCGAGGTTTGGGCGTGGAGCATGTACGACTTCGCCAACTCGGGCTACACCACGGTGGTGATCACGGCGGTGTTCAACGCTTACTTCGTCGCCACCATCGCCGCCAAGGCGGAGTGGGCCACCTTCGCCTGGACCGCGGCGCTGTCGGTGTCGTACGCGGCGGTGCTGCTCAGCGCCCCAGTGGTCGGCGCCTGGGCCGACACACACGCTGCCAAGAAGCGCCTGTTGCTCCTCGCCACCGCGGGCTGCGTGCTGTTCACCGCGACGCTGTGGTTCGCCGCACCGGGCGCGGTGGCGCTCGCCATCGCGCTCATCATCCTGTCGAATTTCTTTTTCGCCACCGGCGAGAACCTGATCGCGGCGTTCCTGCCCGAGCTGGCGCAATCGCGCGCCATGGGGCGAGTCTCTGGCTGGGGCTGGGCCTTCGGCTACCTCGGCGGGCTGGTGTCGCTGGGGATTTCACTCGTCTACATCACCTGGGCGCAGAAGCAGGGCCACGGCGCGGGGCAGTTCGTCCCGGTGGTGATGCTCATCACCGCGGCGCTGTTCGCGCTTTGCGCCGCTCCCACGTTCGTGTTCCTGCGCGAGCGCGCGGTGCCGCAGCCCAGCGCCGGGTCCGCCTGGTCGCGCGTGCTGCAGACGCTGCGCCACGCGCAGCAGTTCAGCGACCTGCGCCGCTTCCTGGTCTGCATCCTGTTCTACCAGGCGGGGATCATGGCGGTGATCGCGCTCGCCGCGATCTACGCGCAGGAGGCGATGAAGTTCACCACGCAACAGACCATCACCCTGATCCTGGTAGTGAACCTCACCGCCGCCGCGGGCGCCTTCGGCTTCGGCTACCTGCAGGACGCGATCGGCCACGTGCGCGCCATGGCGCTGGTGCTGGTGGGCTGGATCGTGATGATCGCACTCGCTTACCAGGCCGAGAGCGCGACGGCGTTCTGGGTGGCGGCCAACCTCGCCGGGCTGTGCATGGGCTCGTCGCAGGCAGCGGGCCGCGCCATCGTGGGTTACCTCTCGCCGCCGGCGCGCCTGGCGGAGTTCTTCGGCCTGTGGGGCTTGGCGGTGAAGGCGGCTTCCATCTTCGGGCCGTTGACCTATGGCACGGTGACTTGGATGTTCGCGGGCAACCACCGACTCGGCATCCTCGCCGTCGGCGCCTATTTCGTCGTCGGCCTGGCGCTGCTCGGCGGCATCGACGTCGAGCGCGGCCGGCGCGCGGCTCTCGCTGCGGCCTAGGGGACAGACCCCGGTTTTTCTTGGTTCTGCCTTGCGGGGTCTGTCCCCGAATTTGCACTGCCTTGCGGGGTCTGTCCCCGGTTTTCCCCGGGGCGGGCGTCTGCATCGAAAGAGCGCCCGGCACCCGGCTGCAGGAAGGCAAAGTGTAAAGTTTGGCTTTACACTTTGCCTCTCCTCACCCGGCTCACACCCTAGCCGGCTACTGGCAGACCGTGATCGCCCCGTACAACGGAGAGTAGTATGCGACCGTTGGCGACGGCGTCTCTACGACGATGCTTGAGCATGCTGACTATTGCGGCTTCTTGAAGCGCATTAATTGACACCTAGCATCTATGCAAGAAGACCTCGTTACGCAAATGTCCGACAGTCATTCAAGGCTTATTCCGCCATTCGTGCGGGCGCCCGAAAACGCTGTTGCGCGGTGCATCAGGTAACATATTGCTCCTGCTTCGCACTGACGAAGTGGCGCCGTGATCAGTCGTCGCACCTTTCTTCTCTGCCTCACCGTGTGCGCTTCGCTCACGGCCGGCGCCCAACCCAAGCGCAAGATCGCACGCATTGGCATCATCACTTCGGGTTTCACAACGGCAGAATTGAGCGGACCGAGCCCGGTCAACACAACCGTTGCCGCCTTTCTCCGTGGCATGCGCGAGCTCGGCTACGAGTATGGGAAGGATTTCGTGACTGATCCGCGCGGGGGTGGCGGACGGACAGAGTCGTATCCAGCGCTGGCGGCCGAGCTTGCACGATTGCCGGCAGACATCATCGTTGCCGGCGGACCAACACTGCCAGCGGTGATGCAGGCTACGTCGACGATTCCGATCGTGATGGTCGGTGGCGCATTCGATCCCGTTCGGGACGGTATCGTGCGAAGCCTCGGGAAACCCGGTGGCAACGTGACTGGACTCACCATCCAGCAAGTGGACACAACGGCAAAGCGACTCGAGATCCTGAAGGAGGTAATACCTGCGACGCCGGTCGCCGCTATCTGGGAGCCAACGAGCCGCGCGGCGTGGCACGCGGCCGAAGCGGCCGCCCGGGTGCGGGGCTGGAACCTTGTAGCGCTGGAGATAAAGGACGCCAATGACATTGCGCGAGCTTTCAAGATGGCCGCCTCCGCCGGGGCGCGTGCGTTGTTGGTGATCGGTGGCGGCCGCATCTTCGGCCAAATGCAGCAGATTGTCGATCTGGCGGCAGCCAATCGGCTGCCTGCGATGTATTCGCTGCGCAATTTCGTCGAAGCGGGAGGCCTCATGTCCTATAGCGCCAATCTGATCGACAGTTGGCACCGTGCGGCGACCTACGTCGACCGCATTTTGAAAGGCGCCAAGCCCGCCCAGATGCCCATCGAGCAGCCGACCAAATTCGAACTCGTGATCAATCTGAAGACGGCGAAGACTCTCGGCCTGTCGATCCCTCAGTCAGTGCTGTTCCGAGCGGACGAGGTGATTGAGTGAGCCAGAACACAAGAGAGCTTGCGCGGTCAAAGGGAGAGCGATGACGGGCCGACGCGCGTCGCTCGGAGCCGCCGCAAGGCAGGAACCGGGGACAGACCCCGAAAGGCAGAACCAAGAAGAACCGGGGTCTGTCCCCACACCTGCGCGACGCGGGGCCGTTTCATGTTTACGCACGAATTCCTGGGTTAAACTCAGCGCCCGCGCAACCGCGGATCAGAGGAGGAAACCCCATGACAATCAAGGCCGGCGACCGTCTGCCAGACGGCAAGCTCAGCGAGAGCACCGAATTCGATTCCGCCACGCATTGCGCGATGCCGCCCAAGGAAGTGACCGTCGCCGAGGCGGCGAAAGGCAAGAAGATCGCCGTCTTCGGCCTGCCCGGCGCCTACACTCCGACCTGCTCGGCGAAACACGTGCCGAGCTACCTCTCCGGCCGCGACAAGCTGATGGCCAAGGGCGTGAACGAGATCTGGTGCGTCGCAGTCAACGACGGCTTCGTCATGGCGCACTGGGGCCGCGACCAGAAGGCGCTCGGCAAGATCCGCTTCCTAGGCGACGGCAGCGCCGCCTGGACCAAGGCGCTCGGCCTGGAGCTCGACCTCGGCGCGCGCGGCATGGGCACTCGCATGACGCGCTTCTCGATGCTGGTGGACAACGGCGTGGTCAAAAGCGTCAATGTCGAGGCGCCGGGCAAGTTCGAGGTCTCCGACGCCGATACCATGCTCAAGCAACTCGGCTGAACCTGCCGCCGCCCTTCCCGGCCGCTGAAACAAAGCGTTACACCCTGGCGGTCAGCGGCGCGCCGGGTTGCGCGTTGAACGGAGACCCAACCCGTTCAAGGAGACACCATGCTGAGAACCACCGTCACCGCCCTGGCACTCGCCGCTGCGGGCATGTTGCACGCCCAGACTCCGCCGCCCGATGCGGCCAAGGGCAAGCGCGCCTACGACTGCACCCAGGCAGCCGATCCGAAAGCCTGCGAGGAGCGCCGCCAGAAAATGCGCGCGGCGCACGAGAAGGCAAAGGTCGCCTGCGAGGGCAAGCAGGGTCCGGAGCGCGGCGAATGCATGCGCGTGCAGATGTGCGCACAGGCGCAGAACCCCGCGCAGTGCGAGGCTCGCGCCAAGGAACAGGCCGAACGCCGCCGCCAGGCGATGCAGGCCTGCGAGGGCAAGCAGGGCGACGAGATGAAGGCCTGCATGCAGGCACAGCGCGGCAAGCCTCCCGCGAAGAAGTAAAGCGCGGGAACCTCTCTTACAATGGCCGCTCTAAACGGCGGCCATGACGACCCGGCGACTCGCTCCCCTCCTCTTCCTTCTCGGCGCCGCCCTGTGCGGGCTTGCGGGCTACGCGGCCGAGCTGCCGCAGAAGGTTGCGTCGATCGAGGGGGTCACCGAATACCGCCTCGCCAACGGGCTGCGCGTGCTGACGGTGCCGGATGCGAGCGCCGACACGGTCACCGTGCACATCGCCTACTTCGTCGGCTCGCGCCACGAGGGCTACGGCGAGAAGGGCATGGCGCACCTGCTCGAGCACCTGCTGTTCAAGGGCTCCACGCGCTTCGCCGACATCAAGCCCGAGCTGGTGCGTCGCGGCGCGCGCTACAACGGCTCCACCTCGTACGACCGCACCAATTACTACGAGACACTGTCGGCGAGCGAGGACAACCTCGATTGGGCGCTCGCGCTCGAGGCCGACCGCATGGTCAACTCGTTCGTGCGCAAGTCGGACCTCGACAGCGAGATGTCGGTGGTGCGCAACGAGTTCGAGTCCGGCGAGAACAGCCCGGGGGGCGTGCTCTACCAGCGCATGCAGCGCCTTGCGTTCGCGTTCCACAATTACGGCAACCCGGTGATCGGCGCGCGCTCCGACATCGAGTCGGCGCCGATCGAGCGCCTGCAGGCCTTCTACCGCGCCTGGTACCGGCCGGACAACGCGCAGTTGATCATCGGCGGGCGCTTCGACGAGCAGCGCGCGCTCGCCATGGTGGCGCGCCATTTCGGCCCGATCGCGCGCCCCGCGGCGCGGCTCGCCGCCACCTACACCGCCGAGCCGACGCAGGACGGCGAGCGCAACGTCACCCTGCGCCGCGCCGGCGACATGCAGATCGTGGCGGCGATGTACCGCATGCCTTCGGGCAGCCACCCCGATTATCCGGCGCTCGACGTGCTGGCGCACGTGCTCGGCACCGCGCCTACCGGGCGGCTGCACCGCGCGCTGGTGCAGAAAGGGCTGTCGAGCTCGGCCTGGGGCTATGCGTCCATGCTGCACGATCCGGGGTTCGCCTACTTCGGCGCCACCCTGGCGAAGGATGCGCCGCTCGAGCCGGCGCGCGCCGCGCTGGTCGAAACACTCGAGGGCCTGGCGCGCGAGCCGTTGAGCGATGAGGAAGTCGAGCGCGCGCGCACCGCGCTGCTCAACGACATGGAAAAGGTGCTGATCGAGTCGCCCTCGCTGATCCGCTGGCTGACCGAATTCGCTGCCATCGGCGACTGGCGGCTGCTGTTCTTGTACCGTGACCGGCTGCGTGCGGTCACCACGGCCGACGTGCGGCGGCTCGCGCAAAGCTACCTGCGGCCGGCCAACCGCGTGCTGGGCGTGTTCGTTCCTACCTCGCAGCCCGAGCGCGCCGAGATCCCCGCCTCCCCCGATGTCGCCGCCGCGGTCGCCGCCTACCGCGGCGCCGAGAGCGTCGCCGCGGGCGAGGCGTTCGACCCGTCGCCGCAGAACATCGAATCGCGCCTGGCGCGGCGCGAGATCGCCAACGGCATCCGCCTCGCGCTGCTGCCGAAGAAGACCCGCGGCGAAAGCGTCCAAGCCAGCTTGACGCTGTACTGGGGCGACGAGGCGAGCAAGATGAACCGCGGCACTGCCTGCTCGCTCGCGGGCGGCATGCTGATGCGCGGCAGCCGCAAGCACACGCGCGCCGAGCTGAAGGACGCCTTCGAGCGCCTCAAGGCGAATGTCTCGGTGAGCGCCGACGGCGCCAGCATCGAGACGCGCCGCGCGCAGCTCGCCGATACGCTGCGGCTGGTGGCCGAGGTGCTGCGCGAGCCGGCGTTCCCGCAAAGCGAGTTCGAGGAGCTCAAGCGCTCGGCGCTCACCGGCGCCGAATCGCGGCGCGGCGACCCCGGGGCGCTCGCCGGCGAGCAGCTCGCGCGCCACCTCAATCCGTATCCGCGCGGCCACTGGCTCTACACCAACTCGGTGGACGAGCGCATCGACGAGCTGAAGGCGGCGACGCTCGAGGACGCAAAGCGCTGCTACGCCGACCTGGTCGGCGCGAGCGGCGCGCACCTGATCGTGGTCGGCGATTTCGATCCCGACGAGGTGGCCAAGCTCGCCACGGAACTGTTCGGCGATTGGCGCAGCCCGGCCGGGTTCAAGCGCATCCCGGCGCGCTACTTCGAGCGCCCGCCGCTCGAGCAGCAGATCCAGACCCCGGACAAGGCCAATGCGGTCTTGCGCGCGGGAGTGAATCTGAAGTTGCGCGACGACCACCCGGACTTCGCCGCGCTGGTGCTCGCCAACTGGCTGCTCGGCGGCACCTCCACCGCGCGCCTGCCGGTGCGGGTGCGCGAGAAGGAAGGCCTCTCCTACAGCACCTACAGCTACTTCAGCGCCAGCTCGCTCGACGAGTCGGGCGGCTTCGGCGTCTCGGCGATCTACGCGCCGCAGAACCGCGAGCGCGTCGAGCGCGCCATCCGCGAGGAGCTGGCGCACGCCCTCGGCGAAGGCTTCACCGAGGCCGAGGTCGAAGCAGCGAAGAAAGGCTTTCTCGAGGCGCGGCGCCTGCAGCGCGCGCAGGATCGCGCGCTTGCCGGGCGCATCGCCAATTACCTGTTCGTGGGGCGGACCTTTGCCTGGGATGTCGAGTTCGAGAAAGCGATCGCCGCGCTGCGCGCCGAGCAGGTGCGCGATGCACTGCGCCGGCACATCGACCCGGCCAAGCTGTCGATGCTCAAGGCCGGAGACTTCAAGAACTAGGATCCAGGATCCAGGATCCTATTTCTTCAACAGGTCCCGGATTTCCTCCAGCAGCGCTTCCTGCCGCGGCGGCGCCTTGGGCTCCGGCGCGGGCGCCGCCTGCTCGCGCTTCACGCGGTTGATCAGCTTCACCATGAGGAAGATCGCCCAGGCGATGATCAGGAAGTCGAGGCAGGTCTGCAGAAACTTGCCGTACTTGAGCGTCGCCGCGCCGAGCTTGAGAGCGAGGCCCGAGAAATCCACGCCACCGAGCGCCGTGCCGACCACGGGCATCACCATGTCCTCCACCAGCGAAGACACGATCTTGCCGAAGGCGGCGCCGATCACGACGCCGACCGCCAGGTCGACTACGTTGCCTTTGACCGCGAACTCCTTGAACTCGCTGACGATGCTCACGCCGCCTCCCCTCTACTAACTAGTCGATGGTTTCGTAACGCACCTGCAGGATCTCGAGCGCCTCGGCGCCGGCCGGCGTCCTGAGGGTCACCACGTCGCCGGCGCGCGCCTTGAGCAGCGCCTGGGCGATCGGCGAGATCCACGCCACGCGCCCCTTGGCCGGATCCACTTCGTCCAGACCCACGATGGTGACCGAGCGCTCGCCCGCCGCGCTTGAGCCCACGGTGACGCTGGCGCCGAAGAACACCTGGTCGGTATCGCGGCCGGCGGCGTCCACCACCTGCGCCGCCTCCAGCTGCTTGATCAGGAAGCGCACGCGGCGGTCGATCTCGCGCAGGCGCTTCTTGCCGTAAAGGTAGTCGCCGTTCTCGGAGCGGTCGCCGTTGGACGCCGCCCAGGTGACCGTGCGCACCACCTCGGGCCGCTCGTCCTCGACCAGGTGCCTCAGTTCGGCCTTGAGGCGGGCAAATCCGGCCGGCGAAATGTAATTCTTGGCCGGCAGCGGCGCCTCGCTAGCCGTGGCTTCTTCGCCCTCGTGCTCGGTCTCGCGAACGAACGCTTTCGACATGCCGCCAAATATACATTAGGGACCCTCTGACCAATTCGCGCGCATGCGCGTTGCGGCCGGAACGAGGCGCATGCTAGGCGTTCGGCCGCAGCGATATGTCGATATCGCAAGGCCGAGCAACAACGCAGGCGCCCGTGTCAGCGCGCCGACCGTCGCCCGGTATACCGACTTCCGGCCGCAACCCGAGGGCGGCGAAGGCCTCTGCCTTGAACCTCTGCTGCACGGCCTCGCCGCCCGGAGGGACGGGGCGAGTTTTGCCGCATGGCGTCGCCATCGGCCGCCTTATGTACATCCAGTACACGGCGGCGTCCGCTGTCTCGCCCTGCGCCAAAATCGCCGCCGTCGCGCACGCGGGAATTGGTCAGAGGGTCCCTAGCACTTGCCATGCGGGGCTCGCTCGCACGAGAATCGGGGTTGCGCACGCTGCGCCTCCGGCGAAGGGCTGACAAATGGCGATTCAGAAAACCATCGAAAAGGACGACCTTCTCTCCAGGGTGCGGGTCAAGGAGGTGCTGCTGTTCTGCCTCATCGCCCTGACCGCGGCGCTCGCCAACCTGCCGCGCGAATCGCTCGAGGACTTCGGCATCAACCAGGATTTGCTGCTCGCGGTGCTCGGCAGCGCCATCGTGATCGGCCTTTTTTTCTACCTCAGGTTCTTTTTCTTCCTCTCGGTGGTGCTGCTGATCCTGGGCGCCAACCTGGACCAGCACATCGCCGAGCGCTTCAACATCTCCAAGGTGCCGCTGGTGCTGGCGCTGGTGGCGATGGTCGGCGTGTCGCTCATCAATTACGTCGTCAGGCTGATTCCGACCGGCCTCGAGCCCAGCCCCCGGGAGCGCAGCCCCGAGGGCATCCGCGCGATGTTCTACGGCATCGAGCGCAACAACCTGGCCTACGTGCAGAAGGTGCTGGCGATGAACTTCGACGCCAACCTGCAGCACGAGAACGGCTACACGCCGCTCGCCTACGCCTCGATGAGGGGCAACCGCCAGATGGTCGAGTTGCTACTGGGCAACAGCGCCAGCGCTGCCCTCACCACGCGCGACGGCGACACGCCGGTCGAGCTGGCGCTGCGCATGGGCCACTCGGAAATCGCCGACCTGCTGCGCGAAACGCGCCAGGCCGAGCAGCAAAAGGCGCAGCCGCAGCCGGCCTGAGGCTGCGCGGCCGGTGAAACGCCACTGATGCGGCGATTCTTTGGCGCTGCGCTCGCGGCGCTGGCGGCGGGCTGCGGCTCGACCGCGGCGCAGAAGCTGCCGCTCGAGCGCATCCAGCTGCCGCCCGGTTTCCGCATCGAGCTGCTCGCCGAGGTGCCGAACGCGCGCGCGCTCGCGCTCGGCGCCCGCGGCACGCTGTTCGCCGGCAGCCGCTCAGGCGGCAAGGTGCACGCGCTCGAGTTGCGCGTCGCGCCCGGCGGCTACAGCGCGGGCAAGCTGCATGTCGTGGCGCAGGGCCTCACCATGCCCAACGGCGTGGCGCTGCGCGAGGGCGCGCTCTACGTCGCCGAGGTGAGCCGCATCCTGCGCTTCGAGCGCATCGAGGAGCGCCTCGAGTCGCCGCCGCCGGCTGTGGTGGTCTACGACCGGCTGCCGGGCGATTTCCACCACGGCTGGAAATTTATCCGCTTCGGGCCTGACGGCCGGCTCTACGTCCCGGTGGGCGCGCCATGCAACGTCTGCGAGCGTGACGCCGAGCGCTACGCCATGATCGGGCGGCTGGATGTCGCCGCCGCGGCGCCGCGCCTGGAGGTGTTCGCGCGCGGCGTGCGCAACTCGGTCGGCTTCGACTGGCACCCGCAGTCGAAGGAACTCTGGTTCACCGACAACGGCCGCGACTGGATGGGCGACGAGCAGCCCGCCGACGAGCTCAACCGCGCCGCCCGGCCAGGACTGCATTTCGGCTTTCCGTATTGCCACCAGGGCGACCTGCCGGACCCGGAATTCGGGCGCGCGCGCGCCTGCGCCGAATTCGAGCCGCCGGCGCGCAAGCTCGGGGCGCACGTCGCTGCGCTCGGCATGCGCTTCTACACCGGCGCCATGTTCCCGCCCGAGTACCGCAACCAGATCTTCATCGCCGAGCACGGCTCCTGGAACCGTTCCCGGAAGACCGGCTACCGCATCATGCTGGCGAAGCTCGAGGGCAGCCGCGTCGTTTCCTACGAGCCGTTTGCCCAGGGCTGGCTGCTAGGCGAGAGCGCCTGGGGCCGGCCGGTGGACGTGGAAGTTCTGCCGGATGGCTCGCTCGCGGTGTCCGACGACTCTGCCGGGGTGGTCTACCGCATCAGCTACGCGCCGAAGTGAGCCGGCCTACCAGGTCCGGCTCAGTTACTGTAAGCTTATACACCCCAAGGGCTAGGAGTTTCTGCCTCGCCTGCGGGCACGTTCGCTGCAACGCACAAACACCCTCTATTCACTGACGAATCCAGCCGTGGCGTGCTTCTTGCTCCCCTCGCCAGCCTCTACTACATCTAGTAGCAATAATGCCCATTTCAACAAAATGTTGTGCATTCAACGGGCTGTGTGCCAAACTTGATGTGAGACAAGAAATCACGAGCCGAGCCCCACACAGCCAGCCGGATCAGTATCGTAAGCGCCTCCCACAACCAGAAAAAAAAGCCAGGATCAGAACATGACCACGCAAGAGACCGGCACCCGCGAGCAGGCCGCAGCGGTGGCGCTCGTCGAGCAGGAGATCTGCCGCGAAGCATTGATCGAGAAATACGCCAAGGGCAAGGAAGCCACGGCAGACGAAGTGCGCCGCCGCGTCGCGCGCGCGTTGTCGCAGGCCGAGCCCGAGGAGCAGCGCGCACTATGGGAGCGGCGCTTCAACGCCACGCTCGAGCAGGGCTTCATCCCCGCGGGCCGCATCAATTCCGCCGCCGGCATCCCGATGGCGGCGACGCTCATCAACTGCTTCGTGCAGCCGGTGGGCGACTCGATCTCAGAGATCGTGGACGGCCGCCCGGGCATCTACACCGCGCTGCTCGAGGCCGCCGAGACCATGCGCCGCGGCGGCGGCGTCGGCTACGACTTCTCCTCGATCCGGCCCAAGGGCGCGGAGGTGAGGGGCACGCACTCGCGCGCCAGCGGCCCGGTTTCCTACATGCGCGTGTTCGACCGTTCCTGCGAGACCGTGGAATCGGCGGGCGCGCGCCGCGGCGCGCAGATGGGGGTGCTGCGTTGCGACCATCCTGACCTCGAGGACTTCATCCACGCCAAGGATGCGGGCGACCTGTCCAACTTCAACATCTCGGTCGGTGTCACCGACGAGTTCATGCAGGCGGTGGAGCGCGACGCCGAGGTCGAGCTGGTGCACCGGGCGAAGCCGACTGCGGAGCAGATCGCCGAAGGCGCCTGCCAGCGCGAGGACGGCGTGTGGGTGTACCGCAAGCTGCGGGCGCGCGAGCTGTGGGACCAGATCATGCGCTCGACCTACGACCACGCCGAGCCGGGAATCCTGTTCCTCGACCGCATCAACCGCGACAACAACCTGAATTACTGCGAGACCATCGAGGCGACCAACCCGTGCGCTGAACAGCCATTGCCGCCCTACGGCTGCTGCTGCCTGGGGTCGGTGGACCTGGTGCGCTTCGTGCGCGAGCCCTTCGGCGGCGAGGCGCGTTTCGATTTCGACGCCTTCGGCAAGGCGGTCGCGGTGTCGATCCGCATGCTCGACAACGTGCTCGACGTCACCGCCTGGCCGCTCGAGCAGCAGCTCAAGGAAGCCATGGCGAAGCGGCGCGTCGGCCTCGGCTTTACGGGGCTGGGCGACGCGCTGGTAATGCTCGGCCTGCGCTACGACAGCGAGCCGGCGCGCGCCATGGCGGCGCGCATCGCCGAGGCGATGCGCGACTATGCCTACCGCGCCTCCGTGGAACTGGCCAAGGAGCGCGGCGCCTTCCCGCTGTTCAACGCCGACCTGTATCTGTCGGGCACCAGCTTCGCCGCGCGCCTGCCGGAGGAGATCAAGCAGCTCATCCGCAAGCACGGCATCCGCAATTCGCACCTGCTGTCGATCGCACCCACCGGCACTATTTCGCTCGCCTTCGCCGACAACGCCTCCAACGGCATCGAGCCGCCTTTTTCCTGGGTGTACACGCGCAAGAAGCGCATGGCGGACGGCACGCTGAAGGAGTTCCCGGTCGAGGACCACGCTTGGCGCCTTTACAAGCAAATGGTGGCGACGGGGGCCCTGCCCCGTCATGGCGGCGGCTCCGATGATCAGCTGCCGCCGCAATTTGTCACCGCGTTGGAAATATCGGCCAAGGCGCACGAGCAGATGGTCGCGGTGGTCGCGCCCTACGTCGACACCAGCATTTCGAAAACGGTGAACGTGCCGGAGGATTACCCGTACGAGGAATTCCAGGACCTGTACTTCGTGGCGTGGAAATCGGGCCTGAAGGGCCTCGCCACCTACCGGCCGAACAAGGTGCTCGGCGCAGTGCTGTCGGTGGAGAAAACCTCCCCGGGTGGGGCGCAGGGGCCCCAACCCCTGCACGGGCCACAGGATTTCCGCGACGACGACCGCAACCGGCGCATCCGCATCAAGACCGTGCCGCAGCCCGTGCTCGCCAGCCTGCGCTGGCCCGGCAGGCCGGGCCTGGGCGGCGGCAATCCGGCGTGGACCTACATGGTCGAGCACCCGCACGCCCATTTCGCGGTGTTCGTAGGCCACGTAGAGAACGGCAAGCCGCACGCCTTCGAGGTGTGGGTCAACGGCAGCGAGCAGCCGCGCGGCATTGGCGCGCTGGCGAAGACCCTGTCCATGGACATGCGCGCCAACGATCCGGGCTGGCTCAAGTTGAAGCTCGAGGCGCTCGCCAAGGCAGCCGGCGACGAGCCGTTCGACATGCCGTTCCCGCCGCGCGGCGACAACAAGCGCATGCCGTCGGTGGTATCCGCATTCGCGCAACTGGTGCGCTGGCGCGTCGAGCAGCTGGGAGGCTTCCACGACCGCGCCACGCCGGTGCTCGACAACATGTTCAGCCTGAAGGAACCCAAGACCGGCACCGACGGCACCATGTCCTGGACCGTGGACGTGCTCAACCCGCGCACGCACGACGATTTCGTGCTCGGGCTGAAGGAGATCACGCTGCCCGACGGCGTGACGCGGCCGTATTCGATGTGGCTCTCGGGCGAATACCCGCGCGCGCTCGACGGCCTGTGCAAGATCCTGTCGCTCGACATGCGCGTGCTCGACCCGGCGTGGATCGGCATGAAGCTGCGCAAGCTGCTCGAATTCCCGGAGCCGCTCGGCGACTTCATGGCGTTCGTCCCCGGCACCAAGAAGCAGCGGACCTTCCCTTCCACGGTGTCGTACCTGGCGCGCCTGATCCTGCACCGCTACGCGATGCTCGGGCTGCTGCGCGAAGACGGCACGCCGCTGCAGCAGATGGGCATCCTCGAGACGCCGAACCGCGGCGCGGCGCGCGTCATGAAGGGCGCGCGCTGCCCCGAGTGCGGCAATCCCGCCCTCATCCGCAAGGACGGGTGTGATTACTGCACCGCCTGCGGCTTCGTGGGGATCTGCGGCTGAGGGTCCGCGAGCGAGCGCCCGGCGAGTTGCCCTGGTACCTGCGCCCGCTGTTCTGGGCGCAGAAGCGGCGCTGGGGCCAGCACCTGGTGCCGGCGCTCACCTGGGCGCGGGTGCCGCCGTATTACCTGGCGCTGGTTCACTTCTACGCCGCGGTCGAGCGCAAGCGCTCGCCGCTCGAGCCGGCGCTGCGCTCCCTCGTCCAGGCGCGCATCTCGCAGCTCAATCACTGCGAGTTCTGCATCGACATCAACTCGCAGCTCGCCGCCGAGCGCGCCGGCTCCATGGACAAGGCGCTTGCGGTCGCCGAGTGGGCCGCAAGCGCGTTGTTCTCGCCGCGCGAGCGCCTGGCGCTGGAGTACGCCGAGGCGGTGACGGCGTCGGGCGTCGGCGACGAGCTCGCCGCCCGGGTCAGGGCCGAGTTCGGCGAGGACGCCATGGTGGAGTTGACGGGACTGGCCGCTTTCCAGAACATGTCGGCCAAGTTCAACGCCGCGTTGGACCTGCCGGCGCAAGGGTTTTGCCGGATGCCACAAAGGAACCGATGATGAAACGGATTCGAATCGCAATCCTCGCCCTGCTCGCCGCTGCGCTCACCGGCTGCGGCTCCATGAACGTGGTCTCCGAAGGCGGCGACTCGCGCCTCATGCTCAAGGGCTACGACCCGGTGGCCTACTTCACCACCGGCAAGCCGACGCGCGGCCAGCCCGGCATCAAGGCCGAGGACCGCGGTGTCACCTACCGCTTCGCCAGTGAGGAAAACCGGCGCGCGTTCACCGCGGCGCCGGCGCGCTACGCGCCGCAGTACGGCGGCTTCTGCGCCAACGGCCTGGTGTACGCCATACCGCTCGGCGGCGAGCCGGAGAATTTCAAGCTCATCGACGGCAAGCTGTACCTGTTCGGCGGCGGCCGCTCCAAGCTCTATTTCGAGATGGACCAGGAGAAAAACCTCAAGCTCGCCGACGGCTACTGGCAGTCGGAAGTCAGGGACTCGCACTGGCGCTGGCAATCCTGGAAGCGCGTCCTGTGGGACAAGGTGCCGCACTACAAGACCAACGCCGAGCTCGCCGCGGAATACGAGAAGCGCTCCGGCAAGAAGCCGGGCTGAGGGCGGCCGAGTGTAAAGCGTGACTTTACACTTCGGGGGTTCCTAGGTTCCCTTGAAGTCCGGCGCGCGCCGCTCGGCGCTCGCCATCACGCCTTCCTTGAAGTCCTTCGTCTGGCGCAGGCGCGTCTGCTCGGCAAGCTCGTGATCAGTAGCGGCGCGCACGCGCTCGGCCAGGTCGCGGCGCATGGTGGCGCGCGTTGCCGCCACCGCGAGCGGCGCGCCGCTCGCGATCTCGTGCGCCAGCTCGAGCGCCGCGGCGCGCACCAACTCGAGCGGCACCAGCAGGTCCGCCAGGCCGATGCGCTGCGCCTCCTCGCCGCGGATGCGCCGGCCGGTATAGAACATGAGCGACGCGTAGCGCGGCCCGATCAGCTCGGGCAGCGTGACCGTCAGGCCGAAGCCCGGGTGAAAGCCCAGGCGCGTGAAGTTGGCGCTGAAGCGCGCCTCCGGACAGGCGACGCGGAAGTCCGGCACCAGCGCGAGCCCGAGGCCGCCGCCGATTGCCGGCCCTTGGATCGCGCCCACGATCGGCTTTTGCGTGCGGAACAGGCGCACCGCCTCGACGTAAAGGTGCGCGGTGCTGGCGCCGCCGGTGCGGCCCGGGATCTGCCCCTCTCCGGTCAGCGCGCTGCCGTCGCCGAAATTGGCGCCGGCGCAGAACGATTTTCCCTGTGCGGCGAGCACGATGGCGCGGCAGGCGGCATCGCGGTCGAGCGCCTCGAAGCAGTCGGCGAGCGAGCGGATGAGGTCGAAATCGAAGAAATTGTGCGGCGGCCGCCGGATCTCCACGGTGGCGACGAAATGGGCGAGCTCTACGCCGAGCTCGCCGAAATTTCCGCTGTTCGACATGTGTGCTCCGGCGCCCGCTCAGCGTAGCCCGAGGCCGCGCGCGATGATACCGCGCAGCACTTCGGTGGTGCCGCCCTGGATGGTGAGCTTGGGCGCGATGGCGGTGGTGTGGCGCAGCACCGCCTCGAACGCCGCGCGCCCGGCGCCGCCCGAGTCGGCGAACGCCGCCAGGTCGCGCGCCCGCGCCGGCAGCGCCTGCTCCCAGAGCGTGCCCAGGTCCTTCACCAGCGAGCCCTCGAGCACCGGCTCCTTGCCCGCCTGCAGCATGCCGTTCACCGACAGCGACATCCGCCGCAGCGTGTGCAACTGCGCCACCAGCCGGCCGATGCCTTCGGCGCCGCGCGTGTCGGGCTGCGCGCCCAGTACGCGCAACAGCGCGAACAGCACCTGCGCCGTCTCGAGGAAGCGCTCCGGGCCGCTGCGCTCGTAGGCGAGCTCGCTGGTGGCCTGCCTCCAGGCCATGTCGACGCTGCCCATCACGTGGTCCTCGGGCAGCAGCACGTCCTCGAACACCACCTCGTTGAAGTCGCGCCCCCCCGCCATGTCGGCGATCGGGTTGACGGTGATGCCGGGCGCCTTCATGTCCACCAGGAACTGCGTCAGACCGTGGCGGCGGTTGTCCGTCGCCGGCGGCGAGGTGCGGAACAGGCCGATCATGTAGTCGGCGTGCGCCGCGCCGGTGGTCCAGATCTTGGTGCCGTTGACGCGCCAGCCGCCGGCGGTGCGCGTGGCGCGCGTCTTCGCCGCGAACAGGTCCGAGCCCGAGCCCGGCTCGCTCATGCCGATGCAGAAGCAGCACTCGCCGCGCGTGATGCGCGGCAGGATGTCGGCCTTGAGGCGCTCGGCGGCGTACTTGAGCAGGATCGACCCGCTCTGCCGGTCGGCGGTGAAGTGCAGGAACACCGGCGCGTTGGCGACGCGGCACTCCTCGGTGACGACGTAGCGCTCGAGGAAGCTGCGCTCGCGGCCGCCATAGCGCTTGGGCCAGGGCATGCCGATCCAGCCGCGCGCGCCCATCTTGCGGCTGAATTCCGGGTGGTAGCCGGCGTCGCGCCCGGCGGTGCGCGGGTCGAAGGTGCCGGCGGCGATCTCCTGGCGCAGGAACTCGCGCACCTCGGCGCGCAGCGCCTGCGCCTCCGGCGGCAGCCGCACCTGGTCGAAGCTGAGCGCCGCCACTCCCGCCTCAGCGCGCCGCGAGCAGCGGCCAGAGCGCGTCCGCGCCGCGCGCCGCCACCAGCCGGCCGAGGCGCGCCGCCCACTCGCTCTCGGCTCCGAAATCGTCGCGCCAGTCCCACAGGCGCTGGGTGTAGCGGTGCAACGCGTGCTCGCGCGAGAAGCCGATCGCGCCGTGCACCTGGTGGGCGATCGCCGCGCCCTCGCCCGCCGCCTCGCCGGCGCGGATCTTGGCCGCGGCGATCTCCAGCAACAGCGCATCGCCCGCTGCGTTCTCGCCCGCGATCGCATCCGCCGCCGAGCCCGCCGCCGCCAGCGCCGCCGCCGATTCGCCCGCCAGGCGCGCGAGACCATGCTGGATCGCCTGGAACTTGGCGATCGGGCGCTCGAAGGCGACGCGCTCGTTGGCATAGGCGACCGAGCGCTCGAGGACTGCCTGCAGCGCGCCGCTCATCTGCGCCGCGCGCACCGCCGCGCCCATGCACAGCAAAGCGTCCTCGCCGAAGCCGGCGGGCGCCTCGGCCAGGCCGCTCGGTGTTACGCGCTCGAGCACCAGGTTGTCGCGCGGCTCGGCGGCGATGCTCGCGCCTGGCTCGAGCGCGCAATGCGCGCGCTCGACCAGCGCCACCACCGCGCCCTTGTCGCCCTGCGCGACGATTGCGATTTGCGCCGCATCGCGCGCGAACGGCACCGCACCGGCTCGGCCCGACAGCGTGCCATCGCTGTTCAGGCGAATGCGGTCGGCGGCGCGCACCGGCGCCACGCTGAGCATGCCTTGCGGCACTTGCAAGCCCGCTTGCGACAGCAGCCAACCGGCGAGCAGGGTCTCGGCGAGCGGCACCGCCACGGCGAACGCGCCGGCGATGCGCAGCACTTCGAAGCCGTCTGCGATCCCTGCGCCAGCGCCGTTCAGCGGCTCCGGCACCCAGGCACGCGTCAGCCCGGCATCCTCGAGCGCTCTCCAGAGCGGGGCCTGCCAGGCGGCATCGGGGTTGGCGGCGAGCACCTGCGGGTCGGCGAGATCGCGGAACATCCGGCTGGTCGCCTCCGCCAGGATGTCTCGCGCCTCCGCTAGCGCAACCGCTGGTGCCGAAGAATGGCCCACCGCTGCTATCTTACCGAACTACGGCGTGGCTACAGCGATTTGATGGCGACGAAGCAAAGCGACATCAGCGGCTGCGGCAGCAGGCCGATTGCGAGCAGCAGCAGCCCGTTCATGGAAAGCAGCAAGCGCATCTCGCCGTGCCCCGCCGACGCCGGAACCGCGAGCGCGCCCTCCGCGGGGGCATCGAAATACATCAGCTTGACGATGCGCAGGTAGTAGTACGCGCCGATCAGCGAGAACACCACCGCCACCACCGCCAGCCAGATCTGGCCGGTGCTCACCACCGCGGAGAGCACCGAGAGCTTGGCGTAGAAGCCCGCCATCGGCGGCACGCCGGCGAGCGAGAACATGAGCAGCAGCATGACGAACGCGTACCACGGGCTTCTCTGGTTGAGGCCCTTCATGTCCTCGAGGTTCTCGCATTCGAAGCCCTTGGCGGACAGGAACAGCAGCATGCCGAAGGCGCCGAGCGACATCACCACGTAGACCACGACGTAGAACATAGACGCGGCGTAGGCGTCGGGCGCGCTCAGGTAGTTGCCGCCGACCACGCCCGAGAGCAGCCCGAGCAGCATGAAGCCCATGTGCGCGATGGTCGAGTAGGCGAGCATGCGCTTGAGGTTGGTCTGCGCAATAGCGGTGATGTTGCCGAGCGCCATGGAAAGCACCGCCATGATGGCGAGCATCTGCTGCCAGTCGCCCGCGAGCTCGAGCAGGCCGTTCACCAGCAGCCGGATCGCCATGGCGAACGCCGCCAGCTTCGGCGCCGAGCCGATCACCAGCGTCACCGCGGTGGGCGCGCCGTGGTAGACGTCCGGGATCCACATGTGGAACGGCACCACGCCGAGCTTGAACGCCAGCCCCGAGACCACGAACACCAGGCCGAACACGAGGAAAGTGCGCTCGGTGCTGCTGCCGGCGAGCCCGGCGACGCTCTTCGCCACCTCGCTGATGGTGAGGGTGCCGGTGGCGCCGTAGATCATGGACATGCCGTACAGCAGCAGCCCCGAGGCGAGCGCGCCCAGCACGAAGTACTTCATCGCCGCCTCGGTGGAGGCGGCCGAGTCGCGGTTCAGCGCCACCATCGCGTACAGGCACAGCGACAGCAGCTCCAGCCCGAGGTAGATGGTGAGGAAACTGTTGGCGCTCATCATCACCATCATGCCGAGCAGCGCGAACAGCAGCAGCGTCAGGAACTCGCCGCGCAGCAGGCCGCGGTCGAGCAGGTACTGGCGCGAGTACACCAGCGCCGCCGAAATCGCCACGTAGGCGAGAAACTTGAGCACGTTCGCCATGACGTCGGCGACGAACAGGCCGTTGAACAGGTACAGCTTCGCGCCGCCCGAGCCCCACAGCACGAAGGCGGTGGCGAGCGCGCAGGCGAGCAAGATGCCCTGCGCCAGGGCGTAGCTGGCGACGCGCCGCTCGCTCTTCACGTGCAGGTCGGCGATCATCAGCGCGCAGGCGCCGAGGAGCAGGATCACCTCCGGCAGTACCGGGGCATGATCCAGCAGGACGATCCAGGCGGGCTTTTGCATGGGCGCTCAGGTTCCGCTCAGGTTCCGCTCAGGTCTTGGGCAGCGCCACGTGGCGCAGCAGTTCGTTGACCGAGGGATGCATCACCTCGGTGAAGGGCAGCGGGTAGACGCCCATGGCGAGCACCGCGACCGCGAGCAGCCCGAGCACCAGGGCCTCGCGCCCGTTCAGGTCGGTGAGCGCCGCCACGCGCTCGTTCGCCACCGCGCCGTAGATCACGCGCTTGTACATCCACAGGGTGTAGGCGGCACCGAAAATCAGCGTGCTGGCGGCGGCGAAGGCGAGCCAGAAATTCGCCTTCATCGCCCCCATGATCACCATGAATTCGCCCACGAAGCCAGAGGTCGCCGGCAGGCCGCAGTTGGCGAGCGCGAACAGCATCATCAGCGACGCGAATTTCGGCATCGTGTTCACGACGCCGCCGTAGTCCGCGATCATGCGGCTGTGCATGCGGTCGTACATCACGCCGACGCACAGGAACAACGCCGCCGAGACGAAGCCGTGCGAGATCATCTGCACCAACCCGCCCTCGACGCCCCAGGTATTGAAGATGAAAAAGCCCAGCGTCACGAAGCCCATGTGCGAGATCGAGGAGTAGGCGATGAGCTTTTTCATGTCAGTCTGCACCAGCGCCACCAGGCCGATGTAGACCACCGCGATGAGCGACAGCGCGATCATCAGCCAGGCGAGCTCGCGCGAGGCGTCCGGCAGGATCGGCAGCGTGAAGCGGATGAAGCCGTAGGCGCCGAGTTTCAGCAGGATTGCCGCCAGCACCACCGAGCCGCCGGTGGGCGCCTCGGTGTGCGCGTCGGGCAGCCAGGTGTGCACCGGCCACATCGGCACCTTGACCGCAAAGGCGAACAGGAAGCCGAAGAACAGCAGGATCTGCGCATTCAGCGGCAGCGGCAGCTTCCACCAATCGAGCAGCGCGAAGCTGCCGCCCGACTTGTTGTACAGGTAAAGCAGCGCGATCAGCATCAGCAGCGAGCCGAACAGCGTGTAGAGGAAGAACTTGACCGCCGCGTAGACCCGGTTAGGCCCGCCCCAGACGCCGATGATGATGAACATCGGGATCAGCGTTGCCTCGAAGAAGATGTAGAACAGCAGCCCGTCGAGCGCCGAGAAGACGCCGTTCAGCAGCCCGGACATGATGAGGAACGCGCCCATGTACTGGGCGACGCGCTGCTCGATCACCGTCCAGCCCGCGATCACCACCAGCAGCGTGATGAAGGAATTGAGCAGCACGAACAGCACCGAGATGCCGTCCACCCCGAGGTGGTAGTTGACGTTGAACTGCTGGATCCACGGCGCCAGCTCGACGAACTGCATGGCGCTGGTGTGCAGGTTGAAATTTGCATACAGAGGCAGCGTCACCACCAGGCCGAGCACTGCGCCGGCGAGCGCGATCTGGCGCTGCAGCGGCGCCCTGCGGTCGCCGCCGGTGGCGAGCGTCACCAGGCCAGCGAGGATCGGGATCCAGATCGCGAGGCTGAGAAGCTTCACGGCGCGAACACCCGGTACTTCACCAGCCCGTACATCAGGCACACGCCGAAGATCATCATGAAGGCGTACCAGTAGATCAGGCCGCTCTGCATCAGCCGCGCCACCCCCGAGAACCAGCCCACCACGCGTGCCGTGCCGTTCACCAGCACGCCGTCGATGGCGCGCTCGTCGCCGCCTTTCCAGAATCCGGTGCCCAGCAGCCGCGCGCCGCCGGCGAACAACCACGCATAGAGCTCATCGAAGCCGTACTTGCGCTCGATGAGCGCATACAGCGGCCCGAACGCGATCGCGATGCGCCTGGGCAGGTCGGTGCGCACGCGGTACAGGTACCAGGCGGTGGCGATGCCGGCGAGCGCCAGCCAGAACGGCAGCGCGGTCAGGCCGTGCAGGATGTAGCCCCACAAGCTGTGATAGTCAGCAGTCATCTTCGCCACGTTGGCGTGCTCGGGCCGCACCACGATCGACGCGCCGAAGTAATCGCCGAACACCACGCTGCCGATCCACCAGCCCGAGGCGACCGAGGGAATGGCGAGCAGCACCAGCGGCACCGTCACCACCGCTGGCGACTCGTGCGGCGGGTGCGCGGCGTCGAACCTCGGCTCGCCGTGAAACGCCATGAATACGAGGCGGAAGGTGTAAGCGGCGGTGACGAACACGCAGGCGAGCACGCAGGCGTAGGCGAAGCCCGCGCCCGGAGTCGCCGAGAGCCTGGCCGCCTCGATGATCGCGTCCTTGGAGAAAAAGCCCGCGAACGGCGGTATCCCGGCCGAGGCGATGGCGCCGATGAGCAGCGTCCAGTAAGTCCAGGGCATGTAGCGCTTCAGGCCGCCCATGCGGCGCATGTCCTGCTCGTGGTGCAGCGCGATGATCACCGAGCCCGCGGCGAGGAACAGCAGCGCCTTGAAGAAGGCGTGCGTCATGAGGTGGAACATCGCCGCCGAGTAGGCCGAGGCGCCCAGCGCCACCGTCATGTAGCCGAGCTGCGAAAGGGTCGAGTACGCCACCACGCGCTTGATGTCGTACTGGGTGAGCGCGATCAAGCCCATGAAGAGCGCCGTGATTGCGCCGATCACGAGCACCACCGAGAGCGCGGTCTGCGACAGCTCGAACAGCGGCGACATGCGCGCCACCATGAAGATGCCGGCGGTCACCATGGTGGCGGCGTGGATCAGCGCCGAGATCGGCGTCGGGCCTTCCATCGAATCCGGCAGCCAGACGTGCAGCGGGAACTGCGCGCTCTTGCCCATGGCGCCGATGAACAGGCCGATGCAGATCACCGTCACCAGCAGCCAGGGGGTGCCGGCGAAGATCTCGATCTTCTGCGCCGCCATGCCGGGGGCCTGTGCGAACACCGCGCCGTAGTCGAGGGTGCCGAAATAGGCCAGCACCAGGCCGATGCCGAGCAGGAAGCCGAAGTCGCCGACGCGGTTGACCAGGAACGCCTTGAGGTTGGCGTAGACCGCGCTCGGGCGCGTGTACCAGAAGCCGATCAGCAGGTACGACACCACCCCCACCGCCTCCCAGCCGAAGAACAGCTGCAGGAAGTTGTTCGCCATCACCAGCATCAGCATCGAGAAGGTGAATAGCGAGATGTAGGAGAAAAACCTCTGGTAGCCCGGGTCCTCGGCCATGTAGCCGATGGTGTAGACGTGCACCATCAGCGAGACGAAGGTCACTACCACCATCATCAGCGCCGACAGGCGGTCGATGAGAAAGCCGATCTCGAGGCGTGTCTCGCCGCTGGTTACCCAGGTGTAGACGCCGCCGTTGAAGCTGTTGCCGCCGAGCACGTCGGCGAAGATCACGCACGAGGCGAGGAACGACAACAGCACCGCGAGGATCGTTATGCGGTGCGCGCCGGCACGGCCGATGGCGCGGCCGAACAGGCCGGCGATGACCGCCCCGGCGAGCGGCGCCAGGGGCACGATGAGGTAGAGCGCCTTCATCGAGATCATCTTGTCCACCCAGGCGAGCATTTCATCCCCGCATCTCAACCCTTGAGCGAGTCCAGGTCCTCTACGTTGATGGTGTTCAGGTTGCGGAACAGCACCACCAGGATCGCCAGGCCGATGGCGGACTCGGCCGCCGCCACCGTCAGGATGAAGAACACGAACACCTGCCCGGCGATGTCGCCGAGGAAGTGCGAGAAGGCGATGAAATTGAGGTTCACCGCGAGCAGCATCAGCTCGATCGCCATCAGCAGCACGATGATGTTCTTGCGGTTGAGGAAGATGCCCACTACGGCGATCGCGAACAGCAGCGCGCCCAGCACCAGGTAATGCGAAAGCGTCATTCCTTCTCCGCCTTCATCGACACCAGCCGCACGCGCCCCGCGGGATGCGCCCTGACCTGCTCGGAGGGGTCCTGCGTGCGCGCGTCCTTGCGCCGCCGCAGCGTGAGCGAGATCGCGGCGATGATCGCCACTAGCAGGATCACGGCCGCGAGCTCGAAGGCGTAGGCGTACTCGGTGTAGAGCAGGCGGCCGAGCTCCTTGGTGTTGGAATAGTCCGCCGGCAGCGCCTTGGGCGGCGCGCTCAGCCCGAACCAGCGCCCGGCGAGCACCGCCGCCATCTCGGCCGCCATCAGCACGCCGACCGCGGCGCCGAGCGGCAGGTACTGCCAGAAGCCCTCGCGCAGGCGCTCGAGGTTGATGTCAAGCATCATCACCACGAACAGGAACAGCACCATCACCGCGCCGACGTAAACCAGCAGCAGCGTGATGGCGAGGAACTCGGCGCGCAGCAGCAGCCAGATGGCGGCGGCGGTGAAGAACGCGAGCACCAGGTAGAGCGCCGCGTGCACCGGGTTGCGCGCGGTGATGACGCGCAGCGCCGCCAGCAGCAGGATCGCGGAAAAGGCGTAGAAGACGGCGCTTTCGAACATGGCGCTAGCGGTAGCTCGCGTCCGCGGCGCGGTCGCGGGCGATCGTTTCCTCGTAGCGGTCGCCCACCGCCATCAGCATCGGCTTGGTGTAGTACAGGTCGCCGCGGCGCTCGCCGTGGTACTCGATGATGCGCGTCTCGACGATCGCGTCCACCGGGCAGGCCTCCTCGCAGAAGCCGCAGAAAATGCACTTGGTGAGGTCGATATCGTAGCGCGTGGTGCGGCGCGTGTTGTCGGCGCGCTGCTCCGACTCGATGTGAATGGCGAGCGCCGGGCACACCGCCTCGCACAGCTTGCAGGCGATGCAGCGTTCCTCGCCATTGGGGTAGCGCCGCAGCGCGTGCAAGCCGCGGAAGCGCGGGCTCATGGGCGTTTTTTCCTCCGGGAACTGCACCGTGATCTTGCGCGCGAACAGGTGCCGCCCGGTGAGCATCAGGCCGCGCACCAGCTCGAGCAGCAGGAACGAGCGGAAGAACTCGATCAGCCGTGTCATCGCGGCCTCACTTCCAGATGTTCCACGGCGTCTGCATCCACAGCCCGATCACCGCGATCCACACCAGCGTCAGCGGAATGAACACCTTCCAGCCCAGGCGCATGATCTGGTCGTAGCGGTAGCGCGGGAAGGTGGCGCGGATCCACAGGAACATCGACACCACGATGAAGATCTTGCCTAGCAGCCAGAGGATCGAGGGCACGGCATTGAACAGCACCGAGTCGAGCGGCGGCTGCCAGCCGCCGAAGAACATGATCACGGTGAGGGTCGCGATCAGGATCATGTTCATGTACTCGGCCATGAAAAACAGGGCGAAGGTCATGCCCGAGTACTCGACCATGTGTCCGGCAACGATCTCCGATTCGCCCTCGACGACGTCGAACGGCGCGCGGTTGGTCTCGGCGACGCCCGAGGTGAAGTACACCACCAGCATCGGCAGCAACGGCAGCCAGTTCCAGGACAGGAAGTTGAGTCCCATGGTGGCGAACCGCCCCTTGCCCTGGCCGTTGACGATGTCGGAAAGGTTCAGGCTCCCCGATACCATCAGTACCACCACCAGGGCGAAGCCCATTGCCAGCTCGTAGGACACCATCTGCGCCGCCGAGCGCATGGCGCCGAGGAAAGCGTACTTGGAGTTGGAGGCCCAGCCGGCGATGATCACGCCGTAGACGCCGAACGAGGTGAGCGCCAGGATGTACAGCAGCCCGGCGTTGATGTCGGCGAGCACCACTTCGGGCGCGAACGGAATCACCGCCCAGGCAGCGAGCGCCGGCATCAGCGCGAGCATCGGCGCCAGGATGTAGAGCGCCTTGCTGGCGCTGGTCGGCAGCAGCACCTCCTTGAACAGCAGCTTGATGCCGTCGGCGATCGGCTGCAGCAGCCCCAGCGGGCCGACGCGGTTGGGGCCGATGCGGATCTGCATCCAGCCGATGAGCTTGCGTTCCCACAGCGTCAGGTAGGCCACCGCGAGGAACAGCGGCGCCACGATCGCGACGATGAAGGCGAGCGAAGTGACGAACTCGTAGACCGCCGGGCCCCAGGTCGAGCCGAGCTTCGCTTCCGAGTAGGCGAGCAGGGTCTCGAGCATCAGGCCGCCGCCTGCATCGCCAGTTTCTCCAGCGTGACCGTGCCGAACATCGCGCCCAACCCGGCGACGTGCTCGTGCCCTGCAGCCACGCGCACGCAGCCGTCCGGCAGCCGGTCGTCGAGCTCCGCCACCAGCCGCGCCCTGCCCTCGCCCTGACGCACGCGCACCGGCTGGCCGGTCGCGATGCCGAGCGACTGCATCACCCTGGAGTTCATCCAGCAACGCGGCGCCTGCGCGTCGCGAGTCGCCTGCAACGGCGCCGAACGGCGCGCGAGCGCGTCGGCGAAGTAAATCGGGACATCGGCCACGCGCTGCAGTCCGGCGAGCGCGCCGCCCGCAGCAGCGGCGGGCTGCACAGTAGTCTGCGCAGTGATTCGATTGGAAAGGAGGGCGGCCACATCGCGCCCGCCGAGGCATTCGCTGCGCACCTGTTCGGCGGTGTCATGCTCGAACCCGCTCAGGCCGAGCAGGCCGCCCAGCACCCGCAGCACCTTCCACGCCGGCCGCGCCTCGCCAAGCGGGCGCACCGCGGGATGGAAGCTTTGCACCCGTCCTTCGGTGGAGACGAAGGTTCCCGCGGTCTCGGTGAACGGCGCGATCGGCAGCATCACGTGCGCATACTCCGCCGCCTTGTGGCGGAACGCGGACAGCGCCACCACAAAGCGCGCCTGCCGCATGGCCGCGATCGCGGCCGAGGGATCGGCGCAGTCGAGCTCGGGCTCGGCGTTGAGCAGCAGGTAGGCGCGCTTGGGCCGCGCCAGTATGGCGCCAGTGTTGCCGCCCTGCGGCAGCCCGGCGAGAGTGCCGCCGACCGAATTCGCCGCCTCGCCGAGAAATCCCAGCTTCGCGCCCAGCGACTCGGCGAGCTGCTGCGCGATCGCGTGTAGCTGCGCCGCCGCCGGATGCTGCTGCGCGAAGTTGCCGAGCAGGATGGCGACGTTCTTGCCCGACTTGAGGCTCTGGCCGATCGGGCCGTCGAGAATGCGCGCCAATGCAGCGGGCAGCTCGGAGGGCGGCACGATCATGCGGTTCGCCACCGGCATCAGCAGATCGTCATCGGCCGAGTGCAGCAGGTTGACGTGCGTGCCGCGCTTGGCCGCCTGGCGCAGCCGGTGCGCGAGCAGCGGATGGTCCTTGCGCAGGAACGAGCCGACCACCAGCACGCGGTCGAGCGCGCCTAGCTCCGCAACCGGCATGCCGAGCCAGGGAACGCCGCCGAGCTTGCCGTCGGCCGAGAAATCCGATTGCCGCAGGCGGAAATCGGCGCTCGCGCCCAGCCCCTTGGCGAGCCTGGCCGCGAGATGCAGCTCTTCGAGCGTCGAATGCGGCGTCGCGAGAATGCCCGTGTCCGCGCCCGCCTCCTTCAGCCCGGCGGCGACGCGCTCCAGCGCCTCGTGCCAGTCCACTTCCACCCACGCGCCGTCGCGCCGCACCATCGGTTGCGCCAGGCGCGCCGGGGAATTGAGCGCATCGTAGGAAAAGCGCTCCTTGTCCGAGAGCCAGCACTCGTTCACCGACTCGTTCTCCAGCGGCAGCACGCGCATCACCTTGTTGCTCATCACCTGCACCACCAGGTTCGAGCCCAGGCCGTCGTGCGGCGACACCGACTTGCGGCGCGCCAGCTCCCAGGTGCGGGCGCTGTAGCGGAACGGCTTGGACGTCAGCGCGCCGACCGGACAAAGATCGATTACGTTGCCGGAGATTTCCGAGTCCACCGTCTTGCCGACGAAAGCCAGAATTTCCGCGTGTTCGCCGCGGCCTATCATCCCCAGTTCCATGATGCCGGCGACTTCCTGGCCGAAGCGCACGCAGCGTGTGCAATGGATGCAGCGGGTCATGTCGGTTGAAATAAGCGGCCCG
>CAYMVA010000028.1:0-3655 GCA_964393745.1 uncultured Enterobacteriaceae bacterium | reverse complement strand
GGCTCCGCGGCCTTTGTTGCAGATCTCACGAGGCGTTGCTCCTCGGCGCGCTCACGCAGGAAATCGACAAAGTCCTCCACCTCCGCCACGCGCTCGGGCGGTAGGCGCTTGAGCTTTTCAAGAATGCTTTCTTCGCTCTGGCTGTTCACGGTGGTTGTTCCTTCGGCGGGTGCGCGGTCCAGCTTCCCAGTTATCCCGTCTTCTGACAGGAGTTCCAGACCACCTTAGGGTAGCGCGTGCCGTGGTTTGTGGCTAGTGGCATCAGCCTGGTGGCTGGTACCCCTCAAAGGGGTGTTGAAAAGCATTTGAGTCTGACCCTATTTCTTCGTGTGAACGGCACGCTAAGCACGACCGACACCAGCGCGCCCTTCGGCCTGACGCTCGACTCGAGCAAGTATCCGGACGGGCAAATAAACTTGCAGGCGCGCGCTTACGACGCTGCGGGCAATTCCGCGTCCACCCGCTCGGTCGCGGTGACGGTCGCCAAGATCAGCCTTACGTCGGTCTTTGCCATGGGCGCGTGGCGCATATATAGCGTATATGCTATAGCGTACTGGTGCGCTGGCGGGTCACTTTCAACAGTTCCGAGTTCCAGAGCGAGATACTGCAGCTGCCGGCGGGCAACGAATGAAGGAAACGAAAGATGCGGAAAGATCTTAGACAGTTTAAATCCCGCGCGCTGGCGCGCCCGGAGGTCAAACGCGAGTACGAACGGCTTGCCGAGGAGTTCGAGTTTCTTGATGAAATCCTCAAGGCGCGTGCTTCCGCCGGCCTTACCCAGGCCGACGTGGCGGCTCGTATCGGCACGACCCAATCCGCGGTTGCGCGCCTTGAATCAGCGGTCGGAAAGCATTCACCCTCAATCGCCACACTTCAGCGGTATGCGTCGGCGCTTGGATATCGGTTGCAGGTCCGGCTTGTCAAAGGACAAGGTCTAAGCACCGGCTCAACGGCGACCGCCCGCAAGCGGGCGGCGCGTTAGCCGGAACGATAGATGGCAAGGAGGTCGCGGTGTCCTACGACACCACTCTCGCTTACAGCTAGGCCGCGCCGAGGATCCGCGGGGAATTTTGCGACCAAAGCAGTGACGGTAAACAGGAAGGAGTGACCCCCGTACGCCCCCCCTTTCAAAGGGGGGCCACGGAAGAGTTGACCGGCCGGCCGCGCTCACGGAGGTGGCGCCAGGCGGCGTCGAGGAAAAGCTCCTGCAGCGCGCTCGCGCGGGGAGAGAATCCGCAGCCGCCGCAGCTGCCGCAACCGTCGCAGCCGCAGCCGCAGCCCCAGCCGAAGGCGGATAGCACGCCATCACCCGGCAAATCCACCATCGGGGCCGGCATCGTCGCCAGCCGCGACGGTATGATCGTCACCAATAGAGCGGCGCCGAGAAGCGAAAGCTGGAAAACACCGAGGTCGCGGCGCTCGGCCGCGCGATCACCGTCTTAGTCGCCTGCCGCAGGGGGAATTGAGGCGGCGCGCGGGGGGGGTCAGGCGTGCGGCCGGTGCCAGGCGCACCCCGTGGCATGCGCCCGTGCAATGTTCCAGATCGGGGAAATTTACAGCTCTACGCTCGCCTCGACGGCGCTACGTCCGTGCAGGCGCGATGCGTTCGAGCGCCTCGGCCGCAGCGACAATCGGAATGCCGTGATAAGACTTCAGATTGAGCAGGTCAGAATCGCCCGATACGATGAGGTCGGCCTGGGCGGCGAATGCGCAGGCAAGCACGTGATCGTCGTCGGGATCGGCTGAAGCAGGCGAGATAACTGCCGGCTCGATTCTTTGCGCCAGCAGCGCGAAGCGCGCGGTGAGCTGCGCGATGCTCAAACCGGAAGCCGTCACACGCCGCGCCAGCTTGGGTCGTGGCAGCACATCTTCAAGTTCGAGCAGCAGGGCCTGGCTCGTGAAGATTTCAATTCGCCCTTCCAGGGCCGATTCGATCAGCCGCGAGGGTATGTTGTCCCACAGCAGCCCGGAGACGACAGTATTGGTGTCAAGCACCAGCCGCACGCGCTTCCCGGGCGCGCCGTTCTGCGCGCGCGGCCCTGATCTCCTCCTGTATCTCTTGCGGTGTCATCACCGGGCCCTCGACCGCAGCCATCCGCTCCATTGCCTGTTTCAGTTCCTCCATTGCGCGCCGGCGAATGGCCTCGCGCACCATCCGTTCGATCGCCTCGGGCGCCAGCAGGCCGGCCGCTTTGGCTTCCTTGGCGAGGCTGTCGGGCAAGCTGATTTCCAGGGTGGTCATGGCTCGGACTCGGATTGGGACATGAACTCGATGATAGCCATTTGCCCCCGCCTCCACAATTGCCGCGCGCCGAACACGGCGATGGCGGTGACATACGCCGCATTCGTACCCCTCGCACCGGTTCAAGAGGGGCTTCGTGCCGAGAGTTTGCAGCGCGCGGTAAAGGGCCCATCGTTGCCGGAATCGTCGCGAGCCGCGACGGCGCGATCGTCACCAATCACCACGTGGTCGAGGGCTGCTCGGCCATCGTGGTCGTGGATTCCGACAAGAAGCGCGCCACCGCCGAGCGCATCGCGTCCGACCCGAAGAACGATCTCGCGCTCATCCGCGCGAAGCGGAGTTTTTCCGAGGTGGCGACCTTCCGCAAAGGGGTGGCGCTCCAGCCCGGGGAGTCGGTGACGGTGGTGGGCTACCCGCTCGCCAGCATCCTGGGAAGCAAGCCCAACGTCGCCTTCGGCTATCGGAGCGGCCGAGTCATCGGCATCGTGAGCGCCAAGCTCGATGCGCTCGCGGTGCAGAAGCGCACCGGCGACCTGCCGCAGAACATCAGCTTCGGCATCAAGGCCGAAGTCGCCCAGTCGCTGCTGGAAGCGCACAACGTGGGCTATCAGAGCGGCGCCGAGCGGCGCAAGCTGGAAAACACCGAAGTCGCGGCGCTCGGCCGCGCGATCACGGTGCTGGTCGCCTGCCGCAGGGGGAATTGAGGCGGCGCGCGGCGGGTGCCGGGCGTGCGGCGGGGCGTGCGCTGGGCAATTATTCCCGATCGGGAATAATTGCGGGGTGCTGGGGTCGCCCAGCCCTATTTCTTTGCTCGCGCCGCGGCGCCCGAGGTATACGCGCACGCCCTGATCGGTTTCCGGTGAAACCCTATCAGCACAAGACCGCACCAATTATCTTGCGCAAGGCCGCCTGATCGCGAGCGCTGAGCGTCCCGAGGCGTTTGATGATGAGCGGCTGCTCGATCGTGGCAATGACAGGTTTCATGACTGAGGACTTGAGCAGTCCTGCGGCCTGCCAGTCCTCAATGAGCGCTTCGTGCGCAGCTGCAGGCCGCACCCGACTCGTGATCGCCATGATCACTACATCGCGCCGCTCCAGATTGTAGGCAGCGTTACTGACAATGACAGCGGGACGCTTCTTGTTTCCAGTCTGGTCGGTGAATGGGAAAGGTACGAGGATGACGTCCCCGAAGCTGTAGGCCGGCATCGTTACCCCGTCTATAGCCGATCGTAGTCGGCATCCTCGGGGTTATCCCAGACCCTCTTGAACGCAGGCTCCGCGGCCTTTGTTGCAGATCTCACGAGGCGTTGCTCCTCGGCGCGCTCACGCAGGAAATCGACAAAGTCCTCCACCTCCGCCACGCGCTCGGGCGGTAGGCGCTTGAGCTTTTCAAGAATGCTTTCTTCGCTCTGG
>CAYMVA010000027.1:0-5852 GCA_964393745.1 uncultured Enterobacteriaceae bacterium | reverse complement strand
CGCCGAAGCCGCGGGTTCCGCGGCCGACAATGCCGACGTCAAAGGGGTCTGGAAGGACGGCGCTTGGACGGTGGTCTGGGTGCGGCCGCTGAATCTTGCCAATCCGGACGACAAGGCGCTCAAGGTGGGCGCAAGCGTGTCAGTCGGCGTTGCGGTGCATGACGACAACATCACGACGCGCGGGCACCACGTATCGTTGCCGCTTACCCTCGGCATCGGCACGAAAGGCGACATCACCGCGGTGACGCTGAAGTAGCGCCGCGCGCGCCGCGGACATTGAAGAGGAGTCGCGCGGGCGCGGGATATCGAAATCCGATGTCGTTCGCGAGCGGCTGCTGCTCGCCGCGCACAAGTCGCGGCAGCCGGCCGCGCCGCTCGACGCAATCGCCGACCTCATTGGCTCGGTGGACGGCCTGCCGCCAGACCTGAGCCGGCGGAAAAAGCGCTACCTGCGCGCCTCCGGCTGTGGTCGCAAGCGTGGATGATGCCGTGCTGAGCTCCTGACGGCGGCCAGCGCAAGGCTATGCGACGATTTTGTCGTAATCGGCATGCGTACCGATCCAAAACCAGTACCTACCGCCTTCGACCTCTACAGCAAGCCCGGTAATGAGCGCCCACTCGCACCGACCAGAGCTCGCCGATTTTCTTGAAACGGAGCGAGGGGTGACGGGAATCCGATTTAAGCAGTCCGTAGTTCTTGTCTGCGAGCTCGCGTACGTCCGTCGGGAGCGCGCCGTAAAGCTCCCAGAATTTCGGCGACGCGTAATGTTTCAAATCTCGCGGGCCTTCCCGGCTCTATAGTCCGCGAGCGCATCCGAAACCAGACCCTTCAGCTTTCCAGCTTTCGAATCAGCCTCGATCTGTTTGTCCCAGATCAGGTGGTCAAATTCGATGAACCAGGCACGGAATTTCGCCAGCTCCGTGGCAGGAAGGTTCTGGATTTTCTGCTCAAGCTCCTCGAGGTTGCTCATAGGTCACCACCTATCGGATACCGGACCGGCTGCAATTCTACGCTCCACTCTTTTCATCGCACTTCAAGCCCGCGCGGCCGACTTGCGCACCGCCGCGGCTATTGATTCGGCCGCCGATTCGATCGCCGCGCGCGGCTCGCCCTCCACCATCACGCGCAGCACCGGCTCGGTGCCCGAGGGGCGCAGCAGCACCCGCCCGCGGCCGTCCAGCTTGCGCTCGGCCTCGGATTGCGCCTCCATGATGGCGCGGTGGTTCTGCCAGTCGAAGCCGCGAGGCACTTCCACGTTCAGCAGCACCTGCGGATACATCACCAGGTCCGAGGTGAGCGCGGCGAGCGTGTTGCCGCTTTCGCGCATCGCGGTCAGCACCTGCAACGCCGAGACGATGCCATCCCCCGTGGTGTGCTTGTCCAGGCAGATGATGTGGCCCGAATTCTCGCCGCCGAGCTGCCATTTGCGCTCCTGCATCAGCTCGAGCACGTAGCGGTCGCCCACCTTGGCGCGCGCAAACGGCACGCCGAGTTTCGCCAGCGCTTTTTCCAGCGCCAGGTTGGTCATCAGCGTGCCGGCGACGCCCGCGACCTTCTGCTTCTGCGAGCGGTGCCTGACGATGGCGTAGAGCAGCTGGTCGCCGTCGTAGGCGGCGCCGCCCGCGTCCATCATCAGCACGCGGTCGCCGTCGCCGTCGAGCGCAATGCCGAGGTCGGCGCCCGAGCGCGCCATTTCGGCCTGCAGGTGCGCCGGCGCGGTGGTGCCGACGCGGTCGTTGATGTTGAAGCCGTCCGGCGCGATGCCCACGGCGCTCACGTCGGCGCCGAGTTCGTGGAACACGTGCGGCGCGACGTCGTAGGCGGCGCCGTTGGCGCAATCGATGACGATTTTCAGGCCCTTCAGGTCGAGCTCGTTGGGAAACGCCGACTTGCAGAATTCGACGTAGCGCCCCTGCGCATCGTCCACGCGGCGCGCGCGCCCGAGCTGCGCCGCATCGTTGCAGCCCATGGGGCGCTCCACCGCCCGCTCGATCTCCGCCTCGACCGCATCGGGCAGCTTGAAGCCGTCGCCGGAGAAGAACTTGATGCCGTTGTCGGGATAGGGGTTGTGCGAGGCGCTGATCACCACCCCGGCCGAGAGCCGCAGCGCGCGCGTCAGGTAGGCTACCCCGGGCGTGGGCAGCGGCCCGCACAGCAGCACGTCAACGCCCGCCGCGGAAAACCCGGCTTCGAGCGCGGCCTCGATCATGTAGCCGGAGATGCGGGTGTCCTTGCCGATCAGCACCGCCGGCCGCGCGCCGCCCGCGCCGTGCGCGGCGAGCACCTTGCCCGCGGCATAGCCCAGACGCAGCACGAAATCCGCGGTCATGGGGCTCGCGCCCACCGTGCCGCGCACGCCATCGGTACCGAAATGCTTTCTCGTCATCCGCCGCTTCCGAATCGTTGCCGCATCATGCCGCCGCCGCGCGCATCGCCTGCCACACCGCCAGCGCGTCGCGCGTCTCCTTCACGTCATGCACCCGCAGTATTGTCGCGCCAGCCTGCGCCGCGAGCAAAGCGGCTGCCACGCTCGCCGCCAGGCGCTCGGTGACAGGCCTGCCGGTGACCGCGCCGAGCACCGATTTGCGCGACAGGCCCGCCATGATCGGCACCCCGAGCGCTCGAAACTCGGCCAGCCGCGCGAGCAGCACCAAATTGTGCGCCGCCGTCTTGCCGAAGCCGAAGCCCGGGTCGGCGACGAGGCGATTGCGCGAGATGCCTGCCCGTTCCGCGGCCGCGATTCGTTCGCCCAGGAACGCCCTCACCTCGGAGACGACGTCGTCGTAATGCGGATCCTGCTGCATCGTCGCCGGTTTGCCTTGCATGTGCATGAGGCATACCGCGCAGCCCTTTGCGGCGATTGCCTCGAGCACGCCCGGTGATTGCAACGCCTCGATGTCGTTGATCATGGAGGCGCCCGCGGCGAGCGCCTCGCGCATCACGCGCGCGCGGCGCGTGTCCACCGAAACCGGGACCGCCACGTCGCGCAGCGCCTCAAGGACCGGCAGCACGCGCTCGAGTTCCTCGTCCTCGCTGACGGCGGGAGCGCCGGGCCGGGTGGACTCGCCTCCGATGTCGAGGATGTCGGCGCCCTCGGCAGCCAGCCGGCGTGCGTGCGCGGACGCAGCCGCGGCGTCGGCGAAGTCGCCGCCGTCGGAAAACGAGTCGGGGGTGACATTGACCACCCCCATCAAGAGCGGGCGGTCAAGCGGCAGGGAGAACCTGCCGCAGCGGAGCATCAGGCCGCTGGGGAAACGGGCGCGGCCGCTCCGGGCGCGCTGTCGCTCGCCGGTCCGCTCGGCCCGCTGGGGGCGGCGCTCACCTTGGGCGGGCGCGGCGACTTGCCAGCCATGATGTCGTCGAGCTGGTCGGCGTCGAGCGTCTCCAGCTCGAGCAGCGCCTTGGCCATCGCCTCGACCTTGTCGCGGTTGTCCTCGATCAGCTTGCGCGCGATCTTGTACTGCTCGTCGACGATGCGCCGGATCTCGGAGTCCACCTTCTGCATCGTGGTCTCGGAGATGTTCTTGTGCGTGGTGATCGAGCGGCCGAGGAAGATTTCGCCCTCGTTCTCGCCGTACACCATCGGCCCGAGCAGATCCGACATGCCCCACTGCGTCACCATGCGCCGCGCGAGCTCCGTGGCGCGCTCGAAATCGTTCGACGCGCCGGTGGTCATCTGGCGCATGAAGATCTCCTCGGCGATGCGGCCGCCGAACAGCACCGCGATGGTGTTGAGCAGGCGCTCGCGGTCCTGGCTGTAGCGGTCCTCGGTGGGCAGCTGCATGGTCACGCCGAGCGCGCGGCCGCGCGGGATGATGGTCACCTTGTGCACCGGGTCGGTCTTGGGCAGGAGCTTGGCCACCACCGCGTGGCCCGACTCGTGGAAAGCGGTGTTGCGGCGCTCTTCCTCGGGCATCACCATCGAGCGCCGCGCCGCGCCCATGATCACCTTGTCCTTGGCGCTCTCGAAGTCGTCCATGTCCACCAGGCGCTTGTTCTGGCGCGCCGCGAACAGCGCCGCCTCGTTGACGAGGTTGGCGAGGTCGGCGCCGGAAAAACCCGGCGTGCCGCGCGCGATGATGTCGGCCTTGACGTCTGGCGCGAGCGGCACCTTGCGCATGTGGATTTTCAGGATTTCCTCGCGGCCGCGGATGTCCGGCAGCGGCACCACCACCTGGCGGTCGAAGCGGCCGGGCCTCAACAGCGCCGGGTCGAGCACGTCCGGGCGGTTGGTGGCGGCGATCACGATCACGCCCACGCTCGCCTCGAAGCCGTCCAGCTCTACCAGCAGCTGGTTGAGCGTCTGCTCGCGCTCGTCGTTGCCGCCGCCCAAGCCTGCGCCGCGCTGCCGGCCGACGGCGTCGAGCTCGTCGATGAACACGATGCAGGGCGAGTGTTTCTTGGCCTGCTCGAACATGTCGCGCACGCGCGCCGCGCCGACACCGACGAACATCTCCACGAAATCGGAGCCCGAGATGGAGAAGAACGGCACTTTCGCCTCGCCCGCGATGGCGCGCGCGAGCAGCGTCTTGCCGGTGCCGGGGTTGCCGACCATCAGCACGCCGCGCGGAATGCGGCCGCCGAGCTTCTGGAACTTGGAGGGGTCGCGCAGGAAGTCCACCAGCTCGGCCACCTCCTCCTTCGCCTCGTCGCAGCCGGCGACATCGGCGAACGTGACCGTGTTGGTGGATTCATCGAGCATCCGGGCGCGCGACTTGCCGAAGCTGAAGGCGCCGCCACGGCCGCCGCCCTGCATCTGGCGCATGAAAAAGATCCACACCCCGATCAAGAGCAGCATCGGGAACCAGGACACGAAGATGTTCATGAGGAACGAAGGCTCCTCCTCGGGCTTGGCCTCGACCTTGACGCCGAACTTGAGCAGGTCGGAAATCAACCAGATGTCGCCCGGCGAGTAGCTGGTGACGCGCTTGCCATCGTTGGTGGTGGCCTTGAGCTGCCGGCCCTCGATCGTCACCTTGGCGATGCGCCCCGCCTTCACCTCATCGAGGAACTGCGAGTACTCCATCGGCGACTGGGTCGCTTGGCGGGTGCTGAACTGATTGAACACGGTCATCAGCACAAGGCCGATAACAAGCCAGATGACCAGGTTTTTAAGCATGTTATTCAATTACTTGCTCCTTCATGGGGTAATTCACGCCGGGACGTCATCTTACGCGGTTTCTAGAGGGGAAACAGAGAGGTTGCACCTTTGCAACATGGGGCTGGACGCCGGCGGATTCAATGCCCCGCGCCCAGCGTCGGCTTTCCGGCGAAAAAACATTCGGGCAGGAATGCTGCTGCGATGTATTCAGTGTCCTTCGCGGATACACCGCATGCGAGGAAATGCTCGCGCCAGGTTCGGACGATCGCCACGACGTTGTCGATCACCTTCCCGGCTGCGTCGGTGGTCAGTCCGAACCGCTCGCATTGGGATAGCAGGTTCGAAACCTTCGCGGTGCGTCCAAAGGTGCCGATGGTCATTGCGAGATCCCTGCGCTCGAGGCTGACTAAGGGCACCGGAACGAGATCGTACGCCGGCGTCAAGCGCCAGCCGCGCGCAGTGCGACGCACTGCGTGGTTGCGGGGATGATCGTCGTTGTTCGTTACCGCGGCGTTGAAGACGATTCGCCGGAATAGCTCAATGCGATCGTCGTCGGGCTTCTCCGACCAGCGCCGCAGCTGGTCAGCAAGCAAAGGATACGACCACCGCTCCCGCTCCAAGTAGTTCTCGTCGCAGTCGAGCATGGTGAGCGCGCTGACGAGGCCGAAACGGAGATAATCGCCCTCGGAGTATTCGCGATCGAAACGCTCCACCATGAGCACATCCTGTCCGCCAATGGACTCGAGGCGT
>CAYMVA010000026.1:0-44373 GCA_964393745.1 uncultured Enterobacteriaceae bacterium | reverse complement strand
CGCGCGGTTCAGCACGATCTTGAGGGCCAGCAGGTTGTCCAGCGGCCAGAGCTCCACCGGCCCCTGGCACAACTCGCGAAAGTGCGCCGCCACGCGCTCGGGCGTCACCTCGCGCTTGAGCACGGCGTAGGTCGGCGCATCCCAGGCGAACAAGCCGATGTCGGCGCGGTCGGCCTTGTCGCCGGAGCGCGCGTGGGCGATCTTCCACAGCGGCACGCGCATCACACTTTCTCCACGGCGATCTCGACTCTTGCTTCGACCAGTTCGCGCGTCACCAGCGTTGGCCAGATGCCGAGCAGTTCCTTCGCGCTCTGCACCCCTTTCATGCTCCCCACGTAGGGCGGACCCGACAGGCCCAGCCACGGAAACAGCCGCCCGTAGGCGTCGGCCACCTTGCGGTCCTGCGTGCGGATGGTCATGCGCAGGAAACACTCGTTCAACTGGTCGCGGTAGGTCGGGTCGGCCTGCGCGCCGAGCAGCGAGTTGTAGCCGATGTATTCGATGTTCGTTTCCTCGACCGACCAGCCGCGCTCGGCGACCAGGGTTTTGATCGTTTCCGCCGCCTTCTCGCACTTGGCATAGGCCTGCGGCCAGGAGAAGCCGATGATGCCGGCGCCCATCCAGCCGTCCTGGTAGCCGCCCACGATTTTCAGTTTCTGCGGCCGCGGGCCGCCGCTCGCGCCCGTGACCCGCACGCGGTCGCCCCCCTGGTCGACGAACTTGAGCGTGCCCATGTCGAGTACCACGTCGGGCGAGAAGTAGGCGTGCGGGTTGTGCACCTCGTAAAGCAGCTGCTGGCGCAGCGTGTCGAAAGAAACGCGGCCGCCGGTGCCGGGCGGCTTGGTGAGGAGCGCGCTGCCGTCCTCGTACACCTCGGCGATCGGGTAGCCGAGGTGCGCGTAATCGGGAATCTTCGCCCACTCTCCCGAAGATCCGAAATTTCCGCCCGAGCCCTGGCCCGAGCACTCGAGCAGGTGGCCGATGGTGAGCCCGCAAGCGAGCCGGTTCCAGTCGTCCCACTTCCAGCCGAACTCGTGCGCGAGCGGCCCGAGCGTGAGCGCGGCGTCCGCTACGCGCCCGGTGAGCACGATGTCGGCGCCCTTGGCGAGTGCTTCGGCGATCGGTTGCGCGCCGAGGTACGCGTTCGCAAATAGCATCCGCTCGCGAACCGTAGCGATGTCGGCGCCCGAGTCCATGTGCGCGAGCGGCTCGCCAGCGGCGCGCAGCTCGTCGATGCGCTCGAACACCGAATCGCCGCTCACGGTGGCGATGCGCGCCTTCCAGCCTTTGGCGCGGAAGGCAGTGGCGATCGCCTCGCGCGCGCCCTGCGGATTGAGGCCGCCCGCGTTGAGCACGAACTTCACGCCGTGCTTCGCCGCGAGCGGCCAGAGCTCGGCGAGCATCGGCACCGCGTCGCGGGCGTAGCCCGCGGCGGGGTCCGAGGCGTTTCCCTTCTGGCGGTCCTTCTGCAGGATCGCGAGCGTCAGCTCGGAGAGATGGTCCGAGGCGATGTACTTGACCTCGCCACGCTCGATCGAGGCGCGCACCGGGCGCCAGGAGTCGCCGTAGAAGCCGAGCCCGGCGCCGATGCGCACGGATTTCATTGCGGCATCGCGCGCGCGATCAGCGCATCTACCGGCGCATCGGCGCCGAGCGTGCCGAAGGCGCCGCCCAGGTTTCCCGTCAGCCGCGAGGCGCAGAAGGTATCGGAGACGAATTTCGGCGCGTGGCGCGCGAGCAGGCTCGCCTGCAGCGCGAGCGCCAGGTCTTGCGTGAGGCGCCGCGCGCCGCCCTCGTTCTCGGCGGCGTCGGCGAGCCGGTCTTTGAGCGCCGCGGCGAAGCGGTCATAGGCGGGATGCGCACCGCGCGCGGCATCGAGCTCCACGCCGACCGCCTCGAGCACATCGGGCGCCTTGCGCAGTGCGCGCAAGACGTCGAGGCACATAACGTTGCCCGAGCCTTCCCAGATCGAATTGACCGGCATCTCGCGGTAGATACGCGGCAGCACCGATTCCTCTACGTAACCGCTGCCGCCGATCGCCTCCATCGCCTCTTCGGCGAAGTGCGAGCCGCGCTTGCAGACCCAGAACTTGGCCGCCGGCGTGAGCACGCGCCGCAGCAGCTGCTCGCGCGGCTCGGCCTGCGCGTCGTAGGCGCGCGACAGGCGCAGCGCGAGCGCGCTCGCCGCCTCGGCTTCGAGCGCGAGATCGGCGAGCACGTTCTTCATCAACGGCTGCTCGGTGAGCAAGCGGCCGAACGCGGAGCGCTGCGCGGCGTGCCACAGCGCCTGCGACAGCGCCTGGCGCATCAACCCCGCGGTGCCGATGGCGCAATCCAGGCGCGTGTAGACGCCCATCTCCAGGATCATCGGCACGCCGCGGCCTTCCTCGCCGAGCAGCGTCGCGAAGGCGCCCTCGAATTCAACCTCGGAGCTGGCGTTGGAGCGGTTGCCGAGCTTGTCCTTCAGGCGCTGGATGCGCAGCGCGTTCTGCGTGCCGTCGGGCAAGAAGCGCGGCATGAAAAAGCACGACAGCCCGCCCGGGGACTGCGCCAGCACCAGGAACGCATCGCACATCGGCGCCGACACGAACCATTTGTGCCCGGTGATGCGCCAGGCGCTGCCGCCGGCTCGCTCGGCGAGCGTGGTGTTGGCGCGCACGTCCGAGCCGCCCTGCTTCTCGGTCATTCCCATGCCGACCAGCGCCGCGCTCTTGCCCTGCACCGGCACGAAGCGCGGGTCGTAATCGCGCGAGTAGAGCTTGGGCAGCCACTCGGCGGCGAGCTTGGCGTCGGCCTTGATCGCCGGCACCGCGCCGTAAGTCATGGTCGCCGGGCACTGGACACCGTTCTCGATCTCGCCGAACAGCAGGTATCCCGCGGCGCGCTCGACATGCGCCCCGGGCGCCGGATCGGCCCACGGCCCGGTGTGCAGCCCGTGGCGCATGAGCGCCGCCATCAGCTCGTGCCATGCGGGATGGAACTCGACCTCGTCGCGCCGCCGCCCGGCGCGGTCCCAGGCGCGCAGCTGCGGTGAGTGCCGGTTGGCGGCCTCCGCGCGCGCGTACATCTCAGGCGTGCCGAGCTCGGCGCCGAGCGCTGCCAGTCGCGCGCGCGCCGGCGCGAGCCGTGCCGGAGGCAGATTGAAGGCGAGCGCATCGCCGAGCGCGCGGTCGGTCTCGAACAGGTTGTAGCGCTCGAGCGGCGCCGGCTGGTTCAGCACGGCGTGGGTCGAGAACGGGTCGCGCGGGGTGGAGTGGGGGGCGCTCATGACGGCGAATGACGGCGAATCCAATTCCGATTCGAGTCTATGGCCGGCGCAACGGAAAAGCAATTGCTTGGTTGAGTTCGCTTGATGCTTGTTCGAGTTCGCTTGGTAGAATGCGCCGCCTTTCGTGGAGGGAGGATTGACCAGCCAGGTGCTGCAGCTGCTGCTCGCCGGCGTCGCGCAGGGATGCGTGTACGCGCTGGTGGCGCTCGGCTTCGTGCTGATCTACAAGGCCACCGAGACGGTCAATTTCGCGCAGGGCGACCTGATGATGCTGGGCGCCTTCTTCGCGCTCACCGCAAGCGTCACGCTGGGCTGGCCGTACTGGGCGACGATCCTGTTCGCGGTCGCAGTGATGGCGGTGGTTGGGATGCTCACCGAGCGCGTGGTGATCCGCCCGGTGCTCGGGCAGCCGGCATTCACGGTGGTGATGATTACCATCGGCATCGGCTACGTGCTGCGCGGCATCGTCACCATGATGCCGGGCTGGGGCACCGAGACCTATCAGATCCCGACCCCGTTCGCCGACGACGTGTGGAAAGTCGGCGGCGTCATCCTGCCGGTGCAGCAGCTCGGCGTGATCGCGATGACGGTGGCGCTGTGCGCGGCGCTGTACCTGTTCTTCCGTTTCGCGCGTCTCGGCGTGGCGATGCAGGCCACCTCGCAGAACCAGCTCGCCGCCTATTACATGGGAATCCCGGTGCGGCGCGTGAATATGATGATCTGGGGCCTGTCGGCGGGGGTGGCAGCGTTCGCCGGCATCTTGCTCGCGCCGGTGACCTTCGTGCACTCCAACATGGGCTTCATCGGCCTGAAGGCGTTCCCGGCGGCGGTGGTGGGCGGCTTCGGCAGCGTGCCGGGCGCGATCGTCGGCGGCCTGATCATCGGCCTGGTGGAAGCGCTCGCCGGGTTCTACTTGCCGGAAGGGTTCAAGGACGTCGCCGCCTACGTGGTGGTGCTGCTGGTGCTGCTGGTGTGGCCGTCGGGGATTTTCGGCGAGACCGCAAGGAAGAAGGTCTAGCCGGCCGTGCGCTTCATCTTCAAGACCGACTACGCGCAGGACATCCGCCTGGTGAAGCACGGCGGGCAGGTGTTCTGGTACGGGCTGCTCGGCGTGGTGCTGCTCGCCGCGCCGTGGTGGGCGGGCGAGTACGTGATGACGCAGCTGCAATTCATCGCCATCTATTCCATCGTCGGCTTCGGGCTCATGATCCTGGTCGGCTTCACCGGCCAGATCTCGCTCGGCCACGCCGCGTTCCTCGCGGTGGGCGCCTACACCGAGGCGCTGATGCAGGCCGCGGGCGTGCCGTTCCTGATCTCGATCTCGTGCGCGGCGCTGTTCTCCGCCGCCGTGGGGGTGATCGTAGGGCTGCCGGCGCTGCGCCTCAAGGGCATCTACCTTGCGATCGCGACCATCGCTTTCAATGTGATCGTCGAGGAGATCATCACGCGCTGGCAGGGGCTCACCGGCGGCAACGAGGGCAAGCACCTCAAGCCCGTGGAGATCCTGGGCTGGAAGCTCGATTCGGACGCCGAGTTCTACTACCTGTGCCTGGCGCTCACCGTGATCTGCTGCCTGGCGTGCATCAACCTGCTGCGCTCGCCCACCGGCCGCGCCTTCGTCGCCATCCGCGACTCCGAGATCTCGGCCGCGTGCCTCGGGGTCAACCTCGCCAAGTACAAGACCATTTCGTTCGCCGTCTCGGCGGCGCTCACCGGCGTCGGCGGCGCGCTCTATGCGCACAAACTCGCGTTCATCTCGCCGGAGCAGTTCACGCTGTTCGCCTCGATCGAGCTGATCACGATCGTGATCCTCGGCGGGGTCGGGTTCCTGCACGGCGCAGTGCTGGGCGCCGCGTTCATCATCGTGCTGCCGCAGCTGATCTCGGTGGCCAAGGACTGGCTGCCCGAGGGCGCCGTCCCCTCGGGGATGCAGGCGGTGGTGTTCGGCCTCATCCTGATCCTGTTCATCATCTTCGAGCCGCTCGGGCTGTATGGCCGCTGGCTCAAGGTGCGCACCTACTTCACGCTGTTCCCGTTCTACCGCAAGGGCATGTTCCGCCGCCAGAAGTCGTACATGAAATCGGATCGATTGCGATGAGTTTTTTCAAGGCGGAGAACCTCGGCATCCAGTTCGGCGGCGTGGTGGCGGTGGACAACGTCTCCTTCGAGGTCAGGCGCGGCGAGGTGTTCACCATCATCGGCCCGAACGGCGCCGGCAAGACCACCATCTTCAACCTGATCGGGCTGATCTACCCGGCGAGCAGCGGGCGCATCCTGTACGAGGAGCGCGAGCTCACCGGTTTCCCGCCCTACCGCGTCGCTGAGCTGGGGATTGCGCGCACCTTCCAGAACATCGAGCTGTTCGAGCACGCTACCGTCCTTCAGAACCTGCTCATCGGCCGGCACCGCCACCGCTCGACTTCGCTGTGGCAGGAGCTGGTGTTCACGCCCTCGGTGCGGCGCGCGGAGCTTGCGGCGCGCGATGCGGTGGAGAAAGTGATCGACTTTCTCGAGCTGGCGAAATACCGCGACACCATGGTGGCGGGGCTGCCCTACGGCGTGCGCAAGGTGGTCGAGCTCGGCCGCGCGCTCGCCACCGAGCCCAAACTGCTGCTGCTCGACGAGCCCTCCTCGGGGCTAAACCCCGAGGAGACCGGCGACATGGCGTTCTGGATCGAGGACATCAAAAAACACCTCGGCATCACGGTGCTGATGGTCGAGCACGACATGAACCTGGTGTCGCGCGTCTCCGACCGCGTGCTCGCGCTCAACATGGGCGCGACGATCGCAGAGGGCACGCCCGCCGAGGTGCAGGCGCATCCGGCGGTGATCGAGGCCTATCTGGGCGCACCCGCCCGATGAGCGACACCATTCTCGAGCTGGCGAATGTCGAGGCGAGCTACGGCCCGGTGCAGGCGCTGCGCGGCGTTAGCCTCAAGGTCGAGCGCGGCCAGATCGCCACCGTGCTCGGCGCCAACGGCGCCGGCAAGTCCACGATCCTCAAGACCATCTCCGGCATCATCGATCCGCAGAAGGGCCAGATCCGCTTCGACGGCGAAGAGATCCAGGGCCGCGACCCGGACTGGATCGTGCGCCGCGGCATCGGCCACGCGCCCGAGGGACGCGAGATGTTCGCGCTGCTCACGGTGGAGGAGAACCTGCGCATGGGCGCCTACACCCGGCGCGACGCGGAGGGCGTCGCGCGCGACATCGAGATGGTGTACAGCTATTTCCCGATCCTGAAGGAGCGCGCCAGGCAGGAGGCCGGCCTGCTCTCGGGCGGCCAGCAGCAGATGCTCGCGATCGGCCGCGCGCTGCTGTCGCGCCCCAAGCTCATGCTCATGGATGAGCCCAGCCTGGGCCTGTCGCCGCTGCTGACGCAGGAGATCTTCCGCATCATCGTGCGCATCAACAAGGAGCAGGGCACCACCATCCTTCTGGTAGAGCAGAATGCCCACATGGCGCTCGAGGTGGCGCAGTTCGGCTACGTGCTTGAAGTGGGCCGCATCGTGATGGAAGATACCTGCGAGCGCCTCGCGGCCAAGGAAGACGTGCAGGAGTTCTACCTCGGCATGAAAGCGCAGGGCGTGAGGGGGCAGAGGCGATGGAAAAAGAAGAAGCAGTGGCGATGAGCGATCGCAGCGCGGACCTTACCGTGGCGGACACCGTGCCGAAGCTGTTCTGGCACGCGGTGAACACGCGCGCCGGCAAGACCTTCTGCAGGCAGAAGGATTTCGGCATCTGGAAGGCGGTCCGCTGGGCCGAGCTCGGGCAGATCGCGCGCGAGATCGGCATGGGGCTCGCCTCGCTCGGCTACCAACCCGGCGAAGTCGTATCGATCCAGTCCAATACCAAGAAAGAGTGGGTGTTCGCCGACCTCGGCGCGCTCGGTGCCGGCGGCGTGGTGAACGGCATCTATCCCACGGATGCGGCGGCGCAGGTCGAGTACCTGCTCGCCGACTCCGCATCGAGCTTCGTGTTCGTGGAGGACGACGAGCAGCTGGACAAGGTGCTCGAGGTGCGCGCCCGTCTGCCGCGGCTGAAGAAAATATTCGTCTTCGACATGGAAGGGCTGCTCGAGCTCGATGACCCGCAGGTGATGTCGCTCGAGGCGCTGCGCGCGCTCGGCCGCGATTACGACCGCGCCCACCCCGGCGAGTGGCAGCAGCGCCTGAATGAGCGCAAGCCCGCGGATCTCGCGATCCTGGTCTATACCTCGGGCACCACCGGCAAGCCCAAGGGCGCCATGATCTCGCACGCCAACATCCTCGCCACTGTGCTCAGCTACCAGGAATCGTATCCGCAGCACGAAAGCGACGAGCGCATGGCGTTCCTGCCGCTATGCCACATCGCGGAGCGCGTCGGCGGCGAGTACCACGCGCTCTACACCGGCTCGGTGCTCAACTTCGTGGAGAACCTCGAAACCGTGCCGGAGAACGTGCGCGAGATTGCGCCGACCATCTTCACCGCCGTGCCGAGGGTGTGGGAGAAGTTCTATTCCGGCGTTCTCATCGGCCTCAAGCAGGCGGGCGCGCTGCAGCAGTGGGCCTATGGCGTCGCGATCGGGGTCGGCTACCGCCAGGCGAAGCTGCGCGAGCAGGGCAAGCCCGTTCCGGCCTGGCTGCGGCTCGCCTTCTGGCTGGCGCGCGTGCTGGTGCTCGACAACGTGCGCAAGCTGATCGGTGTGCACCGCGCGCGCCTGCTGATCACCGGGGCGGCGCCGATCTCGCCCGACCTGATCCGCTGGTACATGGCGCTCGGCCTGGACATGGCGGAGGTCTGGGGGCAGACCGAGTCCTGCGGCGCGGTCACCGGCAACGGGCGCCAGCGGGCACGGCCGGGCTCTATCGGCATGACTTTGGCGCCCTCGCAAGTGAAGCTCTCGCCAGAGGGCGAGCTGCTGGTGCGCGGGCCGACGGTGTTCATGGGCTATCTCAACCAGCCGGAGAAGACCGCCGAGACTGTCAAGGACGGCTGGCTGTACACCGGCGATGTCGGCCGCGCGGACGCGGACGGCTATTTCTATATCACCGACCGCATGAAGGACATCATCATCACCGCGGGCGGCAAGAACATCACCCCCTCGGAGTTCGAGAACCAGCTCAAGTTCTCGCCCTTCATCACCGACGCGGTGGTGATCGGCGACAAGCGTTCTTTCCTCGTTGCCCTGGTCATGATCGACCACGAGAACGTGGAGCGCTATGCGCAGGACAAGGCGATTCCCTTCTCCAACTTCGCCAGCCTGTGCCGCCGGCCCGAGGTGCAGGAACTGATCCAGGGCGAGATCGACCGCGTGAACAAGCAGTTCGCGCGCGCAGAGCAGGTGAAGAAATTCCGCTTGATCGAGGCCAAGCTCACCGCCGAGGACGAGGAGCTGACCCCGACCATGAAGCTCAAGCGCAAGCTGGTGAACGACAAGTACCGGGACCTGATCGAATCGATGTACGTGCGCGAGGCGGCGTAGGTTTTGCTGCACTGCGGCATGCACGCGGTTGTGACGCAGGGGCCAGACATTCGGCACAATAGGGCCGAGTTCAACTACAAGGAGCAGCAGCGATGAGGAAAACTCTTCTGGCCATCGGAGTGGTGGCAGTTTTCGTCTTGGTGGCGCCGCTCGCGCTGGCGCAGACGCAAGGCGTATCCAAAACCGAGATCGTGATCGGCACCGCGCAGGACCTCTCCGGGCCGATCGTGGCGCTGTCCAAGCCCGCGGTGAACGGCATGCGCATGCGCGTGGACGAGATCAACGAGGTCGGCGGCATCCACGGCCGCAAGCTGAAACTCGTGGTCGAGGACCACGGCTACGACCCGAAACGAGCGGTGCTCGCGGCGCAGAAGATGATCCAGAAGGACCGCATCTTTGCGGCGGTCGGCTCGATCGGCACGCCAACGGCGATGGCGGCGATGCCGCTGTACCTGGAAAAGAACGTCGCGCACCTGTTCCCGCTCACTGGCGCGCGCCAGATGTACGACCCGCTGCACAAGCTGAAGTACTCGCTTGCGGCGCCGTACTTCGAGCAGATGCGCGCGGCGCTCAAGCGCCTGATCAAGGAGAAGGGCCTCAAGCGCGCCTGCGCCATCTACCAGGACGACGACTTCGGCGCCGAGGTGATGGAAGGCGGCGCCGCGGCGCTCAAGGACCTCGGCATGAGCTACGCCGAGCGCACCACCTACAAGCGCGGCGCGACCGACTTTTCCTCGCAGGTCGCGAAGATGAGGGGCGCCGACTGCGACATCGTGGTGATGGGCACCATCATCCGCGAGACCATCGGCACCATCGGCACCGCGCGCAAGCTCGGCTGGAATCCCGAGTTCATCGGCACCACGGCCTCCTACTTCGACATCATCCACAAGCTCGGCGGCCCCGCCATGAACGGTTTCTACTCCGGCTGCACGATTAACTACCCGTACGCCGACGACCCGTCCAAGAACGTGCGCGACTGGTTCCAGAACTACAAAGCGAAGTACAACGAGGACCCGACGATCCTCTCCGTATACGGCTACCAGATCATCACCCTGGCCGCTGCCGGGATGGAGAAGGCGGGCGCGAACCTCAATCCCGGCTCGCTGGCGAAGGGCATCGACGGCCTCACCTTCCCGCGCGACATGTTCGGCGGCGACGAGCAGAGGTTCTCGCCCACCAATCACCTGGGCTCGAACCGGGCGAAGCTGTGCCAGATCGTCGATGGGCGCTGGCGCGCGCTGACGGACTTCATCACCGATTGACGCGATGGACCGGACGCGGCCCTCGGCCGCGCCGGTCATCCGAGCGATAGGCGGAATGCCGCCTATCCACGCCTGTTGGAGCGGCTAAGCCGCTCAACAGGCGTTTTTGTTGGCGGGTGGCGCACTTCTGCGGCGGTATTTCGAGCGTAGACTCGCTTCGCGTAACCCAATGAAACGCCGCAGGACATTGCTCGCGTGGCTCGTCGCCGCACCGGTCGCGGCGTTGCTGGCGACCGCGTCCCGCGCGCAGCGTGCCGACGGCGTGCGGCGAATCGGCGTGCTTTCGCTGCGCACCAGGGCGAACGATTACGACGCCGCATTTCTCGACGCCATGCGCGAGTTGGGCTGGGTCGAGGGGCGCAACCTCAATATCGAATACCGATGGGCGGCTGGAGACGACAGGCGCGTGCCGACGCTGGCCGCAGAGCTGGTGGCGGCCAAGGTCGAAGTGATCGTCACGGCGGCGGCGCCGTTGATTGCGGCGGCCAAGCAGACCACCAGCACGATCCCGATCGTGATGGCTGCGGTCAGCGATCCGGTGGGCAGCGGACTGATCGCCAGTCTCGGCCGCCCGGGCGGCAACATCACGGGGCTGACGCTGTCCTCGTCCGATACCGGCGCCAAGCGCCTGCAGCTGCTGCAGGAACTGATTCCCGGCGCCACGCGCATCGCGGTGCTGGTCAGCCGGATCGGATTGGGTGTGCCCGGCGAATCGACGGACTCGCTTCTCCTAAAGGAACTGCAGCTCGCGGCGGCAAAGCTTCGCATGCAGCTTTCGGTGGTGGAAATTCAAAAGAGCGAAGACCTGCCTGCCGCGTTCGCCGCCATTGAGCGCGGGCGCGCGCAGGCAGTGCTGGTGCAGCAGAGCCCGCTCGTCAGCTCCAGCCGGGGAGGCGTCGTCGATCTCGCCGCAAGGCACCGCTTGCCGGTGATTTACGAAAGCGACCTGTATGTCCAGCTGGGCGGTCTGATCTCCTACGGGCCGAGCATTCCCCAGATGTACCGGCGAGCCGCGTATTTCGTTGACCGGATTCTCAAAGGCGCAAAACCCGCCGAGCTGCCGGTCGAGCAGCCGAGCAAATTCGATCTGGCGATCAATCTGAAGGCTGCGGCCGCGCTTGGCCTGAAGGTCCCACGGACCGTTCTGCTGCGCGCCGACCGGGTAATCGAATAAGGTTGCGGTGCACGCAGGGCCGCGGAGGGCCAGAGTGTAAAGTGTGACTTTACACTTTGCGGGCTGGGCCCCCGCCTCCGCGGGGGCGACGGGCGCTAGCCCACGACGTAGGCGGCGCCGCCGGTGGCGATCAGCTCGCCCTCGTCGTTCACCAGCTCCATATGGGTCACCGCGATCCGCCTGCCCAGGCGCACCACGCGGCAGCTGGCGATGAAGTGCTTGCCGCGCCCGGGGCGCAGGTAGTCCACGCGCAGATCCACGGTGCCGATGTTGGGGAAGCGGATCTCGTCTCCCGCCTCGCGTTGCTTCTCGATGAGCGCGATGTGGATGGCGAAGCCGGCGGCGACGTCGAGCACCGCGGCAATCACTCCGCCGTGCAGGGTCTGGCGCGCAGGATTCCCAATCAGATCAGGGCGCATGTCGAAGCGCACCCGGGGCGCGGCCGGGTCGGTCGACACCACCTTGACCCCGAGCACCCGGTTAAACGGCACTTTCTGCTCGAAGATCGCGCGCAGGATCGCTTCCTGCTTGCGGCGGCCGAGCGGCGCCTTGCCGATGGCTGCGCGTGCCTTGGTCACCAGGCGAGCTGGCGCGCGGCCAGCTCCTTCATGATCTCGGTGCTGCCGCCGCCGATCTGCATCACCTTGGCTTCGCGGTAGATGCGCTCGGCGCGCGTGCCGCGGATGAAGCCGGCGCCGCCCAGGGTCTGCACCGCGGCGTCGGCGCAGAACTGCATCGTGTCGGTGGCGAAATTCTTCAGCATCGCGAGCTGCGCGACGTGGTTGCGCTCGCGCGGCGCCTCGGCGAGTTTCCAAGCTGTGTCGTAGAGCATGGCGCGCGCCGCATGCACGCGCGTCTGCATGTCCACCAGCTTGTGGCGCATTGCCTGGTGTTCCGCGAGCAGGCGCCCGAAGGTGCGGCGCTGCCGCGCCCAGGCGAGCGCGTCCTCGAGGCAGGCCTGCGCGAAGCCGACCGCGCTCGCAGCCATCGCCAGGCGCTCGGCATTGAAGTTACGCATGATGGCGCGAAAGCCCGAGTTCTCCTCGCCGATCAGGTTGGCGGCGGGCACGCGCACCTCGTCGAAATGCAGCGTCGCGGTGTCCGAGCACCACCAGCCCATTTTCTTGAGCGGCGTGCGCGTGAAGCCGTGCCGCTCGCGCTCGATCAGCAGCAGCGACACACCCGCCTTGCCCGGGCCCCCGGTGCGCACCGCGACGGTGTAGTAATCGGCGCGCATGCCGGAGGTGATGAAGGTCTTCTCGCCGTTCACCACGTAGTCGTCCCCTTCGCGCCGCGCGCTGGTTTTCAGGCTGGCGACATCGGAGCCGCCGCTCGGCTCGGTGATGGCGAGCGCGCTGATCTTCTCGCCGGCGAGGATCGAGGGCAGCACGCGGCGCTTGAGCTCCTCGCTGCCGGCGGCGGCGATCGGCGGTGAGCCGATGGTGTGCGAGAACAGGCTCGCGCTCACGCCCCCGGAGCCGGCCTTTGCGAACTCCTCGGCGCTGACGATGCGGAAAAAATGATCCGCCGGCGTGCCGCCGTATTCCTCCGCGTAGCCGACGCCGAGCAGCCCGGCCAGCGCCGCCTTGCGGTACAGCTCGCGCGGAAACTCGCCTGCCTCGTCCCAGGCATTGACGTAAGGCGCAATTTCGCGCGCGACGAAGCGCCTGACCGTCTCGCGGAAGGCCTCGTGCTCCTCGCCGAGCGCCGGATGCGCTTTCATGTGGGCGCGGGACGGGCTTCGATCATGCGGGCGCGGGACGGGCTTCGATCATGCGGGCTCGAACTCGACCAGCAACCGTCCAGGTGCCACTTGCGCGCCTGCGGCAACGTGCACCGCGGTGATGCGCACCGCGGCGGGCAGCGCAAGGCTGTGCTCCATCTTCATCGCCTCGAGTACCACCAACGCCGCGCCCGGCTCGAAGCGCTCGCCAAGCTTGGCGTTCACGGCGACCACGCGCCCGTTCATTGGCGATGCGAGCCGGCCATCGGTCATCGCCGCGCCGCGCTTTGCCGGCGGAGTGTGCAGCGTGTTCTCCAGCCGCCAGCTCTGGCCGCCGCGCGCGAGGTGCACCACCTCGCCTTCTACGGCGTAGCGCAGGCGCTCGTCGCCCAGTTGCGGCCACTTGCCGCAGGCGAGCGCGACATCGCGCGCGCCGAAGCCCGCGCGCAGGACGTGCGCCGGGTTGTTGCTCCAGCCGGTCCATTCGCCGTGGCCGCCCTGCGCGGCGAGCAGCGTCGCGGCGATGGCGAGCGTCTCGTCATCGGGCGCGGGTGCGGGAAAACTGCGCCCGGCGAGGAAAGACGTGGTCGCCTCGCCGCGCGCGAAAGCCGCGTCGCGGAGCACCGCGGCGAGGAACGCCTTGTTGGTCGGCACGCCGAGCGCCACCGTATCGTCGAGCGCCTGGGCGAGCTTCGCGCGCGCCTCGTCGCGCGTCGCGCCGTGCGCGATCAGCTTGGCGATCATCGAGTCGTAGTGCGGTGCAATCTCGGCGCCGCTTTCGAGCGCGTGGTCGACGCGCACGCAGGCGGCGGGCTCCCACAGCACGAGCTTCCCGGCTTGCGGCAGGAAATCCATCGCCGGGTCCTCGGCGCACAGCCGCGCCTCGATGGCGTGGCCGGTGAATCGCACCTCTTCCTGCTTCAGCGGCAGCGGCTCCCCCGCCGCGATGCGCAGCTGCCACTCTACGAGGTCGAGCCCGGTGATCAGCTCGGTCACCGGATGCTCGACCTGCAGGCGCGTGTTCATCTCCATGAACCAGAAGCGGGAGTCTTTTTCCAGCAGGAACTCGACCGTGCCGGCGCCGCAATAGCCCGCGCTCTTGGCCGCCGCCACCGCCGCCGCGCCCATCTTCGCGCGCAGCGCGGCGCCCACCGCGGGCGAGGGCGATTCTTCGATCAGCTTCTGGTGGCGCCGCTGCACCGAGCAGTCGCGCTCGCCGAGATGGATGAAGTTGCCGTGCGCATCGGCGAACACCTGCACTTCCACGTGGCGCGCATCCTCGAGCGCTCGCTCGAGCAGGAGGCGCCCGTCGCCGAAAGCGTGCTCGGCTTCCGACTTTGCCTGCGCCAGCGCGCCGGCAAGTTCATTCTTAGAGCGCACCAGCCGCATGCCGCGGCCGCCGCCGCCCGCCGCCGCCTTGATCATCACCGGATACTCGATCTTGCCGCCGGCGGCGAATTCCGGAAGCGCCGGGACGCCGGCCGCAGCCGCGAGGCGCTTGGCCTCGCCTTTGTCACCCATGGCGCGAATCGCTGTCGGTGGCGGTCCGATCCAAACAAGGCCCGCGTCGAGCACCGCCTGTGCGAAGGCTGCGCTCTCGGCAAGAAAGCCATAGCCTGGATGCACCGCTTCGGCGCGGCTTTGCTTTGCCGCGGCGATGAGCGAGGCGATGTTGAGGTAGGAATCGCGCGGCGCGGCGCCGCCGATGCACAGGGCGGTGTCCATCTCACGTGCGTGTCGCGAATTGCGGTCGGCTTCCGAATACACTGCGACCGTGCGCAGGCCCATGCGCCGCGCAGTGCGCAGGACGCGCAGCGCGATCTCGCCGCGGTTGGCGATGAGCAGGCTGCGGAATTTCACTTTCTCGCCGGCAGGATGCCCATGTACTTGCAGATGATGCCGAGCATCACCTCGTCGGCGCCGCCGCCGATCGAGCCCAGGCGGCCGTCGCGGAAGGCGCGCGACACCGGGTTGTCCCAGGTGTAGCCCATGCCGCCCCAGTACTGCAGGCAGGTGTCGGACACTTCGCGCCGCAGGCGGCCGCCTTTGAGCTTGGCCATCGAGGCGAGCTCGGTTACGTCCTCCCCGGCGACGTACATCTCGCAGGCGCGGTAGACGAGGGCGCGCAGCGCCTCGACTTCGGTCTTGAGTTCAGCGAGGCGGTAGTGCACGTACTGGAAATCGAGCACCGTCTGGCCGAACATCTTGCGCTCGCGCACGTACTCGATGGTGTCGCCGATGGTGCGCGTCAGACCCTGCACCGTGCTCGCCGCCGACCACAGGCGCTCTTCCTGGAACTGCTGCATCTGGTAGGTGAAGCCGAAGCCCTCTTCGCCGATGCGGTAGCGCTGCGGCACGCGCACGTCGTCGAAGTGAATCAGGCCCGTGTCCGAGGACATCATGCCGATCTTGCGGATCTTCTTCGCCTTGATTACGCCCTTGGTGTCCATCGGCACGCAGATCAGAGTCTTGTTCTTGTGCGGCGAACCCTCGGAGGTGTTGGCGAGCAGGCACATCCAGTCCGCCTGCAGGCTGTTGGTGATCCACATCTTGGCGCCGTTGATGACGTAGTCGCCGCCGACTTTCTTCGCCGTGGTCTTGATCGAGGCGACATCCGACCCTGCGCCCGGCTCGGAGACGCCGACGCAAGCCACGTAGTCGCCGGCGATGGAGGGCGCGAGGAACTGCTTCCTCAGCTCGTCGGAGCCGAAGCGCGCGAGCGCCGGCGTCGCCATGTCCGTCTGCACGCCGATCGCCATCGGCACGCCGCCGCAGCGGATGTGGCCGAGCGTCTCGGCCATCACCATCGCGTAGCTGTAGTCGAGCCCCGCGCCGCCGTAGGCCTCCGGCTTGGTGAGGCCGAGCAGGCCGAGGTTGCCCAGCTTCTTGAACACCTCGTGCGCCGGGAACTGCTCCGCCGCTTCCCACTCGTCCACGTGCGGGTTGATTTCGTTGTCGATCAGGCGCTTGAGGTTGCGCCGGATCTCTTCATGCTCTTGCGTGAATTTCATATTGGCTCCAATTCGGGGACAGACCCCGATTTCCATACTCAACTGATTGAATCGACGTCGATAATCGACTGACCTGTCCCCGATTTCAGGGGCGTGCCACGCCGAACTGGACAGGCCGCACCGTGCGCGCGTTGCCATCGCGGCAGATGGAGAGCGCGAACCCGAGGACGTTCCTTGTGTCGCGCGGGTCGATGATGCCGTCATCCAGCAGGTGCGCGCTGGTGACGAAAGCGCTTTGCTGGCGCTCGAAATTTTGCATGATCTTCGCTTTCAGGTCGTCGACCTGGCGGTGGTCCACGTCCTGGCCTTTTCGCTTCATGCTGGCCTCCATCACGATCGCCATGGTGAGCGCGGCCTGCTCCGCGCCCATTACCGCGGTCTGCGCGTTGGGCCAGGAAAAGAGGAACCTCGGGTTGTAGGCGCGCCCGCACATGCCGTAGTTGCCGGCGCCGTAGGAGGCGCCGCACATGAAGGTGATTTGCGGCACGTTGGCATTCGACACCGCCTGGATCATCTTCGAGCCGTGCTTGATCATGCCGGCCTCTTCCGAGGCCTTGCCTACGATGTAACCGGTGGTGTTCTGCAGGTACACGATCGGCAGGCCCGCCTGGCAGCAGGTCTGGATGAAGTGGGTCGCCTTGTTGGAGCCCGCCGGGTCAAGCGGCCCGTTGTTGGTGACGATGCCGATCCTGAACCCCTGCACCGCGGCGTGGCCGCACACCGTCGCCGGCCCGTAATCGGCCTTGAAATCGAGGAAGTCCGAATCGTCGGCGAAGCGCGCGATCGCCTCGCGCATGTCGACCGCCTTTTTCGGGTCCTCCGGCATGACGCCGAGCAGCTCCTCGGCCGGATAGCGCGGCGGCTTGCCGCCGGGAGCGGCCGATTGCGTCCAGCCCAGCCGCGCCAGCACCTCGCGCGCGAGCCGCACGCCGTCCGAATCGTCTTCCGCCAGATACTCGCCGAGACCGGAGACATGGGTGTGCATCACCGCGCCGCCCAGCTCCTCGTCGGTGGCGATCTCGCCGGTGGCGGCCTTCAAGAGCGGCGGCCCGGCGAGGAACGCCTTGGCGCGGCCGCGCACCATGATCACGTAATCCGACAGCCCCGGCATGTAGGCGCCGCCCGCGGTGGAAGAGCCGTGCACCACGGTCACCACCGGCAGCCCGGCGGCGGAGAGCTTCGCCAGGTTGTAGAAAATCGCGCCGCCGTGGATGAATCCCGCGACGCGGTACTTGAGCAGGTTCGCGCCCGCCGATTCGACCAAGTGCACGAACGGGATGCGGTTCTCCATCGCCAGCGTTTGCGCGCGCATGAGCTTATCGCGCCCCATGTGCTGGATCGCGCCGGCGTCAATCCCCGAGTCGCTCGCCACCACCATGGCGCGCACTCCCGCGACGTAGCCGATGCCGGCGATCATGCCGCCGCCGGGAATGGATTTTTCAGGATCCGGGTTGTCGAGACAGTAGCCGGCCACCGTCGAGAGCTCGAGCCACGGCGCCCCGGCATCGAGCAGCCGCGCGATGCGCTCGCGCGGCAGCAGCTGGCCGCGCTTGTCGAACAGCGGCTTCGCCTCGGCCGACTTGTCGCGGGTGCGCGCTTCGAGCTTTCGCAGCTCGCCGATCAGCCGCAGCAAATGCGCGCGGTTGCGCTGGAACGCCTCCGAAGCGCTGTCGAGCTTGGATTCGATCGCCGCCATTACTCGAGCACCTTGGGCTTCGTCGCCAGGTGAAAACCGTCGAACGCTTCGGTCGTTCCTTGGCCGAGCAGGTTGCGGTGGTGCCTGACGTTCGGCACCGCGCCATCCACCCGCAGGCAGCTTCCCGAGACGAAGGCCGCGGCCGGCGAGAGCAGGTAGACGATCGCCGCGGAGACTTCCGATTCGGTGCCCAGCCTGCCGAGCGGCACCTGCTTGTGAAGCTCGCGGATGTGCGCCGTCATCTCTGCCGGATACTGGTCCAGACCGCTGGAGGCGATCCAGCCCGGCGCCACGGCGTTGACGCGGATCGGCGCCCACTCGTAGGCGGCGGTCTCGGTGAAATTGAGCATGCCGGCACGCGCCGCGCCCGAGTGCCCCATGCCGGGCATGCCGCCCCACATGTCGGCGATGAGGTTGACGATCGCGCCCGATCCCGCCGCTTTCATGCACTGCGTGTAGCACTCGCGCGCCACCAGGAAACCGCCGCCCAGGTTGGTGCGCACCACCGTGTCCCAGCCCTTGGCGGAGATTTTTTCCAGCGGCGCGCTGAACTGGCCGCCGGCATTGTTGACCAGGTGATCGATGCGGCCGAAGTCGGCGAGCACGTTTGCAACGGTCTGCCGCACGCCGTCCTCTTCGCGGATGTCACAGGCGTAGCAGCGCGCCTCGCCCCGGGCCTGCGCGATCTCCTCGCGCACACGCTCGAGCTTTTCCAATTTGCGGCCCACGAGCGCGACCCTGGCGCCGAGCGCCGCCAGCTCGTGCGCGGTGCAGCGCCCGAGCCCGGAGCCGCCGCCGGTGACGATCGCGGCCTGGCCCTGGAACAGGCCGGTTCGAAATATCGAACGATAACCAAGCATTTGCTTGGTAAGTGTCCGTCAATGGAATATCATTCGTCAATTAGTCGCCGCTGGCCGACGAGAACCTGCGCGCATGATCCCCCGCACCCTGTTCAAGCCCGAGCACGAGACCTTCCGCGACAGCGTGCGCCGCTTCATGGAGACCGAGGTGGTGCCGAACGACGAGCGCTGGCAGGAGCAGGGCTACGTCGACAAGGACCTGTGGAAGACAGCCGGCGCCAACGGCTTCCTGTGCTGCTCGATGCCCGAGGAATACGGCGGCTCGGGCGCCGACAAGCTCTACAGCGTGGTGCTGATGGAAGAGCAGGCGCGCGCCAACAACTCTTCCCTGGGCTGGGGGCTGCATTCCGAGATCGTGGCGCCGTATCTGCTCAGCTACGGCAGCGACGCGCTGAAGAAGAACTATCTGCCGAAGATGGCCTCCGGCGAGATGATCGGCGCCATCGCCATGAGCGAGCCCGGTGCGGGTTCCGACCTCCAGGCGGTGAAGACTAGCGCCATCCGGAAAGGCGACCGCTACCTCGTCAACGGCTCCAAGACCTTCATCACCAATGGCTGGAACTGCGACCTCGTGATCGTGGTGGCGAAGACCGACCCGGCGAAGGGCGCCAAGGGCACCAGCCTGGTGGTAGTGGACACCTCGATGAAGGGCTTCTCCAAGGGCAAGCGCCTGAAGAAGATGGGTCTCAAGGGCCAGGACACGGCGGAGCTTTTTTTCGATAACGTGGAAGTGCCGGCCGACAACCTGCTCGGCCAGGAGAACAATGGCTTCATCTACCTGATGCAGGAGCTGCCGTGGGAGCGCATGCAGATTGCGATCGGCGCAGTGGCGAAAGCAGAAGCCGCGATTCAGTGGACCATCGACTACGTGCGCGAGAGGAAGGCGTTCGGAAAATCCGTGGCCAGCTTCCAGAACACGCGCTTTAAGCTCGCCGAGCTCGCCACGGAGGCGCAGGCGGCGCGCGTGTTCGTCGATCGCTGCATCGAGCTGCTGCTGGAAAAGAAGCTCGACACCGCGACCGCGTCGATGGCGAAGTACTGGACTTCTGACCTCGAGAACAAGATCATCGACGACTGCCTGCAACTGCACGGCGGCTACGGTTTCATGTGGGAGTTTCCGATCGCGCGCGCCTACGTGGACGCGCGCGTGGCGCGAATTTACGGCGGCACCAACGAAATCATGAAGGAAGTCATTTCCCGCTCGATGGGATTGGGAGAGCGCTAGGCAACCCCCACCCCGGCCCTCCCCCTGGAAGGGGGAGGGAGGACGTCAGTGAAAGGAGGCAAAGATGGCCAGTAACGCAACTGAGGCGATGATCTTTGACGCGATCCGCACCCCGCGCGGCAAGGGCAAGCAGGACGGCTCGCTGCATGAGGTGAAGCCGATCTCGCTGTTGAGCGGCGTGCTGCGCGAGCTGCAGAGCCGCAACGAGCTCGACACCTCGCAGGTGGACGACGTGGTGATGGGCTGCGTCACCCCGGTGGGCGAGCAGGGCAGCTGCATCGCCAAGACCGCGGCGCTCGCCGCGGGCTGGGACTGGCATGCGGCCGGAGTGCAACTCAACCGTTTCTGCGCCTCGGGGCTGGAGGCGGTCAACATCGCGGCGCAGAAGGTGCGCTCGGGTTGGGAAGACCTGGTGGTGGCGGGCGGCGTCGAATCCATGTCGCGCGTGCCCCTCGGCACCGACCGCGGCCCCTGGGCGACCGACCCCGAGACCTCGTTCTACACCGGCTTCATCCCGCAGGGCATCAGCGCCGATCTCATCGCCACACTGGAGGAGTTCTCGCGCGAGGAAATTGACGCCTTCGCGCTCACCTCGCAGAAGAAGGCCGCCGCGGCGCGCGACGCCGGGCGCTTTTCCAAGTCGGTGGTAGCGGTGAAGGACGCGGTCGGCAGCGTAATCCTCGAGCAGGACGAGTTCATCAAGCCGCACACCACCTTGGAAGGGTTGGCGGCGCTCAAGACCTCGTTCGACAAGATGGGCGAGATGGGCTACGACGCGGTGGCAATCAAGCAGTATCCGCAGGTCGAGCGCATCCGCCACGTGCACACCGCCGGCAATTCCTCCGGCATCGTGGACGGCGCCGCCGCAGTGCTCATCGGTAGCGAGAAAAAGGGCAAGGCGCTGGGGCTCAAGCCGCGCGGGCGCGTGGTCGCCACTGCGCTTTCGGGCGCCGATCCGACCATCATGCTCACCGGCCCAATGCCGGCGGCGAGGAAGGCGCTCGCCAAGGCGAAGATGAAGCTCAGCCAGATCGACTTGTTCGAAGTGAACGAAGCCTTCGCCGTGGTGCCGATGAAGTTCATGAAGGAGCTCGGCGTGCCGGCCGAGAAGGTGAACGTGAATGGCGGCTCGATCGCGATGGGCCATCCGCTGGGCGCCACCGGCGCCATGCTCATCGGCACGCTGCTCGACGAGTTGGAGCGCAGGAAACTGCGTTTCGGCCTCGCGACGCTGTGCGTCGGCGGCGGCATGGGCATCGCCACGATCGTCGAACGCCTCTAACCGGGGACAGACCCCGATTTCGAGGCATAACCCTCAGAAAGTTAAGCGAAAAAATCCGGGTCTGTCCCCACGAAAAGCGCTTAAGTTTCAGAAAGTTAAGCGGAGAAATCGGGGTCTGTCCCCGATTCTTCAACCATGACCACGCCGATCCGCTACGAAAAAGATTCGCAGAACATCGTCACCCTGACGCTGGACGCGCCCGGCGCGCCGGTCAACACCATGACCGCGGAGTGGCTGGCGGCGCTCGCCGACTGCGTCGCGCGGCTCGGCAAAGAAAAGGACGCGATCGCGGGCGTCATCCTTTGCTCGGCAAAGAAAACCTTCTTCGCCGGCGCCAACCTGAAAGACGTGCTCAACCGCGGGCCGAAGGACGGCCCCGCGGTGTTCGAGTGGATCCAGCAGGTGAAGAAGCAGTTCCGGGCGCTGGAGAAGCTCGGCAAGCCGGTGGTCGCGGTGCTCGAGGGCGCAGCGCTCGGCGGCGGCTGGGAGCTGGCGCTCAGCGCGCATTGCCGCATCGTGCTCGACGATGCACGCATCCAGCTCGGCCTGCCCGAAGTTACACTCGGCCTGATTCCCGGGGCGGGCGGCGTCACCAAGATGGTGCGGCTGCTCGGCCTGCAGGCCGCGTTTCCCTATCTCGTAGAGGGAAAAACCTTCGGGCCGCAGGAAGCCGCCAAGCTCGGCCTGATCCAGGGGCTGGCGTCAAAGCGCGAGGACCTCTTCGCCATGGCGCGCGAGTGGATCGCGAAGAATCCGTCGCCCAAGCAGCCCTGGGACGACGAAAAGTACCGCATGCCGGGCGGCACGCCCTCGAGTCCGCAGATTTCGCAGATGCTTGCGATCGCCCCCGCGATGCTGACCGAGAAAACGCGCGGCCTGTATCCCGCGCCCGAGGCGATCATGGCGTGCGCGGTAGAGGGCGCGAGCGTGGATTTCGACACCGCGCTCAGGGTCGAGTCGCGCTACGTGGCGCGGATATCGACCGGCCAGGTGGCGAAGAACCTGATTTCGCTTTTCTTCAATCGCGGCGCGATCCGTTCAGGCGCCTCGCGCCCCAAGGACGTGCCGAAATGGAAAGCGACCCGCGTCGGCATCCTCGGCGCCGGCATGATGGGCGGCGGCATCGCCTGGGCGAACGCCTCGCGCGGCATTCCCTGCGTGCTGAAGGATGTGTCGCGGGAAAAGGCCGACAAGGGCAAGGGCTACAGCGCGAGCCTGCTCGAGCGGCGCGCCAAGCAGGGGCGCATCGCGCCCGCGGATGCGTCCAAGGTGATGGCGCTGATCACGCCGAGCGCGAACGCGGCCGACCTCAAGGGCTGCGACCTGATCATCGAGGCGGTGTTCGAGAAGCGCGACCTGAAGGCCCAGGTGACGAAGGAGGCCGAACCGATGCTCGCGCCGGGCGGCATCTTCGCTTCCAACACTTCCACCCTGCCGATCACCGGTCTCGCGCAGGCCTCGGCCAGGCCCGAAAATTTCATCGGATTGCACTTCTTCTCGCCGGTGGACCGCATGGAGCTGGTCGAGATCATCAAGGGGAAGAAGACCTCGGCCGAGACCCTCGCCCGCGCCTACGACTACGTGCTGCAGATCGGCAAGACGCCGATCGTGGTGAACGACTCGCGCGGCTTCTACACCAGTCGCACCTTCGGCACCTTCGTGCAGGAGGGCTGCGCCATGCTCGCCGAGGGCATCCCGGCGGCGGTGATCGAGAACGCGGCGCGCCTCGCCGGCATGCCGGTCGGGCCGCTCGCCGTGATCGACGAGACCTCGATGGCGCTTTCGGTCCACGTCATGGAGCAGACCGCCGCGGATCTCAAGGCCGAAGGCAAGCCGCTGCCGCTTGAGCATCCGGGGCAGAAGGTGATCTTCCGCATGGTGAAGGAGTTCAACCGCCCGGGGCGCGCCGGCGGTGGCGGCTTCTACGAGTACCCGAACGACGGCAAAAAATTCCTCTGGCCCGGGCTGGCGCGGATCTGGGGCGGCAAAAGTGTAAAGTATGACTTTACAGTGCTGAAAGAGCGGCTGCTCTACCGCCAGGCGATCGAGACCGCGCGCTGCCTGGAAGAGGGCGTGCTCACCACGGTGCACGACGGCAACATCGGCTCGATCTACGGCATTGGCTTCCCGGCGTGGACCGGCGGCGCGTTGCAGTACGTCAACTACGTCGGCGCCAAGAAGTTCGTGGCGCGCGCCAACGAATTCGCCAAGCAGTACGGCAAGCGTTTCGCGCCGCCGAAGCTGCTGCGCGGGCTCGCTGCCAAGAACGGACAGCTCGCCTGACGTGCCCGCGAGCCCGGCCGCCGGAGCCTGCCGCATTTGCGGCAACCGCTCGGGCAACCGCGCGCACCACCCCAGGGAGATGATGTTCGGCTGGGGCGGGAGCTTCGAGTACCTGGAGTGCGGCGACTGCGGCTGCCTGCAGATCGCTGCCATCCCCGACGACCTCGCGCGCTACTACCCGGCCAAGGATTACTACTCCTACAAGCCGCCGCGCCGGAAGAACAACCCTGGCTGGGTGCTGCGGTTGCGCCATGAGCGCACGCGCGCCTTCCTCGGCGAAGCGACGCTCGCCGGGCGCCTGATCGCCGCGCTGTCGAAGCGGCCCGAGCATTTCGACTGGTTCTCGCATGCCGCGCTAAGCCTCGATTCCCGCATCCTGGATGTCGGCTGCGGCGCCGGCGGGCTGCTCCTCAAGCTGCAGCGCGAAGGATTCCGCTCGCTGCTGGGCGCCGATCCGTTCATCGAGGCCGACATCGATTACGGCAACGGCGTGCGTATCCTTAAGCGCGGCCTGGAGCAACTGGACGGCGCATTCGATTTCATCATGCTGCACCATTCCTACGAGCACATGCCGAATTCGGCCGCGGCCATGCGCGAGCTCAGGCGGCTGGTAGCGCCGCGCGGCACCGTGCTCGTGCGCATCCCGGTGGCGGACTGCGAAGCGCGCCGCAAGTACGGCGTCAACTGGGTCGCCTGGGACGCGCCGCGGCATCTGTTCCTGCACACCCGCGCGAGCATGCAGCGTCTCGCCGCCGCGAGCGGCTTCGAGATCCGCGAGGTCGTCTATGATTCGGGCACGCAGCAGTTCGCGAGCAGCGAGTTGTACTTGCGCGGCGTGCCCTACGTGGGGCATGGACGCTACAAGCCGGGCAACAGCGCGCAGTCATTTTCGCGCGAGCAGTGGGCCGGGTTCCAGGCGCAGGCCGACGAACTGAACCGCCGCGGCGCAGGCGATACCGCCTGCTTCTACCTGCGCCCGCAAGAATCCGAGAAAGGAAACGCCTGATGTCGCTGCCACCGGTGCTGCAAAATCTCAAGTTGCCCGTGATCGGCGCGCCGATGTTCATCGCCGGCAACCCGAAGCTGGTGATCGAGCAGTGCCGCGCCGGGATCGTCGGCTCGTTCCCGGCGCTCAACGCGCGCCCCAAGGAAACGCTCGACGTGTGGCTCACCGAGATCGAGGGCGCGCTCGCGGTGGCGCCTGGCGCAGCGCCCTACGCGGTGAACCAGATCGTGCACAAGTCGAACGACCGCCTGGCGCACGACGTCGAAGTCTGCACCCGTCACAAGGTGCCTATCACGATCACCAGCCTGCGCGCGCCCGACGAGGTGGTCAAAGCGGTGCACGGCTACGGCGGCATCGTGCTGCACGACGTGATCAGCGTGCGCCACGCCGAGAAAGCGCTCGAGGCGGGCGTAGACGGCCTGATTCTGGTGTGCGCCGGCGCCGGCGGGCACGCCGGGACACTGTCGCCGTTCGCGCTTATCGGCGAGATCCGGCGCTTCTTCGACGGCCCGCTGGTGCTCTCGGGCGCGATCGTCAGCGGCGACGCGATCCTCGCCGCCCAGGCGGCCGGGGCGGACCTCGCCTACATCGGCACGCGCTTCCTCGCCACGCCGGAGGCGAGCGTGCCAGAGCGCTACAAGGACGAGATCCTCAAGGCTGCCGCCGCCGACATCGTCTACACGGACCTGTTTTCCGGCGTGCACGGCAACTATCTCAAGCACAGCGTGATCGCCGCGGGTTTCGACCCGAAGAACCTGCCCAGGTCCGATCCCAACCGGATGAACTTCGGCTCCGCCGGTGGCGCCGAGAAGAAAGTCTGGCGCGACATCTGGAGCGCGGGGCAGGGCGTAGGGCAGATCGACCAGGTGCAGCCGGTGAGCGAAGTAGTAGCCAGGCTGGTGGCGGAATACGCCACGGCGCGCCGCCGGCTGCAGATCAACTGATGGCGGCCGTAGAGCTCGAGCGCCGCGGCCCGGGCGCGTGGCTGTGGCTCAACCGTCCCGAGGTCAGGAACGCCCTCAACGACGCCGTCAGCGGCGAGCTCGCCGCCCTGCTCGACAAGCTCGAGCGCGACGCGGCCGTGCGCGTGATCGTGCTCGCCGGCCGCGGCACGGCGTTCTGCGCCGGCGGCGACTTACAGCGCATGGAGAAGGCGGCCCGGATGACCAAGACGCGCTCGCGCCGCGAGGCAGGGCGCTTTGCAAAGCTGCTACTGCGCCTGCATTCCTATCCGAAACCGGTGATCGCGCGCGTGCACGGCGCGGCCTTCGCCGGCGGCATGGGCCTGGTGGCGGCGTGCGACCTGGTGGTGGCTTCCGAAGAAGCGGAGTTCTGCCTGCCCGAGGTGAGGATTGGCCTGGTGCCGGCGATGATCAGTCCCTATCTGGTGCGCGCGCTGGGCGAGCAGCAGGCGCGCCGCTACATGCTCACCGGCGAGCGGCTTTCAGCGCGCGAGGCGCAGCGCCTCGGTTTCGTGCACGAGTGCGTCGCGGCGGCGGAACTCGATGCGTGCGTCGAGAAGTTCGCCGCGCAGCTCGCGCAGGCAGGGCCGCAGGCGCTGGCGCGCTCGAAAAAGCTGCTGGCGAAAGTGGCGCGCGCCGAGATCACGCCCAAGCTTGCCTCGGAGACCGCCGCCGCGCTCGCCGAGGCGCGCGCCTCGGGCGAAGCGCGCGAGGGCATTCGCTCGTTCCTGGAAAAGCGCAAACCGCGCTGGTAGCTGGGTCTCCGCCCCCGATCTCGTCGGGGGCAGGCATTCCGCGGGGAGGACGCAGATTTTCTCTCTCAGCGCGCGTCGCGCTTCAGGTAGATCTGCTTGCCGAGCATCGACAGCACGGTGTCGCCGCTCTGGTTGAGCAGCTCCCAGCGGAACGTGATGGTGCCGCGGTCGGCTCGCGAGCGCGAAGCCACTGACTCGAGCACTGTGGCGCGAAAGCGCAGCTCATCGCCAGGGCGCACCGGCTTGAGGAACCTGATCTCGTCGATGCCGGGCGAGCCGACGCAGGAAGTTTCAAGCAGGTAGGCGTCGCACATCAGCCGCATCGCTACGCCACAGCTTTGCCAGCCCGAGGCGATCAAGCCGCCGAAGGGCGTGAGCTTCGCCGCCTCGGGGTCGGTGTGATAGCGCTGCGGGTCCCACTCGCGCGCGAAGCGCACGATGTCGTCTTCGGTGAGCACGCGCGAACCGTGCTCGAGCACCTGCCCCAAGGCGAAATCCTCCCAGCAGAGCCGGAAATTCATGGTGGCTAGTGCTTCTGCGCCGGGCGCACCAGCCCGGTCGCAGCTTCGGGCCAGCTGCGGCGCTGCGGGTCGTGCGTTTCGTTCAACTGCACGGCGCTACTTTCCCTTGAACAGTTTGCGGTAACCGTCCCAGCAGCTGTCGTAGTCCTGCTGCAGCGCCTTCGACTGCATCGCGGCGCGCGTCGGGCGGAACACCCAGCGCGACTCCCACATGAAAGCGAGCGAGTCCTGGATTTTGTGCGGCTTCAACTCGGCGGCGCTCGCTTTCTCGAACGTGGCGAGGTCGGGCCCGTGGCCCTGCATGCAGTTGTGGATCGAGACCCCGCCTGGCAGAAAGCCCTCGGCCTTGGCGTCGTACACGCCTTTCACTAGTCCCATCAGCTCGCTCATGACGTTGCGGTGGAACCACGGCGGCCGGAAGCTGTGCTCGGCCACCATCCAGCGCGGCGGGAAGATGACGAAATCGCAGTTGGCGACGCCGGGCTGGCCCGAGGGCGAAGTGAGCACGGTGAAGATCGAGGGATCGGCGTGGTCGAAGCTCACGGTGTTGATCACCATGAAGCGCGCCAGGTCGTACTTGTAGGGCGCGCAGTTGCCGTGCCAGGCGACCACGTCGAGCGGCGAGTGCTTCAGCTCGCTCGCCCACAGCGCACCGAGGAATTTGGACACCAGCTGGCAGCGGCCGCTGCGGTCCTCGAACGCCGCTACCGGGGCGAGGAAGTCGCGCCGCTGCGCCAAGCCCTGCGCCCCGATCGGACCGAGCTCGGGCAGGCGGAACGGCTGGCCGTAGTTCTCGCAAACGTAGCCGCGCGCCGCGACTGCGGCGCCACGCTGCGCCGCGCCCTTGTCGTTCAGCAGCTCTACCCTGAATTTCATTCCGCGCGGCATCACCGCGATCTCACCGGGCGCCACCTCCAGCCTGCCGAGCTCGGTGGCGATGAGCAGCGCGCCCTGCTGCGGCACCAACATCAGCTCGCCGTCGGCGTTGCAGAAATAGCGATCCTTCATCGAGCGGTTGGCGCCGTACAGGTGCACCGCGATGCCGGATTGCGCCGCCGCATCGCCCGAGCCCGCGAGCGTCGTCAGGCCGTCGAGGAAATCGGTGGGCTTGGTGGGCAGCGGAAACGGGTTCCAGCGCAGGCGGTTGGGCGGTGTCTCGACCTCGTCGAAAGGACCCGAGCGCAGCAAGCCGTTGGCGATGCGCCGGAAGGCCGGGTGCATCGCGCTCGGCCGCAGCTTGTACATCCACGTTGAGAGATTCTCGGCGCGCGGCGCAGTGAACGCGCTTCCCGAGAGCACCTCGGGATACAGGCCCAGGGGCGGCCGCTGCGGCGAGTTCTGCCCCACCGGCAGCGCGCCTTTCACCGCTGCGGAGGAAAACGTGTTGCCGAAGCCGCTTTGGTAGGCGAGGCGCTGGCGCGCCGCCGCTCTGGTCTTTCTGGCCACCCGCATGTCCATGTGCTGAGCCTCCGTGCCCGCGATTATCTGCCAGTTGCGCGCCACGGCGCGTTGATCTAGATCTTCAATACCATCGGCAGCCAGAGCGCGATCGCGGGAAACGCGATCAGCAGCCCGGCGAGCACGAAATCGGCGGCGAGGAACGGCAGCGTGCCCCGGTAGATGCTCGCCACCGGGATCTCGGGATGCTGCGCCTGGATCACGAATACCGTCATGCCGGTGGGCGGGCTGATCAGGCCAATGGTGCACATCACGGTGACGAAGATGCCGAACCAGACGCCGTCGTAGCCGATGCCGAGGACCAGCGGCAGCGTCACCGGCACCGTGATCAGGATGGTGCTCACCTCGTCGAGGAAGGTGCCGAGCAGCACGTACAGCGCCATCACCGCCAGCATGATCCAGACCGGGGCGAGGCCGGCGGCCTTCACCCAGGCGGTGAGCGCGTTGGGGAACTGCGTCAGCACGATGAAGCGCGAAAAGATGAACGCGCCGGCGATGATGAAGAACAGCACCGCGCTGGTGAAGGCGGTGTCGAGCAGCGCATCGAGCAGCCCGCGCAGGTTCATCGCGCGGGTGGCGAACGCGATCACGATGGCGGCAAAGGCGGCGATCGCGGCAGCCTCGGTCGGCGAGAACCAGCCGAGGTAGATGCCGAACACGGCGAAGAAGAACAGCACGCCCAGCTTCCACATTCCGGCGGCGGCGCGCAGCCGCTCGGCGAGGCGCATCGCCGGCACGCGCGGCACCCAGTGCGGCCGCGCCCAGGCGACGCCGAAGACGACCAGCACGTAGAGTGCCGCCAGGACGAATCCCGGGATGAACGCCGCGGCGTAGAGCTTGGGCAGCGACTGCTCCGCCGCCACCGCATAGATCGCAAGCAGCACCGAGGGCGGGATCAGCACATCCAGCGTCCCGGCGGAGGCCACTGCGCCGGCGGCGAACGCCGGATCGTAGCCGTGGCGGCGCATCTCTGGGATCGCGACCCGCGAGAAGGTCGCGGCGGTGGCGATTGAGGAGCCGCAGATGGCGCCGAACAGGGCGCACGAGCCGATTGTGGCGTTGGCTAGCGCGCCGCGGATGCCGGAGAACACGCCGTTGGCGGCGTCGAACATTTCACGCGCCATGTTGGCGCGCGCCGCGACTGCGCCCATCAGGATGAACAGCGGCAGCACGGAAAGCGAATAGGCGCGCGCCAGCTCGAAGGGCACGGTGCCGAACATCTTGAGCGCCGTGCTCCAACCGTCCAGCGCCGCGTAGCCGAGCAGCCCGGTGGCGGCGAGCGCGATCGCGATCGGCACGCGCGCGAAGATCAGCGCCAGCAGGCCCACGACGCCGAGGATGCCGATCGCCGCGACGCTCATCGGTCGCGGCGCACGAGCATGACCACGGCGGCCACGGCCGCGCAGGCGACGCCGGCGAGCAGCGGCAGCCAGTACAGGATCCGCGGCAGGGCGAGGTCCATGGTCACGTCGCCGAAGGCGATCGTGTCGCGCGCCGCCAGCACCGCCTGCCAGCCGAGCACAACCAAGACGACGATGGCGACGATGCCCGCGAGGCGCTTGAGCGCCGGCACGGCACGCGGCGCGTAGTGGTCCACCAGGTCTACCACAATGTGCTCGTCGCGCAGGAATGCCGCCGGCAGCGCGAGGAACACGGCGCAGGCGAGCAGCAGTTCCACCAGCTCGTAGGTGCCGTGGATCGGGCGGTTGAAGAAGCCGCGCAGCACGACATCGGCGACCGTGAGCAGCATCATCGCCGCCACTGCCAGCGCCGCGGCGTAGCCGAACACTTTGGCGGCGATGTCGCGCACCTGCCGCGGAAAATCGGGGTCAGAGCCCGATTTCCCCGAGACCGGGGACAGACCTCCTGAATTCTCGTCCGAAATCAATCGCTTACCAGAAAAATCGGGGTCTGTCCCCGATTTAGTTCCAGAAGTTCTTGGAGGTTTTGGCGTGCTTGTCGGAAAGCGCTTTCATCAGCGTGAAGGTGGCGCTTGCCTGCAGGCCCTTGGCGTCGAGCTCCTTCAGCTTCGCCTCGGTGACCTGCTGGCCGATCTTCCTGAACTTCGCGTCCTCGGCGGCCGGCAGCTTGATCACCTCGGCGCCGCCATCGACGATCGCCTTCTTGCCAGGTACGTCGAGGCCGTCCCAACCCTCGCCGATTTCCTTCTCGATGCCCATTACCGAATCGTCGAACAGTTTTTTCAAATCGGCGGGCAGCTTGGCGTAGAAATCCGGATTCATCGCCAGGCCGAACGAGGACACATAGGAGTACATCTCGGTCGAGTGCTTGAGCACGCCGCCCATCTTGAAGGCGATGCCGGCGCCGCCGTAGTCGATGAACACGCCGTCGATGGTCCCCTTCTGCAGCTGCTCGACCTGCTCGGGCGGCGGCACGCCCACCGGAGTGCCGCCCAGCGCCGCGACGAAATCGCGGATCGTGGGCGAGGCGAAGCGGATGCGCAGGCCCTTCATGTCATCGACCGTGCGGATCGGTTTCTTGGTGGTGTGCACCTGACCCGGCTGGTGGGTGAACAGCAGCAGCACTCGCACTCCCTTGTGCTCGGCGTCGAGGTGCTTGGCGCGCAGCTCGGCGTCGTTCAGCACCTTGGTGCCGATCTCGGCGCTGCCCGCGAGGTAGGGGAGCTGGATCAGCTCGGTAAGCGGGAAGCGCCCGGGCGTGCCGCCGTGCAGGAACCAGGCGACGTCCGCTTGCCCGGTGCGCGCGAAGTCGTAGTGCTGCGGCGCCGGTCCCATCTGCGCGCCGGGGAAATGCTTGAACGCGAGGCGCCCGTTGGAGGCCTTCTCCAGCTTCTCGCCCCATTTCACCAGCCACTGCGACTGGAAGTGCTGCGAGCCGACGAACGCGGCGACCTTGACTTCGTGTTTGTCCTGCGCCTGCGCGGTTACGGCCACAGCGCAGGTGGCGATGGCGATGAGCACACGTTTCATGGATCCTCCAGTGGCGGTCAAACGGTTGCGGTTTCTTTTTTCAGCGGCATGTGGCGCAGCCATTTCTCGACCTCGTTCTGGTCGGAGAACAGCGTTTCGAGCTCGGCGCGCGCTTCGGCCTCGGTCTGGCGCACCGACTCGACGTTCGACATCGGCATTTCGGTGCGGCTGGTGGCGATCTCAAGGCGCACGCCGAACGGGTCGAGGAAATACGCCGACCAGAAGCGCCCGCCGAGCGGCACCGGTCCGATGACGTGCACGCCGCAGGCCTTGACGCGCGCAATTACGGCGTCGAACTTTTCTGCCGGCACGTGGAACGCCACGTGCTGCATGCCGCCGACGTGGTCGCGGTGTTGGCGCGGCAGCCCCTTGGGGTACTCGAAGATCGCGAACAGCGAATCGTTGCCCATGTCGAAGAAATAATGCCGCAGGTTGTCGTAGGGCGGCTGCCAGCGGTCCTGCTCGTAGGGCACGCGGCGCGCGTGCACCAGGCGGAATCCCAGCACGCGCGTGTAGAAGTCCATCGCCAGCGGCATGTCGTCGCCGACGATGGCGAGGTGATCCACGCCGCGCGTCAGCGGCGCGCCCTGCTCAGGCGGTCTGCTCATGGCGTTTCTCCTCCAGCGCGGCGACGAACGGCCGCAGCACGGCAAGCAATCCCTGCGGGTTCTCGCCGGGAACGTTGTGCGGGGCGTCCACCTCGGCAACTGTAAAGTGTGACTTTACACTTTTCACCTTGGCCACCGTCTCTGGCGCGAACAGGTCGGAGCGGCTGGCGCGCACCACTAGCGCCGGGCAAGCGACTTCGCCCAGCACCTGCCACATGTCGACGCCGAGCTTGGGCCGCTCGCCGGTTTCGAGGGTCTTGCGGAACTGGTCTCGGAAGTGCGTGTCGCGCTTCACTGCGAAACCGCCCGGCACTGGCTTGAGCCAAGCCTCGAAGCGCTCGCGCTTCGAAGCCGGGGCGCCGAATTGGCGCATGGCGTCTTCGATGGTGGCAAAAACCTCCGGCGTGCCGGCGATGCTTTGCGCAACGCGCTTCGAGCCGGCCGGCGCGTTGTCCGGCGTGTAGTCCACCAGCGCCAACGCGGCGACGCGCTGCGGCTGTTTCGCCGCGAGGTAGGCGCTTGCGCGCCCGCCCATCGAGTGGCCGCAGACGATGGCGCGGCGCCAGCCGAGATGATCGAGCAGGTTGGCGAGGTCCTGCGCCATTGCCGGCACCGAGTAGTCCTTGGTCGGGCTCCAGTTCGAATCACCGAAGCCACGCTGGTCGAGCGCCACGCACTCGCGCTCGGCGCCGAGCCCGGCCATCACCTCGAGCCAGTCGTAGGAGAAATACGACATGCCATGCACCAGCAGGATCGGAGTGCGCCCGGGCGTGCCGAGGCGGCGGTAGTGCAGTGTGACGTCGCCGGACCTGCAGTCGCCGGCCTGGTGCGGAACAGTCATGGAAATCTCCTTGGCCGCTAGCCTACTACCCGGTCGCCCGGGGCGGAAGCGCCGGGCGCGAAAGCGGGCAGGGTGCGCAGGCGCGCGTAGATCGGGGTGAAGTCGGGCGCGGTCTCGCGCATCAGCTGCGCGAACGAGTCGATGGCGAAATAAAGCGGCTGGAAACTGTCGATCTTGTAGTCGCTGCGCAGCATGCGCTCCAGGTCGAAGGCGAGGCGGCGCGGGCGGGGATCGTCCACGCAGTAGGCCAGCTCGCCGCCCGAGGACAGCAGCCCGGCGCCGTAGGCACGCAGTCCCTCGGGCGTGCGCATCAGGCCGAACTCGATCGTGTACCAGTAAAGGCGCGCCAGCATCTTGAGCGCGTCGAGCCGGAGCGCCTTCAGGCCCCCCTTGCCGTATTCGCACAGGTGGTCGGCGTACACCTGGTCGAACAGCAGCGGCACGTGGCCGAAGAAGTCGTGGAACACGTCCGGCTCGACGATGTAATCGAACTCCTCGGGCTTGCGCAGCCAGACCGTGACCGGAAAGCGCTTGCCGGCGAGGTGGCTGAAGAACGGCTCGTCCGGGATCAGGCCGGGCACCGCCACGATTTCCCAGCCGGTGGCGAGGCGCAGGCGTTTGCTCAGCGCATCGAAACGCGGGATTTCGCCGCCGGCGTCGAGGGCGCCGATCGCCTCGATCCATTCGCGGCAGGCGTAACGCGGCACGAGTTTCGACTGGCGCTCGAACAGACGCCGGAAGAGCGCGTGCTCGTCGGCGCCATAAGCGCCCCAGTTCTGCTCGACGGTGTAATCCGCAGCGGCTTTGGAGTAGTCGCCTCGCAGCTGTGCGCCCATCGCTTCAAGCACCCGGCTTGAGCACGCCGCGTCGCATCTGGTCCAACTCGATGGACTCGAACAGCGCCTTGAAATTGCCTTCGCCGAAACCTTCGTCGCCCTTGCGCTGGATGAACTCGAAAAAAATCGGCCCGAGCTGGTTCTCGGTGAAGATCTGCAGCAGCAGCGCGCCGGCCTTGCCGTCGATCAGGATCTTGCGCTTCTTCAGCTCGGCCACGTTTTCGCCGTGCCCGGGGATGCGCCTGTCCACCAGCTCGTAGTAGGTTTCCACGGTGTCGAGCAGCTTGACACCCTTCGCGTTCAGCGCGTCCACGGTGCGGTAAAGGTCGTTCGAGCCCAGCGCCACGTGCTGGATGCCCTCGCCGTGGTAGCGGTCCAGGTACTCCTGGATCTGGCCAGCTTTGTCGGTGCCTTCCTCGTTGATCGGGATGCGGATCCTGCCGCAGGGGCTGGTCATGGCCTTGCTCTTGACGCCGGTGACCTGGCCCTCGATGTCGAAGTAGCGCAGCTCGCGGAAGTTGAACAGGCGCTCGTAGAAATCGGCCCATTCCTTCATCCGCCCCTTGTGCACGTTGTGCGTCAGGTGGTCGATGTACGCAAGGCCGTGGCCCGGGGGATCGAGCGAGGCCGCGCTTTCCTCTCTCGGCAGCGGCTCGAAGTCGACGTCGTAGAAGCCGATGTCGCCGATGTCGCCCGCCTTGGCGCCGTGCTTGCCGCGCCAGCGGTCGATCAGGTAGATGAGCGAATCGCCGATGCCCTTGATCGCCGGGATGTTGAGCTCGCCCGGGCCGGCGTGGCCGGCGTAGCCCCATGCGCCCAGGGCGATGGCGCGCTCGTAGGCCTCCTTGGCGTCGCGCACGCGGAAGGCGATGGCGCAGATGCTTGGCCCGTGCTGGCGCGCGAATCTCTGGGCGAACGAATCCGGCTCGGCGTTGACGATGAAATTGATCCCGCCCTGGCGGTACAGGATCACGTCCTTGTGGCGGTGGCACGCGATCGCCCTGAAGCCCAGGCGCTCGAACAGCGCGCCCATCGCCTTGGGATCGGGCGCGGCGTACTCGATGAATTCGAAACCTTCGGTGCCGGCGGGATTTTCCCAAAGGTCGGCCATGGCGCCTCCTCGCGCAGTAACCGGGCAGTCTACGTCTAGGCGACGAGCACTGGAAGCTTGCGAAAACCGCGGAAGCGGATGCGCCGGTCGCGTTCTGGCTGGCCCGCCAGCTCGATCTTCTGGAAGCGCGCGAGCAACCGGGAAAAGGCGATGCGGCCTTCCATGCGCGCCACGTTCATCCCGGCGCAGGCATGGTCGCCCTGACCGAAGGCAACGTGGCGGTTGGGCTTGCGGCCGGCGTCGAAGCGCTCGGCGTCTGGAAATTGCGCCGGGTCGCGGTTGGCCGCGCCGATGCCGATGGTGATGAAGGTGCCCTCGGGCAGCTTCTTGCCGCCGAGTTCCATGGGCGCGGTCAGGCGGCGGTTGTTGAGCTGGATCGGGCCTTCGCAGCGCAGCATCTCCTCCACTGCGCTCGGGATCAGCGCCGGGTCGGCGCGCAGGCGCGCGAGCTCCTGCGGATGCGTGAGTAGCAGCCACATGCCGTTGCCGATCAGATTGGTGGTGGTTTCGTGGCCGGCGTTCAGCAGGAAAATGCAGTTGTGGTGCAGCTCGGCCTCGCTCAGGCGCTCGCCGTCCTTCTCGCCCTGGATGAGCCGCGTCAGGACATCGGTCTCGTAATCGCCGGGGTTTTTGCGGCGCGCCGCCACCAGCGTGCGCAGGTAGGCGATGAAGTCGGTCACGGCCCGGTTGCCGCGCTCGAGGATTTCCTTGCCCGGCGCGGGCTCCAGGCCCGAGAGGATCGCGAGAGACCAGGCGCGCAAGGGGCTGCGCTCGGCGCGCGGCACCGCAAGCAGGTTGCCGATCACCTCCACCGGGATCTCGGCGGCGAAATCCTCGATGAAATCGAACGCGCGCTTTTCCGCCATGCGCTCGAGCAGCGAATCCACCAGCCGCAGCACCTCGCCTTCCATGCGCGCGATGGCGCGCTGGTTGAGCGCCCCCATGATCAGCCGCCGCACCCGCGTGTGCAGCGGCGGGTCGCTGAACACGAGGCTGGTGGTGTGGTGCTCGTAGAGCGGCGAGTCGCCGAACTTCGGCTTGAACTCTATTTTCTTGTCGGAGCTCGCGCGCGGCTCCCGATACACGGCGAGCGCATCGTCGTAGCGCGACAGGAACACGCCGCCGCCCTGCATGGTGTGCACCGGATCGTGCTCGCGCAGCGCGGCGTACCAGGGATAGGGGTCGTCTACGAACTCCGGCGGCGCCTGCGTCAACTCGAAGCGAAGCGCGGCGTCGCGCGAGACCATTCGGCTATTATGCACGCCCATGCCGCGCCTCCCGTACGCCGATTTCGATCCCGCCCTGAAGCCGCGCCTCGAGCAGCTCTGGGGCAATCCGCCCAACCTTTACCGCACGCTCGCGAACCACCCGGCGCTGCTTGCGGCCTGGACCGAGTTCGCCAACTCGATCCGCCACGACAGCAAGACGCCGCGCGCCATGCGCGAGCTCATGATCCTGCGCACCGCGCAGCTCACGCGCTCTGAGTACGAGTGGGCGCAGCATCTGAAGATGGCGCGCAAGATGGGAGTACGCGAGGCACAGATCGCGGCGCTCGCCGACTGGCGCGCCTCGTCCGAGTTCGATGCCCGCGAGCGCGCCGCGCTGCTGCTCACCGAGGCGGTGCAGGCGATCGGCGTCAGCGACGAGGTGCACGCCGAGGTGAAAAAACATTTCAGCGACGCCGAGTTCGTGGAGCTCACGTTCACCGCGGCGTTCTATGCAATGGTGTCGCGCATGCTGGACGCGCTGCGCGTCGAGCTCGATCCCGGCGCCAGGGATTATTCGCCCAGGTTACCGTGACTGCATGAGACAACTTCAGTTAACAGCGCACGGGGGGTGCGGGGGGGCCGGGAAGGCTCCGAGCGCATCTACCGGAAGGGGCCTGGCCCCCCTGCTCCAATGACTGCGCCAAGGCAATATCGCTACTTCGAGTTCGTGATGGCGGCGTTCGTCACCATCCTGATCTGCTCCAACCTGATCGGGCCGGCCAAGATCGCGCAGCTCGACCTGCCGCTGTTCGGCGCCGTCAGCTTCGGCGCCGGGGTGCTGTTTTTTCCGATCTCGTACGTATTCGGCGACATTCTCACCGAGGTCTACGGCTATGCGCGCGCGCGGCGCGTGATCTGGGCGGGCTTCGCCGGGCTGGGCTTCGCCGCCTTCATGGCGGCGGTGGTGGTGGCGCTGCCGCCGGCGCCGTTCTGGACACACCAGCCGTCCTACGAAGTCGCCTTCGGCAACACCGGGCGCATCGTCGCCGCGTCGATGTTCGCGTACTTTTGCGGCGAGTTCGTAAATTCCTACGTGCTCGCGAAGATGAAGGTCCTCACCGCAGGCAAGTGGCTCTGGACCAGGACCGTCGGCTCGACGATCTGCGGCGAAGCGGTGGACTCGCTGCTGTTCTACCCGCTCGCCTTCTACGCCAGCGGCATGATCCCGGACGACAAGCTGCCGCAGATCATGCTGGTGCAGTTCCTCGCCAAGGTCGGAGTGGAAGTCGTCTTTACCCCGGTCACCTACAAGGTGGTGGCGCTGCTCAAGCGCGCCGAGCACGAGGACTACTACGACCGCAGGACCGACTTCAATCCGTTCACGCTGAAAACCTGAGTCCGATTTTCGGCGCCGGCGGTGGGAAATGGTTCAGGGCGAGGGCAGCTTGCCCGAGCGGTAGGCCTCCAGCACACGCCGCAGATTCGAGCGCTGCTCGCTCGAGACGTCGTCCATCAGCCAGCGCCCGTCGATCTCCATGAAGTACTGGCCGGCGAGGCGCCCGGGGCGCTCGGTCGCTTCCCCCATCTCCCATATGAGCAGCGCGTGCGGACCGATCGCGATTTCGGCGAGCAGGCGGTTGGCCGGGTCGAAATACTGCGAGAAGATGCGCTTGAACTCGTCCGCCCCGACCGCCTCGCGGTACTCGCGGAACACCTCGAAACGGCGCCTGGGCACGTTGGAGAGCACGGCGGCTTCCACCAAGTCGCCCGCGACCAAGTTACGGTTGAGCAGCTTCGCCGTGGCGAGCGGGCTGGTGGGCGCGAGCGCCACCGCCGGATCGAGCAGGTGCGCGCCCGGCGGGTGGGTGCGCAGCGTGTAGGCAATGCGCACGCCATCGTCGAGATCGAGTGTGCGCGCGGCTTCGCTCTGTGCCAGCGCCGGCGATGCGCAGGCCAGCAATGCAGCTGCGAGCGCGCCGCGCATCCCTGCCTCAAGCAGCGCGCGCTGCGGGCTCGGAGGCAGCGCGCGGCCAGCGGGCGAACAACTGCGCCTGCTTGCTGCGAGCCGCGGCGATGCTTTTCGCCTTGATGTGGCCGTAGCCGCGGATTTCTTCGGGAATCGAGGCGATCTCCACTGCGAGCGCGTGATTGTCGCGCGTCAGACCGGCAAGCAATTGCACCACGGTCTGCTGGTACTCGGCGATCAGGGCGCGCTCGGTGCGCCGCTCTTCGGTGCGTCCGAAAAGATCGAGCGCCGTGCCGCGCAGGCCCTTTAGTTTCGCCAGCACACCGAACGCGCTCATCATCCAGGGCCCAAAGCGCATTTTCTTCGGCTCGCCGGTGCGGGGATCGGGCTTGGCGAGAAGCGGCGGCGCGAGATGGAACACGAGCTTGTAGTCGCCTTCGAATGCCGCCTCGATCTCCTTGCGGAACTCGCCGTCGCTGTACAGGCGCGCCACCTCGTACTCGTCCTTGTAGGCAAGCAGCTTGGCGTAGTAGCGCGCCACTGCCTCGGCGAGCTTGGATGAGCCGGCGCGCTCCTGCTCCACGCGCCGCACCTGCTCGACCAGCGCCTTGTAGCGCGCGGCGTAAGCCGCGTCCTGGTAATCGGTCAGCAGCCGGGCGCGCCGCTCGACGATTTCGTCCAGCGTGCGCGACACGCGCTGCGCGATCGGCACCACCTCGGCCGGCATGGCGATCCGGCGCACGCGCTCCGGGTCGAGCGCCGCGCGTCGGCCCCAGAGGAACGACTTGCGATTGAAGTCCACCGCCACCCCATTCAACTCGATGGCGCGCTCCAGCGAGCCGAGCGCGAGCGGCACCCAGCCTTTCTGCCAGGCGTAGCCAAGCATGAACATGTTGGTGGCGATGGCATCGCCCATGAGCGCGGTGGCGAGCTCGGTCGCCGGCACGAAGTCGGCGTGCTGGGTGCCGCAGGCTTCCGCGATCTCGCGCTTCAGGTCGCCGCTTGGCAGCTGCCAGTTGGGATTGCGCACGAAATCGGCGGTCGGCGTCACGCTCGCATTGACTGCGGCGCGCGTGCGCCCGCTCGCCATCTTGCCGAGCGCTTCGCCGCTGGCAGTGACCACCAGGTCACAGCCGATCACCAGGCTTGCCTCGCCGGTGCCCAAGCGCGCTGCGTGCAGCTGCTCCGGGGCGGCGGCGATCTTGACGTGCGACATCACGGCGCCGTACTTCTGCGCCAGCCCCGACATGTCGAGCACCGACACGCCCTTGCCCTCGAGATGCGCGGCCACCGCCACGATCTGGCCGATGGTGATGACTCCAGTGCCGCCGATTCCGGTGACCAGGATGCCCCACGGCGCGGCGAGCGCAGGCAGCGCCGGCTCGGGCAACGAGGGGAAGGCGTCCGCGATCTGGCTGCCCGCGGCCTCGGCGAGCGCCGCGGCCCGGCCTTTGCGCGGCCGGCCGCCTTCGACGGTGACGAAGCTCGGGCAAAAGCCGTTGACGCAGGAGAAATCCTTGTTGCACGAAGACTGGTTGATCCTGCGCTTGCGGCCGAACTCGGTCTCCAGCGGCTCCACCGAAAGGCAATTGGACTTGGCGCTGCAATCGCCGCAGCCCTCGCACACCATCTCGTTGATGAAGGCGCGCAGCGGCGGATCGGGATACTCGTTGCGCTTGCGGCGCCGGCGCTTGTCCGAGGCGCAGGTCTGGTCGTAGATGATCGCCGACACGCCGGGCAGCTCGCGCAGCTCGCGCTGCACGGTGTCGAGCTCGTCGCGATGGCGCACGGTGACGCCGCTCGCCCAGCCGGTCCCGGCAGGATACTTCCCGGGCTCGTCGGTCACGACCACAATCGGCGTCACGCCCTCGGCCGCGATCTGGCGCGAAATAATCGCCGGATCGAGCGGGCCGTCGTGGTGCTGGCCGCCGGTCATCGCCACCGCGTCGTTGTAGAGGATCTTGTAGGTCATGCTGACCTTGGCGGCGACCGCGGCGCGGATCGCCAGCAGCCCGGAATGGAAATAGGTGCCGTCGCCGAGGTTGGCGAAGATGTGCTTCTCGTCGGTGAACGGCGCCTGCCCGATCCAGGGCGCGCCTTCGGCACCCATGTGCGTGAAGGTGGCGGTATTGCGGTTCATCCACACCGCCATGAAGTGGCAGCCGATGCCGGCGGTGGCGCGGCTGCCTTCGGGCACGCGCGTCGAGGTATTGTGCGGGCAGCCGGAGCAGAAATAGGGCTGGCGCACGGCGGTGACGCGCGGCTTGGCAAGCGCCTTTTCCTTGAGGTCGATGAACGCGAGCCGGTCGCGGAAGGCGCTGCCCAGCTGCTGGTCCATGCCGAGCTTAACCAGGCGATCGGCGATGGCGCGCGCCACGATCGCCGGCGAGTGCTCGTAGTTCGCGGGCAGCAGCCAGGTGCCCGCCGGCTGGCCTTCTGCGCGGCTCCACTCGCCGTTGTCGTCGAACTTGCCGACCACGCGCGGCGGCCGCTGGCCCTCGCCCCAGGTGTAGAGCTCTTCTTTGATCTGGTACTCGATCAGCTGGCGCTTTTCCTCGACCACCAGGATCTCCTCCAGCCCGGAGGAGAAGCGCCGCGCGCCCTGGGGCTCGAGCGGCCAGGAGAGCGCCACCTTGTAGACGCGCAGCCCGATATCGCGCGCGCAGTTCTTGTCGATGCCTAGATCGGCGAGCGCCTGCATGGTGTCGCCGAAGCTCTTGCCGGTGGTGATGATGCCGAGGCGTGGAGGAGGGTAACCTGAGGGAGAGTCCCAGACGATGCGGTCCAGGCCGTTGGCGCGGACGTAGGCGAGCGCCGCGTACACCTTCCAGTCGAGCAGGCGAGCTTCCTGCTCGAGGAAATTGTCGGGCCAGCGGATGTTGAGGCCATCGGGCGGCAGCGTGAAGTCGGTCGGAATCCGGACCTGGACGCGCTCGGGATCGACGATCACCGAGGCGCCGGACTCGACCACGTCGGTGACGCACTTGAAGGCGATCCAGCAGCCGGAATAGCGGCTCATCGCGAAGCCGTGCAAGCCGAAGTCGAGGTAGTCCTGCACGTTGGCGGGATTGAGCACCGGGATGCAGCAGGCCTTGAGGATGTGCTCGCTCTGGTGCGGCAGCGTCGAGGACTTGGCGCCATGATCGTCGCCCGCGAGCACCAGCACGCCCCCATTCTTGGAAGTGCCGGCGGCGTTGGCGTGCTTGAACACGTCGCCGCAGCGGTCCACCCCCGGTCCCTTGCCGTACCACATGGAGAACACGCCGTCGTAGCGCGCACCCGGGAACATGCCGACCTGCTGCGTGCCCCAGATCGCGGTCGCCGCGAGGTCCTCGTTGAGGCCGGGATGGAAGCGGACGTGGTGGCGCTCGAGGTGTTTCTGCGCGCGCCACAGCGATTGATCGAGGCCGCCGAGCGGCGAGCCGCGGTAGCCGGAGATGTAGCCGGCGGTGTTCAGCCCGGCGCGCTGGTCGCGCTCGCGCTGCAGCATCGCCAGGCGAATGAGCGCCTGGATGCCGGTGAGGAATACCCGGCCCTTGTCCAGCGTGTACTTGTCGTCGAGGGAAACCTTGGCGAGAGCAGCGGGATCCAGCGGCGCATTCATGCGGCGTCCTCCTCGGAGAGGAGTTTAGAGCTTCCCTGGCACATCCGCGTCACGATGGGACTGCAGCGCGGCCCTTGGTGCGCGGGCCAGTGGCCGCTTTCGCGGGCGGGCCCCCGGCGGGCTGGTCCCAATACGGTTGCGGGCCGAAGGAATCCGCCAGGAAATCGATGAACAGCCGGGTTTTCGCCGGCAGGTAGCGGCGGTGCGGATACACCGCGTAGATCGCGACATCGGGTCCGAACGCGTAGCCGGGAAACAGCGGCACCAGCGAGCCGTCGTCGAGATGGCGGCGCACGTCCCAGGTGGACTTGAGCGCCACGCCCAGGCCGGCGACCGCCCACTCGCGCAACACTTCCCAGTTGTCGCATGCGTGGCGCCCCGAGACGCGCACCGAGTCGCGCTTGCCCTGCGGATCGCGGTACTCCCACGTCATGTGGAATTCGGTGGTGGTGAGGCAGTTGTGCCGCTGCAGGTCGGCCGGCGTGCGCGGCGTGCCGTGCTTTCGCAGGTACTCCGGGCTGGCGCACACCACGCGCCGGTTCGGGGCGAGCCGTCTCGCCGCCAGCGACGAATCCTCCAGTTCCGCAATGCGGATCGCGACGTCGAAACCTTCTTCGATCACGTTCACGGTTCGATCCGAAAGGCTGAGAGCGAGTTGCACCCGCGGGTAGCGTTCCGCGAACTTGGGCATCAGGGGCGCAATGTGCCTGAGCCCGAACGAGGCCGGTAGCGCCACCTTCAGCACCCCCTGCGGCTCAACGAGGCGCGCGGCTGCTGCGGCGTCCGCCTCCTCGATCTCGGCAAGAATGCGAGCGCTCGCTTCGTGATACGTGGCGCCTTCATCGGTCAGCGACAGCCGCCTGGTGGTGCGGTGAACTAGCCGTACCCCAAGCCGGCCTTCGAGCGCGGCGAGCTTGCGGCTCACCGCTGCCGTCGAAACCCCCAGGTCGCGCGCCGCGGCGGTCAAGCTGCCGGTCGCAACCACCTTGTTGAACACCGCCATCTCGTGCAGGGGGTCGCCCATGATTGTTGCTATTTTAGCAAAGGAGTTTTGACATTGGCCTGCATTGTAAATGGCACGGCGAGCCATTAGATTTGATGCGGTGCAGCACGGGAAACCGTGCTGGATGGTAGTGCGTGCCCGCCGCGGTTCCTCCTCCCTCCTCCTCCGCGGACTGGGGTTCGTCCCCTCCGCATCGGCCTGCAAAGGCGGTGCGGGGCGGGACCACGTTTTTGCTAACTGATTTCCAGCCAGGCCGCGAGCGCGTGGGTCTTTTTTCTAGGCGACGCTCGGCTAGTGCTCATGCGATCGCCTTCCACATAGCTCGATCGCGCTTGGCGGTCCAGATGCGCGGACGCTTGATGCCGCACGCCTCGTCGTAGGCGCGCGAGACGTCAAACGGCATGCAGTGCTCGTAGATCGGGTAGGCGCCGTATTCTGGGTCCATGCGTTTCTTGGTCATAGCATAGACCTGCTTGAGGGATTTCCCGCTCGCGACCCCTTTTCTTGCCGCGGCATACAGCCCGCGCACGAACTTCTGCGTATAGCGGATCGCCTTGTCGCAGGCAGCCGGCGTCGTGAGCGCCGGTCCGCGGCCCGGCACCAGCGCGCGCGGCCTGAGGGCGCGCAGCCGCTCGAGCGTTTGCGGCCACACTTCGAGATGCGCGTCGCCGGTGTAGATGCCGGCCTGATACTCGACCAGATCCCCCGAGAACAGCACCCGCTGCGACGGCACCCACACCACAGTGTCGCCGCCGGTGTGGCCCGGGCCGAGATGGAGGATTTTCACCTCGAGGCGGCCCATCATCACCGTCATCTGGTCGCGGAAGGTGATGCTCGGCCAGGTCAGCCCGGGAATGGAGCTGGCGCCGCGGAACAATCGCGGAAAGCGGCCGATCTCGCTCGCCATGTCTTGGCGCCCACGCTCGCGGATCAGGCCGAGGGTGCGGTCGCTGGCGATGATCTGCTCGGCACGGAAGGCCGAGGCGCCGAGCACGCGCACCGCGTGGTAGTGCGATAGCACGACGTAGCGGATCGGCTTCGAGGTGACGCGGCGGATGCGCCGGATGACCTCGCGCGCCATCAGCGGCGTCGCCTGCGCGTCGATCACCATCACGCCATCTTCGCCGACGATGACGCCGGTGTTAGGGTCGCCCTCGGTGGTGAACGCGTAGCAACTCGCCGAGAGCTTGCGGAATAGTATTTTTTTGGGCGCGAGGTCACCCTGCGAAGCGAAGGCCTTCGCCATGCGCGCTTTGCTCAGCTGCTCTGGATCTGTTCCAGGCGGTAGCCGTAGTTGTAGATCGGCACCACCCGGTAGCCCGTTTCCTGGCGCAGGTCGAGCTTCTTGCGCACCTGGCTGACGTGCGTGTCCACGGTGCGGGTATTCAGGTCGCCGGTGCGCCCCCAGACGGTTTCCTGGAGGTGGCCGCGCGACAGCAGGCGCCCGATGTTGCGAAACAGCACCACCGCAAGCTCGTATTCCTTGGGCGTGAGCTCGATCTTGGCGCCGTCGCGGGTGATCTCGCCTCGCTGCGTGTCGATATCGAACGGCGGGAACAGCAGGTGCCGCTCCTCCTTTTGCGGGTAGGCCCGGCGCAGCAGCGCATGCACCCGCGCCAGCAGCTCCTGCTGGCGCGCCGGCTTGATCATATAATCGTCGGCGCCGTTCTCGAGCGCGAACACGATGTCCTCCTCGGAGTCCCGCACGGTGACAAAAAGCACCGGCACGCTGCGCGACACATTGGCCCGCAGCCACTTCAGGACTTCCGTGCCGGATACGTCCGGCACCTGCCAGTCGAGCACGAACAGGTCGAAGCTCTCGCGCGCGGCGCGGGTCATTGCCTCGCGACCGCTCACGTAGCCGTGAACGTTGTGTCCGTCCTGCACCAGCCAGCGCTGCAGCAGCGCCAACTGGTCGGGATCGTCCTCCAGGATCGCGATTCTCATGGCCCCGATGATAATGCCCCAGACCGTACTTTCAGTGAAAACCGGGCTCCGGTGCTGTCCTAAGGGGGGGCTGTAGGACTGGTTCTTGCGTAACTGACGGAAACAAGACATAATTTCAGGTTCCGCCGGAGGGGTGCCCGAGCGGCTAAAGGGGGCAGACTGTAAATCTGTTGGCCTTGCGCCTACGTTGGTTCGAATCCAACCCCCTCCACCAGCAACCCCGGGCGCGCAGCGGACAGGAATGGGTGAAGGACGTGAATGGTGAATACGCAGGTAAACGGAGGCGGGTGTAGCTCAATGGCAGAGCAGAAGCCTTCCAAGCTTACGACGAGGGTTCGATTCCCTTCA
>CAYMVA010000025.1:0-6018 GCA_964393745.1 uncultured Enterobacteriaceae bacterium | reverse complement strand
TCCAGGTAGCGCTCGGCCTTGCCCCACAGGCCCGCCGCGGCGCACAGCCTGCCGAGCGCCGCCAGCAGCTGCGGGTCGTTGGCGTGCGCCGGCAGCCAGCGCTCGGCGCGCTCGATGCGCGCCTGCGCCTCGCGCTCGCGCGCCTGCGGATCGCCCGCGGGCAACTCGCCGTAGAGCGCCACCAGCGCCGCGCTCCAGTCCGCAGCCAGGCTGCGCTCGATGATCGCGCGCGCGAGCTCGATGTCGCCGACACGCGCCGCGTGGCGCGCCGCCGCCGCGGCGACGCGCGGGTGCGCCTGGTCTTCGGCAGCGATGCGCCGCCAGCGCGCCGCCAGCGCGTCGCGGTCGCCCGCTGCGCGCGCCAGCAATTCGATTTCCGCCTGCACCCGGTACTCGGTGGCGAGCGCCGCCGAGATCGCGCCGCGCTTGCCGAGGGAGTTTGCGAGTCGCAGCACCTCCTCCCAGTTGCGCGCGCCGCGCTCGGCCAGCAGCAGCATGCGCGCCCCGGCAATGTGCCTGGGGCCCGCGCCGTGCAGGCTGGTGAGCGCGTTGCGCGCGCCTGTGAAATCGCGCTCCTCGAGCAGCAGCTCGGCCTGCGACAGCAGCGTCGCCGCGTGCAGCGCCTCGCCCGCTTCCGATGCGCGCTCGAGCCAGCGGTCGCGGCGCTCGAACTCGCGCAGCTGGTGCGCGGCGCGCGCCGCCACCAACGCCGCCACGCCGGGCGCCGCGCCCGCCTCCCACGCCAGCGCCGCCTCCTTCTCGGCGCGCGCGTAGCGGCCCTCGAAATAGGTCTGCAGCGCCGCGGCGAGCGCGAGCTGCGCGCGCTCGCGCTTGCGCCGCTCGCGGTAGGCGCTCACCTTGGCCGGCAGGGCGAGCGTGTGGTTGAGCAGGCTCGCGGCGGCGAACAGCAGCGCAAACGCCGCGATCAGCGCGAGCACGGCGAGCAGCAGCGACAGCTCGACGCGCCACGGCGGCCAGACCAGCAGCACCAGGCCCTCGTTCAGGCGCCCGAACAGCGCCAGCGCCACCGCGGCGGCGAACACCGCGAGCAGCCAGAACAGCGCCCTCATTTCGGCCGGCGCTCGGGGTCGCGGCGCGCCTTGAAGCCGCGTACCGCTTCGAGGCTCTCGGCGATCGACGGCACCTCGAAGCTGATGGTGGTGGCCGACAACTGCTTCAATTGCGCCAGCGCCGCCTGCGAGGGCTTGGCGCGGGCGTCGAAGTAGCGCTGGATCCAGGCCTGCGCCACGCGCAGGTCCTCGCGGTAGCCGGCCTCGTTGCGCGCCAACAGTGCGAGGCGCGCGTTGAGCAGCCGCAGCTTGAGGTTCTCGCGCAGGAAATACGCCTGTTGCGGAGGCACCAACGGCGGTTCCGGGGAATCGACGCGGCGCACCATCATCAAGCCGCGCAGCTCTTTCCACACCTCGGTGCCGAGGCGGGTAAAAAATCCCTCATCGGAGGCCGCCTTGGCGGTTTTTTCCGCGGCGGCGCGCTGCTCTGGCGATTTCGCCGCGCGCTCGTCATAGGCGAGCGGCAAGCCATCGACCGCGGCGATCAGGCCGTCGAGCCTCATGCTCATGCCGGGCAGGTCGAGCACCGGCAGCGCCTTGAGGCGCTCGATGTCGCGCGCCAGCGCCCGGCGCACCGGCAGGAACTGCGGCCGGTCGGTGCGCGACAGGCGCGATTCCGCGAGCTGCAACGCGAGCAGCGCTGCGCGCACATTGCCCGAGAGCTGCAGCTGCTGCTGCGCGATTGCCAGCACCTGCTCGATCTCGGCGAGCTGCCACTCGTCGCGGCTGCGCGCCAGCTCCTGGTAGAGGGTTTCCAGCGCCACTTGCTGGCTCTGCGACTCGGTGAGGCGCGCCTCGAGCGCGCCGAGCTTCGTCTGCATCTCGCGCACCGCTTCCTCGGCGCGACGCGCGAGCACCCGCGCCTCGCGGCTGTCGGCCTCGATGTCGCGCAGGCGCAACGCCAGCTCTTCCTGCGTCGCGCCGATGCGATTGCGCGCATCCAGCCAGATCGCCAGCACCACGGCGGCGAGCACGATGACCACGAGCGCGAGCCAGCGCGTGCGGGCTTTCGGTGCGGCTTCGTTCTGTGTAGCGTCCGGTTGCATGGAAGTTTTCAGGTCGCGCGGCCGAAGTATGCCACCAGCGCGGCGAGCACTTCGTCATCGCCGGGCCCGCCTACGAGCGCCGCGCGCATGCCGAGCCCGGCGGCGGCTTCGGCGACGCGCCGGTGTGGAACGCACAGCGCCACGCGCTGCAGGCGCTGCCGCCCGGCAGCATCGAAATACTTGAGCAGGTTGGCAAGCCCCTCGGCGGAGGACACCGTCACCGCATCCACTTCGCCGCGCTCGAGCGCAGCGGCAAGCGGCGCCGGATCCGCGTCGGGCCGCACGCGCCGGTAGCACTCGGCGTACTCGACGCGCGCGCCGCGCGCAGCGAGCTCGTCGCCGAGGAATTCCCTGCCCCCCTCGCCGCGAAAGATGAGCACCGCCTTGCCATCGACAGAGCGCAGCTCGGGCAACGCGAGCAGCGCCTCGCTGTCGGGTTCGCCACCTGGGGCGATGACACCGGAAAACCCCTGATGCTCGAGTTCGTGCCGGCTGCCGCTACCCACCGTCGCCACGGCGAGCCGCGCGGGCCATGCCTTGCCCGCGCGCCGTTCGCGCGCCAGCTCGAGCCCTTTCACCACCGCGTTGCGGCTGACGAAAATGGCGAGATCGAACTCATCGAGCCGCTCGAGCAGCGCGCCGACTTTGAGCGTATCGGCGAGGGCGCGGATTTCGATCGCCGGAAACAGCAGCGCCTCGCCGCCCGCCTCGCGAATCAACGCCGCGAGCCCGGCCGCCTGCTCGCGCGGCCGCGTCACCACGATGCGCTTGCCCGCCAGTAATTTGCTCAAGGAAGCGGGGGGGCCGGGCCCCTTCCGGTAAACGCGTTCGGAGCCTTCCCGGTCCCCCCGCACCCCCCATGCGCGCATGGCACGGCGGGTCTCATGGCGTGAGTGATGCGAGGATCTCCACGGCGCCGCGCTCGCGCAGCAGCTGCGCGGCGCGCTCGCCGAGCGCCTCGGGTGCAGCCGCCTCGCCCTCGCAATCTGCGCGCGCGATGCGGCGGCCGTCGGGCGACGCGACCAGCGCGCGCAGCCGCAGCCGGTCGCCTGCACGTTCGGCGAAGGCGCCCAGCGGGATGGCGCAGTTGCCGCCGAGCGCCCGGTTGACCGCACGTTCGGCGCGCACGCACGCGCTCGCCTCGGCGTCCGCGAGCGGCGCCACCAGCCGCAGCACCTCCGCGCGCGCCGCCAGGCATTCGATGCCGAGCGCCGCCTGCCCCGCGGCAGGAAGGCTTTCTTCCACCGTAAGGTAATTGCGGATGCGCGCCGCGAGCCCCAAGCGCTTCAGGCCCGCCACAGCGAGCACGATCGCGGCGTAGTCGCCACGATCGAGCTTGGCGAGGCGCGTATCGAGGTTTCCGCGCAACGGCCGCACCTCGAGCCCCGGATGGCGCTCGGCGATTTGCGCCTGCCGCCGCAGGCTCGAAGTGCCCACCACTGCGCCTGCGGGCAGCTCGGCGAGGGAGCCATGGCGCGCCGAAACGAAAGCGTCGCGCGGGTCTTCGCGCGCCATGATGGCAGCGAGCGCGAAGCCCGGCGGCAGCTCGACCGGCATGTCCTTCATCGAGTGCACCGCGAGATCGGCGCGGCGTTCGGCGAGCGCGTTTTCCAGCTCCTTCACGAACAGCCCCTTGCCGCCCGCCTTGGCGAGCGTCGCCTCGAGCAGCTCGTCGCCGCGCGTCGACAGCGGCAGCAGCTCCACGCGCAGCCCGACATACAGCGCCTCCAGGCGCGCTTTCACGTGCTCCGCCTGCCACAGCGCGAGGCGGCTCTTGCGCGTCGCGATGACTACCCGCTCAACTGCCACGCGCGATCCCTGAATCCTGCATCCTGAATCCTCAATCCTCGCTTTTCACCACCAGGTCCTTCACGATCGGCCACTGCCGCCGGCTCACCGGCAGGCGCTCGGCGACGCCCTCGAGCACCACCAGCCAGTGCGGCTCCTCGTCGTTGCCGGCGGCGCGCTCGAAGCCGCGGATCGCGCTGCGCGCCACCAGGCAGTTGCGATGCACGCGCACGAAGCGCTCGGCAAACTCCTTTTCCAGCGCCACCAGCGACTCCTCGATCAGGTGCTCGCGCGCCTGCGTGTAGAGCGTCACGTATTTCAACTCGGCCTTGCAATACAGCACCTCGCGCACCGGCACCAGCGCAATGCGGTTGCGCTCCGCAACCGAGAAGTACTCGCGCGCGCCGCTCGCGGCACGAGCCAGGCGCTCGCCCGAAGCGGGGCCCGAGGCCACCGCCTTGCGCAGCGCCGCCGCCAGGCGCGTGGCGCGCACCGGCTTCATCAGGTAATCGAGCGCGTTCAGCTCGAAGGCCTCGATCGCGTGCCGGTCGTGCGCGGTGACGAACACCACCGCCGGCCCGCCCGGCAGCGCCGCCAGGTGGCGCGCCACTTCCAGCCCGCCCATGCCCGGCATCTGGATGTCGAGCAGCAGCACCTGCGCGCCGCTCGCCGGCAGCTGCTCGATGGTCTGGATGCCGTCTGCCGCCTCGCCCACGATCCTCGTCGGCAGCTCGGCGGCGATGTCGGCAAGCAAGGTCTTGAGGCGCTCGCGCGCCGGCTGCTCGTCATCGGCGATGAACACGCGCAGTTCCGTCATGGCGCCGCCTCCGTGCGGCCGGTGCGGTAGGGAATCTCGACCTCGACCAGGTAGCGTGCGCCCTCGACGCGCGACTCCAGCCGCGCCTCGGCGTCGAAGAACAGCATCAGGCGCTCGCGGATGTTGGCGAGCGCCATGCGGTTGCCGGCACGGTGCGAGTGCTCAGGCTGGTAGGGGTTCTCGATGCGCGCCAGCACCCGGTCGCCGCGCCGCTCGATGCGCACCAGCACGTCGCCAGGCGCGGTGGCGGGCTCGATGCCATGGTAGACGGCGTTCTCCAGGATCGGCTGCAGCAAGAGCGGCGGCAGCAGCGCGTCCACCGGCGCGTTATCGAGGTCCCAGGACATGCGCAGCCGCTTGCCGAGCCGCAGTTGCTCGATCGCCGCATAGCGTTCGATCAGCGCGATCTCGTCCGCCAGGCGCACGAGACTGCGGCCGTCGGACATCAGGGCGCGAAAAAGATCGGCCAGGTCCTGGAGGGCGCGCTCGGCGCGCCGCGGATCGCCGCGCACCAGCGCGAGCACCGCGTTCAGGCTGTTGAAGAGGAAATGCGGCCGGATGCGCGCCTGCAACGCCTGCAGTCGGGCTTCGGCGAGCGCGGGCGAGTAGGCTCGCAGATGCAGCGTGAGGTAAGCGAGCACCAGTGTCGCGCTGGCCACGGCAAAAACGAGCACGCGCGCGAGCGCCACTTCGGCGAATGCGCCGGCCGCCGCGTGCATACCCGCCGCCAGCGCCAGCGCCAGCGCGATCACGAACATGCAGGCGATCCAATACGGCAGGCGGCGCAGCAGCGGCGCCGCGGCGTAGAGCGCGGCAAGACAGGCGAGCAGCGGCGGTTCGATCAGCGCCGTGCTGAGCACGAACGATTCGAGCGAGCGCGTCCAATCCGCCTCGGCCGCGAGCGCGGCTGCGAGCCCGAGCAGGTTGACCGCGACGAGTGAGCGCGCGATGACGCCGAGATTGCGAAAATTCGGCAGCGCGTCCGGAGAAAGGTTTTGCCTTATACTGGGCATCGTTAGCAGGCGGTCTTAAACCGCATTCTATTCCCTGCGTTCGTCCCCATGGCCACACCGGCATCCAGGCAGCGGAAGAAAGGCAAGACTTGGTCCGGCCGCTTTGCCGAACCGGTGGATGCGTTCGTGCAGAGTTTTACCGCGTCAGTCTCCTTCGACCGGCGCCTCGCCTTGCACGACATCACGGCTTCCCTGGCGCATGCGCGCATGCTTGCAGCCTGCGGCGTGATCGCGCGGGCCGACCTGAAGGCAATTGAAACAGGCCTTGCCCGGGTGCGCGCGGA
>CAYMVA010000024.1:0-17841 GCA_964393745.1 uncultured Enterobacteriaceae bacterium | reverse complement strand
CGGGTCAGGAGCGGCGGCGTTCGCCGTGGCGGGTAGAGGCCCGCTTTTGCATGGACTGCTTGTCGAGTACGTAGATACGACGCTTCTCGGCGCGAATCAGGCCCTTGCGGTGCAAATCCTTGACCACGCGGCTGACCATTTCGCGCGAGGCACCGACGCGGCTGGCGATGTCCTGCTGCGTGAAGCGCTCGGCGATCACCTGCCTGCCGTCATGGTCCTCGGCCAGCTCGAGTAGCAGGCGCGCGATGCGGCCGTACACGTCCATCAGCGCCAGGCTTTTCACGCTGGCGGTGAGCGCGCGCACGCGGTGAATCAGCTTCTCGGTGAGGCGCGCCGTGAAGGCGGGGTTGTGGGTGAGGAATTCCCGGAAATCGGCCTTGGGCACCACCAGGAAGCTGCTTTTTTCCACGGTCATGACCGAAGCGGAGCGCGGCCCCTCGTCGAGCATCATCTCACCGAAGTACTCCCCGGGGCCCTGGGTGTCGAGCACGATTTCGTGCCCCTCGGCGTCGGAGACGTAGATTTTCACTCGCCCCGAGACGATGATGTAGAGAGAGTCCGCCGGATCGCCCTCGTTTATGATCACGGTGCTCTTGGCGAAGGTGCGCGTCACCGCATGCGCGGAGAGCGCGCGCAGCTCTTCCGGGGAAAGCGTCTCGGTGCGCGCGGACGCTGCCGGCATCTAGCGCCCTAGCGCGGCAGCTCCGAGGATCCGCTCACGAATTCATCCACCGCGCGAGCGCACTGCCGGCCTTCGCGGATAGCCCAGACGACCAGCGACTGGCCGCGCCGCACGTCGCCCGCTGCGAACACCTTCGGCACGCTCGTGGCGTAGCAGCCCGGACCGTCGGTGGCAGCGCGCGCATTGCCACGCTCGTCCTTGTCCACCCCGAACGCGCCCAGCAACGAGGCCCATGGCGACACGAACCCCATGGCGAGCAGCACCAGGTCCGCGGGCAACGTGTACTCGGAGCCCGCGATTTCGCTCACCTTGCCGTCGCGCCACTCCAGCCGCACCGCTTTGAGCGCCTTGACTTTGCCGTTCTCGCCGATGAATTCCTTGGTGGCGATCGACCAGTCGCGCTCGGCGCCCTCCTCGTGCGAGGACGAGGTGCGCAGCCGGATCGGCCAGTCCGGCCAGACGGGGTTGTTTTCCGGGTCGGGCGGCATGGGCAGCACCTCGAACTGCGTGACCGAGGCCGCGCTGTGGCGATTGGAGGTGCCGACGCAGTCCGAGCCGGTGTCGCCGCCGCCGATCACCACGACGTGCTTGCCGCTCGCCCAGAGCTCCTTGACGTTGCCGTCGCCGGCGACGCGCCGGTTCTGCAGCGGCAGGAAATCCATCGCGAAGTGCACGCCATCGAGGTTGCGTCCCGGCACTGGCAGGTCGCGCGGCCGCTCGGCGCCGCCCGCCAGCACCACCGCGTCGTAGCTTGCGAGCAGCTTTTTCGCCTCGACCGGCTTGGCCTGCGCGTTGCCGGCACCCACCGGCGCGCCGCCGACCACGTGGTTGACGCGGAACTCCACGCCCTCGACGCTAAGCTGCTCCAGCCGCCGGTCGATGGTCCATTTCTCCAGCTTGAAGTCGGGGATGCCATAGCGCAGCAGGCCGCCGAGCCGGTCGTTCTTCTCGAACACGGTGACCGCGTGGCCGGCGCGCGCCAGTTGCTGCGCGCAGGCGAGGCCTGCCGGCCCCGAGCCGATGACGGCGACTTTCTTGCCGCTTTTCTTCGCCGCCGGCAGCGGCGCGACCCAGCCCGACTCCCAAGCCTTGTCGATGATGGCGTGCTCGATGGATTTTATGCCGACCGGATCGTCGTTGATCCGCAGCACGCAGGCTTCCTCGCAAGGCGCCGGGCAGACGCGCCCGGTGAACTCGGGAAAGTTGTTGGTCGAATGAAGCGCGTCGATCGCGGCCTGCCAGTCCTGGCGGTAAACCAGGTCGTTCCAGTCGGGGATGATGTTGTTGACCGGGCAGCCCGACATGCAGAACGGCGTGCCGCAATCCATGCAGCGCGCGCCCTGCACCTTTGCCTCCTCGTCGGAGAGGTGCAGGGTGAACTCGCGGTAATGCTTCTTGCGGCTATCTACCGGCTCGGCAGCCTCGGCGAGGCGCTCGTACTCAAGGAACCCGGTGACCTTGCCCATGGTGGCGGCTGCCTTCCCGCGGCCTCAGGCCGCGGCCCTTCTGTGCGCTGCAGCGAGCTCGCCCAACGCGCGCCGGTACTCTTTCGGGAAGATTTTGACGAAGCGTCCACGGTACTCGCCCCACTTAGCGAGGATTTCCTGGGCGCGCTTGCTGCCGGTGTATTTCGCGTGGCGCTCGATCAATTCCTTGAGCAATGCCTCGTCGGATTGCCCGAGGTGCCAGAGCTCGCGCGCCAGCTTCGCCTGCTGCTCGGGCTCCGCCAGCACCGGCTCGAGATCCACCATCGCGGCGTTGCAGCGCTTGGCGAAATCGCCCTCCAGGTCGAGCACGTAGGCGATGCCGCCAGACATGCCGGCGGCGAAATTGCGCCCGGTCGAGCCGATCACCGCCACGGTACCGCCGGTCATGTACTCGCAGCCGTGGTCGCCCACGCCTTCGACCACCGCTGAAGCGCCTGAATTGCGCACCGCAAATCTCTCTCCGGCGACGCCTTTGAAGTACGCCTCGCCGGCGATCGCGCCGTACAGCACCACGTTGCCGGTGATGATGTTCTCGGTCGGCTCGCCGCGGAACTTGGCCGAGGGCTGCACCGTGATGCGACCGCCGGAGAGCCCCTTGCCGCAGTAGTCGTTGGTGTCGCCGATCAGGTCCAGGGTCACGCCGTGTGCGAGGAAGGCGCCGAAGCTCTGCCCGGCGGAGCCGGCGAAGCGCACTCGGATGGTGTCCTGCGGCAGGCCCTCGTGGCCGTAGCGCTTCGCGATCTCGTGCGACAGCATGGTGCCGACGGTGCGGTTGCCGTTACGGATCGGCATGTCGATCGCGACCTTTTCCTTTTTTTCGAGCGCTGGCTGCGCCAGCTCGATCAGCCGCCAGTCGAGCGCCTTCGCCAGGCCGTGGTCCTGCCGCTCGCAATAGAAGCGCGCCACCTCCGCCGGCATCTGCGGGATCGCGAACACCTTGCTGAAATCGAGCCCTTTCGCCTTCCAGTGCTTGATCCCCGTCTTCATGTCGAGCAGCTCGGAGTGCCCGATCAGGTCGTCGAACTTGCGGATGCCGAGCTGCGCCATCAGTGCGCGCACTTCTTGGGCGACGAAGAACATGTAGTTCACCACGTACTCGGGCTTGCCGGAGAAGCGCTGGCGCAGCACCGGATCCTGGGTCGCCACGCCCACCGGGCAGGTGTTCAGGTGGCACTTGCGCATCATGATGCAGCCGCTCACCACCAGCGGCGCGGTAGCGAAGCCGAATTCGTCGGCGCCGAGGATCGCGCCGATCACCACGTCGCGCCCGGTCTTGATCTGGCCGTCCACCTGCACCGCGATGCGGCCGCGCAGACGGTTGAGTACCAGCGTCTGCTGCGTTTCGGCGAGCCCCAGCTCCCACGGCGTGCCGGCGTGCTTAATCGAGCTCCAGGGAGAAGCGCCGGTGCCGCCGTCGTGGCCGGAGATCGTGACGTGATCCGACTTCGCCTTGGAAACGCCCGCCGCCACCGTGCCGACGCCGACTTCCGACACCAGCTTCACCGAAATCGAGGCCTCGGGATTGCTGTTCTTGAGGTCGTGGATCAGCTGCGCCAGGTCCTCGATCGAGTAGATGTCGTGGTGCGGTGGCGGCGAGATCAGTTCCACGCCCGGGGTCGAGTAGCGCAGCTCGGCGATGTACTCCGAGACCTTGCGCCCGGGGAGCTGGCCGCCTTCGCCGGGTTTCGCTCCCTGCGCCATCTTGATCTGGATCTGCTCGGCCGAGGCCAGGTACTCGGCGGTGACACCGAAGCGCCCCGATGCGACCTGCTTGATCTTGGACTTGAGGACGTCGCCTGCGCGCAGCTCGATGTCCTTCGCCACGCGCGCCTTGCCGAGGCGCGACTGCAGCGACTCGCCGGCCTTCACCGGCGCGTAGCGGTTGCGATCTTCGCCGCCTTCGCCGGTGTTGGACTTGCCGCCGATGCGGTTCATCGCCACCGCGAGCGTGCTGTGCGCTTCGATCGAGATCGAGCCGTGCGACATGGCGCCAGTGGAGAAGCGCTTGACGATCTCCTTCGCCGGCTCGACTTCCTCGATCGGCACCGGGGTGCGCTCGCCGAACCTGAATTCGAACAGGCCGCGGAAGGTCATGTGGCGCGCCGACTGGTCGTTGATCAGGCTCGCATATTCCTGGTAGGACGCAAACGAGTTTTGCCGCGTCGCGTGCTGCAGCTTGGCGATCGCGTCCGGCGTCCACATGTGCTCTTCGCCGCGCACCCGCCAGGCGTACTCGCCGCCGGTGTCGAGCGTGTGCGCCAGCACCGGGTCGTTGCCGAACGCGGCGCGATGCTGGCGGATTGCTTCGTCGGCCAGCTCGAACACGCCGATGCCCTCGACCGACGAGGTGGTGCCGGCGAAATACTTGTCGATCAGCGACCTCTTCAGGCCGACAGCCTCGAAGATCTGCGCCCCGGTGTAGGACATGTAGGTCGAGATGCCCATCTTGGACATCACCTTCTTCAGGCCCTTGCCGATCGCCTTGACGAAATTCTTGATCGCCTTGGAGCCGGCGTCCTTGTCCCCGGGGTGCATCGCGAGCAACGTCTCGAGCGCCAGGTACGGATGCACCGCTTCCGCCCCGTAGCCGCCGAGCAGCGCGAAATGGTGCACCTCGCGCGCCGAGCCGGTCTCGACCACCAGTCCGGCGCTGGTGCGCAGGCCTTTCGCCACCAGGTGCTGGTGGATCGCGGAGAGGGCGAGCAGCGCCGGAATCGCGATCCGCTCCGCGCTCAGCAGGCGGTCGGAGAGCACGATGATCGAATAGCCCGAGCGCACCGCGTCCTCGGCCTGCGCGGCGAGCGACGCCAGGCGCGCCTCGATCGCCTCCTTGCCCCAGGCGAGCGGATAGCTGAGGTCCAGCTCCAGCGAGCGGAACTTGCCGTCGGTGTAGCGCTCGATGTGCCGGATCTTCTCCATCTCGTAGAAATCCAGCACCGGCTGCGTCACCTCGAGCCTGAGCGGCGGGTTCATCTCGTCGATGCCGAGCAGGTTGGGCTTGGGACCGATGAACGACACCAGGCTGGTGACCAGGGCCTCGCGAATCGGGTCGATCGGCGGGTTGGTCACCTGGGCGAACAGCTGCTTGGAGTAGTGGTACAGGGTCTTGTTCTTGTCCGACAGCACCGCCAGCGGCGAATCGTTGCCCATCGAGCCCACCGGCTCCTCTCCGTTCAGCGCCATCGGCGTCATCAGGAACTTGATCTCTTCCTGCGTGTAGCCGAAGGCCTGCTGCCGGTCGAGAATCGAAACCCCGGACTTCAGCGGCGGCGTCTTCTCGGTGTCCACCTCGTCGAGCTTGACGCGGATGCGCTCGATCCACTCGACGTAGGGCTTGGCGGCGGCGAGCGTGTCCTTGAGCTCCTTGTCGTCGATGATGCGGCCCTTCTCCAGGTCGACCAGGAACATCTTGCCCGGCTGCAGGCGCCACTTCTTGATGATTTTTTCCTCCGCCACCGGCAGGCAGCCGCACTCCGAGCCCATGATCACCAGGTCGTCGTCGGTGACGATGTAGCGCGAGGGGCGCAGGCCGTTGCGATCGAGCGTGGCGCCGATCTGGCGGCCGTCGGTGAAGGCGATCGAGGCCGGGCCGTCCCAGGGCTCCATCATCGCGGCGTGGTACTCGTAGAACGCGCGCCGCGCCGGGTCCATCAGGGTGTGGTTCTCCCACGCCTCCGGAATCATCATCATCATGGCGTGCGCCACCGAGTAGCCGCCCATCAGCAGCAACTCGAGCGCGTTGTCGAACGAGGCCGAGTCCGACTGGCCGTCGTAGATCAGCGGCCAGATCTTGGCGAGGTCCTCGCCCAGCACCGGGCTGGAAATGGCGCCCTGGCGGGCGCGGATCCAGTTGACGTTGCCGCGCAGGGTATTGATCTCGCCGTTGTGGCAGATGAGGCGGAACGGATGCGCCAGGTCCCACGACGGGAAAGTGTTGGTGGAGAAGCGTTGGTGCACCATGGCGAGCGCCGATTCGACGCGTGCGTCCTTGAGATCGAGGTAGAACTCGCCCACCTGGTGCGCGAGCAGCATGCCCTTATAGACGACGGTGCGCGCCGACATCGACGCCACGTAGAACTCCTTGCCGTGCGCGAGCTTGAGCGCCTGAATGGCGTGGCCGGAGCTCTTGCGGATGATGTAGAGCTTGCGCTCCAGGCCATCGGTGGTGGTGATCGACTCGCCGCGGCCGATGAAAACCTGCCGCATCAGGGGCTGCTGGCGCCGCGCCGCCTCGGCGAGGTCGGAGGCGTCCACCGGCACGTCGCGCCAGCCGAGCGGCACCTGGCCTTCGTCCTTGATGGCGCGCTCAATCTCGTACTCGCACCCTAAGCGGCTTGCCGGTTCGCGCGGCAGGAACACCATGCCGACGCCGTATTGCCCCAGCGGCGGCAGCTTGACGCCCTGCTTGCCGAGTTCCTCGCGCAAGAAACGGTCCGGAATCTGGATCAGCAGCCCGGCGCCGTCGGAGAGCTTCGGGTCATAGCCGACTGCGCCGCGGTGGGTGAGGTTCTTGAGTACCGTCAGGCCCTGCTCGACGATGCTGTGCGATTTCCTGCCCTTGATGTGGGCGACGAACCCGACGCCGCAGGCGTCGTGCTCATGCGAGGGGTGGTACAGACCCTGCGCGGCAGGCATGAAACCGGATTCCACGTCTAAGCCTTTGATCGAAAGTTCGTTTTGGCCTTTTTGCGGCTCCGCACAAAATATGCGGACGAACGCTGAAATATACCTGCGGAGTCCAGCATAAACAAGGGCTTTGCGGCGTAAGGAGGCTACTGCGCTGCAGCAGCACGCGCCGCACCGGGCGCACAGGCGCCGATGGCAGCGCGCACCAGCGTGTCATCGAGGTCGCCACGCACGGTCGCCGCGCCGATCGCGCTGAGCAAGACGAAGCGCAGGCGCCCCGCCGCGGCCTTCTTGTCCACCTGCATCAGCTCGATGAGGCGCTCGGGCGCAAGCGCCGGGGCCGTCGTCGGCAATCCGGCTCGCGCGACCAGACCGCGCACGCGCTCGGCATCGCTGCGCACGAGCGTGCCGGCGCGCACCGAAAGTTCGGCAGCCATGACCATGCCGGCGGCGACCGCCTCGCCATGCAGCCACTCGCCGTAGCCGAGCCCCGCCTCGATGGCATGCCCGAAAGTGTGGCCGAAATTGAGGATCGCGCGCAGCCCGGACTCGCGCTCGTCGGCGGCGACCACCTGCGCTTTCAGCTCGCAGGAACGCCGCACTGCATGCTCGAGCGCGGCGCGCTCGCGCCCAACCAGCTTGCCCATGTTGGCCTCGAGCCAGCCGACGAATGCGGCATCGAGGATGAAGCCGTGCTTCACCACTTCGGCGATGCCCGCAAGCAGCTCGCGCTCGGGCAGCGTATCTAGGGTAGTGACATCCGAGATCACGGCGAGCGGCTGATGGAAGGCGCCGACCATGTTCTTGCCGCGCGCGTGGTTGATCGCCGTCTTGCCACCCACCGACGAATCCACCTGCGCCAGCAGCGTGGTCGGCAGCTGCATATACGGCACGCCGCGCTGATAGACCGCAGCAGCGAAGCCCGCCAGGTCGCCGACGACGCCGCCGCCGAGCGCGAGCACGATGCCGTCGCGCCCGAAGCGCGCCGCCAGCATCTGGTCGAACACGCGCTCGAGCGTCTGCCAGCTCTTCGCCTGCTCGCCGTCCTCGACCACCACAGGCAGCGTCGCGCGGGCCCCGGCCGCGGCGAGCGCGCGCGTGACGCGCTCGAGGTAAAGCGGCGCCACCACCGCGTTGCTCAGCAGCGCGATTTGCCGCCCGCCGACGTGCGGCGCGTACAGCCGCGCATCGTCCAGCAGCCCCGAGCCGATGTGGATCGGGTAGGCGCGGCTGCCGAGCGCTACGCGGAGAGTTTCCATAGGTCCTCGAGGCGCGCGAGCAGCTGCTTGCCGAGCGCCGGCGCGCTTTGCGCGCCGGTGTCGAGCACCACGTCGGCAATTTCGCGGTAAAGCGGATCGCGCACCGCGTAGAGCTGCTCCAGTTTCAGCTGCGGGTCGGGGGTGGCGAGCAGCGGCCGGTTGCGGTCGTGGCGCACGCGCACCCACAGGTCGGCAGGGCGGGCATGCAGGTACACCACCGTGCCGCGCGCTGCCAGGCAGCGGCGGTTGTCCTCGGCCAGCACGGCGCCACCGCCGGTGGCGACCACGATTCCCTCGAGCGCGGTGAGCGCGGCGATCACCTGCGACTCGCGCGCGCGAAAGCCGGCCTCGCCCTCAATGTCGAAGATCACCGGAATCCTGACGCCGCAGCGGCGCTCGATTTCCTGGTCCGAGTCGTAGAACGGGCGCTTCAGCCGCCGCGCCAGCAACCGCCCCACGGTGGTCTTGCCGGCGCCCATCATGCCGACCAGGATCAGGTTCTGCGCGCGCTTCACGGCATCATTGTACGGCGGCACAAAAACAAACGGCCGGGAGGACCCGGCCGTCGTTTGCTGCTGAATGAACCGGATCAGCGAATCGTCAGCCGCTCGTTCACGATGCGCGGCGTGATGAACACCAGCAGCTCGGTCTTGGAAATCTGCGTCTGGGAGTTCTTGAACAGCCAGCCGACGTAGGGCAGCTCGCCGAAGAACGGCACGCGCGTGATGTCGGTGCGGTCGGTTTGCTCAAAAATGCCGCCGATCACCACCGTGCCGCCGTTCTCGACCAGCACCTCGGTCTTGACGTGCTTGGTGTTGATCTGCACCCCCGCCGGCGTGATGGCGCCCGGCTGGTCCTTGTTCACGTCCAGCGTCATGATGATGTTGCCGTCGGGCGTGATCTGCGGCTTGACCTTCAACGACAGATTGGCCTTGCGGAACGAGACTGCGGTCGCGCCCGAGGAGGTCGCCTGCTGGTACGGGATCTCCGTGCCCTGCTCGATCACCGCCTCGACCTGGTCGGCGGTCAGCACCCGCGGGCTGGCGATGATTTTGCCCTTGCCGTCGGCCTCGAGCGCCGAGATCTCCAGGTTGAGGAACTGCGTCAGCGCCGAGTTGAACAGGATGAACGAGAACTGCCCGGCGTTGAAAGCGTTCAGGCCCGCCGCCGGCATGTTCACGCCAAAGCTGCCGGGGTTGAAGCTCGTCACCCCGCCCTGCGCACCGCCCGCGGCATGGCCACCGGTATCGTCGATACCGCCGCCAACGGTGTAGCGCGGGCTGTTTCTGCCCCCGATGCGGTGGTTGCCATCGAGATCGTGGTAGCCGAAGCGCACGCCGAGGTTCTTGGAGAAGGTGTCGCTCGCCTCGACGATGCGCGCCTCGATCATCACCTGGCGCACCGCGATGTCGATGCGCGCGATCAGCTTGCGCACCTCTTCGAGGCGGCTCGGGCTGTCCTGCACGAACAGCGTGTTGGTGCGCGCGTCGACCACCGCGCTGCCGCGCTTGGACAGGATGCGCTGCGTCGGGTCGGAAAGCAGCTTTTGCACGTCGGCCGCCTTCTGGTAGTTCATCTGGAAGGCTTCGGTGCGTGTCTGCTCCAGGTCGGTGATCTGTTGCGACGCTTCCAGCGCCAGCTTCTCGCGCGTCGCCAGCTCATCGCGCGGCGCGATCCAGATCACGTTGCCGCTCTTTCTCATGTCCAAGCCGCGCGTCTGCAGGATGACGTCGAGCGCCTGGTCCCAGGGCACGTCCTTGAGGCGCAGCGTGATGCTGCCGCCGACGGTGTCGCTGGTGATGATGTTGAGGTCGGTGAAGTCGGCGATCACGTTGAGCACCGCGCGCACCTCGACCGCCTGGAAGTTGAGCGACAGCTTCTCGCCGCTGTAGCGGCCGCGCTGCTGCAGCTTCGAGGGGTCGACCGTGGCCGGCTTCACCTCGATCACGAACTGGGTGTCGGACTGGTAGGCGTTGTGCTCCCATTGGCCGCGCGCCTCGATCACCATGCGCACGCTATCGCCCTGCTGGAAGGTGCTCACCGTCTGCACCGGAGTGGAGAAGTCCACCACGTCGAGCCGCCGCCGCAGGTTGTCGGGCAGAGAGGTCTTGAGGAACTCGACCACCACGTTCTGCCCCTGTTGCCGGATGTCGATGCCGGTGGATGAGTCCGACAGGTCTATCACCACCCGGCCTTCACCGGCGCGCCCGCGGCGGAAATCCACCTCGCGAATGGCGTGCTTGGCGTCCGCTTTGCCTTCGGCGAAGTGGGCCACCTGGCCGGCCGGGGCCGGGGTCGAGGCCGCGGCAGCAGAAAGCGTGACGATTATGTTTCGGCCCTCGAGGGCCACCTCGTGCGCCACCGGGCGGCGCAGATTCAGCACCAGGCGCGTCTTGTCGGCGCCCTGCACCACGTTCATGCTGCGCAGCTCGCCCTGGCCGATCTCCTGCGAATTGCGGCCGAGCGCGTTGCCGGTGGCTGCGAAATCGAACGCGATTCGCGCCGGGCTCGCGACCGTGAAGTTGGGCGGCACGCTCTGCAGCGGCTCCTTGGTGGCGATGCGCACCACCACATTGCCGCCCTGCTGCGTGACGTCGAAGGCCTCGATGCTGTTGCCTTGGGCGCCTGCCAGCCCGAGACCGGCCAGCCAGGCCGCGAGCATCACGAGAATATTGCGCAGAACCGTGCGTATGATCATTTCTTGCCCTCCTGCAGTTGCAGCGCGCTGGTGCGTTCCACCCATTCCCCGCCGCTGTCCTGGACCAGTTCCTTGAGGCTCACTTGAGCCTCGTCGATGGCGACGATGAGGCCGAAGTTCTGGCCCATGTAGTTGCCTTTCTTGACGCGGTAAAGATTGATCCCGGCCTTCACCAGCGCAAAGGTTTCCTTGCGTTGCGACAGCGTCCCGACCATCTGGATGGACTCGAGCGGGAACGCCTCGAGCGGCTCTTTCGGCCGGTCGAGGTCGGGTTTCCTGCCGCCGCCGCTGGGCGCGGGGCCGCCCGCCTGCGCGACGTTGATGCGCTCGGGCCGGAACGGGTCGACTTCGCCCTCGGCCTTGTAAGGCACCGGCTCGTAGGGCCTCACCTGCGGCAGCGGCTCGACGCGGCCGCGCAGGTCCTTGGTAAGTTGCGCCAGCTCCTGCTTCAGGTCGCTGTGCTGCTCGCCACCGCAGCCCGCAAGCAGCAGCGCGCCGGTCACGGCGAGGGCGGTAGGCAGCGCGAGCGCGCGAGTGTCAGGGTGTCTCATTTCTTCGCCGCCCCCTTCTTCGCCGCGGCCGCCGATTTACGTTGCGTCGCCACCTCGTCGTCATCCAGGTAGCGGAAGGTGCGCGCCGTGGCATCCATGGTGAGGTTGCCGTCCTTGCCGGCCTCTATCGCGACGTCGTTCAGCGTCACGATCCTGGAGAGCTGTCCGACATCGCTCGCGAACGCGCCCATGTCGTGGTAGGTGCCGATCACTTTCACCTGGATCGGCAGCTCGGCGTAGAACTCCTTGGTGTTTTCCGACGCCGCCGGCCTGAAGAGCTCGAATTGCAGCCCGCGGCCGAGGCCGGCCTGGTTGATGTCCACCAGCAGCGCGTCCATCTGCGCCTTGTTCGGCAGCTGCTTGAGCAGGGCGCCGAACTGGGTGTCGATCTCCCGCAGCTGCTGCTTGTGCAGGTCGAGGTTGACCGCCTGCTTCTTCTTGTTGAGGAAGTCCTGCTTGAGCTTGTCCTCGTCGGCGCGGCCGCGATCGAGGGCGTCGATCTGGTCGCTCCAGATGAGGAAGAATCCCGCCACCGGCAGCGCGATCAGGATCGCGAGCAGCACCACCATCATCGGCAAGGCGCCCCAGGTGCCGGGATCGCGCCAGTTGGTGCGCTTGAAATCTTCTACGAAGGCGTTGAAGTTGATCGCCATGGCTCAGCCCTTCTTCGCCGCCTTGGCGGCGTCCTTCGACTCCTCGGCGGCGGTGCGCTTGAGAGAGAAGTTCAGGTTGAACTCGGAGACGCGCTTCTTGTCCACGGTGCTCGCCTTGATCTCGACCAGGCCGGGGCTGGCGAGCCACTGCGAGGACTCGATGTTGCGCATCAGCGCCGAGACGCGCGCGTTCGACTGCGCGTAGCCGATTACATTGATGGCAAGCCCCTTCTGCTTCACCGACCTCAGGTAAATCCCTTCGGGCATCTGGCGCACCAGCTGGTCGAGCATGTGGACCGTCTGTGCGCGGTCCGCCTGCAGGGTCTCGATCACCTGCTTGCGCGCCAGCAGCGCCGCGATCTCGTCGCGCAGCTTCTTGATTTCGTCGATTTCCTTGTCGAGCTTGGCGATCTCGCCCTTCATGAAGGTGTTGCGGTCGTTCTGCACCGTGACGCGCTGGTCGTTGACGAACCAGACCGCGCCCACGATCACCAGGCCGAGCACGGCGGTGAAGCCGGACAGCACCGCGAAATGGGTGCGGGCGCGCTTGCGCCGCTCCTCGCGGTGCGGCAGTAGGTTGATTCTGGCGCTCATGTCGGGTCGAACCTCCGCATTGCCAGGCCGCAGGCGACGATCAGCGAAGGCGCGTCCTGCATCAGCTTCTTAAGCTGGATGCGGGGCGACGCCTGCATCGCCGCGAACGGATTGGCGACCATGGTCGGCACCTGCGTGCGGGTGTGCACCACTTCTTCCAGCCCCTGGATCACCGCCGAGCCGCCGGCGAGCAGGATGTGGTCCACGCTGTGGTACGAGGTCGAGGTGAAGAAGAACTGCAGCGCGCGCTGCACTTCCACCGCCAGGTTCTCCAGGAACGGGCGCTGCACCTCGGCTTCGAAATCGTCCGGCAGGCCGCCGGAGCGCTTGGCGTTCTCCGCCTCTTCGGGGCTCATGCCGTAGCGCGCCACGATGTCCGCGGTCAGCTGGTTGCCGCCGAACGCCTGCTCGCGCGAGTACACCGATTGCTCGTTGCGCAGCACGCTGACGTTCATCACGTTCGCGCCCACGTCCACCACGGCGACGTTCTGGTCCCGGCCGCCGGCGGTGAGCTGCCTCACCACCAGCTCCAGCGCCGACATCTGCGCAAAGGACTCTACGTCCATGACGATCGCCTTGAGGCCCGCGGACTCGGCCACCGCCACCCGGTCTTCCACCTTCTCCTTGCGCGTGGCGGCGATCAGCACTTCCTGCTCGTCCGCGCTGCCGGGCGCGGGGCCGACCACCTGGAAGTCCAGATTCACCTCTTCGAGCGCGAACGGTATGTATTGGTTGGCCTCGGTCTCGACCTGCGCCTCGAGCTCCTCCTCGCGCAGCCCAGCCTGGACCACGATCTTCTTGGTGATCACCGCCCCCGAGGGCACCGACATCGCCACGTGCCGGATGCCGGTCCCGAGCCGCTTGTGGCCGCGCTTGACCGCGTCCGCCACGGCCTCGAGATTACTGATGTTGCCGTCCACCACCGCATCCTTGGGCAGCGCTTCTATGGCGTAACGCTCCACGCGGTAGGCGCCCCGGCCAGCCTCTACGATCTCCAGCATCTTCACCGACGACGAGCTGATGTCCAGCCCGAACAGGGGTGGCGCCTTCGCCTTGAAGATGTCTAGGTTCATTGTTTTTCCCTTTTGTATCGGCCTGTTAGAGGCGATACATAGAATTCGCGTTAAATGCTAGCAACAACTCCTATAGGTGTCTAGTGAATCTTCCACGCGGAGCGAAGTCCTATAATGCTCCGTGTCCCTGCACGCGTGCAACGTCCCCCCGAAGTTGGTGTAAGTACCTTGATGTGGCTCCGTTTTCTGTCTTTTCCGCTGATCCTTTTGGCGGGCCTGGCGGCGGCCGGGGCGTGCCTTGCCGGGCTGGTGGTGGCGCTCGCTTGGCCGAACCTGCCGTCGCTCGAGGTGCTGACCGATTACCAGCCCAAGATCCCCCTGCGTGTCTACACGGTCGAGGGCGCGCTGATCGGCGAGTTCGGCGAGGAGCGGCGCCTGCTGGTCGGGATCGGCGAGGTGCCCGAGCAGCTCAAGCACGCGATCCTCGCCGCTGAGGACGAGCGCTTCTACCAGCACACCGGAATCGACTACATCGGCGTCGCGCGCGCGGCGTATTCCAACCTCGTACAGGGCGGGCGCCGGCAGGGCGCGAGCACCATCACGATGCAAGTGGCGCGCAATTTTTTCCTCTCCTCCGAGAAGACGCTGACGCGCAAGCTCTACGAGGCGCTGCTCGCGTTCAAGATCGAGCACAGCCTGGAGAAGGACCAGATCCTCGAGCTCTACGTAAACCAGATTTATCTCGGCCAGCGCGCCTACGGATTCGCCGCCGCAGCGCAGATTTACTACGGTAAATCGCTCGATCGGCTGACGCTTTCAGAAGCTGCGGTGCTCGCTGGGCTGCCAAAAGCACCATCAGCCTATAACCCTGTTGCGAATCCGCAACGCGCCCGCCAGCGGCAGCAGTACGTGCTGCGGCGCATGAAGGAATTAGGTCACGTTTCGGACCAGGCGTACGCCGAGGCACTGAAGGCGCCGATTATTGTGCGCCGCACAGTGGACGACTTCGCCGGCCTGCACGGCGAGTACATCGCCGAGATGGTTCGCCAAGCCATCTACGACCAGTATCCCGAGGAGGTCTACGCGAAGGGTTTTCGCGTCTACACCACGATCCGCAAGGCCGATCAGGAGGCGGCCTACGAGGCGCTGCGCCGCGGGCTGCTCGATTACGACCGCCGCCAGGGCTATCGCGGTCCCGAGGCGTTCGTGCAGCTCTCGCCGCAGGCCGCGGACGAGGAACTGGAGGACGCGCTCGCCGAGCACGGCGACGTCGACGACCTGCGCGCGGCGCTGGTGCTCGCGGCCACGCCGCGAGAAGTGCGCACGCTGCTACGCAGCGGCGAGACGGTCAGCATCACCGGCGACGGCCTGCGCTTCGCCGCCCGCGGGCTCGAGGAAAAGACCTCGCCGGCGCGGCGCATCCGGCGCGGCTCGCTGATCCGGGTGCAGCGCGACGAGAAAAAGAACTGGCACATCGTGCAGTTGCCGGAGGCCGAAGGCGCATTCGTCGCCGTCGATCCGAGCGACGGCTCGATCCGCGCGCTGGTAGGCGGCTTCGACTTCCATCGCAACAAGTTCAACCACGTGACGCAAGCGTGGCGCCAGCCCGGATCTTCGTTCAAGCCGTTCATCTACTCGGCCTCGCTGGAGAAGGGCTTCACCCCCGCGACCGTGATCGCGGACGAACCGATCGTGGTGGAAGCCGAAGTGACCGGCAGCCAGCGCTGGGAGCCGAAGAACTACGACGGCAAGTTCGAGGGCCCGATGCGCCTGCGCACCGCGCTCGCGAAATCGAAGAACATGGTCTCGATCCGCATCCTGCAGGGCATCAACCCGAAGTACGCGCAGGATTACGTGACGCGCTTCGGCTTCGACGCCGATAAGCACCCGCCGTACCTGACGCTTGCGCTCGGCGCCGGCGCCGTGACGCCGCTGCAAATGGCGCGCGGCTACGCGGTATTCGCCAATGGCGGCTTCCTGGTGCAGCCCCACTTCATCAACAAGATAGTGGATGACCGCGGCAACCCGCTCGGCCTGGCGCAACCGCTGCGCGCGGGCGACGAGACGCAGCGCGTGATCGATCCGCGCAATGCCTTCATCATGGATTCGATGATGCAGGACGTGACGCGCTACGGCACCGCGGCGAGCGCCTCGAAACTCGGCCGCCGCGATCTCGCCGGCAAGACCGGCACCACCAACGATTTCGTGGACGCCTGGTTCTGCGGCTACCAGCCGGGCCTGGTCGGCATCGCGTGGATCGGCTTCGACCAGCCAAAAACCCTGGGCAAGAACCAGACCGGCGGGCGGGTCGCGCTGCCGATCTGGATCGAGTACATGGGCAAGGCGCTAAAGGCGGTTCCCGAAACCGCGCGCGTCGTACCCGAGGGCGTGGTCACGCTCAGCACCGAGCGGCTGCCGTCGGCGCCCGCAGACGCCAAGACGACGATCGAGTTCTTCTACCGCGAGTTCGTGCCCAAGGAAGAGGAAACGCCGCCCGCGAAGCTGCCCGACCCGGCAGCGTAGCGGCCGTTACGGCGCCGCCGCGAGAAGCACCGGCGTACCGCTCTGCGCCGAGGCGAGCCGCGACACCGCGGCAAACAGCTCGCTGCCATCGCGCGTGTCGCGCCACGCCGCGCCGTCGTGGCAGAAATGAAAGCCGCCCGCTTTCGCCGCCACCCAGATTTCGCGCGCCGCGCCATGGCGGTTGATCACCATCTTGCTGCCGTTCTCGAACTCGACCTCGAGCACGCCCGAGCCCTTCATTTCCAGGTCGGCATCGAGTGCGCCCGACTCGAGCACGCGCTCGAAAGCGCGCTCGAGCGCCGCCAGCGCGCCTTCAGCGAGGGCCTCGAATTCCGACTCCGAAAGCGGCTGCGTCATCGAGTTTTCTCCTGCTACCATGCTCATTCTATGCGCGCCGCGCGCTGCGTCCTGGTAGCTCTCTGCATCCCGCTCATCTTGCTGCCCGCCGCCGGTTGCGGACAGCGCGGGCCGCTGTACCTGCGCGACAGCCCGCCCCCCGGCGTCAAGCCACCCAAGCCCGAGCCTTACCAGCCTGTCCCCTATCCGCAGGGAGCGGGCGAGGATGAGGCCGCGGGCGCGCAGAAAAAGTAGCCGCATTCCCATGGCCTTCGCCTACCGCGACGGCGCGCTGTGCGCCGAGCAGGTGCCGCTCGAGGAAATCGCGCGCCGCTTCGGCACGCCGTGCTACGTCTACTCGCGCGCCGCGATCGAACGCAACTACGGCGAGTACGCGCGCGCTCTCATAGGCCGCGCCGCGCTGCTGGCGTATTCGGTGAAGGCGAATTCGAGCCTCGCGGTACTCGCGCTGATGGCGCGCCTCGGCGCCGGCTTCGACATCGTTTCGGGCGGCGAGCTGGCGCGCGCGCTCGCCGCAGGCGGCGACCCGCGCAAGGTGCTGTTCTCGGGCGTCGGCAAGACCGAAAGCGAGATCGAGCAGGCGCTGCGCGCCGGGGTGTTGTGTTTGAACCTCGAGTCCGAGGCCGAGCTCGAGCGCGTTGCTGCGGTCGCGGCGCGCCTGGGCAGGCGTGCGCCGGTGGCGTTTCGCGTCAACCCCGAAGTGGATGCGAAAACCCATCCCTACATCTCCACAGGCTTGAGGCAGAGCAAGTTCGGAGTCGCCTATGCCGACGCTGAGCGCCTGTACCGCGAGGCCGCCGGCAACCGCCACCTCGAGGTCACGGGAATCGGCTGCCATATCGGCTCGCTGATGATGGAGGCGGCACCGTATGCCGCCGCCGCCGAGCGCATCGTAGAACTTGTCGATCGCCTCGCCGCGGCGGGCATTCCGCTCGCACACGTGGATCTGGGCGGTGGAATCGGGATACGCTACCGGGAGAGGGCGCCGGCGCCGATCGCGGAATTCATGCGCGCCGCGCGCGGCGCGCTCGGCGAGCGGCGCCACACGCTGATCGTAGACCCGGGCCGCTCGATCGTGGGCGATGCCGGGCTGCTGCTGACGCGCGTCGAGTACGTGAAGCCCGGCGAAGCGAAGAACTTCGTCGTCGTGGATGCGGCCATGAACGATCTGCTGCGGCCGGCGTTGTACGATGCCTGGCACGAGGTGCTGCCGGTGCGAGAGGCAGCCGCGGGCGAGGCGGGCGCGCTCTACGATGTGGTGGGGCCGGTCTGCGAGAGCGCGGACTTCCTCGCCCACGAGCGCCGGCTGGCGGCGCGCCCGGGCGATCTGCTCGCGATCATGTGCGCGGGGGCGTACGGCATGGCGATGAGCTCCAACTACAACTCGCGGCCGCGCGC
>CAYMVA010000023.1:0-16847 GCA_964393745.1 uncultured Enterobacteriaceae bacterium | reverse complement strand
GATCGGTGACCTTGCTGAGGACATGCCGTCCAATCTCGAGTTGCGGCCCGAAAAACCAGACCCCCCACGACAGCGGGATCGAAATCAATCCGGCCCAGAACAACACTTGCGATAGCGTTTGCATGCCGTCCTCCTTTGGTTAAGGTGCAACAAACTCCCGTTTGAAGTCATCCGACATCCTGCGCTGCAGGATCAATCCAGCTTACTGATCAAGCGATACAAAGCAATCAGAACTCCGAATCCGAAATACAGCCCCAACAACGCAACCAGCATCAGTTTCGCCACCGGGAACCTTATTATTTGCAGATCCGACAGCACAATAATCGTGCTGGCGAGAGCAGCAAACGAAGCCACGACGCCAGCGACAACTTTTAGCGTTCTATTTATTGGCACAGGTCAAGCGGGCTCTATCGACGACGCCCGAATGGATGAGCTTGATCATGACGCCAAACGTTGAATCATCAGCAAGGTGCTGAATAGCATCGTCGTCCTCGGCCTTTATTTCGTCAACTGGTTTTCCAATCCGAGGGTTGCGCTCCTGTTACGCCTGAACTAGCGCCCTTCCAGCCACCGATTCCAAATCGCGCGCGCGGGATCTATGGTCTCGCCGGCGGTGAGGCCGACCGATGTTCCCGATCGGGAACATTCATCCGCGGCGCTGCCGTGCAGGTGCACGCCCAGCACCAGCGCCGCCTCGCCGGTGAATTTCTGCGCCAGCAGCGCGCCGAGGATTCCCGCGAGCACGTCCCCCATGCCGGCCGAGGCCATGCCGGGATTGCCCGAAGTATTAACGAACCAATGCCCGTCGCGCGCCGCGATGATGCTGCCCGCGCCTTTGAGCACCACGTGCGCGCCAAGCTCGCGCGACAGGCCTTGTGCCGCCGCCAACCGGTCCTCCTGCACTTTCTCGGTTTTCACGCCGAGCAGTCGCGCGGCCTCGGCCGGGTGCGGCGTCGCCAGGGTATCGGCGGGATGGCGTGCGCAGGCGCGGCGCAGGTCCTCGCTTTCGGCGATCAGGTTGAGTGCATCGGCATCGAGCACGCACGGGATCTCGCTCGCGAGCGCCGCCGCCACCAGCGTCTCGGCGCGCTCGCCCTGTCCCAGCCCCGGGCCGATCACCAGCGCGTCGATCTCCATGCCGAGCGTCTCGTCGGGGTGGCGCAGCATCAGCTCCGGGGCGCAGAAATCCACCCCGGGGGCGTCGCGATCGAGCAGCCCTACGTAGACGCGCCCGGCGCCGAGCTTGAGCGCCGCGCGCCCCGCGAGCAGCGCCGCGCCGGTCATCCCGGCCGCGCCGCCGAGGATCGCGACCGAGCCCGCCTGGCCCTTGTGGAAATTCCTCGGTCGCGGCTTAAGGAGGTTCGCGAACATGGCAGGGTCCGCGACCCACCCCTGTGGCGCAACCAGCGCGGCGACATCGAGCCCGAGCGTCGCCACGGAGACGACGCCGCAATAGTCCGGCCCGTCGCGCGTGAGTAAACCCGGCTTGAGGGCAATGAAGGTGATGGTGTGCGTGGCGCGCACCGCGCGGCCGAGCACGCGCCCGGTGTCCGAATCGAGGCCGCTGGGGATATCGAGCGCGAGGACCGGGCAGGCTTGCGCGTTGGCGTAATCCACCAGCACCGCGTGCTCGCCCGCGATCTCGCGCGCCAAGCCGATGCCGAACAGACCGTCCACCACCAGGCCCCAGCGCGTGCCCTGTGGAATCTCGGCAGGCGTGGACGCGAGCTGCACGCGAAAGAACCGTTCCTGCAGCAGCCGCGCGACCACGCGCGCGTCGCCGCCGTTGTTGCCCGGACCGACGAGCACCAGCACGTCCTTGCCGCGGTCCGACAGCAGCTGCGCCGCGAGTTCCGCCGCCGCGGCGCCGGCGCGCTCCATGAGCGGGGGCGTAACTTCGCCCGCCGCGGTTTCAATTCTTCGGATGTCGCGCGTGAGGTAAATCGGCTGAGTCATCGCATCAGCTCGTATTTGCCGCCGCGCTCGAGCGCGCGCAGGTAGGCGGGGCGGGCGTGGATGCGCTCGAGGAACGCCATCAGCTTCGGGCGCTTCTCGTCCAACCCGCCGCGGGCGCGCGCCGCCTCGAGCGGAAAGCTCATCAGGATGTCGGCGGCGCTGAATTCGCTGCCGGCGAACCAGGCGCCCTTGCCGAGCTCGGCCTCCATGAAATTTAGATTACGCTCTAAATTGGGCTGGACGAAGGAGCTTTTCGCGCGGCCGGCGATGGCGCGCGCGAACGGGCGCACGAAGAACGGCATCGGTCCTTTTTCGATGCGGTCGAAGATCAGCTTGAGGAGCAGCGGCGGCATCGCCGTGCCCTCGGCGAAGTGCAGCCAGTACCGATAGCGCAGCCGCTCGGGCGTGTCGGGCGCGGGGGCGAGGCGCCCGCCGCCGTATTTCTCCACTAGGTACTCCACGATCGCGCCCGACTCGGCGACCATGATTCCGGCGTCCTCGATCACCGGCGACTTGCCAAGCGGGTGCACCGCGCGCAGCTCGGGCGGCGCGAGCATAGTGCGCGCATCGCGCTGGTAGCGCTTGACCTCGTAGGGCGTGCCCAGCTCCTCCAGCAGCCACAGCACGCGCTGCGAGCGCGAGTTATTGAGGTGGTGGACCGTGATCACCTGGCAATGAGCTGCCAGGCGATCGTTGCTTGAGCGAAAAAGCCGACTGCGAACGACAGGGTGCGCACCCACGGCACGGCGAAGGTGTAGGCAACGGGGTGAACCACGCGCGCCCAGAAATACACCATGCACGCAGTCGTGGTGGCGCCGTTGCTGACCCCGGCCGCGTGCGCCACCAGCACCAGCGCAGCGAACACCACCAGGTTCTCGACTGCGTTGAGGTGCGCCTTCATCAGGCGCTGCGCCCATGGCGATTGCGGCTTCGGATTCTCGGGGTAGCCGACCGCGTTGGCGAGTCCCCTGACCGCGAGCCGGTCCAGGATGTAAGGCACCCATAGCAGGCCAGTCAAAACCGTCACCCAGAACAGGTACACCAGCTCAACGTTCATGGTCTCCTCCTCGTAAATTCACTTCGGCTTGGGAATGAGCACGTCCGGCAGCCAGGTGGCGAGCTCTGGCCAGAGCGTGATCATGGCGAGCGCCACCACCATCATGAAGAAGAACGGGATCGAGGCGAGCGCCACGTAATTGGAGTCGCGCCCGCTCATGGTCTGCAGCACGAACAGGTTGAAGCCGAGCGGCGGCGTCACCTCGGCGATCTCGACCAGCAGCACGATGAAGATGCCGAACCACACCAGGTCGAAGCCCGCCTTCTCGATCATCGGGATCACGATCGAAGTGGTGAGCACGATCATGGAGACGCCATCGAGCGCGGTGCCGAGCAGGATGTAGATGCCGGCGAGGATCGCGATCAGCATGTAGCGGTTGGGCTCCAGCGCCGCTACCCATGCCGCCAGCGCCTTGGGACTGCCGGTGAACGCCATGCACGAAGACAGAAAGCTCGCGCCGGCGAGGATGAACAGGATCATGCAGGAAAGGCGCGTCGCGCCCATCAGGCTCTGCCAGAAAGTCTGCCTCGTCAACCCTCCCGCCCACCAGCCGATGCCGAGCGCGCCGAGCACGCCGAAGGCAGCCGCCTCGGTCGCGGTCGCCCAGCCGACCACCATCACCCAGACGATGAACACGATCAGCAGCACGCACGGAATCAGGTGCCGGCTGCGGTAGAGCTTTTCCAGGAAAGGCAGGCGCATCTCCTCCTTAGGCGTCTTTTCCGGATTGAGCAGCGCCCAGACCACGATATAGCCGGAAAAAAGCAGCGTCAGGACGACGCCGGGGATCAGCCCGGCGATGAACACCTTGAGGATCGAGACTTCCGCCGCCACCGCGTACACCACCATGATGATCGAGGGCGGTAGCAGGATGCCGAGCGTGCCGGCGCCGCACAGCGACCCGAGGCAGACCTTCTCGTCGTAGCCGCGGCGCTTGAGTTCCGGCAGCGCCACCTTGGCGATGGTGGCGCAGGTCGCGGCCGAAGACCCCGACACCGTGCCGAAGACCGCGCAGCCGATGATGTTGACGTGCATCAGGCGCCCGGGGAGCCAGGTGAGCCAGGGCGCCAGGCCCTCGAACATTTCCTCCGACAGCTTGGTGCGATACAGGATCTCGCCCATCCAGATGAACATGGGCAGCGCGGCGAGGGTCCACGAGGCGCTCGAGCCCCAGAACGACTGGAACAGGTTGACCTCCGGCGGCGTCGAGGTGAAGAACTGCAGCCCGAACCAGCCCACCGCGGCGAGCGCGATCGCGATCCAGACGCCGCCCGCGAGCAGCACCAGCAGCAGCGCGAGCAGGACCATCGCGATGGTCAAAGTGCTCATAGCATTTCCGAGAAGTCCTTGGTGGCGCGGCGCTCGTCCTCGGCCACCTGGTAGGCGGGCTTCTCGCCGCGCAGCACCGTCGCCAGCTCGTCGAGCACCGCGACCAGGAAAATCAGCACCCCGATGGCGAATGAAAGCTGCGGGATCCAGATCGGGACCTTGAGCAGACCTTGCGCGACCTCATTGAACTGCCAGCTTTCCCAGACGAACCTGGTGACCGCCCAGGCCATGTAGGAGACGAACGCGGTGGTGAGCGTGAGCGCGAACACCTCGGCCCACCAACGCGCCGCCGGCTTGAGGAAATCCAGCCACAACCCGACCCGCACCAGCTCGCCGTGCCTGAAGGTGTGGCCGAGCGCGAAGAATGCCGCGGCGGCGCACAGCCAGGAGGTGATGTCGTCGGCGCCGCGGATCAGCAGCCCGAACTCGCGCCCGGCGGACTGCGCCAGCATGAGCACGCAGATGCTGGCGATGCAGAGCGCGGCGAGCGCGCCGCTTGCCGCGTAGAGGAAATCCAGCGCCCGGCGGAGCGCTGAGCGCTGGTTTGGCACTGGCCCGGCCGCTCTACTTCCCTCGGTAGCTCTTGAGAATCGCCTCGCCGTCGGCGCCTGCGGACTTGAGCCACTCGCCGGTCATCTGGTCGCCGACCTTGCCGAAGGCCTTCATCATGGCGGCATCGGGCTTGTGCACCGTCATGCCATTCTTGGCGAGCAGCTCGTTCGCCTCCATCTCGCGCACCTTCGACATGGCCCAGCCGCGCGTCTCGGCGGTCGAGGCGGCATAGGTGAGGGCCTTCTTCTGCTCGTCGCTCAGGCGGCCGAAGGCGCGCGCGTTGACCACCACCGCGTTCTTCGGGTGCATGGCGTTGGTCATGTAGTAGTTCTTGACGAACTCCCAAGCCTTGGTAGAGGTGCCGGTGGCCGACGAGGTGATCATGGCGCTGATGGTGCCGGTGGCGAACGCCTGCGGCACCTCGGGCACCTGGATCACGGTGGGGCTCGCGCCGAGCAGCTCGGCGAGGCGCGCGGTCTGCGGGCTGTAGGTGCGGAACTTTGTGCCCTTCAGGTCCTCGACGCCCTTGAGAGGGGTCTTGGTATAGATGCCCTGCCCGGGCCAGGCCACCGAAAAAAGCAGCACCAGGCCGCGCCCGGCGAGCTTCTTCTCCAGCACCGGCTTCTGCGCCACGTAGAGCTTCTGCGCGTTGTCGTAGCCAGCGGCGAGGAAGGGCAGGTTGTCGACCGCGAACACCAGGTCCTCGTTGCTGAACTGGCCCAGCAGGAACTCGGCGATATTGACCTGTCCGGTGGAAGCCGCGCGCAGGATGTCCGGGTGCTTGATGAGCGAGCCGTTGGAATGCACCACCAGGTCGAGGCCGCCATTGGTCGCCTTCTTCACGTCCTCGGCGAACTGGCGCACGTTGCGGGTGTGAAATTCGCCGTCGGCATAGGGCGTGGGCATGTCCCACTTGACTTGCGCCTGGGCGGCGCCCGAGGCGAGGGCGAATGCGCCGGCGACAGCGGCGGCGATGAAAGTTCTGCGAGTGTTCATGTCTCCTCCTTGATTATCGTTATAGCAGGGCCGCCACATCATCGGCCAACGCCAAGGACGCTGTCAATCCGGGCGACTCGATGCCGTAGAGATTCACCAGGCCGGCGACACCGTGCTCGGCCGGGCCCTGGATGACGAAATCCGCCGGCGGCTCCTGCGGCCCGGAAATCTTGGGCCGGATGCCCGAGTAGCCCGGCGCGAGCGCGCCGTCTGGGAGTGCGGGCCAGTAGCGCCGGATCGCGGCGTAAAAGCGCTCCGCGCGCGCCGGGTCCACCTGATAGGCGATTTGCTCGACCCATTCGACATCCGGGCCGAAACGCGCCTGGCCGCCCAGATCGAGCGTGATGTGCACGCCCAAGCCGCCGGGCTCGGGCACCGGGTAGATGAGCCGCGAAAAGGGCGCTTTCCCGACGAGCGAGTAGTAATTTCCCTTGGCGTAGAGCTCGCGCGGCACGAATTGCGCGCCCAGGCCCTCGATGCGCCGCGCCACACTCGGCGCGGTCAGCCCGGCGCTGTTGACCAGCGTGCGCGACGCAATGCGCATCGCCTCGGCGCCGCCGACTTCGAGCTCAAAGCCGCCACCATGCGCGCGCGCCCGCAACAAAGGGCTCTTCAGCGCCAGCATCGCGCCTGAGCTTTGCGCGTCGCCCAGGTAGGCGAGCATCAGGGCGTGGCTGTCGATGATCCCGGTCGAGGGCGAGTAAAGCGCGGCGGCGCAGTGCAGCTCGGGTTCGAGCGCGCACGCCTGCTCGCGGCTCATCCACACCACGTCGCTGACGCCGTTTGCGTGCGCCTTCCTCTGGATCGCCTCCAGCGCCGGTATCTGGGCTTCGCTGGTGGCTGCGATCAGCTTGCCGCAACGCGCGTGTGGAATGCCGCGCGCCACGCAGTATTCGTAGAGCCGCTCCTTGCCGGCGATGCAGGCGCGCGCTTTGAGCGAACCCTTGGGGTAGTAGATGCCGGCGTGAATCACCTCCGAATTGCGCGAGCTGGTGTGGGTGCCGATCGCGTCCTCGGCTTCGAGCACCACCACCTCGCGCCCCGACTCGGCGAGCGCCTTCGCCACCGCCAGGCCTACGACTCCCGCGCCGATGACGACCGCTTCAACGCTGTCCACGCAGGGCCTCCGTGGCAGGCTTGTACAGCAGGTGCAGCGCGGCGAGCGCCGCCACGCCGCCCGCCGCGACCGTGGCGGCAAGCGGGCGCGCGCTGCCGTCGAACGCCGCGCCGAGCGCCGCGCCAACCAGCGCACCGCATGCGAACTGCACCGAACCCATGAGCGAAGCGGCGGTGCCCGCGATGCGCGGAAAGGGCGTCAGCGCCGCGGCGGTCGCGTGCGGCAGCACCAGGCTCGAGGCGAACATGAAGCCGAGCATCGGGACGATCACCGCGCTCCAGTGCGAGGCGCCGGTGAACGCGAGCACTGCCATCGCGACGCCGGAAATCGCGCCGATGGTGGAACCGGCGGCTAGCATGCGCGCGATGCCGTGGCGCATCACCAGCCGGCTGCTTGCCCAGGCGCCGGAAATCTGCCCGAGCATCACCAGCGCGAACAGCAACGCGTAGCCATCGGGCGAGACGCCGAAGCCGCGGATCAGGACGAAGGCGGAGCTGGTGATCCAGGCCATGATGCCGATCTGGATCGCGAGCAGCACGCAGAACGCGGCCACGAAGGCGCGATGCGCGAGCAGCTCGCGGAACGCGGCCGCTATCTGACCCGGCGTGAGCGCGCGCCGCTCCGCGGGCGCGGTTTCGGCGAGGCCTCTTGCGACCGAAACCAGCAGCATCGTCGCCACCGCTGCATGCAGCCAGAACACCGCGCCCCAGCCCCATGCTTCGAGCAGGCGCCCGCCGATGAGCGGCCCGGCGATCGGCACTATGCCGAACACGATCATCATGCGCGCCAGCATCTGCGCCGCGTGCTCGTGGCTGTAGAGGTCTCGCACCACGGTGCGCGCCACCACCGCGCACGCTGACGTGCCGAAGCCTTGTGCGGCGCGCAGAAGCGCCAGCGTGCCGAGGCCCGGCGCAAAGGCCGCGGCGGCGCTCGCCACGGCGCACAGCGCGAGCCCTGCAATAAGCGCCGGGCGCCGGCCGTAGCGGTCCGAGATCGGCCCCCAGGCGAGCTGACCCACGGCGACGCCGATAAAAAAGCACGTGAGCGTGAATTGTGCGGCGCCGGCCTCGGCACCGAACGCGGCTGCCAACGCGGGCAGCGCGGGCAGCGTGCTGTCGATAGCGAGCGCGGTGAGCGCGATCAGCAGACCGAGCAGCAGCGTCAGCGGGAGCGAAGCGGAAGACTGCACTTTAGGAATGGCATTCTAATGGCTGCTCTCGGCCGCTCCCCCGGGGCGGGGACAGCGAACCCGGGGCATAATCGGACCTCCGGATACAGGCTTGCTTATAATGGCGGGCCCGCAAACCCCAAAAAAATGAACCCGAGCGCGATTTTCTCCAAGACCGGCAAGGGCGTGCAGGAGGCCTCCGGCAAGACCGGCAATCTGTCGCGCGCCGATCGGGCGGTGCTCGCGGCGATCGACGGCAAGTCGACGCTCGACGAGGTGCAGGCGAAATTCGAGAAGATCCCGGAAGGCAAGTTCGCGGTCCTCATCGTTCAGCTCGACAAGGACGGCTACATCCGCGAAGTGATCTCCGGCAACCAGCCGGCGGCTGCGCCCCCGGTCAAGGCGGCCAAGCCGGCCGCGCCGGGCAAGGCCGCCGCGCCGGGCAAGCCGGCGGCGGAACCGGCGCCTCCCGCGGACGGCGACGAGCTCGATTTCACCCAGGCAATCAAGGTCCCGCCCAAGCCCCAGGTGGACCTTGCGGCAGCGGCGCGCGCGGAGGCCCAGCGCCTGGCGAATGAGCAGCAGATGCTCGACATCCGCAAGCGCCAGGACGCCGAGGCCAGGGCGCATGCCCAGGCCGAGGCAAGCCTGCGCGGTGCCGCGGATACGGACGCCAAGGTGAAGGCGGCGCGCGACGCGGCGCTGCGGGCGACCGTCGAAGCGAAGGCGAAGCTGGAGGCCGAAGCCAAGGCCAAGACCGAGGCTGCCGAAAAGGCGAGGCGCGAGGCCGAGGAGCGCGCGCGCAAGGAGGCCGAGGAAAAGGCGCAGCTCGCGGCGAAGCTCGAGCAGGAACGCAAGGCGCGCGAGGAGGCGGAGCGCCGGGCGCGCGAGGCCGAGGAAAGGGCGAAGCGCGAAGCCGAGGAGAAAGCCAGGCGCGAAGCCGAGGAGAAAGCAAAGCGCGAGGCCGCGGAAAAGGCCAAGCGCGAAGCCGAAGAGAAAGCGAAGCGCGAGGCGGAAGAAAAAGCGAAGCGCGAAGCCGAGGAGCGGCGCCGGCGCGAGGAGGCGGAAGCGAAGCGCCGCGCCGAGGAAGACCGCCGCCGCAAGGAGCAGGAGGAGCAGCGCGCCAAGGAAGACGCCGAGCGCAAGGCGCGCGACGAGCAGGAGCGCAAGCGCCGCGAGGACGAGGACCGCCGCCGCAAGGAGGAAGACGAGGCGCGCACCAAGGACGAGGCCGGGCGCAAGGCGGGCGACGAGCGGGAGCGCAAGGACCGGGAGGTGGCCGAAGCCAAGGCGAAGGCCGCTGAAAGCGCGCCCGCCGTCGCCGACGAGCTGCTGGCCGACCTCGCCGCTTTCTCGGCGCGCGAGGAGGAGGAGCGCAAGTCGCGCGAGGAGCAGGAGCAGAAGTCGCGCGAGCAGGCGCGCGCGCGCGCCAAGGAAGCCGACCGCAACCGCCAGCGCGAGGAGCAGGAATCGCAGCGCAAGCGCGACGAGCAGCGCCGGAAGAAGGAGCTTGAGGAGCAGCGCGAGCGCGAGGAAGAGGCGCGGCGGGCGCGCGAGCTGGAGGAAGAGGAGCAGCGCCTGGCCGTGGAGCGCAAGCGCAAGGCCCGGGAATTGCTCGCCGCCAAGGAAACCGAGCAGCGCATGCAGGCGCCGCCCGAAGACATGGTCATCGGCCCGGAAGAAATCGACATGGACGAGGTCGAGCGCGACCAGCAGGCGCTCGGCAAGAAGCAGGCGCGCCCCGCGGCGCCCGAGCGCGAGCCGGAAAGAGGGGAGCGCGAGACCAAGCAGCAAAGGCGCGCGCGCGAGAAGGAAGAGCGCGCGAGGGAAAAGGAGGAGCGCGCCAAGGCGAAGGAGCGCGAACGCGAGCGCGAGGAGGAGCGCAGGGCGCGCGAGGAAGCGGCGACCCCGAAGCGGAGCAGGAAGCCGGTCAACTGGGGCAGGCTGGCAGGGATGAGCCTGGTGGTGGCGCTGGTCGGCGGGCTCGGCGTGCTGCACCTGATGCCGCTGCAGACGGCGGAATACGAGCGCGCCGCGTCGCAGGCGCTGGGCGTGCCAGTGAAGATCGCCTCGGGACGCCTGTCGCTGCTCACCGGCGCGCAAGTGCACCTTGAGCGCATCACGATCGGGGATGGCTTTAGGATCGCGCAATTGCGCGGCGACACCGATTTCGCCTCGCTGTTCGGCGAGCAGAAGATGTTCAGCCGCGTCGAGCTCGAAGGCGTCACCTTGCAGCAGGGCCAGCTCGGCAACGTGCTGCTCGGCAAGGTGCGGGGCGCGAACCTGCGCATCGAGCGCATCGCGCTTAAGCAGGCCAGGGTCGACGGCCCGGTGACGCTGCCGCCGCTCGATGCCGAAGTGGTGCTCGCCAATGACGGCTCGATTCGCTCCGTGAAGGCGACCGGCGCCGACAGGTTCTCGCTTGAGCTCACGCCGAAGGGCGGCGAGATCGCGTTCGAACTGAACGCGGGCAGCTTCGCGGTGCCGTTCGTGCCGGGGCTCAACCTGGGGGAATTCGGCGCCAAGGGCAGCGCCACGCGCCAGGGCATGACGCTGAGCGCGTTCGACGGCCGCGCCTACGATGGCGTGATCTCCGGCACCGCGCGCATCCGCTGGGGCGACGCGTGGTCGGTCGAAGGCGACCTGCGCATGCGCGGCGTCAACGTCGCGGTGTTTGCGCCGACCCTGGTCTCCGAGGGCAAGGCCGAAGGGCGCGGCACCTATTCGATGAGCGGCCCGGAGATTGCCAGACTGGGACCGGGCGCGAGGCTCGAGGGCAACATCAAGATCGAGCGCGGCGTGCTCGGCAGCATCGACCTGGCGCGCGCCATCCAGACCGGCGGCACGCAAACTGCGGGGCGCACGCTGTTCGCCGAGCTGAACGCGCAGGGACTGTACGACAAGGGCATGGTGCAGCTGCGCAACGTCACCATCGCCGCCGGCGCGCTCACCGCCGGCGCAAGCCTGGACATCGGTCCCGACAACGCGCTCGCCGGGCGCATCGTGGCCGACGTCAAGACCGCGACGCAGACCCTGCGCACGACCCTGAACGTCGGCGGCACGCTGCGGGAACCGCTGGTGCGCAGGTAGCCCCCGACTGGATCGGGGGGCGCCTGGCGGCCGAGTGTAAAGTCAGACTTTACAGTCGCGGCGTTGCAGACCGCTCGCTTGCCGCGGCGCCTGTATAATTCCGTTTCACCGGCCCTGATGGTGATGCCGATCGTCCTCAAGCTCCGCGGCGCGAGCGCGCTGTCGGATTTCCGGCTCGCCAAGCTACTCCCGCAGCTCAAGCAGGTGCATCCGGGCATCGCCGGCGTCGCCGCCGCGTTCTGGCATTTCGCAGAGATAGAGCAGGCGCTGAGCGGCGAGGGCGAGAAGCTGCTCGCGCGGTTGCTGGAGTACGGCGAGGCGAGCGAGACCCCCACGCCTGCGGCCACCAATTCACCCCCCCCGACTGCGGCGGCCCCCCTTCGCAGGGGGGCAACGATGTTTCTCGTGGTGCCGCGGCTGGGGACGATCTCGCCGTGGTCGTCGAAAGCGACCGACATCCTGCGCAATTGCGGCCTCACCGGCGTGCGGCGGGTAGAGCGCGGCATCGCGTTCCATATGGAGGGCAAGGTGCCGCACGATTTGCGCGCGCGCGTCGCGGCGCTGCTCCACGACCGCATGACCGAAACGGTGCTCGGCTCGCTGGACGAGGCGGAGCAGCTTTTCCGGCACGTCGCGCCGCGGCCGCTCGGCCGCATCGCGCTCGGTGAGCTCGAGGAGGCAAATCGCGCGCTCGGCCTGGCGCTGTCGGAGGACGAGATCGCCTACCTGCGCGACGCCTACCGCGCGCTCGGGCGCGACCCGACCGACGCCGAGCTCACCATGTTCGCGCAGGCCAACTCGGAGCACTGCCGGCACAAGATCTTCAACGCCGACTGGATCGTCGACGGCGAGAAGCAAGGCGCGTCGCTGTTCGCCATGATCCGCCACACGCACGCCGCCAACCCTCAGGGCACGGTGCTCGCCTACGCCGACAACGCCGCCATCATGCAAGGCGCGCTGGCGCATCGCTTCCAGGCCGGCGCCGACGGCGTCTATGCGCCGCGCACCGAGCTCACCCACACGGTGATGAAGTGCGAGACGCACAACCATCCGACCGCGATTGCGCCATTCCCGGGCGCCGCCACCGGCGCCGGCGGCGAGATCCGCGATGAGGGCGCCACCGGCCGCGGCGCGAAGCCGAAAGCGGGGCTGGTCGGTTACTCGGTTTCCAATTTGCGCATCCCCGGGGCGCTGCAGCCGTGGGAGGGGCCCGACTACGGCAAACCGAACCGCATCGTTTCGGCGCTCGACATCATGCTGGAGGGGCCGATCGGTGCCGCTTCCTTCAACAACGAGTTCGGCCGGCCCAACCTGACGGGATATTTCCGCAGCTTCGAGCAGCATGTGGGCGGAGTGCAGCGCGGCTATCACAAGCCGATCATGCTCGCGGGCGGCGTCGGCAACATCGCTGCGGTGCAGAGCGCCAAGGCGCCGCTCGCCGCAGGCACACTGCTCATCCAGCTCGGCGGCCCCGGGATGTTGATCGGCATGGGCGGGGGCGCAGCCTCCTCGATGGGCGCGGGCGCCAACGTCGCCGATCTGGACTTCGATTCGGTGCAGCGCGGCAACGCCGAGATCCAGCGCCGCGCACAGGAGGTGATCGACGCTTGCGCGCAGCAAGGCCCGAACAACCCGATCCTGTCGATCCACGACGTTGGCGCGGGCGGGCTTTCCAACGCGCTGCCCGAGCTCGCGCACCAGGCAGGGCGCGGCGCCAAGCTCGACCTGCGCGCTGCGCCCTCCGAGGACAGCGGCATGTCGCCGCGCGAAATCTGGTGCAACGAGGCGCAGGAGCGCTATGTGCTGGCGGTCGCACCGGAAAGCCTCGCGCGCTTCGATGCGATCTGCAAGCGCGAGCGCTGCCCGTACGCGGTGCTGGGCGCTGCGACTGCCGATGGGCATTTGGTGGTCGAGGACCCGCAGCTGGGTGCGCGCCCGGTCGATATCGCGCTCGAAACCGTGCTCGGCAAGCCGCCGAAGATGCTGCGCGACGTGCGGCGCCAGGCGCTCGCGCTCGAGCCGCTGTCGCTCGACGGCATCGAGCTCGCCGAGGCGGCGTTACGCGTGCTTCGCCACCCGACAGTGGCCTGCAAGACCTTCCTTATCGCGATCGGCGACCGCACCGTGGGCGGCCTGTGCTCGCGCGACCCATTCGTGGGGCCCTGGCAGGTGCCGGTGGCGGATTGCGCCGTCACGCTGCTCGATTTCGACGGCTACAAGGGCGAAGCCTTTTCCATTGGCGAGCGCACGCCGCTCGCGCTCATCGATGGAGCCGCCTCAGGCAGGATGGCGGTGGCGGAGGCGATCACCAACCTCGCCGCGGCGCGCATCGCGTCGCTCGACCGCGTCAAGCTCTCGGCCAACTGGATGGCAGCTGCGGGCTATCCCGGCGAGGACGCGTCGCTCTACGACACGGTGCGCGCGGTGGCGATGGAGTTGTGCCCGGCGCTCGGCGTCTCGATCCCGGTGGGCAAGGATTCGCTCTCCATGCGCACCGCGTGGCGCGACGGCAGTCACGACAAGGAGGTCGTGGCGCCGCTTTCGCTCATCGTGTCGGCGTTTGCGCCGGTGACGGATGCGCGCGGCACGCTCACGCCGCGCCTGCGCACCGATTTGGGAGAGACGGAGCTCGTGCTGCTCGACTTGGGGCGCGGCAAGAACCGGCTCGGCGGCTCGATTCTGGCGCAGGTCTACGCGCGCTTCGGCGATCAGGCGCCCGATCTGGACGACCCGGCACTGCTCAAGGGACTGTTCGCGGCGGTGCAGCGGCTGGCGGGCGAGGGCCTGCTGCTCGCCTATCACGACCGCTCGGATGGGGGCCTTTTCGCCACCGTGTGCGAGATGGCGTTTGCCGGCCACTGCGGCGTGACGCTCAACCTCGACGCGCTCACCTTCGATCCCGCGATCGACGATGTCGACGGCTTCAAGCGCAACAGCGACCAGCAGCTTGCGGGGCGCTTGCGCGAGCGCACGCTGCAGGCACTGTTTGCAGAGGAGCTCGGCGCGGTGCTGCAGATCCGCGCTGCGGACCGCAAGCGCGTCATGGATGTCTTGCGCGAAAAGCGCGTGCACGAGTGCGCGCACCTGATCGGCTTCAACAATGCGCGCGACGAGATCGCGTTCACGCGCAACGCCAAGCCGGTATTTGCAGAAAAGCGCGCAGCGCTGCAGCGCGTCTGGTCGGAGACCACCTGGCGCATGCAGAGCCTGCGCGACAACCCGGAGTGCGCGCGCGAGGAGCACGACCGCATCCTCGACGCCGCCGATCCCGGGATCTCGTTCGCCCTCACCTACGACCCCGCTTCCGACGTTGGTGCCCCCCTGCCAGCGGGGGCGGTCGCAGGCCGAGGGGTCGGCGCGCGGCCGCGCGTCGCCATCCTGCGCGAGCAGGGCGTCAACAGCCAAGTCGAGATGGGAGCGGCTTTCCATCGCGCGGGCTTCGAGGCGGTGGACGTGCATATGTCGGACATCCTCGCCGGGCGCGTGACGCTCGCCGGATTCAAGGGCTTCGCCGCTTGCGGTGGCTTCTCCTACGGCGACGTGCTCGGCGGCGGGCAGGGCTGGGCGAAGTCGATCCTGTTCAATGCGGTGGCGCGGCGCGAGTTCGAGCGCTTCTTCGCGCGCGCCGACACCTTCGCGCTCGGCTCATGCAACGGCTGCCAGATGATGGCGGCGTTGAAGGAGTTGATTCCCGGCGCCGCGCACTGGCCGGCGTTCCTGCGCAACCGCTCGGAGCAGTTCGAGGCGCGTTTCGTCATGGTGGAGATCCCCGAGAGCCCCTCGATCCTGTTCCGCGGCATGGCGGGAAGCCGCATGCCGATCGCAACCGCGCACGGCGAAGGCCGGGCGCAATTCGGGCAGCCTGGGGACCAGGCGCGCGCGGCTCCGCTGGTGTGCATGCGCTTCATCGATCACCGCGGCCAAGTCACCGAGACGTATCCGCCCAACCCGAACGGCTCGCCGCAAGGCATCACCGGCTTGACTACGTCAGATGGCCGCTTCAGCATCGTGATGCCGCACCCGGAGCGCGTGTTCCGCAGCGTGCAGATGTCGTGGGCACCGGATCAGGCAGGCGAGGATTCACCCTGGATGCGCATCTTCCGCAACGCGCGCGCCTGGGTCCAATGACAACACTTACCAGAGGAGAAGCAACATGAGCGTCGTGCGTCACGAACCGTCGGAAATCCTGTCCCTGTGCGTAGAGAGCGGCAACTTGGTGTGGACTGCAGGCATCGTCGCGAAAAAGCTCGATCAGGACGTGAAAGGGCAGGCGGCCGAGATCCTGCGCGAGATCGACCGCCTGCTCTCCAAGGCCGGCAGCAGCAAGTCCAAGGTGCTGTCGGCGACCATCTGGGTGAGCGACATTCGCAACCGCGCGCTCATGAACGAGGCCTGGACCGCGTGGGCCGACCCGAAGAACCTGCCGGGCCGCGCTTGCATCGAGGCGAAGCTCGCTGATCCGCGCATGCTGGTGGAGATCGCCGTCGTCGCGGCGAAGTAGCTGCTTTACTTGCGCCGGTAGTCGCGTTCGGCGCTCGCAGCGCTCACCTTGCCCTCGCGCAGGTCGCGCGCGAGTGCCTCGGGGTCGCGTTCGCGCGGCTCGCCGTAGCCGCCGCCGCCCGCCGCGTCCATCACCACCGTGTCACCGGGCTGCAAGCGCGTCAGCCCGTAGGGGTCGCCCGGCTCGCCGTTCACCAAGAACTGCGCGCGCGCGCCGGGCTTACCGCCGAACAAGCCTTCGGGCGGCAGGCGGAAGCGCCCGGATTGCAGCGCCATCGCGACCGGCGGCTGCGGCGCGTAGGCGTCATCGGGCACGCGAAACACCTCGCGCCGGCCGAGCGCGCCGCGCTGCCGCCCCGGGCCGCCCGAGTCGGGCAGCAACTCGCGCCGCTCTACGATGAGCGGCGAGTCGCTCTCTAGAATCTCTACCGGCGTGTTGGCGCCGTTGGCCGGAAAGATGAAGCTGCCTTCGCCGTCGCGCTCGGCGCCCGCGCCGAGCCCGCCGCCGCGAATCAGCACCGTATGGAAGGGGCGGCCGTCGCCGTGCCTGCCGTAGAACATCTGCATCGTGGCCGGAGTGCCGCCGCCGGCCGCGACCACGCGCTCGGGCAGCGCCTCGGCGAGCGCCCGGTAAATCACCTCGGTGACGAAGTGCCCGATTTGCATGCGCGCCGCCACCGCCGCCGGATGGCGGCAATTGACCACCGTGCCCTCGGGTGCGATGAGGCGGATCGGCGCCGCAATGCCGTCGTTGTTCGGGATCTCGGGATCGAAAATGCTCTTCACTGCCATGTGCACGTAGGCGTAGGTGAAGTTGTAGACCACGTTGCCGCCCCAATCCACTTGCGGCGATGAGCCAGACAGGTCCACGGTGATGTCGCTGCCCGCGATCGTGACCGCACAGCGGATGCGCACCTCGGGCTGGCCTTCGGTCTGCTCGATTGCGCCCTCGGCGCGGTAGACGCCCGCGGGCGCCTTGGCGATCGCGGCGCGAATGCTGCGCTCGCTGCGCGCGATGATCTCGCCGCCCAGTTCGTCCAGGTCCTCGAGCCCGTATTCCTCCAGCATGCGCACGATCTGCG
>CAYMVA010000022.1:0-2621 GCA_964393745.1 uncultured Enterobacteriaceae bacterium | reverse complement strand
GAAGAGCGCCGCCACATGGAGTACGTGGCCGACCGCGGCACCCACGCCGACGTGCCCGCGGCGGAGATCCAGCGTGTGTTCCGCGAGATCTACCCGCCGCTCTACAGCCTTGGCAAGGACGCCGCCAAGGAGCACTTCGGCTGAAGCCGCGCGCGCTGCTCGAGGCGAGCTTCCGCGCCGCGGTCGCAGCCGCCGATCCACTCGAGATTCTCCCGCGCCACCTGCCGGCGCCCCCAGACGCGGCCAAAGGCGGCCGCACGCTGGTGCTCGCCGCGGGCAAGGCGGCCGCATCGATGGCGCTTGCAGTAGAGAGGAGCTGGCCCGCGGGCGCACCGCTGGAAGGGATTGCGCTGACGCGCTATGGGCACGGACTGCCGACTCGCCGTATCCGGGTGATCGAGGCCGGGCATCCGGTTCCGGATGAGGCGGGCGAGCTGGCGGCGCGCGAAATGCTTGCCGCGGCGCGCTCGCTCGGACCCGAAGACCTGCTCCTCGCGTTGCTCTCGGGCGGCGGCTCGGCGCTGCTCTCGCTACCCGCCGAGGGCGTCTCGATGGAAGATCTGAAGGCGGTGACCAAGGAGCTGCTGCGCTGCGGCGCCCCGATCCAGGAAATCAACACCGTGCGCAAGCACCTCTCTGCGATCCAGGGCGGGCGGCTTGCCGCGGCGACGCGCGCGCGCGTGCTCGCGCTGATCGTGTCCGACGTCACGGGCGACGACCCGACGCACATCGCCTCCGGCCCGTGCGCGCCCGATCCCACCACGTACGCCGATGCACTGGCGGTGCTCTCGCGCTACGCGATTGAGCCACCCGCAGCGCTCCGCAAGCGGCTGGAGGACGGCGCGCGCGGCGCGCTCGCCGAGACGCTCAAGCCGGGCGACGCCATCTTCGCGCGCGTGGAAAACCGCGTCATCGCCACGGCGCGTCGTTCACTCGAGGCGGCGGCGCGCGTGCTCGAGAAGGCCGGCGTCGAGCCGCGCATTCTGGGCGATTCGATCACCGGGGAAGCGCGCGAGGTCGCGAAGGAGATGGCCGCCGAGGTGCGCGCGATCCGTGCGGGCAGCGGCGACAGCGCACCCCGTGGCGCACGATCCAAGCCGCTTGCGCTCATCTCCGGCGGCGAGTGCACCGTGACGGTGAAGTCGCAGAATGGCCGCGGCGGGCGCTGCGCCGAGTTCCTGCTCGCGCTGGGCGTCGAGCTTGCGGGTGTCGAGAACGTCTGGGCGATCGCGGCGGACACCGATGGGATCGACGGCTCCGAGGACAACGCCGGCGCAGTGCTTGCGCCCGATTCGCTCGCGCGGGCGCACGCAAGCGGGCTGGATGCGGCACAGCTCCTCGAGGCGAACGACAGCTGGGGATTCTTCGCCGCAACCGGCGACCTGCTGGTCACCGGCCCGACGCGCACCAACGTCAACGACTACCGCTGCATTCTCGTGCTGTGAGGCCGCAATGAAGATCTGCCGCTTCGACGATGACCGGCTCGGCTTGGTGCAGGGCGGCGAGGTGCTCGACGTCAGCGAGGCGCTCGACGCGCTCCCGGCGGTGCGCTACCCGCTGCCGCGGCACGATCCACTGATCGCGAACCTTGCCGCGGTGCGCGCGCGCATCGAGACTCTGGCGCCAGGCGCTCGCAGGCGGCCTGTCGGCGAGGTCAAACTGCTCAGCCCGGTCGCGAACCCGGGCAAGATCGTCGCCGCGCCGGTGAACTACGCCAGGCACCTCCAGGAAGCAAGGGCCGACCCAGAGATCCATCACCAGAACCAGGTCGCCGAGATCCAGCGCGTGGGGCTGTTCCTCAAGGCGACCAGCGCCCTGGTCGGGCCGGGCGAAGGCGTGGCGCTGCGCAAGCTCGACCGCAGGAACGACCACGAGGTCGAGCTCGCCGTGGTGATCGGCACGAAGGCGGACCGTGTGCCGCGCGAGCGCGCGATGGCATGCATCGCCGGCTACGCCATCGGGCTCGACATGACGATCCGCGGCCCGGAGGAGCGCAGCCTGCGCAAGTCGGTGGATTCCTACGCCGTGCTCGGGCCCTGGCTGGTGACCGCTGACGAGCTGGCCGACCCTGCGAAGCTGGCAATCTCGCTAGCGGTAGGAGGCGAGACGCGGCAGCGCGCGAACACCAGGAACCTGATCCTCGGCATTGCCGAGCTGATCGAGTTCGCGAGCGCGTTCTACAGCCTCGAGCCCGGGGACGTGCTCCTCACCGGGACGCCGGAGGGCGTGGGCCCGGTGCGGCCGGGCGACGTCATGCTCGCGGCGATCGAGGGCATTGGGGAGATGCGGGTTGCGGTGCGCGCTGCCTAACGGAGCCATGTCGTCGACGCGGATGCAGCGCAGCGCGTCCATCGGCCCGAAGTAGCCGGTGCAGGTCGCGATCAACGGCCGCAAGAACGGCTGATCGACACCGCCTTCGGAGTTCGGCGCGAGCAGCCAGCCTTGGGTGTTCCTCAGCGGATCGATGTTGCCGACTAGCGGGTTGAAAGTGGTCGGGCCGGGGATCCCGCTGCCAACGGTCAAAACACCGGGCACGTAGGTGATCACGTAGTTCGGCGAGCTCTGGCCGGAGGGGTTGATCGGGTAGGCCCCGACCGGCGAGGCGACCGTCGCGGTGGTCG
>CAYMVA010000021.1:0-42677 GCA_964393745.1 uncultured Enterobacteriaceae bacterium | reverse complement strand
CGCGATGCCGAAGGTGACCTGCGGCAGGATCACCGAGTGCGGCCCGTCGGCCACCGAGGAGTCGATCTCGACGCCTCGGTTCATCGGCCCCGGGTGCATGACGATGGCGTCGCGCCTGGCGAGCGCGAGCTTCTCGGCGGTCAGTCCGTAGTTCTTGAAGAATTCCTGCGCCGAGGGCAGCAGCGGCCCGTTCATGCGCTCGTTCTGCAGCCGCAGCATCACCACCACGTCGCAATCCTTCAGGCCCGCGCGCATGTCGTGGAACACGCGCACGCCGAGCGCCTCGACGCCCGCGGGCATCAGCGTCTGCGGCCCGATCACGCGCACCTCGGGGGCGCCGAGCGTGGTGAGGCCGTGGATCAGCGAGCGCGCCACGCGCGAGTGCAGCACGTCGCCGACGATCGCCACCGTGAGGCGGCTGAAGTCCTTCTTGTAGTGGCGGATGGTGTACAGGTCGAGCAGCCCCTGCGTCGGGTGCGCGTGGCGGCCGTCGCCGGCGTTGATCACGTGCTCGTGCGGCTTGACGTGGCGCGCGATCAGGTAAGGCGCCCCCGAGGAGGCGTGCCTCACCACGAAGATGTCGGCCTGCATCGCCGATAGGTTGGCCACGGTGTCGAGCAGCGACTCGCCCTTGGTCTGCGATGACAGCTGGATGTTCAGGTTGATGACGTCGGCCGAGAGCCGTTTGGCGGCGATCTCGAAAGTGGTGCGGGTGCGCGTCGAGGGCTCGAAGAACAGGTTGAACACGCTCTTGCCCCGCAGCAGCGGCACCTTCTTCACCTCGCGCTCGGTGACGTCGGCGAACGGCTCGGCAGTGTCGAGGATCTGCAGCAGCGTGTCGCGCGGCAGCCCCTCTATCGACAGCAGGTGCTGCAGCTCGCCTTTGGCGTTGAGCTGGGGATTACGCTGCACGCTCGAGCTCCAGGTGCAGCTTGCCGTCGCCGTCACGCTTCAGGCGCAGGCGCATGCCCTCGGGCACCTCGACCTGCGCGCCGCAGTATTGTGCGCATATCGGCAGCTGCCGGCCGCCGCGGTCGGCGAGCACCACCAGCGAGATGCTGCGCGGCCGGCCGTAGTCGAACAGCTCGTTCATCGCCGCGCGCACCGTGCGCCCGGTGTAGAGCACGTCGTCCACCAGCAGCAGGTCCCGGCCTTCGACGTCGAACGGGATCTTGGTGCGCTTGGGGTCGTGCTTCAGGCCCTGCTTGGAATAGTCGTCGCGGTAGAACGCGATGTCCATCAGGCCGAGCGGGTCCTTCATCGGCAGCAGCGCGTGCAGCCGCTCGGCGAGCCAGGCGCCGCCGGTGTACAGGCCGATCATCGCCGAGGCCGGGGTGATGTGCGGCCGCAGCTCGGCGGCGAGCTTGGGCAGCAGGATCTCGGCGTCAGGCAGCGGCTTCATGGAAGTACTGCTCGAGGATGAGTTGCGCTGCGTAGGAGTCGAGCGCGCGCGCGCGCGCCAGCTTCGCGGTCAGGCGCCGGCCGGCGGCGATGCGCATGCGGCTTTCGGCCTCGACTGAGCTGTAGCGTTCGTCGACGCGCGCCACCGGCAGGCCGAAGCGTCCTTCGAGCTGGCGCGCGAAGCGCTCGGCGCGGCGTGCGATCTCGTGCCGCGCGCCGTCCTCGGCGAGCGGCAGCCCGACCACCAGCGCGGCGGGCTGCCATTCGGCGAGCAGCTTGCCGATCTGCGCGAAGCGCGCTTCGGTCAGGCGCGCGTGGATGCCGGGCAGCGGATGCGCGGTGCCGGGGCCGGGCTCGCCGACCGCCACGCCGATGTGATGCAAGCCGAAATCGAAAGCGAGGACGGTGCGCGGCGCGCGCTCAGGCATGACCCGCTTCGTCGGCGAGCCGCGCGTAGTCCACGCCGAGCAGCTCCATCGCCGCCGGCAGGCGCTCCTCGGCCGGAGTGTCGAAGATGATCGCGTCCTTGGCCTCGACCGTGAGCCAGGCGTTCTGCGACAGCTCGTGCTCGAGCTGCCCCGCGGACCAGCCGGCGTACCCCAGCGACACCAGCAGCCGGCGCGGGCCGGCGCCGCGCCCGACTGCCTCGAGGACGTCCTTGGAAGTGGTCAGGCCGATGGCGTCGCCCACCTTCAGGGTCGCTTGCCAGTCGCCCTGCGGCGCGTGCAGTACGAAGCCGCGGTCGGTCTGTACCGGGCCGCCGAAATAGATCGGCGCGTCGCCGACTTCGCGGTCGCGCAGGTTGAGCGACAGGCGCTCGAACAGCGCCTGCAGGGTCATGTCGATCGGGCGGTTGATGACGATGCCGAGCGCGCCCTGGTCGTTGTGCTCGCAGACGAAAGTCAGCGACTTGGCAAAGTACGGGTCCGCCATGCTGGGCATGGCGATCAGGAAGTGATGCGTCAGGTCGATCGAGGACACGCTCAGGCCCGATTCTATCGCATGCCGTTCGACCCCGGCGCGCAGCGTGGGGTTCCCGCAGCGCCGCTTGCCGCACAGCGACGAGCGCGCGTCAGCTGCCGAGATACGAGGCGATGTGGCCGAGCAGCTCTTCCTCGCGGTAGGGCTTGCCAAGGAACACGTCGACGCCGAGCTCGGCGGCGTAGGCGCGGTGCTTGGCGGCGGTACGCGAGGTGATCATGATGATCGGCACGCGCTTCAGGCGCGCATCCGCCCTCACGTTGCGCGTCAGATCGAAGCCGTCCATGCGAGGCATCTCGATGTCCACGAGCATCACGTCCGGGGTCGTCTCGGCGAGCTGCTCCAGCGCCTCGACGCCATCCTTCGCCGTGAGCACTTCGTAGCCTTCGCGCGCCAGCAGCCGCCCGGTGATCTTGCGCACGGTGAGCGAATCGTCCACCACCATCACCTTGGGCCGCGCTTGCGCCGCCGCAACGAGCGGCGCCACGCTCGCGCTCTGCGGCCGCGGGCCGAGCCGCGCCAGCGGCACCGGGTTGAGGATAAGCACGATTTCGCCCGAGCCGAGCACCGTGACACCGGCGACGCCGGGCACGCGCGCCAGCTGCGGCCCGAGGTTCTTCACCACGTTCTCCTGGTTGCCGAGCATCTCGTCCACCAGCAGCGCTACCGAGTCGGCGCCCGAGCGCAGCAGGATCACCGGCAGGAAGCGCTTGGCGGCTTCCGGGTTGCCCGGCTCGCCGAGCAGTTCCGGCAGGTAGGCGAGCGGATAGCGCCGCCCGGACCACTCGTATTCGCCGGCGGCGCGCACGCGCGCGAGTTCCGCGCCGCGCAGGTGCTGCACCTGCTCGACCATCACCGCCGGCAGCGCGCAGATGCGGCTGCCGGATTTCACCAGCACGGTCTGCGTCACCGCGGTGGTGAGCGGCAGCCGGATGGTGAAGCGCGTCCCCCGTGCCGGCGTCGAGGCGAGCTCGACGCGCCCGCCCAGCCCGCTGACTTCGTTTTTCACCACATCCATGCCGACGCCGCGGCCGGCGATCTCGGTCACCACCTCGGCGGTCGAGAACCCGGGCACGAACACCAGTTCCGCCAGGCTCTGCTCGCTGATCGGGTCGCCGGCGTGCAGCAGCCCCTGCGCCAGGGCGCGCGCGCGGATGCGCTCCAGGTCGAGCCCTGCGCCGTCGTCGAAAAATGCAATCGTCACCTCGTTGCCCTCCTGGCGCACGTCGAGCTGGATCTCGCCCATCTCGGGCTTGCCCGCGGCGGCGCGCGCCGCCGGCGGCTCGATGCCGTGGATCACAGCGTTGCGCACCATGTGCTCCAGCGGCGCCGCCATGCGCTCGAGCACCGAACGGTCCAGCTCCACCTGCGCGCCGTGGATGTCGAGGTTGACGCGCTTGCCGAGTTCCTTCGCGGTCTGGCGCGCCAGCCGGTGCAGCCGCTCGGCGAGCGAGCCGATCGGCACCATGCGGATGCGCATCAGCTCCTGCTGCAGCTCGCGCGTCAGGCGCGACTGCACCAGCAGCGCCGAGTCGGTGTCGTCCACCGAGCGGGTGATGTTCTGGTGCACCGTGGAGAGGTCGTTCACGCTCTCGGCCATGAAGCGCGAGATCTCCTGGAAGCGCGTGAAGCGGTCGATCTCGAGCGGGTCGAACGGGCGCTCGGCTTCCTCTGCCTCGCGCACCCGCGCCTGCATCTGCGACTCGGCCTGGATCTCGATCTCGCGCAGCTCGCGCCGAAGCCGCGCCACGTTCGCGGTGAGCTCGGCGAGCGAGCCCTTGAGCGCGCGCATCTCGCCCTCGATGCGCGCGCGCGTGATCGAGACCTCGCCCGCCTGGTTGACCAGCTTCTCGACCAGCTCGGTGCGCACCCGCAGCATGGTGCGCGGCGCAGCGCGCTCGCGCCGCGGCGCCGGCGCTTCGGCTGGCGCGCGCTCCGGCTCCAGGGCTGCGTGCCGCTGCAGCCGCTCGATCAGGAACCCGATCCGGTCGTAGGACGATTCCAGGTCGTCGAACAGCTGCGCCGGGGTGAGCTTGAGCGCGGCCGCGGTCTCGACGCGCGCTTCCATGTTATGCGTCAGTTCGCCCAGGCTCATGATGCCGGCCATGCGCGCGCTGCCCTTGAAGGTGTGCAGCAGCCGTTGCAGCTCCGAGGCGTGCTCGAAGTTGGACTGCTCGGCGCGCCAGGCGCGCAGCAGCTCGCCGACTTTGGGCACCAGTTCGGCGGCTTCCTCCAGGAACACCGGAATGAGCTGCGCATCCACTTCGTCCTCGATGCGGCGCTCGCGCCGGTCGAGCGGGATCTCCTCCGCCACCCGGCCAGCGATGGGCGCCGCGGCGGCGGCGGGCGCGACGCGTGGCGGCGCCGGCCGCACCACTTCCGCCGGCACCGCGATCGGCCGGGTTTCGGCGGCCACCGCTTCGAGCGCGCGCGTCAAGTCGGGCCGCGGCGCCGCGGCGCGCCGCTCCAGGACGCCGGCATACATCTCGCGCAGCGCCGCGATCGAGCGCGACACCAGTTCGAGTTCGCCGCCACCGGGGGCAGCCGGCCGGTTGCGCAGCCGTGCGAGCGCCACTTCGAGCGCGTGGCCCAGCTCCTGCATCGCCGGAATCTGCACCGTGCCGCAGATGCCGGCCAGGGTGTGCGCGGCGCGCGTGTGTTCCTCGCGCGGCGCCCCCGCTGCGGCGGCGGCAAGGTTGCGCTCGAGTGTGTCCAGGTGCTGGCGCGCCTCGTTGACGAACACCGCAAACAACGACGGCGAGATGCGCGCCTCGCCGATCTCGATGTCGGCCTCGGGCGCCGGCACCGGGGCCGCCGCGAGCGCAGGCCCGCCGCGCCGCACTCGCTCTGCCGCAGCGAGCAGCGCCGTGGCGTCCGGCTGCGACTCGCCATGCTGCAACCGTTCCACCCAGGCGGAGAAGGTGCTGTGCGCCAGCTCGATCAGCGCCAGCAGCTCGGGGGTGGCGGTGCGCTCCTGCTGCAGCCAGAGGTTCATCACCTGCTCGACCGCCCAGGCCGCCTCTGCAAGGCGCGCCAGCCCGACCATGCGGCCGCTTCCCTTGAGGGTGTGGAAGCTGCGCCGCACCGTGATCAGGTGCGCCATCGACGCCGGCTGGGTGCGGCTCACGGCCAGGTTGTCGGCAATGGTGACGAGCACGCTGACCGCCTCTTCGAGGAAGATCGCGAGCAGCTCGGCGTCGATGCGCTCGACGCTCGCGTCCTTGAGGCGCTGCGCCTCGGCCGATGGCGTCTCGGTCTGCGGCCCGAGGTGCGCCATGGTGAGCGCGATCTTTTCGGCGTCGTCGGCGCGCGGCGCGCGCTTGAGCCGCGCCAGCACTTCGCGCGACCACGAGGCGAGCGCCTGGTTGGCCACCAGGTCGGCGTCCTTGCGCACGCTCTTGAGCCTGGCTTTGAGCTCCGCGCGCAGCTTGCCGTCGCCGGGGCGCGCGCGCCAGGTCTCGTACAAGGACTGGATCTCCTCCTTTTGCCGCTCGAGCTCGGTCTCTACGCTCGCCACACGCGCCACGGCCGCGGGCAGCGCCGGCCGCACGCGCACCGGCTGCATGGCGGCGGCGAAATCCGCCTTACCGTGGCGCAGCGCGTCGATGTAGAAGCCTAGCCCCGAGAGCACCTGCGCCAGCTCCTCGAATTCCTCCAGTGCCGGCCGCGTCAGGGCGCGCGCGAAGGCGCGGATCCTGGCGGCGCAGCGCTCCAGCGCGCCGCGCGCCTCTTCCTCGCCGAGCAACTCGAGCGCCCCGGCAACCTGGTGAATCATCGGCTCGAGCGCCGCGAGCTCACCCGCCTTCGCCGGATCGCGGAAGTAGCCGTCCAGCGCCTGCTCGATCTTGTGCAGGTTGCCCTGCATCTCGGCGACGGCGCTGGCGACGGCGAGCTTTTCCTGCGCGCGGCGCGTCAGCACATCGATCAGCGGTCCGCCCGCGGCCGTTTCCGGCGCCGGCGTGCCGGCGAGCGCGGCGCCGAGCCGCGCGCACATCGCGCGCGCCTGCGGCGCGAAGTCCGGGGCCAACTCCGCATAGTTCTCGGCGGCGTTCTCCGCCATCAGGAGCGCGGTCGCGACCTCCATCGCCAGCGCTTCGCTCATGCGCTTGGGCTCGGCCTGCAGCACCGCGGCGGCGCGCGCGACCTCGGCGGCGAGCTCGCTGAGCGGGCCCTGGCGCAGCGCCGGCGCCAGGGCCACGATCCCGGCGACCGCGCGCGCAAAGGCCGCGAGCGCGCTCTCGGCGCCGGCAGCGAACCTGTTCCATGCCTCCTTCGCCTCGTCCAGCGTATCGCGCAGCGCCAGCGCCATCGGCACGCGCTGCGACAGGTCCGCCGGCGATTCGCGCGGCGGCAGCGAGCCTTCGAGCCTGAACGCCTGCTTCACCGCCAGCGCGCGCACGCTCTTCGCATCGCCCCGCGCGCGCAGCACGGCGTCGCGCAGGTTGCCGCTGCCTTCGGGCCCGCGCGGCAGGCCCGCGCGCGCGACCCAGTAGAGCGCCTCACGCAGCAGCCGCTCGGCAACCGATTCGGAGCCCTCGATCATGCGCCGCATCTGCTGCTCGATGCGGCTGCACAGGTGCTTGACGCCCGGCTCGGGCTCGAGATCGCCGTGCACCAGGGCATCGATCAGCGCCGCCGCGGCCCACCAGAAGGCGCGCTGCACCTGGGACGCCTGCGTTTCCTCGATGGCGTCTGCCGCGGCGCGCATTTCCTCAAGCGCCGCCACGTCGGCCGGCGTACGCAGCCACCTGACGAAGCCTCGCTGGAAGCGCGCGCGCTGTGCGCGCAGGTGCGCCAGCGCTTCGGTGCGCGCCAGGTCGCGCGCCGGCCCGGGGCGCGCCGCCGGGCCGAGCGACACGTCGGGGAAATACAGGTCCGCTTCGACCGCCGCGGGCGCGCCGCGCGCCTGCACGACGTCGCGGTACCCGGCAAACAGCCGCAGCGGCTGGTCGGGCGCGCCGTCGAGCAGCTCCGACAGGTACTTGCCGATCGCTGCGATGGCGCGCTCGATGGCGCCGCGCACGCTTTCGGTCGCCTGCACAGTGCCGGCCTCCAGCTCAGCCAACAGCGCCTCGGTCTCGGCGAAGAAGCGCGTCACCCCTTCCAGCCCCACGATCTGCACCGCGCCGGAGGCCTGGTGCAGGTGGTTCTTGCAGGCCTTGAGCTCGCTCGTGCGCTCGGCGTCGCCGCCGTAGGCGCGCAGCGCAACGCGCGCGCGCTCCAGCGACGAATCGATCTCGCTCTTGACCCAGCTAAGCGGACCGAGGTCGAGCACCGCACTCATGGGAGCGGGGGGCCTAGGGCGCGGGAGACGAGTCTCCCGCTCATGGCGCGCCCCTTCCGCTAAAACCGCTCGGAGCCTTCCCGGCCCCCCCGCACCCCCCGTGCGCGGTTGACTCGGGATGTCTCATCGGCATAGGGCGGTGGAGGTCAGAGTTTGAAATTAGCGACCGAGCCCTTGAGGTCGCGCGCCAGGCCCGCCAGCTGGCCGACCGACGCCGCAGTGCGCTTGGTGCCCTCCGTGGTCTGCTCAGTGACGCCCAGGATCGAGCGCATGCTGACCGCGACCGCGCCGGCGGCGCGCGCCTGTGCCTGCGTGGTCTGCGAGATGTTCTCGATGAGCTGCGCCAGCTTCTGCGACACCTCGCCGATCTCGGAGAGCGCCTGGCCGGCGGCGTCGGAGCGTTTGGCGCCCTCGACCACGCCCTGGGTGCTCTTCTCCATCGCGCTCACCGCGTCCTGGGTGTCGGTCTGGATGGTCCGCACCAGGGCGCCAATCTGGCGCGTCGCCTCGCCCGAGCGCTCCGCCAGGCGCTGCACCTCCTCGGCCACCACGGTGAAGCCGCGCCCGGCCTCGCCGGCGCTCGCCGCCTGGATGGCGGCGTTCAGCGCCAGCACGTTGGTCTGCTCGGTGATGTCGGAGATCAGCTCCACGATCTCGCCGATCTCCTGCGAGGACTCGCCCAGGCGCTTGATGCGCTTGGCGGTCTCCTGGATCTGGTCGCGGATCTCGTTCATGCCGGCGATGGCGTCGTGCACCGCGCCCTGCCCCTTTTCCGCCGAGGCGAGCGAGGCGCGCGCCACGTTCGCCGACTCGGTGGCGCGCACCGACACGTCGTTGATGGCGCGCGCCATGCCGAGCACCTGCGCGCTCGCGCTGCGGATCTCGTCGGACTGCTTTTCGGCCGCCGCCAGCAGCTCGCCCGAGGTGCGCTGCGCGGACTCGGACGCGCTGGTCACCTGCTCGGCCGCGATATTGATCCTGCCCACCAGGGTGCGCAGCTCCTCGATGGCGAAGTTCACCGAGTCGGCGATCGCGCCAGTGATCTCCTCGGTCACCGTGGCGTGCGCCGTCAGGTCGCCGCCGGCGAAGCCCTGCATCTCGTTCATCAGGCGCAGGATCGCGGCCTGCGTCTGCTGGTTCTGGCGCGTCGCCTGTACCTGCTGCGCTTCCGCCTGCTCGCGCCGGCGGCGCTCGTCGCGCAGATATGCCTGCGCCATCAGCGCCAGCAGCGCGATCGCGGCGAGCGCGGCGGCGCCGATCAGGTAGATCGTCTTGCTCGCCGCAAGCACCTGCTCGTACTCGGCCGCCAGCTTCTCGCTCGAAGCGAGCAGCTTCTCCGAGTCGTTGAAGATGGCGAAGGCGGCGTTCTTGGCGGCGATCAGGCGCTGCATGTTGCCGAGGATCGATGCGACCGACTCCTGGTAGCTTTTGAACGCGTCGCCCAGCTCGGCCAGCTTGGCCGCCGTCTCCGGGTCCTTGGCTGGCGCGAGGCGCATGCTGTCGCTGCCCTTGTGCAGCGCCGTGAGCAGGCCGCGGAATTCGTTCGTGTCCTTGCCCAGCAGAAACGCGACCTCCGGGTCGATGGTCTCGCCGGCAAGCAGCGCGTTGGCGTTCTTCGCCAGCCGTTGCGTCAGCATCACCAGCTGTCCGGAAGCGGATATCTCGCGCGCCCCCGCGCCGGCTTGCAGCTTGAGCGCCTGCACCTGCTCGGCGAGGTCGAGCAGCACCGGGTTGGAGCCGTTCACCTGCGCCACCGCGGCGCCCAGGCCGACCAGGTTCTTCTGCTCGCGCAGCAGGGTGCCGGCGTTGGCCTGCGTGCGGCTCCAGTCGCGGCTGAGCGCCTGCAGCGCCGGCTGCACCCTCTCGGGGCTGGGCGGCACGCTCTCGCCCGCGACTTCGCCGCCGTTGGTCAGGCGATCGAGTATGGCGCTGAAAGTGTCGCGGCTGCTTTGCACCTGCTTGAACGCCTCCGGGTTGCCGAGCAGGCTCTGCAGCGAGGCCTTGGCGAGGCGCTGCGACAGCATGCGCAGCTGGCCGGCGTCGGCGATGTACACGGTGCCGTGGCGCGCATCGCGGTAGTTGAGCCACACCAGCCCCGCGGCCACCGCGAGCAGCACCGCGATCAGCGGCACCAGGATCGCGAGTTGCGTGCGCAGCGCACTGCCGCCGGCGTCCGGGCGCGCCGCGTCGCCCTCGGATCCGGTTCTGACCGCTTGCTTGAGCGCCATTGTTTTCCCCCGGGCTTAGTTCGGTTGCTACGGCAAGGCGATATCGAGAAATTCGCGATGCGCGACCAGCTTCGCGCCATCGAGTTCCTGCCACACGCGCCCCTCGCTGTCGCACCACGCGCGCTCCGCCCATTGCGCGCCGAGACCTGCGGCCCCCGCGCTCTCCAGGTCGCCGACGTTGCGCAAGCCGGCGAGCCGGCTCACCAGCAGCGCCGCGTTGACCCCGTGCGGCTGGCCGGCGAGCAGCAGCCGGTTGTCCGGCCCGCGCGGGGTCGGCACGCCGCCAAGGAACGCCGCCAGGTCGGTCACGCCGTAAATCACCCCGCGCACGTTCGCGACGCCGAGAAACCAGTCGCGCGTCAACGGCACGCGCTCGATCGCCGGCACCGCCAGCACTTCGCCCGAGTCCTCTAGGCGCACCAGCCACAGGCTGCCGCCCGCCTCAAACGCGAGCCGCGCCTCCGACGCCGAGGCGCCCGCCGCCGCCTTCAGCCGGCTGGCAAGCCCCTCCTGGAAGTCCCGCAGGTTGGTGCGCCGCGCCATGGCCTCAGCCGAGCGCCGCGATCTTGGCCGCGAGCTCGCGCACGTCCACCGGCTTGGTGAGGTAGTCCCGCGCGCCCTGGCGCAGGCCCCAGATGCGGTCGGTTTCCTGCGCCTTGGTGGTGCACATGATCACCGGAATGTGCTTGGTCGCCTCGTCGCGCGCCAGCTGGCGCGTCGCCTGGAAACCGTTCACGCCTGGCATCACCACGTCCATCAGCACCAGGTCGGGCAGCTCGGACTTGGCACGCGCCAGCGCCTGCTCGCCGCTGTCGGCCAGCACCACCTGGTAGCCGAGGCGCGACAGGCTCTCGAGCAGGAACTGGCGGTCGGTCGCTGAGTCGTCCACCACCAGGATTTTTTTCACCGGCATGGCATCACCTCAGCCTGCCACGGCGATGCGCCGCGTCGCGTGCCGCGATACCGCCCGGAGCAGGCTGTCCTTGGTGAACGGCTTGGTGAGGTACTGGTTCGATCCCACCATGCGGCCGCGCGCGCGATCGAACAGGCCGTCCCTGGAGGACAGCATGATCACCGGGGTGGCGGCGAAGCGCGCGTTCTTCTTGATCAGCGCGCAGGTCTGGTAGCCGTCCAGGCGCGGCATCATGATGTCCACGAGTATGACGTCGGGATGGTGGTCGGCGATCTTGGCGAGCGCGTCGAAGCCATCCTCGGCCAAGATCACGCGGCAGCCCGCCTGCACCAAGAAGATCTCGGCGCTGCGGCGAATGGTGTTGGAGTCGTCGATCACCATCACCTTGACCCCTGCCAGGCCCGCCGAGTCCGCCATGTGACCGTCTCCTCCTATGCGGCGCGCGCCCGCGGCGCGCTAGCACAGCATACTCGCCGCCGGAGTGAAGTAGAAGCGCGCCCGCGGCAACGGCGCCGCTGGTGCGCACAGCGGCAACTGCCGCTCAGATCTGCACCATCTCGAAATCTTCCTTGCGCGCGCCGCATTCCGGGCAGGTCCAGTTCATCGGCACTTCCTCCCAGCGGGTGCCGGGCGCGATGCCTTCCTCGGGCAAGCCCACTGCCTCGTCATAGACATAACCGCAGATGAGGCACATCCAAGTGCGGTACTGCACGACATTTTCGGTCATTAGATGCAAGGGATGGCGCGTTAAAATGGCCCGGAATCTTAACGCATTCCGTCGCACCGCCGCAGCGCGGGTGGCGCATACTGGCCCGCATATTGCCCCGCATTTTGTCCCTATGCACTCGCGACCCCCGATCGTACTCAGCTTCGCCGCCTCCGACCCGACCGGCGGCGCCGGGCTGCAGGCCGACCTGCTGACTATCGCCAGCTTGGGCTGCCACCCAGCTTCGGTGCTCACCGCGCTCACGGCGCAGGATACGTGCGGCGTCGACGGACTCATCGCCGTTGAGGAAGGCTGGGTGGAACGGCAGGCGCGGTGCGTGCTCGCCGACCTTCCGGTGGCGGCGTTCAAGATCGGCGTGCTCGGCTCGGCGGCCAACGCCGCGGTGGTCGCAGCGATCCTGGCCGAGCATCCGCAAGTCCCCGTAGTGCTCGACCCGGTGCTCGCTTCCGGACGCGGCGATGCGCTTGCGAGCGCCGAACTCGTCAATGCCATGCGCGACGCGCTTTTTGCGCGCACCACGGTGCTCACGCCAAACAGCGCCGAAGCGCGTCACCTGGCCGCCACCGAAAGCGGCGATGCGCCGGCGCTGGAGGAATGCGCGCGCCGCCTGCTGGCGCTCGGTTGCAAGCACGTGCTCATCACCGGCACGCACGAACCGGGCGCGCAGGTGGTGAACACCCTCTACGGCGCGCGCGGCATGTTGCGCCAGGACCGCTGGCCGCGCCTCCCAGGGAGCTACCACGGCTCGGGCTGCACGCTTGCTGCTGCGATCGCGGCGCTGCTCGCGCGCGGGTTGGAACTGGAGGCTGCGGTGCGCGAGGCGCAGGCCTATACCTGGCAGGCGCTGTCTGCGGCGTTCCAGCCCGGCCGCGGCCAGGCGCTGCCGAACCGGCTTCCCCGCTTGCCCGAGCCGCGAGGCGCCCGGCGGAGCGGCGCGCGATGATGTTGCGCGGCCTCTACGCGATTACGCCCGACACCGCCGACAGCAACGCGCTGCTGCGCCGCGTGCGCGCGCTGCTGCAAGGCCGCCCGGGGGCGCTGCAGTACCGCAACAAGCTCGCCGGCGTGGCGCAGCGGCGCTTCGAGGCCGGCGCGCTGGCTGACCTTTGCCGCCGCCACGGCGTGCCGTTGATCGTCAACGACGATGTCGAGCTTGCGCTCGAGGTGGACGCGGCCGGCGCGCATCTCGGGCGCGACGACGGCGCGCTGACCGCCGCGCGCGCTCGGCTGGGGCCGAGGCTGCTCGGCGCGTCCTGCTACGACTCGCTCGAGCGCGCGCGCAGTGCGGTGGCGCAAGGCGCGGACTACGTCGCCTTCGGCAGCGTATTCGCTTCGCCCACCAAGCCCGCAGCGGTGCGCGCTCCGCTGTCGCTGTTTGCCGCCGCCCGTGCGCTCGGCGTGCCCCGGGTCGCGATCGGCGGCATTACGCTCGACAATGCGCCGGCGCTCATTGCCGCAGGCGCCGACTGTATCGCCGTGATCTCTGCGGTCTTCGACGCACCCGATGCGGCGGCCGCAGCGCGCGCCTTCGCGCAACTTTTCGAACGCCAGCAAACCATCCCCGCATGAAGCCCAGCAACGAAACTCTGTTTACGCGCGCGCAGGAACGCATTCCGGCCGGAGTCAACTCGCCGGTGCGCGCCTTCCGCGCCGTCGGTGGCACGCCGCCTTTTTTCGAACGCGCTTCGGGCGCGCACCTTTGGGACGCGGAAGGTCGCCGATACATCGACTATGTCGGGTCTTGGGGCCCGATGCTGGTCGGCCACACCCATCCGGCGGTAGTCGAAGCGGTTCAGGCTGCGGCGGCGCGCGCGCTTTCCTTCGGCGCGCCGACCGAAGCCGAGATCGAGCTCGCGGAAGCGATCTGCCGGGTGCTGCCCTCGATCGAACTGGTGCGCCTGGTTTCCTCCGGCACCGAGGCGACCATGAGCGCGATCCGGCTGGCGCGCGGCTTCACCGGCCGCGACCTGATCGTGAAATTCGAAGGCTGCTATCACGGCCACGCCGATAGCCTGCTGGTCAAGGCGGGCTCCGGGGCCCTCACCTTCGGCAACCCGAGCTCAGCCGGCGTGCCGGCAGCGACTGCGGCGCACACCATCGTGCTCGACTACAACGACATCGGGCAGGTGAAAGCGCTGTTCGTGGCGCGCGGCGCTGAAATCGCCGGCGTGATCGTGGAACCGGTGGCAGGCAATATGAACCTGGTGCTGCCGGCGGCGGGCTTCCTGCAGGCTCTGCGCGAGGCGTGCTCGAAGCACGGCGCGGTGCTGATTTTCGACGAGGTGATGACCGGGTTCCGGGTTGCGCTCGGCGGCGCGCAGCAACGCTTCGGCGTGCGCCCCGACCTCACCACCCTCGGCAAGGTGATCGGCGGCGGCATGCCGCTGGCCGCGTTCGGCGGCCGGCGCGAGATCATGCAGAAGATCGCGCCGCTCGGGCCGGTGTACCAGGCCGGGACGCTGTCCGGCAACCCGGTGGCGGTGGCGGCCGGATTGGCGACGCTGCGCCTGGTCGACGTGCCCGGCTTCCAGGAGCGCGTCGCGGCGAGCGCGCAGGCGCTCGTCGACGGGCTGATGGCGGAGGCGCGCAAGGCCGGCGTCGTGTTCTCGGCGCAGGCGCTGGGCAGCATGTTCGGGCTCTATTTCCGCGCTACGCCGCCCGCAAGCTTCGCTGAAGTGATGCAGTGCGACCGCGAGCGCTTCAACCGGTTTTTCCATGCCATGCTGCGGCAGGGCGTCTATCTCGCGCCCTCGGCTTACGAGGCGGGTTTCATCTCGGCCGCGCACGGTGCCGCGGAAATCGACGCCACGCTAGCCGCGGCGCGCGCAGCGTTCCGCGAGCCGTAAGTCAGGCGGCGCGCGCCGCCGGTTCGGCGACTGGCTCGGCTGCCAGGGTGCAGTTGCGGCCCGCCGCCTTGGCGCGGTAAAGCGCCGCGTCGGCGCGGCCGACGACCCGCATGCCGTCCTCCCGACCGTCGCTGTCGGCCACGCCGGCAGAGAAGGTCTGCCCGGCGGGCGGCGTGCTTTGCAGGCGCTCGAACATCTTCAAGGCGTTGGCGAGGTCGCAGCCGTGCAGCAGCACCGCGAATTCTTCGCCGCCGTAGCGCGCGATCAAGTCGCCCAAGCGCAGGCGCGCGGCAAGCGCGCGCGCGGTGTCGCGCAGCAGCGCATCGCCGCGCTGGTGGCCATGGGTGTCGTTGTAGCGCTTGAAGTGGTCCAGGTCGATCAGGCCCACGGCACAGCGCAGGCCGGTGCGACGGGCGCGGTCCATGCCGCGCACCAACTCCTCGTCCCAGACGCGCCGGTTGGCCACCCCGGTGAGGCCGTCGACGCGCGCCAACTCGGTAAGCTGGCGAAGCAGCTCGGCGCGCTTGGCCATCGAATCGGCGAGCGAACGCGCCAGCAATAGCGCCAGCAGCAGCGACAGGCCGCCGAATGCGACCAACTGCACGCGCGCGCGGTCGGAGGCCTCGCCGGCGACTTCTGCGGCCCTTTCCAGGCGCAGCCCGACCTGCGACTCGAGTGTGCGGATGAGGTTCGCGATGTGCTCGGCGAGCGGCGCCGCCGACTCGAGCACGTAGGCGCTCGCCTCCAGCCGGTCGAGCTGGGCATCGCGCCGCAGCAGCGCGATGATTTCGCTGTCCACCTTGTCGAAGCGCTCCAGCGCCCGGCTGGCAGAGTTGAGCAGGGCGCGCTCGGGCTCGGCGAGCGGCGCCTCGCCCACCTTGCGCAGGTTGGTGCGCAATTCCTCGAGCGCGCGCCGGTAGGCGCGCCGCTGCAGGTTGGCCTCCCCCACCGGCTCGCCGCGCAGCGCGGCGAGCGCAAACTCCGCCTGCAGCGCCGCGAGCTCGTTGGCGCGCGCATTGGCCTCCAGCACCAGGTGCGCCAGGCGCGAGGCCTGGAGCACCGCGTCCTTGCCATCCTGCTCGGCGTTCATGCCGAGCCACGACGACACCAGGGCCGCGAACACCAGCGCCATCACCGCCGCCACTGCCGCGGCCATGTTCCAGCCAAATCGCTGCGTCTGCGCCATCGCGGTTCCGCCGCCGGGTGTGCGAATCAGTGTAGCGGATTGTTCCCGGCCTTAGCTAGGGTATTCGCGCCGCCGGCATGCGCTGCAGAATGATTTCCACGCGACCCGCGAGGTACCGCGTGCTGCGGCCGCGCTCGTAGCGGCGCGGGCTCGGCAGCACCGCCGCCAGCCACGCCGCCTGCTGCGCGCTGAGCGCCGCTGCGCCGACGCCGAAATGCTGCCGCGCCGCAGCTTCGGCGCCGAACACGCCCTCGCCCCACTCCGCGTAGTTGAGGTAGAGCTCCAGGATGCGGCGCTTGGACAGCGTCGCTTCCAGCATCCACGTGATCGCCGCCTCCTGCCCTTTGCGCAGCCACGAGCGCTCGCCCGAGAGAAACAGGTTCTTCGCCAGCTGCTGGCTGATGGTCGAGGCGCCCGCGACCACCCTGCCCTGGCGCTCGTTGCGCTGCATCGCTTTGTGAATCGCCTCCCAATCGAAACCCTCGTGGCCTACGAACTTCGCGTCTTCGGCGGCGACCACTGCGCGCTTGAGGTGCGGCGAGATGCGCTCGTAGCCGACCCACGCGTGCCTGAGCTTGGCTGCCGCATCGTGCTCGCGCAGGCGTTCCAACCGCGCCTGCATGAACGCGGTACTCGCCGGTTCGTGGCTGCGCCACCACAGCACGTGCGCGAAGAACCAGCCTTGCACCGCGACCGCCGCGACCAGAATCGCGGCCACGCCAAAGCCGAACAACCGCCAAGCGAGACGCACTTGGCGCGACACCCGCTTGCGGGCCACGGTGGAAAATTCAGCGCTGGCGCAGCGAGGCCAGCACCGCGGCGGTATCGGGTCGCATCCCGCGCCAAAGAAAGAACGATTCGGCGGCCTGTTCCACCAGCATGCCGGTGCCGTCGCAAGCGTCGACGCCGGCAGCGCGCGCCATGGCGAGAAACGGCGTCTCGCGGCCGTACACCAGGTCGTAGGCGAGGCCGCCGCGCGCGAATACGTTCTCCGGCAGCGGCGGCGCCGCGCCCTCCAGCCCGGCTGAGGTGGCGTTGATGACCAGATCGAACGACTCCCCCTGCAGCGCCTCGTAGCTGCAGGCGGTCACGGCGAAATCCGCGAGCCGCGCGGCGAGCGCCCGGGCGCGCGCCATGGTGCGGTTGGCGATGACGATCTGCGCCGCGCCGGCTTGCGCGAGCGGCTCGAGCACCCCTTGGGCCGCTCCTCCCGCCCCCATCAGCAGGATCCTGCTGCCGGCAATCTTGCGGCGGAGGTTGGCGCTCAGGTCGCGCACCAGTCCGACGCCATCCGTGTTATCGCCGCGCACACCGGCACGATCGAAGATCAGCGTATTCACCGCCTGCGCTGACTGGGCGCGCGCGCTCGGCGCGGTGCAGTAACGAAACGCCTGCTGCTTGAACGGCAACGTGACGTTGGCGCCGCGCCCGCCCGCAGCGCGGAACTCCTCCACGGCGCGCGCGAACCCATCGAGCGGCGCCTCGATGCGCCCGTACTCCATATCCTGACCGGTCGCGCGCGCGAACTCGGCGTGAATCCACGGCGACCTCGAATGCGCCACGGGGTTGCCGATGACGGCGTATCGGTTGCTCACTCCGTCCAGAGCTTGTCGCCCTGACCGAAGAACCAAGTGCGCGTGATGACGAGCAGGTCCGTGTCCTTGCGAATATCGGCCGGGAACTCGGCGAACGGCGCCGCCATGCGCACGATTCGGAAGGCGGCGGCATCGAGCACCTTGAGGCCAGAGGACCGGTCCAGCTCTACCGACTCCACGGTGCCGTCGGGCCGGATGGTCACGGTGAGGCGCAGGTTGCCGTAGAGCTTGCCGCGCGCCTCCGCCGGATAGTTGAGCGTGCCCAGGCGCTCGACCTTGGCGCGCCAGTCCTCCTCGTATTGAGCGAAGCGGTATTCGGTCGCGCGCGCGCCGATGAAGCGCTTGCGCGGGCGTTTCTGGTACTCCTCGACCCGCCGGTCGATCTGCGCCTGCAGCTGCATCGCAGCGAGCGACAGGTCGGCGAGGTCGCGGCCCGAGATACTCGGCGAGGTTTGCCCTGCAGGCGCCTCGGGCGCGGAGCTGTCGCGCGCTTCGCGCGCCTGCGCCAACAGGCGCTGCTGCTGCGCCTCCAGCTGCCGCTGGCGACGCTGCGCGGCGGCGAGGTCGCGCCCCGGGTCGCGCGGCTCGGTGACCGGCAGCGGCGTCGCCGCGCGCCGTTCGAGGTCGGTGTTGCCGCCGCCGTCGAGATTTGCCTGCGCCAAGGCTTCCGCCTGCGCCGAGCGCTCGCGCGTCTTGGCGTTCACCAGCACCACTTCGAGCGGCTGGTTGGCGGATTTCCAGCGCAGCTGGTCGGGAAAGCGGAAATGAACCGAGAGCAGTATCGCGTGCAGCAGGATCGATGCCCCCACCGATGCATAAAGCACACGCGCGTGCCGGTCGAGCCCGCTCCAGTACGCTTGCGGATCAACCAGAAGGGTGCCGGCGTTTCCCTGCAAAATCACCTCGCTAGCGGCGAATTTGATCGCATTTTAAACTTTTACGGTATGCCCTGCCCGCCTGCGGCCTCGAGCGGCGCGCTCGCGCGCCCGAGCGTTTCCCGCCAAATGCAGTGCACGCTGCGCTCCAGGAGATCGATCTCCTGCACCGCCAGCCGCACCCGCGCGCCCGGCTCCAGTTCGGGCAGCGAGGCCACGCGCACGGTGAGCGGCAGGCGATCGACGCGCACCACGTTTTCGCGCAGCACCGTGGCGTCGGTCTCAGCAACCCCTTCCTGCTGCAGCCAGCGCAGGCACCAGTAAGTTTCCATCGCGCGCTGATGCTCGTCATAGCGCGCATAAGTGACCTCGAAAGCGCGCAATGCCGCGAGCAATCCTTCGGAAGTGCGCGTGAACGGTGCCCGGCGTGCACCCAGCGCAGCCGCGAGCTGCCACTGGTTGATCAGATCCACGTAGCGCCGCAGCGGTGAACTCATCCAGGCGTAGCACGACACGCCGAGGCCCTCGTGGGCCTCGGGGTGGACGCTCAGGCGCACCTTGCCTGAGGACTGCACGCGGTAGATGGCGGCGATGTCGCGCTCTGCGAGCAGCTCGCCCCAGGTGGTGTTGGCGAGGATCATGAGCTCGGCGACCAGCTTGTCGAGCGGCGCGCCGCGCCTTCGCGGCTCGATCGCGACCCGCCCGTCCTCGACGCGGAAGCCGTAGTCCACGATACCCGCATTGACGCTCGGCCTGCCGCGCGCGCGCTCGAGCGCGCGCGCGAACTGCCACAGCGTGCGCAGCTCATCCTCGTAGGGGAGCCCCGCTGCGGCGCCGCTCTCGAACGCTTCGTTGAGGCTGTCGTAGCGGGCGTGGCGCAGGTTGGCCCCGATCCTGACGAGCTCGAGCCGGCTGTGCCGCCCACGCAGCGCGAAATCCGTGGCGGCGACGTTGAGGTAGAGCGAGATCGCGGGCTGATGGTTGCCGTGATCGAGCGAGAAGCGCTCGATCACGTCCTGCGGCAGCATGGTGAACTTGCACCCCGGCATGTAGGCGGTGGACAGGCGCTCGCGCGCGATCGCATCGAGCGGCGAGCCCGGGGCGAAGCCAAGCGCGGGCGCCGCAATGTGAATGCCGATGCGCAGCTCGTCCGCCGACACCCGCGTCACCGAAAACGCATCGTCGATCTCGGTGGTGCCGATATCGTCGAGGCTGAACGCTTCGACCTCGGCGAGTGGCAGGCCCGCCGGCGCCTGCGGCAGCGGATGCGGCGCGAAATCGGCGCTGCGCGGGAAGAACTCGTGCAGGAAGCGGTTCAAGTGATAGGCATGGCTGTCCGGCAGCTGGCCGCAACGCTGCATCAGGCGCGCGGCGTTCAATCCGGTCTGCTTGCAGGCGCGCTCGAAGGCCTTGCTCTCGGGTTTCGCCCGGTCGGGCGCGTACAGCAGCTCGTCCTTGAGCGCCGCCACCTGCGGCGGGCACTCGAAGCGCGCCAGCGACGCCGCCCAATCCTCGATCTGCGCCTCGAGGCGCTTTTTCTTTTGTACGCCGGCGAGCGCCAGCCGCAGGGTCGCCTCGGGCGCCGCTTGGAAGCGGCCGCGGCCGCGGCGGTAGAAGTAGATCGGCGCCGCATGCAGTTTGATCAGGACGCCGGCCGCTTCCACTGCGCTCGGCTGGCGCCCGACGTACTCGCGCGCCAGCTCCTCGAATCCGAACTCGGCACTGCCGCTGCACTGCCAGAGGAATTCGGCATCGAGGCCATCGGCGAAAACGCGCGCCTGAGCCAGCAGCTCGGCCCCAGCGGGGCGCTCGAACGCGAGCACCACGTTGGATGCCTTCACCTTGGAGCGCCGGCCGTGCGGGCTCTCGACCTGGTAGGAGGCCGGACTCTGCGCCAGCACCGAGCCCACCTTGAGTTCGCCCTCCTCCTCGTAGAGCAGGTTCATGCGCGCGCGGTGATGCCGGCAAAAGCGAGGATCCGATCGAGGTGCTCGGGAAAGCTCTGCAGCGTGTGGTCGCCGCCGTCGCGGATGACGGTTCTTGCGCCCTCGTACCTGCGCGCCGCCTGGCGCCAGTCGAGCACCTCGTCGCCGGTCTCGAGCAGCAGCAGGTAGCGCTCCGGGTCGACGCGCTCGAGCGCGAGCGCGCGCCAACCCTCGAGGTGCGCGCGCGTCAGCTCGTAGCGCTCGCCGCTGTGCAGGTTCTGTTGCGGCCCAAGCAGGGTCTCGAGTCCGATGTGAGGGTAAATCGCCGGTTGAATCAGCACCGCACGTAGGGAGTATTTTTCCGCGAAATAGGTGGCGTAGAAGCCGCCGAGTGAGCTGCCAAGGAGCGTGACGCGGCGGCGGTCGTGGCGCCTGATCTCGGTCTCTATGGCGCGCACCGCCTCCTCGGGGCGGTGCGGCAGCGCCGGACAGACGTAGTGCTGCGCCAGGCCGAGCGACGCCATGTGCGCCTGGAGCAGCATCGCTTTGTGCGACGCAGGCGAGCTGTTGAAGCCGTGCAGGTAGATGAGCATTGCCGCCGCGCTGGTTGCGCGAGGCGGCGATTATCCCCTGAACGCGGGCTGGTTCAGGATTGCGCCGGCCCGGGCGCGGCGGGCGAGCGCCTGGAGCGCGGAAACAGCACCAGGTTTCGCACCATGCCGCCCACCGCCACCACGATCAGGAAAGCGGTTCCTCCGGCCATGATGGCGAGGTAGGTGGCGAGCCCCTTCTCGCCCTGCTTCGCCGCTACCGCATCGCCGTAGAGCAGGATGCCGACTGCGGCCGCCACCACTACCGCAGCTATCAGCGTGAGTGCGTTGCACGAGTGCAGCGGCAGCTGCGGCACGCCCTGCGGATTGGAGTGGAAAAACCCCCACACCACCACGCACAACAGAAACACGAAAATCAGGAGCATCAGATGCACGCGCCCACCTCGACCTGGAACCTGTGCCCGCACGCTACTTGGCCGACGCTGGTCATGCTTGATCTGGATCAGCCCGGTGTCTGCGCGAGCCGCGCCAGCAGCTTTTCGTGGATGCCGCCGAAGGCGCCGTTGGACATCACCAGCACGCGATCGCCTTCGCGAGCATCCGCCGCGATCGCCGCGACCAGCGCCTCGAGATCGGACAGGCAGCGCGCCCGGGCACCTAGCGGCGCGAATACGGCAGCCGGATCCCAAGCGAGGCCCAAACCATAGACGTACACCTGGTCCGCAGCGGCAAAGCTTCCTGGGAGCGCATCCTTCATGGCCCCTGCTTGCAGCGTGTTCGAGCGCGGCTCGAACACCGCCAGGATGCGCGCGCCGCGCGCGCGCTGCCGCAATCCTTCCAGCGTGACGCGAATGGCAGTCGGGTGATGCGCGAAATCATCGTAGACCTCGACGCCGCGCACCCTGCCCCGCAACTGCATTCTGCGCCGCACCCCACGAAATGACGTCAGCGCCTCGATCGCCTCCTCTGGCTCCACCCCGGCATGGCGCGCCGCGCCGAGCGCAGCAAGTGCGTTCATGCGGTTGTGTGCGCCGGTGAGTTCCCAATGGACACGCCCAAGCGCTTTTCCCTGCCAAGCCACTTCGAAGGCACCGCCAGCGTCGGGCTCGCCCGCCTCCCAGCCAGTTCGTGAGCCGAACACTTCGCAGGGCGTCCAACAGCCGCGTGTAAGCACTCGCTTAAGGGTTTGATCCTGATCGTTGAGTACGATCTTTCCTGAACCAGGGAGTATTCTCACGTAATGGTGAAATTGACGCTCAATGTCTGCAAGATCGACGAAGATGTCTGCATGATCGAACTCAAGATTATTCAGAATGACGGTTTTTCCGCGGTAGTGCAGGAACTTCGATCGCTTGTCGAAGAACGCGGTGTCGTACTCGTCCGCCTCGATGACAAAGAGAGGCGAGGAACTGGCCCGGGCCGACACCCCGAAATCAGCCGGAACACCGCCAATGAGGAAACCCGGCTTCCGCCCAGCACGCTCCAGGATCCAGGCAAGCATCGCAGAAACCGTGGTCTTTCCATGGGTTCCGGCAACAGCGAGTACCCACTTGCTATTCAGGAAATTCTCCGCCAGCCACTGCGGCCCGGACACAAAGCGCTCCCCTCGATCTAGGATCGCCTCCATCAACGGGTTGCCGCGGGTGACGACGTTGCCGATCACCCACAGGTCGGGTGCAAGGTGCAGTTGCTCGGCGCCCCAGCCTTCGATCAGTTCGATGCCGAGCGCCCCGAGTTGCTCGCTCATCGGCGGATAGACGTTGGCGTCGCAACCGGTGACGCGATGCCCGGCTTGCCTGGCAATCGCCGCGACGCCGCCCATGAAGGTGCCGCAGATGCCGAGGATGTGGAGATGCACGCGACGCCGGGCAGAAAAGCGGGCGATTGTACGCGAGCGCTGCGCTATGATGCGCGCGCAGCACCACGCGGGAGTTCCGGATGGGCCGCAGGAGCGCGCGTCAGCAAAGCATGCGGGCAAGGATTGCGGCGGCGGCGGCCCGCATCATGGCCGAGGACGGCATCGAGGATTACGCGCTCGCCAAGCGCAAGGCGGCGCGCGCGCTGGGCGCCGCCGACACCGAGGCGCTGCCGGCGAACGACGAGATCGAAACCGAGCTGCACGCCTATCGCGCCCTGTACCAGCACGCCGAGCACCCGCAGCGGATCGCGGAATTGCGCCGCGTGGCGCTGGAAGCGATGCGGACCCTGGAGCGCTTCAACCCCTATCTCACCGGCGCAGTGCTCGCCGGCACCGCAGGACCCTACGCCGAAATCGACCTGCAGCTTTTTCCGGAAAGCGCCAAGGAGGTCGAGATCTTCCTGCTCGACCGCAACATCGGCTACACCGCCGCCGACAGCCGGCGCTACGCCGGCGACCGGGGGCGCGCGGTGGCGGTGCTGTCGCTCGCTTGGAACGAGGCGCCGTTGCGGCTCTCGGTGTTCGACCCGCGCGACGAGCGGCTCGCGCTCAAGGGTTCACAGTCGGGACGCGTGATGGAGCGTGCCGGAATCGCCGAAGTCCGCGCCATGGTCGACGCAGCACCCGACTCAACCGATGGCGCTCAGGCGGCGTGAAGCGCTGATCCTGGGCGGAGTGGCGGTGGCTGCCGCCGCCGCCGGATTCCTTGCAGGTCCGCTGCTTCTCGACCAGCGCCGGGCGGGCAGTTCGGCGCTCGCGGCGGCGAGCTTCACGGACTTGGAGGGCAAACCGAGACAGCTTGTGGAGTGGCGGGGGCGGGTCCTGGTCGTCAACTTCTGGGCGACATGGTGCCCTCCCTGCCGGGAAGAGATCCCGATGCTCATGGCTGTCCGAAATAAATATGTGTCGAACGGCGTTGAAATTGTAGGCATCGCCATCGATCTTGCTCCTAAAGTGAAGGAATTCTCAATTTCCATGAAGATCGACTATCCGATCCTGATTGCTGGCGGGGAGGGGTTCAACCTGGTCCGAAAGCTCGGCAATTCGGCAGGCGGCCTGCCATACACGGTGTTCGCAGATCGCCAAGGAGAGATCGGGAAATCGAAGCTGGGGGCCATGAGTCAGCAAGAGCTGGAGGCTTTGCTAGGGGAAATGCTCAAATCCTGAGCAGCATCCAGGCGGGTTCGCTTCGAAAACTACAGGGGAAGGGGGGTAAAATGTCGGCTTCTTCTGGGAAAATCATGAAAAAAGCACGATCTGAGGGTACAAGGGTCCTGGTTCTAAACGGGCCGAACCTCAATCTCCTTGGGACGCGCGAGCCGCAGATCTACGGCCGCGAGACCCTGGACGACATCAACCAGCGCCTGGCGCATGCTGCCCGGGCAGCCGGGGTCAAGTTGGAATGCTTCCAGACCAACCATGAGGGCGTGATGGTGGATCGCGTACAGCAGGCGGGGCGGGATGGCGTCGGCTTCATCATCCTCAACCCGGCTGCTTTCACTTACTCGAGCATTGCGCTGCGCGACGCGCTGACCGCAGTCCGGATCCCCTTCATCGAGGTGCACCTGTCCAACATCCACGCCCGCGAGCCGTGGCGCGCGCACTCCCATTTCACCGCCGTGGCAGTGGGCAGCATTCTGGGCCTCGGCAGCCGCGGCTACGACCTGGCGCTCGAGTACGCGACAGGGCGCCTCAAGGGCTTTCGCGCCTAGATCGGTTGTCCGGGGACGGCCGCTGGCCGCTTCCCAGCAGGAGGTAACGGCATGGATCTGCGCAAGCTCAAGAAGCTCATCGACCTGGTGCAGGAGTCGGGCATTGCCGAGCTCGAGATCACCGAGGGCGAGGAGAAGGTGAAGATCGTGAAAGGCGGCGGCGTGACGCTGACGCCGCTTGCGGCCCCTGCCACCACCGCGCCGGCCGCAGCGCAAGCGCTCACCACAACCGCGATGCAGGCGGCGGCTGCAGCGGCCCCCGATGAGCCACCAGCCGGCCAGGAAGGGCACGTCATAAAGGCGCCGATGGTGGGGACGTTCTATCGCGCCTCGGCGCCCGAAGCGAAGCCCTTCGCCGAGGTCGGCGACAGCGTGAAGGCGGGACAGACCGTCTGCATCATCGAGGCGATGAAGCTGATGAACGAGATCGAGGCCGACGCCACGGGGGTGATCAAGGCGATCCTGGTGGAGAACGGCCAGCCGGTCGAGTACGGCCAACCGCTTTTCATTCTTGGATAGCAGGTGTTTGAAAAGATCCTGATCGCCAACCGCGGCGAGATCGCGCTGCGCATCCAGCGCGCCTGCCGCGAGCTCGGCATCCGCACCGTGGTGGTCCATTCGGAGGCCGACACCGAGGCCAAGTACGTCAAGCTGGCCGACGAGTCGGTGTGCATCGGGCCGGCGCCGGCGGCGGCGAGCTACCTCAAGATCCCGGCGATCATCAGCGCCGCCGAGGTCACCGACGCCCAGGCGATCCACCCCGGCTACGGCTTCCTCTCGGAGAACGCCGACTTCGCCGAAAAGGTGGAGGCGAGCGGCTTCGTATTCATCGGCGCGCGCCCCGAGAACATCCGCCTGATGGGCGACAAGGTGAGCGCCAAGCAGGCGATGCTCAAGGCGGGGGTGCCGGTGGTGCCGGGGGCCGAGGGTCCGCTGCCGGAGCAGGCGGCGGAAGTGGTGAAAATCGCGCGCCGCATCGGCTACCCGGTGATCGTCAAGGCGTCGGGCGGCGGCGGCGGGCGCGGCATGCGAGTGGTGCATACCGAGGCGGCGCTGCTCAACGCCGTCAGCTTGACGCGCGCAGAGGCGCAGGCGGCGTTCGGCAACCCGACCGTGTACCTGGAGAAGTTCCTCGAGCATCCGCGCCACATCGAGATCCAAGTGCTGGCCGACGAGCACAAGAACGCAGTGTTCCTGGGCGAGCGCGACTGCTCGATGCAGCGCCGCCACCAGAAGGTCATCGAGGAGGCACCGGCGCCGGATCTGCCGGCCAAGCTGCGTGACCGCATCGGCGAGCGCTGCGCCGACGCCTGCCGCAAGATCGGCTACCGCGGTGCCGGCACTTTCGAGTTCCTGTACCAGGGGGGCGAGTTCTTCTTCATCGAGATGAACACCCGCCTGCAGGTCGAGCACCCGGTGACCGAGATGATCACCGGCATCGACATCGTGCAGCAGCAGATCCGCATCGCCGCCGGCGAGAAGCTGCCGTTCCGGCAGAAGGACATCGAGTTCCGCGGCCACGCCATCGAGTGCCGCATCAATGCTGAGGACCCATACCGCTTCACGCCATCGCCCGGGCGCATCGTCTCCTACCACCCGCCGGGCGGCCCGGGCATCCGCGTCGATTCTCATGTCTACGCCGGCTACACCGTGCCGCCGAACTACGACTCGATGGTGGGCAAGGTGATCGCCTACGGCGCCAGCCGCGAGCAGGCCATCCGCCGCATGCGCATCGCGCTCTCCGAGATGGTGATCGAGGGCATCCAGACCAACCTGGCGCTGCACTTGGATCTGCTGCACGACAGCCGCTTCCTGCGCGGCGGCACCTCGATCAATTACCTCGAGCAGAAGCTCGCCGACGAGAACAAGCAGAAAAAATAGCGCCGTGCCCTGGCTTGCGATCACGCTCGAAATCGAGCAGCCGGGCGCGGAGGCGGTGTCCGAGGCGCTGCTCGAGGCAGGGGCGCAGTCGGTTTCGCTCGAGGACGCGGACGCCGGCACATCTGCGGAGCACCCGCACTACGCCGAGCCCGGCCGCGGCCCGGGCACCGGCGACGGCTCGCCGCAGGAAACGGCGCCGGGCTGGCGCCGCGCGCGCATCGTCGCGCTCGCCGCGCAACACGCCGACGCCGCATCGCTGGTCGCGCACGCCGCGCGCAGCGCAGGGCTCGCCCAGCCACCGCGCTACACGCTCACCCGCATCGAGGACGAGGACTGGGTGCAGCGCACGCAATCGCAGTTCGTGCCGATCGAGGCGGCGCCGCGCCTGTGGGTGGTGCCGAGCTGGCACGCGCCCCCCGATCCCTCGGCGATCGTGCTGCGGCTCGATCCCGGACTGGCATTCGGCAGCGGCCACCATGCGAGCACGCGCCTTGCGCTAGCGTGGCTCGCGCGCACTTTGCGCGGCGGGGAATCGGTGCTCGACTACGGATGCGGTTCGGGTATATTGGCAATCGCCGCCGCCAAGCTCGGCGCGCGCCGGATCGCCGCGGTGGATCTCGATCCGCAGGCGCTCGAGGCGGCGGCAGCGAATGCGCGCGCCAACGGCGTCGAGCTGAGCGTGACGCCGCCGGATGCACTGCCTGCGGGAGACTACGACGTCGTCGTGGCCAACATCCTCGCCCAACCCCTGATCCAGCTCGAGCCGATCCTGGCAGCGCGCGCACGCGCGGGAGGGTTCCTCGCGCTCAGCGGCGTGCTCGAGGCACAGGCGCCGGAAGTCTGCGCCGCCTACGCGCCCGACTTCGAGGTCGGCCTCGGCGCAGAGCTAGAGGGCTGGGCGCTGATCGAAGGGCGGCGGCGTTGACCCTCATCACGCGCTGCGCCAATTGCGGCACCTCGTTTCGCGTGCAGCCGACGCAACTCTCGGCGCGCGGCGGCAAAGTGCGCTGCGGCAAGTGCACGCAGGTATTCGACGGCGTCGCCGGGCTGGTGGAGCAGGGCAACGCTCCGGCCGATCATGAACCCTCGCCGCAGCTGACACTGTTCGAGGCCGTGCGCCGCGCAGCGGCGGCGCCGCAGGGGCCCAGGTCGGTGCCCGCATCCGACGAGCCCGAGCTGCTGCCCGAATTCCTGGAGGAAGTGGAACCGCCGCCGCGCCGGCGCCTGCTCTGGGGATTCGGCGCGCTGCTCGCGCTCACGCTGCTGGCAGCGCAAGCGCTGCTGCATTTCCGCACCGAGATCGCGGTGCTGGTGCCGGAGGTGCGCGCGCCGCTGGCACGCGCCTGCGCCAGGCTGGGCTGCGAGCTGCGGCTGCCGCGGCGGCCCGAGCTCATGAGCATCGAGACCTCGGACTTGCAGACCGACAACCGGCGCGAGGGCGTCATCGTGCTCAACGCCGTGATCCGCAACCGGGCGCCGTTCGCGCAGGAATACCCGTCGCTCGAACTGACGCTCACTGACGAGCGCGATCAGGCCATGGTGCGCCGGGTGCTGGCGCCGCCCGACTATCTGCAAACCGGCCTCGCCGAACGCTCCGCGCAGGGCATCGCGCCGGGCGCCGATGCGGTGCTGCGGGTGAACTTCGACAGCAGCCGCGTCAAGGCAATCGGCTACCGCCTGTACCTTTTCTATCCCTGAAAGCAAGCATGACCATCCTCGTCAGCGGCTCGATCGCGTACGACACCATCATGGTGTTCCCGGACCGTTTCCGGAACCACCTGCTCGCAGACCAGCTGCACATCCTGAACGTGTGCTTCCTCACGCCGGAAATGCGGCGCGAATACGGCGGCACTGCCGGCAACATCGCCTACAACCTGAAGCTGCTCGGCGAGGAGCCGATCGTGATGGCGACCGTCGGCGAGGACATTCAACCCTATCTCGAGCGGCTCGCGCGGCTGGGCATCGCCGCCGGCCAGCTGGCGACGATCGCGGGTCAATTCACGGCGCAGGCGTTCATCACCACCGACCTGGACGACAACCAGATCACGGCCTTCCATCCCGGGGCCATGGACCACTCGCATCACAACCACGTCGGGCGCGCGCTCGGCGCGCGGCTCGCGATCATCGGCCCGTCCGGCAAGCAGGGCATGCAGCAGCACGCGCGCGAGTGCGCCGCGCACGGCATCCCGTTCTTGTTCGACCCGGGGCAGGGTCTGCCGATGTTCTCGCGCCAGGAGCTCGAGGAGCTGGTGCGCCTGGCGGACTATGTCGCGGTCAACGACTACGAAGGCAAGCTGCTGGAAGAAAAAACCGGCCGGCGGCTCGAAGACCTGGCCACCGAGCTGAAAGCCCTGATCCTCACCTTGGGCGCCAAGGGCTCGCAGATCCGCGCCGACGGCGTGCTGCACGAGATTCCCTGCGTCGAGGCCGAGGCTCTTGCCGACCCCACAGGTTGCGGCGATGCCTATCGTGCCGGCCTGCTTTATGGCATCGCGCGCAGCTGGGACTGGGGGCGCACCGGGCGGCTGGCTTCTCTCATGGGCGCGATCAAGATCGCGCACCGCGGCGCGCAGAACCACCAGCCCTCGCGCGCCGATATCGAGACGCGCTATCGCAAGGCCTTCGGCAGCTCGCCCTGGTAACGGCTCGCCTCACGCGAGCCGGGCGCGGATCCTGGCGGCGTACTCCTCGAGCTTGGCGCGCGGCGGATTCTTCACCGGCCAGGTGAGGTTCATGCCGTCGCCCTCGGCGCGCGGCACCAGGTGCACGTGGTAGTGCAACACGGTTTGTCCCGCCGACTTGCCGTTCGCCTGGTAAACCGATAGCCCCTCGGCGGCGAACGCATCGCGAATGCCGCGCGCGATGCGCGCCACGGCGCGCGCCACCGCTGCGGCCTGAGCATCATCCACCGCGTAGACGTTTTCGACGTGCGCCTTGCACGCCACCAGCACGTGCCCCGGGTTGACCTGGCCGATGTCCATGAACGCGAGCACCGCCTCGTCCTCGAACACCACGGTCGCCGGCACCTCCCGCGCCACGATCTTGCAGAACACGCACTCGGTCACGTCGCACTCTCCAAAGGCTGGTGACAGCGGCAGGGTACCTGAAAAAGCGCGCGATCCTCTAGCCTGACGGCGCTCAAACGACCGCCCCAGACGCAGCCGCTGTCGAGCGCCAGCAGCCGCTCGCTCAGCTTGAGTCCCAGCGTGGACCAGTGGCCGCATACGATCGCCGGCTCGGCGCGTCCGCCGCGCGTGTCGAACCACGCGCTGAACCCGGGCGGCGGGGTGGCGCTCTTTTCGCGGAACTCCATCACGCCATCGGCGGTGCAGAAGCGCAGCCGCGTCATCGCGTTGACGATCACGCGCAGCCGGTCGTGGCCGGCAAGCGAATCGTGCCAGCGCTCGGGCCGGCTGCCGTACATGTTGGCGAGGAACTCCCGATAGCCCGGGCCCTGCAGCGCCCGCTGCACCTCGCGCGCCAGCTCTAGCGCGCGCTCGAGCGTCCACTGCGGCAACAGTCCCGCGTGCACCATGGCATAGCGCCCCTCTAGGTGCATCATCGGCCGCGCCCGCAGCCAGGCGACGAGCTCGGCGCCGTCGGGCGCGGCGAGCACCGCGTCTAGAGTGTCGTCGGCACGGCGCTGCCAGAAGCCTTCGGCGTGGCACACCAGGTGCAAGTCGTGATTGCCGAGCACCACCACCGCAGCATCGCCCAAGGCGCGCACCCGGCGCAGCACTTCGAGCGATTGCGGCCCGCGGTTGACCAGGTCGCCTACGAACCAGAGCCGGTCGCGCGCCGCATCGAAGCCGCAGCGCGCAATGAGCGCCTCGAGCTCGTCGCAGCAGCCCTGCACGTCGCCGATCGCATAGGTCGCCATGCGTCGAGTCTACAGGGGGGCGTGCCGCGCGCATTTATTCCCGATCGGGAATAAAGGCGTCGTCACAGCGCGGCGTCCAGCCGCCGGTATTGGATCGCCTCGGCGGCGTGCGCGGCGCACAGCGCGTCGCTCGCGGCGAGATCGGCGATCGAGCGCGCCACGCGCAACACGCGGTGATAGGCACGCGCCGAAAGCGCGAGCCGCGCGATCGCGCGGCGCAGCAGCTCCATCGCCGCGGCGTCGGCGGCGCAATGACGCTCGGTCTCGCGCGGCCCCAGCCAGGCGTTGGGCTTGCCCTGGCGCGCGAGCTGCCTTGCGCGCGCCGCGAGCACGCGGGCGCGAATCGCGCCAGACGATTCAGCCGCCGCGCCGGTTAATTCGGCCTCGCGCGGCGCCGGGGCTTCGACCTTGATGTCGATGCGATCGGCGAGCGGCCCCGAGATGCGGCTGCGGTAGCGCGCGATCGATTGCGGTGAGCAACGGCAGCGACCCGAGGCGTCGCCCAGGTAGCCGCAGGGGCAGGGGTTCATCGCCGCCACCAGCTGGAAGCGCGCCGGAAACAAAGCCTGGCGCGTGGCGCGCACGATCGAAATCGCGCCCGATTCGAGCGGCTGGCGCAGCGCCTCAAGCGCGTCGCGCGCGAATTCGGGCAGCTCGTCCAGGAACAGCACGCCGTGGTGCGCGAGCGAGATTTCGCCCGGGCGCGGCGGGTTGCCGCCGCCGACCAGCGCCACCGAGGAGGCGCTGTGGTGAGGCGCGCGCACCGGGCGCTCCCCCCAGCGCGCGGCATCGAACCCTGCGAACGCTGCGCTCTGGATCGCCGCCGATTCGAGCGCCTCGTCCTCTGACATCGGCGGCAGGATCCCGGCCAGGCGCGCCGCGAGCATCGATTTGCCGGTGCCCGGCGGCCCGAGCAACAGCACCGCGTGCGCGCCCGCCGCGGCGACTTCGAGCGCGCGCTTGGCCTGCTGCTGGCCTTTCACTTCGCCGAAATCCGGATAGTCGGGCGCAAGGCGCGCGACGCCGTTGCAGTAAGGGGCAAGCGGCGATTCGCCGGCGAGATGGGCGCAGACCTCGAGCAGGCTGGCAGCGGGCAGGATGCGCGCGCGCTCGGCGAGCGCCGCCTGCGGCGCGCTCTGCGTTGGCAGCACGAAGGCGCGCCCGGCGCTACCGGCGCCGAGCGCCATGGCGAGCGCGCCGCGCACCGGCCGCAGTTCTCCGGTGAGCGAGAGTTCACCCGCGAACTCGTGGCCCGCAAGCGCGGCAGCTTTCAGCTGGCCGCTCGCGGCCAGGATGCCGAGCGCGATCGGCAGGTCGAAGCGGCTCGAATCCTTGGGCAAGTCTGCCGGGGCGAGATTCACCGTGATGCGGCGCGACGGGAACTCGAAGCGCGCGTGATGCAACGCCGCGCGCACGCGGTCCTTAGCCTCGCGTACTTCGGCATCCGGCAGCCCGACGATGTGAAACGCGGGCAGCCCCGGGCCCAAATGCACCTCCACGGTCACTTCGGGCGCAGCGATCCCCACAAGCGCGCGGCTCGCCACCACGGCAAGCGTCATCAGAATGTCCCTCTGCGCAAGCAACGCGCCGAGGGGGAAAGGGTTTACGGCGCGCGCGTACCGCCGGCCCGGGCTTCGAGCTCGGCCAGGCGGCGCTCGAGCGCGGCGAGCTTCGCCTGCGCGCGCTCGAGGAGTTTCTTCTGCACTTCGAGGTCCTCGCGCGAGGCGAGTTCGAAGCGGTCGAAGAACGCGCCCGCGAGCGCGTGCAGGTTCTTCTCCAGGTCCTGCGCGGGCGAATCGTGCAGCGCCTGCGTGATGCGGGCGCGCAACTCGTCAAGCGGCTTTGCGGGGCTCGACATCAGGCCAGCGTAGCATGCGCCGCCGCGCGCGGCATTCTCAATCGGCGATCTTGCCGAGCAGGGCAAGCAGCTGGCGGTGCTCCGCGGCCGACAGGCGCGCCGCGATCCGGCGCTCGTGCGTCGCGATGCGCTCGAGCGCACGCGCCAGGAACGCACGCCCTCTGCGCGTCAGCCACAAGCCGTTGCTGCGCCGGTCGGCGCCGCGGCGACGCGCGATCAAGCCGCGCGCCTCCAGCTGATCGAGCACGCCGACCATGGTCGAGCGGTCGCGGCGCGCGGCCTCCGCGAGCCGGCTCTGCGTGATGCCCGGATTGGCCTCGACCAGGATCAGCAGGCCAACGCGCCCCGGGGAGAGCCCCTGCACGCTGGCCGCGAAATCGCGGAACACCGCCTGCTGCGCAAGGCGCAGCCGGTAGCCGAGCAGCGTGGGCAGTGCCCCGGGGTTGAGCGGACTGTCGTTAGCGCGCCGCGCCATGGCCATCTGTTTTGATTGCAAACAATTTGCATTCCCAACAACGTCGCTGAAGCATGCTAGGCGAGGCTCCGGCGAGGCGCAAGCCGCGCCCAGCGGCTGTGGCGCATCGCTTCGACACGGTGCGTGCGGTATCCTGCGGCGTCCTCCCCATGAACGGTGCGTACTCTCTTCTCGGCCCGGCCGCGCTGGCGCGGCATGCGGCGCGCACCGCGCTTATCTGCGGCGAGCAGGCGCTCAGCTACGCCGAGCTTGCCACAGACGTGGCGCGCGCCGCCGGTGCCGTTCGTGCGCTCGGCGTGGCGCCGGGTGATCGCGTAATGCTTCTGATGCGCGACACGCCCGAGTTCGCCGCTGCCTGGCTCGGCGTGCTGTACGCCGGTGGCGTGGCGGTCGCCCTCAACACCAAGCTCACCGAGGAGGAATACCGCTACATCCTCGGTGACAGCGCGGCGCGCCTGGCCATCGTGGAGGATGTGTTCGCAGCCGCGCGGCCCGATCTCGCCGCGGAGCTCGCGCGCAGCGGCCGGCTGGTCGTGGCCGGCGCGCAGGCGCCGCCTGGGACGCCTTCCTGGCGGCGCGCGCTCGCCGATGCGACTCCGCTGGCGCAAGCGTTCGCGGCGCAGCCGGAGGATCCGGCATTCTGGCTCTACTCTTCGGGCACCACCGGCAAGCCCAAGGGCATCGTGCATGTGCACCGCGCCGTGCCGCTCGCCGGAATGGCACTGCGCGAGACTTTCGACCTGCAGCCCGGCGCGCGCGTGCTCGCGACCTCGAAGCTGTTTTTCTCCTATGCGCTCGAGCATGGCCTGCTCGGGCCGCTCGCGCTCGGCGCCAGCGCGATCCTGCATCCGGAGTGGGCCGAGGTGGACAGCGTGCTCGAGCTGGTTGCGCAGCACCGGCCAGTGGCGTTTTTCAGCGTGCCGACTTTCTACAAGCGGTTGCTGGCGCTCGGCGCCGCGCGCCTGGCGCCGTTTCGCGAGGTGCGCTTCGCGATCGCCGCGGGCGAGAAACCGCCCGCTGCGCTGATCGCGCAGTGGCGCGCCGCCACCGGCGGGGAAATCCTTTCGCTCTACGGCATGTCGGAGACGTTCTGCGTCTGCATGATCACGCCACCGGGAACATCGAACGGCGAGCGCACCGGCAAGCCGCTCGCCGGGGTCGAAACGCGGCGCCTCACCGCCGAAGGCCGCGACGCCGCGGCGCAGGAACCTGCGGTCCTCTGGGTGCGGCACCCGGCGCTCGCGCACGGCTACGCCAATCGCCCCGAGCAGACGCAGGCCCAATTTCGTGACGGCTGGTTCTGCACCAACGACGTGTTCGTGCTCGACGCCGACGGATTCCTGTGCCACCAGGGGCGCGCCGACGAGCTGGTCAAGATCGCCGGCCAGTGGGTGCAGCCGGGCGAGCTCGAGGAAGCGGTCATCGGCGAGGCGGGCATCGCGGAAGCCGCGTGCGTGCGGGTCACCGACGACGAGGGCTACGAGCGCCTGGCGCTGTTCGTGGCCGCGGGCGACGGCGACGACGAGGCAGCGAGCGCGGCGCAGCGCGCCTGCGAGGAAAAGCTGCCGCGCCACAAGCGCCCGAAGTGGATCCGCTCGATTGCCGAGCTGCCGCGCACCGCGACCGGCAAGGTGCAGCGCTTCCGGTTGCGCGAAATCATCGAGCGCGAGCTCGCTGCGAAGCGATAAAATCGCGCCACGGCGCGCGTGCCGCGCGCCGCAGGTAGCCGAAAGGAACCAATGGCCTACGCAATTCCCGCCTGGGCGCCGCCCGCAATTCCGATCGCCGGCTCGAGCGACAGCTTCCCGGTGCGCCGCATTTTCTGCGTCGGGCGCAACTATGCCGAGCACCAGAAGGAGATGGGCGGCGACGGGCGCGAGCAGCCGTTCTTCTTCATCAAGTCGGCGCATGCGCTGGTGCCGGGAGGCGGCGAGGTGCATTACCCGGCCAAGACCGCCAACCTGCATTACGAGACCGAAATGGTGGTGGCGCTGGCGAAAGGCGGGCGCCACATCGACGCCAAGCGCGCCACCGAGCTGGTGTACGGCTACGCCGTGGGCTTGGACATGACGCGCCGCGACCTGCAGCAGTGGGGCAAGGACCACGGCCGGCCGTGGGATTTCGGCAAGGACTTCGACGAGGCGGCGCCGTGCAGCGCGCTGGTCACGGCGGCGAAGATCGGCCATCCCGCAAAGGGCGCGATCTGGCTCCGCGTAAACGGCAAGGAGCGCCAGAAGGCCGACCTCGCCGAAATGATCTGGTCGGTGCCTGAGCAGATCGCCTATTTGTCCGAGTACTACACGCTCGAGCCCGGCGATGTCATTTTTTCCGGCACCCCCGCGGGCGTCGGGCCGGTGAAGCCGGGCGACGAGCTGCACGCCGGCATCGACGGCGTGGGCGAGCTGAAGGTGAAAATCGTCACGCCGTTGTGAAGCTGTACACCTTTTTCCGCGGCTCGTCGCCTTACCGGCTGCGCATCGCGCTCAACCTGAAGGGGCTACCCTACGAAGCCGTGCCGGTGCACCTCGGCAAGAACGAGCACCAGCGGCCGGAGTTCGGCGCCGTCAATCCGCAGCAACTGCTACCGGCGCTCGAGCTCGATGACGGGCAGGTGCTCACGCAGTCGCTCGCGATCATGGAGTACCTGGAAGAGAAATATCCCAAGCCGCCGCTGCTGCCGCAGGATCCTTACGGCCGCGCGCGAGTGCGCGCACTTTCACTCTTGGTCGCCTGCGAAATCCATCCGCTCAACAACAAGCGCACGCTCGACTATTTGCGCTCGGGCGTGGGCCGCAGCGAAGAGCAGCTGGCCGACTGGTACCGCCACTGGATCGACGACGGCCTCGCCAAACTCGAAGCGGCGATGACGCAGAGTCCCGGCAGCGGCCGCTTCTCGCATGGCGACACCCCGGGCATGGCCGACTGCTGCCTGGTGCCGCAGGCGTTCAATGCGCGGCGCTACAACAACGACACCTCGAAGTTTCCGACCGTGATGCGCGTGTTCGCCGAGTGCATGCAGCTCGACGCCTTCATCCGCGCGCAACCTTCCAAGCAGCCCGACGCCGAGTAACGCACCACGTCAAGGCACAAGCTGGAACGCGCCGCCCGACACCGCCGCCTTCCCCAGGGCCGCGAAGAAAATCGGGGACGGAAAACCGGGGACAGACCTGCCTTCCGGGTCTGTCCCTGGTTTTCCACGCCCGTCCCCGATTTTCTTTACCCTCGCCTCCGAGCCACGGTCGTCGGCCGTCTGCGGAACTCGCCACTCGCTGAAACTGCTCGGGCTCGAGCAATCCTCGCCGGGTCTCCTCCGCCCGCGGCCCGGCTCCGCGCGGCCCGATGGGGACCCCTTGCGGCGGCGCCGGGTGGCGCGCGTTTAACGTCCGGCTTCAGGCGCGCGCCGCGTGCGGCGCGTCTTCCTGCAAGCCGTTGTTCGGTGGCACGCACGCTTAAGCCGCACTGCCATGACATCCTGCAAACGGCCAAGACCGGTCACTCGATCACCCGGTCGGTACGCAGCATCACGGACTGTGGGATCCGCAGGCCGAGCGCCTTGGCAGTCTTGAGATTGATTCCCAGCTCCAGTTTGGTTACTTGCTCGATCGGCAATTCGGCCGGCTTCGCGCCTTTTAGGATCCGTTCGACAAATGAGGCAGCGTTGGAGAAACTGGCGCGGAAGTCTGGGCCGTAACTGGCGAGGAATCCGGCCTCCACGAATTCCACCGACTGCGCGAATGTCGGCACGCGCTGCTTCAAGCCGAAGGCCGCGATCCGCTGGCGATCCCCAAACAGGAACGGGTCGGCGATCACCAAAAGCGCCTCGCTTCGCTCACGAACGATGGACGCAAGCGCCGCCTCCATCTCCTGTGGGGTGCTTGCGTCGAATTTCAGTGGCGTCGCGCCGGCTTTCAGGACGAGCGAGCCGAGCCTACTCACGGCCGACACCGAAGACTGATTCTGTGCATTGCCCAGAATGGCGATGCGCGAGAGCTTGGGCAGCAAGGCGAACGCCAACTCGAACAGCTTGTCGACGATTCCGTCGAAAATGATCGATATTCCGGTCACGTTCCCGCCCGGCCTAGCCAGACTCGCTGCAAGGCCGCTCGCCACCGGGTCGGCATACGCCGCGGCTACGATTGGAATCGTGGTGCTTGCTTTCCTTGCGTTGATCACGGCAGGAGTCGAGTTGGTTACGATGACCTCCGCGCCGGCTTTGATCAACTCCTGCACCATGGCGGTTACGCGCTCGTACTTTGCTTCTGCGTAGCGCCAATCGATGACAAGGTTCTGCCCCTCGATCCAGCCGAATTTGCGCATTCCTGCCATAAACGCTTCATAGCGATCCGAATCCCCGGGCGTGGGCACGAGAATCCCAATTCTCCGCATACGAACCGCTTGTGCCCTCGCGCAAAACGGCGCACCGAGCGCGAGCATTGCAATTACCGCAGCACGCCTGTTCATCCGATCCCCTTCAGTCCTTCAATCACGTGCCACCGAACTAGATATAGCCCGCAGAAACCGCTGCATAAACATTGTCTCGTTGTCCGACGCTTTCGAGAAAAGCTCTATCTGCATACATCCTTAGTCGCGAATTATGCTTTCGGCAAAGGCCGCAGTTGTCAGGTTGCCCAGGCCGCATTGCAGAAACGCGATCGCCTGCGGGTGCAAAGCTACTCTCTGTTGAAAAGGGAGACAACCGAGCGCCACTAGGCGGCCACGGTAGGTGCTGGCGAAAGCGTGGCAAAGTGTAAAGGCTGACTTTACACATTGCACTCCGACGGCCAGGTTCCCGACGCGTTGCCCGGCGCCGCCGCAAGGGGACCCCATCGGGCCGCGCGGAGCCGGGCCGCGGGCGGAGGAGACCCGGCGAGGATTGTCCGAGCCCGAGCCGCTTCAGCGAGTGGCGAGTTCCGCAGACGGCCGACGACCGCGGCAATGAGGCGAGGGTAAAGAAAATCGGGGACAGACCCGGAAGGCAGGTCTGTCCCCGATTTTCCGTCCCCGATTTTCTTCGCGGCCCTGGGGAAGGCGGCGGCGCCGGGCGGCGCGCCACGTGCATCGGCCGCTGCAGGCCGAAGTGTAAAGTATGACTTTACACTTTGCCCACCGCAGGCGGCTAGGCTGCACGGAACAGCGCCTTCAGCTCAGGCGGGATGGTCTGCCCCTTCATCGGCGTGCCCGGGCCGCCGGTGAAGCGGCCCCAGACGCGCGACTCGCTGCCGCTCGCGAGCGGCGTGCCGTCGGCGCGCACGATCTCGTGCCCGATGACGAACGACTTGCCGCCGAAGCGCGCGATGCGCGAGCGCACCTCGCAGCGGTCGCCGTGCTCAGCGGGAACGTGGAAGCGGCAGTCGGCCGACAGCAGCGGCATCGCCATGTGCTCGGCGCGCATGCGCTTGGCGCTGTAGCCGACCGAGGCGAACAGTTCCCAGGTGGCGGTGTCCATCCAGCGGAAGTAGGTCGGATAGAAGATGATGCCCGCCGGATCGCAGTCGCCCCAGTGCACCTGGCAGGCGAACACGCCGACGATCGACTCGAACTCCGCAGCTTGCATGGCGCCCAATCCTATCAGGGCATCTGGCAGGCGCGCGTCTCGCACGTGGCGAGCGCCGGGGGCGGCAGCGACCGTCCTGCTAGCACTGCTCCCACGGCAGGCCCTCGCGGCGCCAGCCGTTGAGCGAGTTCCTGCGGTGCTGGTCGTCGAGCTCGCCCTCGAAGCCGTAGGCCACGTTGTACACCTGGGTGAAGCCCGCGCGCTCGAGCGCTTCGCCCGCCTCCCGCGAGCGGTTGCCACTGCGGCAGATCAGCACGATCGGGCGCGTGGTGTGATTGGTGCCGGCGAGCTTCTTTACCTGGCCGATGAAATGCGGGTTCACTTCCCAGTCCGTGCCGTCGTTCCAGGCCACGTGCAGCGCGCCCACCGCGTGCCCGACGAACAGGTACTCCATCTCGCTGCGGCAGTCGACGAACAGCGCGTTCGAATGCGCGCGCAGGAACTCGGATGCTTGCTTGGGTTCCAAGTGGTCCATGGCGGGCGTCATTATACGCCGCAAGGGTTTGACACTACAGGCTTTTCCCGTCACACTGCCCGCCTGCGCCGATTTGATGTTCAGCTTGCGGGCGCAATATAAATACCGCTAAAGAGACGCGCTCAGGGGCCCGTTTCTGCGCAAACGCTGAACGGGTCTTTTCATTTTTAGCCGCCGATGAAATACGCTGCACACGCCGCCAAGCTGGAGTCGCTGCTCGCCGAGAGGGTCGTGCTGCTCGACGGCGCCATGGGCACGATGATCCAGCGCGAGCAACTGACCGAGGCGCAGTTTCGCGGCGAGCGCTTCCGCGACTGGCCGCGCGACCTTCGCGGCAACAACGACCTGCTGACGCTCACCCGGCCGGAACTCATCCGGAGCATCCACGCCCAGTATCTCGATGCCGGCGCCGACATCATCGAAAGCAACACCTTCAACTCCACGTCCGTGTCGCTCGCCGACTACGGCATGGAGGCGCTCGCCTACGAGTTGAACCTGTCCGCGGCGCGCCTTGCCGGGGAGGCAGCGCGCGAAGCCGAAGCGCGCCAGCTGTCGCGGCCGCGTTTCGTCGCCGGCGTGCTCGGCCCGACTTCCAAGACCGCCTCGATTTCCCCGGACGTGAACGATCCGGGATTCCGCAACATCAGCTTCGACCAGCTCGCCGCGGCCTACCGCGAGGCGCTGCGCGGATTGCTCGACGGCGGCGTCGACCTGGTGCTGGTGGAGACCATCTTCGACACATTAAACGGCAAAGCGGCGTTGTTCGCGATCGAGAGCGAGTTCGAAGCGCGCGGCGTGCGTCTGCCGCTGATCGTGTCGGGCACCATCACCGACGCTTCGGGGCGCACGCTCTCGGGCCAGACCGGCGAGGCGTTCTACAACGCGGTGCGGCACGCGCGTCCGCTCGCGGTGGGCCTGAACTGCGCGCTCGGCGCGAAGGAACTGCGCCAGCACGTCGAGGAATTCGCCGCCGTCGCCGAGTGCCGTACCTCATGCTATCCCAACGCCGGCCTGCCGAACGCCTTCGGCGAGTACGACGACACGCCGGAATCGATGGCTCGCCAGATCGGCGAATGGGCGCGCGCCGGCTGGCTCAATCTCGTCGGCGGCTGCTGCGGCACCACCCCCGAGCACATTCGCGCGATCGCCGCAGCGGTGCAGGGAGTGGCGCCGCGCGCCGCGCCGGCGCTGCCGCCGAAGTTGCGCCTCGCGGGGCTGGAGCCGCTCAACATCGGCCCTGAATCGCTATTCGTCAACGTCGGCGAGCGCACCAACGTCACCGGCTCGAAGGCGTTCGCGCGCCTGATCCTCGCCGGCAACTACGCCGAGGCGCTGTCGGTGGCGCGCCAGCAGGTTGAAAACGGCGCCCAGGTGATCGACGTCAACATGGACGAGGGGATGCTCGACTCGGAGAAGGCGATGACCACCTTCCTCAACCTGGTCGCCGTCGAGCCCGACATCGCGCGCGTGCCGCTGATGATCGACTCTTCCCGCTGGAGCGTGATCGAGGCCGGCCTCAAATGCGTGCAGGGCAAGCCGGTGGTCAACTCGATCTCGCTCAAGGAAGGCGAGGCCGAGTTCCTGCGCCAGGCGCGCCTGGCTCGCCGCTACGGCGCCGCGGTCGTAGTGATGGCGTTCGACGAGCGCGGCCAGGCCGACACACTCGAGCGGCGTATCGAGATCTGCAAGCGCGCCTACCGCCTGCTCACCGAGGCCGCGCGCTTCGACGCCGCGGATATCATCTTCGATCCCAACATCTTCGCGGTCGCGACCGGGCTCGAGGAGCACGCGCGCTACGCCATCGATTACCTCGAGGCAGCGCGCTGGATCCGCGCCAACCTGCCGCAGGCGCAGGTATCGGGCGGCTTGTCGAACCTGTCGTTCTCCTTCCGTGGCAACGAGCCGGTGCGCGAGGCCATGAACACTGCGTTCCTGTATCACGCGGTCGGCGCCGGAATGAGCATGGGCATCGTCAACGCCGGGCAGCTCGGCGTCTACGAGGAGATCGCGCCCGAGCTGCGCGAGCGGGTGGAGGATGTGCTGTTCGACCGCCGGCCCGATGCCACCGAGCGCCTGGTGGAATTCGCCAATACGGTGAAGGGCGCGGCCAGGGAGCGGGTCGCCGACGACGCCTGGCGGCGCGGCAGCGTCGAGCAGCGCCTGGCGCACGCGCTGGTGAACGGCATCTCCAGCCACATCGTCGAGGATACCGAGGAGGCGCGCCAGAAGCTCGGCCGGCCGATCGCGGTGATCGAAGGGCCGCTGATGGGGGGCATGAACGTGGTCGGCGACCTGTTCGGCGCCGGCAAGATGTTCCTGCCGCAGGTGGTGAAGTCGGCGCGCGTGATGAAGCAGGCGGTGGCGCACCTGGTGCCGTACCTGGAGGCTGAAAAAGCCGCCAGCGGCGCTACGGCACGCGCCAAGGGCAAGCTGGTACTCGCCACGGTGAAGGGGGACGTGCACGACATCGGCAAGAACATCGTCGCCGTGGTGCTCCAGTGCAACAACTACGAGGTTGTGAACCTGGGCGTGATGGTGCCGGCGCAGACCATCCTCGAGACCGCGATTAAGGAAGGCGCGGACATCATCGGCCTCTCGGGCTTGATCACGCCCTCGCTCGAGGAAATGTGCCACGTGGCGCGCGAGATGGAGCGCGCGGGCATGAAACTGCCGCTGCTGATCGGCGGCGCCACCACCTCGCGCGCCCACACCGCAGTCAGGATCGCGCCCAATTACTCCGGCCCGGTGGTCTACGTGCCGGACGCTTCGCGCGGCGTGCCGGTGGTGCAGAGCCTGCTGTCGCCGGAGAAGCGCGACGCCTACGCCGCCGAGGTCGGCGCCGACTACGAGCGCATCCGCGCCCAGCACCGCGAAAAGAAAGGCCCGGGGCCGCTGCATCCGGTTGCGGAGGCGCGCCGCCTCGGCTTGAAGACCGACTGGAAGAGCTACCAGCCGCCGCACCCGCACACGACCGGCGTCGTCGCGCTCAAGGATTACCCGCTCGCGCAGCTGCTGCCCTGCATAGATTGGACGCCGTTTTTCCAGGCCTGGGAGCTCTCTGGCCCATACCCCGCGATCCTGCAGGATCCGGTGGTGGGCGAGCAGGCGCGCAAGCTCCATGCCGAGGCGCGGGCGATGCTCGAGCGCGTCGTGCGGGAGAAGTGGGTCCGCGCGAGCGGTGTATTCGGGCTGTTTGCCGCGGCGCAGGTGAATGGCGACGACATCGAGATCTACGCCGACGCGAGGCGCCGCGAGGTGGCGATGACCTGGCACAACCTGCGGCAGCAGAACCACAAGCCGGCGGGGCGGCCCAACCTGTGCGTGGCCGATTTCATCGCCCCCAAGGACGCGGGCGTCGCTGACTGGATCGGCGCTTTTGCGGTGTGCGCCGGCGGCATCGAGGCGCGCGTCGCCGAGTTCGAGGCGCGCCACGACGATTACCAGGCGATCATGCTCAAGGTGCTCGCCGATCGCCTCGCCGAAGCGTTTGCCGAGCACCTGCACCAGCGCGTGCGGCGCGAGTTCTGGGGCTACGCCGCCGACGAGCAGCTCTCCGGCGCCGAGCTGATCGGCGAGGCCTACCGGGGCATCCGGCCGGCGCCCGGCTATCCGGCCTGCCCGGACCACACCGAGAAGGGTCCGTTGTTCGCGCTGCTCGATGCACCGGCCAACGCCGGCATGACGCTCACCGAGTCTTTTGCCATGCTGCCCGCGTCGAGCGTTTCCGGCTTTTACTTCTCCCACCCGGAGGCGAGCTACTTCGCGGTGGGGAAAATCGGCCGCGACCAGCTCGAGGGTTACGCGCGGCGCAAAGGCATGGCGCCCGACGAGGCGGAGAAGTGGCTCGCCCCCTATCTCGCCTACGAGCCCGGGCGCGACGCGCCCAGGCGCGCGGCGTCGCTATAATCCGCCGCATTCATCAAGGAGAAGGTGCATGGGAAAAGGTGACAAGAGGACCCGCAAGGGCAAGATTTACAAAGGCAGCTACGGCAAGCGCCGGCCGCAACGGCAGAAGAAAGCGCAGAAAAAATCCTAGCCGCCCCGGGCGCTTGCCCGGAGCAGGGTGCGCGGCGCTTACTTGCGCCAGAACGCGGGGGTGAGCACCACCAGCAGCGTGAACAGCTCCAGCCGGCCGAGCAGCATTGCGAACGTGCACACCCAGGTCTGGAAGTCCGACAGCACCGCGTAGGTGGTCGCCGGTCCGACCTGGTTGAGGCCGGGTCCGGTGTTGTTGATGCAGGCGACCACGGCGGAGAACGCGCTCAGCACGTCGAGCCCGCTGGCGGTCAGCGCCAGCGTCATGAGAATGATGCAGGACACATAGACGAAAGCGAATCCGAGCACCGCGAACACCACCTTGTTCTCCACCGCCTGGCCCGAAATCTTGACCGGGTTATAGAGCCGCGGATGGA
>CAYMVA010000020.1:0-73853 GCA_964393745.1 uncultured Enterobacteriaceae bacterium | reverse complement strand
TAGGCCGAATAGTTGCGCGCCAGCACCACGCCGTTGCGATCGAGGATCAGCCCGCGGTTGGGCGCGATCGGCACGATCGAGATGCGGTTGTCCTCGGCCTTGGAAGCATAGGTGTCGTGCTGCAGCACCTGCAGGTGCACGAAGCGCATGAACAGCAGCGCGAAGGCGGCCAGCACGGCGAATCCGGCGAAGCCGATGCGCAGCTGGAAAAAGTACAGCTCGCGCTCGTGGTTCTTGAGTTCTCCTAGACGCATGATGTATGGGCGGGGGGATATGAAGGGGGGCGGAAACGTTTTGTTGGAGCCCCCCTTTCACTCATGTCATATTTCCCGGGTCTCGTCGACGTTCGCGGGCATGCGCTGCGGCAGCAGCAGCAGCACGCTCACCACCGGCCAGAGCGCGGCGCCGAGCAGCGGCCCTACCGCGATGCTCCAGCCCGGAAATTCGGCGCCGGCCGCGAGCCGCACCAGCGCCGCGACGCCTTGCGCGAACAGCAGCAGCGCGGCGACGTGCAGCGCCTGGCCCCAGAGCGGGAACCAAAGCACGCGGCGCGACAGCGTGATCGCCGCGAACGCGAGCAGCGAGTAGGCGAGCGCATGCTGGCCGAGCAGTACGCCGTTGCCGACGTCGATCAGGAGCCCCAGCAGCCAGCCGGCGCCAAGGCCCACCAGCCGCGGCTGGCGCACGCACCAGAAGGCGAGCACCAGCGCCACGAAATCGGGCACCAGCGCGACGTTGCGCCAGGGCAGGAAGTCGAACAGCAGCGCGAGCGCGAACGAGCCGAGTATCGTGCCGGCGCGCACCGGCAGGAGGATCGCCTGCGCCGGCGAGGGGCTACTGAGCTGCATCGGCATCCTTGCGGCGCGCCTTGCGGATCCTGGCGGGGCGCTTGTCGCGCTCGGCGCCTGCCTCTTCGGGATACGCGAGGCGCCTTGCCGGGCCGCCGAGCACCAGCACGTAGCCGCCGCCGTCGACGCCCGCGGCCGGCTGGCACACGCTGCGCGCGAACGCGTACGCCGCGTCGCGCTCGATGCGCGCCACGGTGGCCACCGGTAGGCCCGGCGGATAGGTGCCGTCGATGCCCGAGGTGACCAGCTTGTCGCCGTTCTGGATTTCGGCGTTCGCCGCCATGAAGCGCAGCTCCAGCATGCCGCTCGAGCCCGCGCCGAAGGCCACCGCGCGCAGGCCGTTGCGCAGCACCTGCACCGGGATCGCCTGATCCTTGTCGGTGAGCAGCGTGACCTCGGAAACGAGGGTGTGCGCGCGAGTCACCTGCCCGAGCACGCCCAGGTCGCTCACCACCGGCGAGCCCGCGCGCACGCCGTGCTGCGCGCCCTTGTCGACGATCACTTTGCGCGCATACGGGTCGCGGCCGCTGTACAGGATCTCGGCCGCCATCGCCTTGCCGCGAAAGGCTTCGCCGGCGCCGATGGCGCGCCGCAGTTGCGCGTTCTCCGCCTGCGCGCTGTCGGCGCGTTGCGCCTCCTGCGAGGCGGCGAGCAGCTTGGCGCGCAGTTCGGCGTTCTCCTCCCGCAGTTGCGCCTGGTCGCTGAAGTAGCCGGCGGCGCGCTCGGCCAGCGCCAGCGGCGCGGTGGCGATCAACTGCAACGGGTAGACCGCGAGCGCGAGCACGCTTCTCAAACCTTCGGCGTAGCGATAGCGCGCGTCCAGCACCAGCACCGCGAGCGACAACGAGGCGAAAAAGGCCAGCCGGACGAGGGGAGCGGGGCCGCGCTTGAAGAAGGGCGGGGGAGTGTGCTCCATTCGAAGAAGGCAAGGCCGGTCGGGGTGCGGCGGGCCCCCTTCAGTTACTCCTCGGTGAAGATCGGGCCGAACAACTCCATTTGCTCGAGCGCCTTGCCCGAGCCGCGCACCACGCAGGTGAGCGGGTCGTCGGCGACGATCACCGGCAGCCCGGTCTCCTCCATCAGCAGTCGGTCGAGGTCGCGCAACAGCGCGCCGCCGCCGGTGAGCACCATGCCCTTCTCGGCGATGTCCGCGCCCAGCTCGGGCGGGGTTTGCTCGAGCGCTGATTTGACCGCCGACACGATCTGGTTGAGCGGCTCGGTGAGCGCCTCGAGAATTTCGTTCGAGGAGATGGTGAAGCTGCGCGGAATGCCTTCGGCGAGGTTGCGGCCCTTGACTTCCATCTCGCGCACTTCCGAGCCGGGGAAGGCCGAGCCGATCTGCTTCTTGACGTTCTCGGCTGTGGCCTCGCCCACCAGCATGCCGTAGTTGCGGCGGATGTAGTTGATGATCGCCTCGTCGAACTTGTCGCCGCCGACGCGCACCGAGCCCTTGTACACCGCGCCGCCGAGCGAAATGACGCCGACTTCGGTGGTGCCGCCGCCGACGTCCAGCACCATCGAGCCGGTCGCCTCGGCGACCGGCAGGTCGGCGCCGATCGCCGCCGCCATCGGCTCCTCGATCAGGAACACCTGGCCGGCGCCGGCGCCGATCGCCGACTCGCGGATCGCGCGCCGCTCCACCTGGGTCGAGCCGCAGGGCACGCAGATGATGATGCGCGGGCTGGGCGAGAACAGCTTGTTGTCGTGCACCTTCTTGATGAAGTACTTCAGCATCTGCTCGGTGACGGTGAAGTTGGCGATGACGCCGTCCTTCATCGGCCGGATGGCGACGATGTTGCTGGGGGTCTTGCCGAGCATCAGCTTGGCCTCGCGGCCCACCGCCTGGATCGATTTCTTGCCGTTCGGGCCGCCGTCCTCGCGGATCGCGACCACCGAGGGCTCGTCGAGCACGATGCCCTTGCCGCGCACGTAGATCAGGGTGTTCGCGGTGCCGAGATCGATCGCGAGATCGTTGGAGAAGTAGCTGCGCAGAAATCCGAACATGTTCGTGGCTGATCCTTTCCGGTAATGCCTTAAGTTCGTTCGCTAAGGCTGCGTTCCGACTCTGTTTCCTGAGGCGGCTATGATACCCTTAACGCGACCATCGGCAAGTGGCCTGCAGGGGGTTTTTGGCATGTCCCTTTCCCTAGAACAAGTCCAGCGCATTGCAATCCTCGCCCGCATCGCGGTAAGCGGCGACGAGGCGCGGGGGGTGATGGACCAGCTCAACCGGGTGCTCGAGCTGATCGACCAGATGCAGGCCCAGGACACCCGCGGCATCGAGCCGATGGCGCACGCGCTCGACGCCCAGTTGTCCGTGTCGCAGAGGCTGCGCGAGGACAAAGTCACGGAGTTCGACCGCCGCGCCGAGTACCAGGCGGTCGCCCCGGCGGCGGAGCAGGGCCTGTACCTGGTGCCCAAAGTGATCGAGTAGCGTTCGCGTGCTCAACGCCACGCTAGCCGAGCTCGGCTCGGCCCTTGCGGCGAGGAAAATTTCCTCACACGAGCTGACCGGGCTGTTTCTCGGCCGCATCGCCGGGCTGAACCAAAAGCTCAACGCCTTCATCACCGTGGACGGGGAGCGTGCGCTGGCGGAGGCGCGCGGCGCCGATGCGCGGCGCGCCAAGGGCGAGGCCGGCCCGCTGCTCGGCATCCCGCTCGCGCACAAAGACATCTTCTGCACCAAGGGCATGCTCACCACCTGCGGCTCGAAGATGCTGTCGAATTTCGTCAGTCCCTACGACGCGCATGTGATCGAGCGCCTGGCGGCGGCCGGCACGGTGCTGCTGGGCAAGACCAACATGGACGAGTTCGCGATGGGCTCGTCGAACGAAACCTCTTACTACGGCCCGGTGCGCAACCCTTGGGACATCGCGCGCGTGCCCGGCGGCTCCTCCGGCGGCTCGGCCGCGGCGGTGGCGGCGCGCATGGCGCCCGCGGCCACCGGCACCGATACCGGCGGCTCGATCCGCCAGCCCGCCGCGCTCACCGGGATCTCGGGCCTGAAGCCGACCTACGGCCTGGTGTCGCGCTACGGGCTGATCGCGTTCGCCTCTTCGCTCGACCAGGGCGGGCCGATGGCGAAATCCGCTGCCGATCTCGCGCTGCTGCTCAATGCGATGACCGGGTTCGATGCGCGTGACTCCACCAGCCTCGAGCGCCCGGTGGAGGATTACACGCGCGAGCTCACGATGCCGCTCGCCGGACTGCGCATCGGGCTGCCGCAGGAATATTTCGCCGATGGCGTCGAGGCCGGGGTGCGCGAGCGGGTGCGCGAGGCGGTGCGCTGGTTCGAATCGCAGGGCGCCACCACAGTCGATATCGCGCTGCCGAACACCAAGCTCTCGATCCCGGTGTACTACGTGCTCGCGCCGGCGGAGGCATCCTCCAACCTGTCGCGCTTCGACGGCGTGCGCTACGGCCACCGCGCGAAGGATTATGCCGATCTTAAGGACATGTACTGCCGCAGCCGCGCCGAGGGGTTCGGTGCCGAGGTCAAGCGCCGCATCCTCATCGGCACCTACGTGCTGTCGCACGGCTACTACGACGCCTACTACCTCCAGGCGCAGAAGCTGCGGCGCCTGATCGCGAAGGATTTCGCCGAGGCGTTCACGCGCTGCGACCTGGTGATGGGGCCGACCACCCCGGACACCGCGTTCGCCATCGGCGCAAAAAGCGCCGACCCGGTGCAGATGTACCTCAACGACATCTTCACCATCGCCGCCAATCTCGCCGGGCTGCCCGGGATGTCGATTCCCTGCGGCTTCGACGCCGCGGGCCTGCCGGTCGGGCTGCAGATCATCGGCAACTATTTTTCCGAGGCGCGCATGCTCGGCGCCGCGCATCGCTACCAGCAGGCGACCGACTGGCATCTGCGCGCGCCCAAGGAGGCGCCGCTGTGAGGCGCGCACCTGATCGGTTCGCGCGAGCGCCGCATTGGTTCGCGCGAGCGCTCAGCTGTTGCGCGCTTGCAGTGTGCGCGGTCGCTCAATCGGCGGCGGCGCAGGAAACCACCGAAATGCGCGAGCTCACCGGCCAGATCGGCAGGCGTCAGGTGGTGATGAGTCTTTACGCGCTCAAGCAGGCGGACGGCGCCTGGCGCGTCACCGGCGAATACCTGGTGCTGCCGACGATGCAGCGGCGCTTTCTCGAAGGCGAGAGGAGCGCGCAGCTCGGCGTCACCACGCTCAACGAAGGCCTGACGCCGATCCTCTACGGGCGGGCGCCGACTGCGGTGTTCCAGGGCAGCTGGTCGGGCGGCGTGTTCAAGGGCACGCGCCTCGCGCCGGGCGGCCAGGAGCGCGAGCATTTCGAGCTGAGCGAGACCTTTCCCGCCATGGAGAATTACTCGGCCTCGGTGCGCTGCGAGGTCTCGGGCGAGCGCTACAGCTCGTCGCTCGCGTTCGTGGTCGAGGGCGGCAAGCTCAAAGCCGGCAGCTTCGATTGGCGCTCGCGCATGGCGCCGAGCGGTCACCGCTGCGCCGTCGGCGGCGGCGAGCGCGTGGAGCAGGGCACGCTCGCAGGCGGTTTGCGTTTTCTCGCCGGCAAGCGCTGCACGGTGACGCTGCGCGACCTGGGCGAATACGTGCGCGTACTGGCGGAGGATTGCGCCGAGCACTGCGGCTCGCAGGCCTACCTCGAGCCGGTGTTCATCGAGCGCCGCGGCGGCGCCTGCCGGCTGCTGCGCCCGCAGGGCGGCTAGGGAAGCTCTGAGCAAGTTCCGCGTGCGCGACGGCGGCGATTTTGGCGCAGGGCTAGACAGCGGATGCCGCCGTGTACTTGACGTCCACAAGGCGGCCGATGGCGACGCCATGCGCCAAAACTCGCCCCGTCCCTTTGGGCGGCGAGGCCGCGCCGCGGGTACCAAGGCAAAGGCCCTCGCCGCCCTCGGGTTGCGGCCGGAAGTCGCGATCTCCGGGGTACGATAGCGCGATGACACGGGCGCCTGCGTTGTTGCTCGGCCTTGCGATATCGACATATCGCTGCGGCCGAGCGCCTAGCAGGCGCCGCGTTCCGGCCGCAACGCGCACCCGCGCAACTTGCTCAGAGCTTCCCTAGCGGGAGCGCGCATGGCCTGGGAAATCGTCGTCGGCATCGAGACCCACGCGCAGCTGATCACGCAGAGCAAGATTTTCTCGGGCGCAGCGACCGCGTTCGGCGCCGCGCCCAATACGCAGGCTTCTGCGGTGGACATCGCTCTGCCCGGCGTGCTGCCGGTGCTGAACAGGCAGGCGGTAGAGCTGGCGGTCAGGTTCGGCCTCGCGATCGGCGCCCGCATCAACCGCAAGTCGGTGTTCGCCCGCAAGAACTACTTCTACCCAGACCTCCCCAAGGGCTACCAGATCAGCCAGTACGAGATCCCGGTGGTGCAGGGCGGGACGCTCACGATCGTGGCCGCGGACGGCAACCAAGGTGCACAGGGTGGCGAAAAGACGATCCGCATCACGCGCGCGCATCTGGAGGAGGACGCCGGCAAGTCGCTGCACGAGTTACCGGGCTCGCACGCGGTGCTCGGCCGTGGCATGAGCGGCATCGATCTGAACCGCGCCGGCACGCCGCTGCTCGAAATCGTCACCGAGCCCGATCTGCGCGGCGCCAAGGAGGCGGTGGCCTATGCGCGCGCGCTGCACGCGCTGCTGCGCTGGATCGGCGTCTGCGATGGCAACATGCAGGAAGGCTCGTTCCGCTGCGACGCCAACGTGTCGGTGCGGCGCTCAGGCGAGGCGCAGCTCGGCACCCGGAGCGAAATCAAGAACCTGAACTCGTTCCGTTTCATGGAGCAGGCGATCGAATTCGAGGCGCGGCGCCAGGTCGCGGTGCTCGAGGACGGCGGCCGCATCGTGCAGGAGACGCGCCTCTACGACCCGGAGCGGGGCGAGACGCGCGCCATGCGCACCAAGGAGGATGCGCAGGACTACCGTTACTTTCCCGATCCCGATCTGCTGCCGCTGGTGGTATCGGAGCAGCAGATCGAGCGCATTCGCGGCGAGCTGCCGGAGTTGCCCGAAGCGATGCGCGCACGCTTCGCGCGCGAGCACGGCTTGTCCGCCTACGATGCCGCGCTGCTCACGGCATCGCGCGAGAGCGCGGATTATTTTTCGCAGCTGCTCGCGGCCTCTGGCGTGGAGCCGAAACTGTGCGCCAACTGGCAACTGGGCGAGCTGGCGGCAGCCCTCAACCGCGACGGGCGCGAGGTTTCGCAAAGCCCGGTTGCCGCCGCCGCGCTCGGCGGCCTGCTGCGCCGCCTTGCCGACGGCACGCTCTCCAGCAAGATGGCGAAAGAGGTGTTCGAGGCGATGTGGGCGGGGGAAGCCGCCGGCGACACCGCGGCCGACCTGATCATCGAGCGCCGCGGCCTGAAGCAGATCAGCGACGCCGGCGCCATCGAGCGGCTGGTGGATGAGGTGCTGGCGGCGAACGCCAGGCAGGTCGAGGATTACGGCGCCGGAAAGGAGAAGGCCTTCAACTCCCTCGTCGGGCAAGTGATGAAGGCGAGCCGCGGCAAGGCCAATCCGGCGCAGGTGAACGAAATTCTGCGCCGCAAGCTGACGAAATAGTCTCTACTTCGTAGAGCTTTTGGTCAGCTCGATGTAGCGCTTCTTGTCGTCGTCATACTTGGCGTTGATCGCGTCGACGTCTTTTTGCTTGGCCGCGAGCAGCCCTTCCTGCGCCTTGAGGTCGATTTCGGCGCTCTTGATGTCCTGCTCGAGCTTGGCCGGTGGCTTTTTCTTGCCCTGGAAGAAGTCGAGCTCCTTCTGCAGCTCGTCGTTGCGCTTCTTCATCGTGCCGACGCGCGCCTCGATCTCCTTCACCGCTTTCTGGTGATCCTCCAGCGCGCGCTGGCGCGCGGACTCGATGTCCTTCTCGCTGGTGTAGGTGGCGAGCAGCGCCTTGGCGCGGCGCTGATCCTCCTTGGCGGTCGCGTCCTCCTTCTTCTTGGCGTCGGCTTCGGCCTGCTTGGCGGCGCGTTGCGCGGCGGTCGCCTGCGGGTCGATGCGCCGCACGACCAGCCCCTGCTTGCTGAGTTCCTCGACGACCTGGCCGGCGCACTGCGGCGGGATGGTCTGGCCGTAATACTTCTTGCCGTCGGCGCCGACGCAGCGGTAGGACTGCGCCTGGGCGGCGAGCGGCAGCGCGAGCAGCGCGGCGGTGACAATGAGAATCTGGCGAAGCATGGTTCCCCCGATGGAGAATGCAGCGGGAATTCTAGCTCTAACGCGCCACCGCCGGCGGCGTTGACCGCCTGCTACAATCCGCGCGCCATGCACTCTGCCGATCGGGCCTTCATCGCGGAGACCACCGCCAAGATGCTGCTCGAGGTGAAAGCGGTGCTGTTTTCCGAGGGCAAGCCGTTCATTTTCACCTCCGGCTGGGCGAGCCCGGTGTACATCGACTGCCGCAAGCTCATCTTCTACCCGCGCATCCGCACGCAGCTGGTGGATTTCGCCGCCGCCACGCTGGCGCGCGACGCCGGCTTCGAGCAGTTCGACGTCGTCGCCGGCGGCGAGACCGCGGGCATTCCGTACGCCGCCTGGATCGCCGATCGCCTCGGCCTGCCGATGCAGTACGTGCGCAAAAAGCCCAAGGGCTTCGGCCGCAACGCCCAGATCGAGGGCGATATCCGCGAGGGCGCGCGCACCCTGCTGGTCGAGGACCTGACCACCGACGGCCGCTCCAAGATCAATTTTTGCAAAGCGCTGCGCGACGCCGGCGCGCTGGTCGAACACGTGTACGTCAACTTCTACTACGACATCTTCCCCGAGGCGAAGAAGACGCTCGGTGACCTGGGCGTGCGCCTGCACCACCTGGCCACCTGGTGGGACGTGCTGGCGGTGGTCAAGGGCGGCGGCTACCTCGCGGCGCCGCAGGTCGACGAGGTGGAGAAATTCCTGCACGCGCCGGCCGCGTGGTCCGCGGCGCATGGCGGCGCGGCGAGCTTTCCAAGCGCTTAGGCTTCAGGATCCCGGATCCTGAATCCTGAATCCTGAATCCTCGCTCTTGCGCGTCATCACCCTCAACGCCAACGGCATCCGCTCGGCGGCGCGCAAAGGCTTTTACCGCTGGCTCGCGGCGCAGCGCGCCGACATCGCCTGCCTGCAGGAGGTGAAGGCGCAGGCAGCCGACCTCGACGCCACCATGCGCGCGCCCAAGGGCTGGCACGGCTGTTTCTCGCACGCACAGAAAAAAGGCTACGCCGGGGTCGCGCTTTACAGCCGCGCACAGCCGGATTCGGTCAGGGAAGGTTTCGGCAGCCGCGAGTTCGATGCCGAGGGGCGCTGCCTCGAGGCGCGCTTCGGCAAGCTCTCGGTGATCTCGGTCTACCTGCCTTCGGGTTCAGCGGGCCCGCACCGGCAGGCCGCCAAGTTCCGCTTCCTGGAGCAGTTCCTGCCGCACCTCGCGGCGCTCAAGTGCAGCCGCCGCGAGCTGATCCTGTGCGGCGACTGGAACATCGCGCACCAAGAGATCGACCTGAAGAACTGGCGCGCCAATCGCAACAACTCGGGTTTCCTGCCCGAGGAACGCGCGTGGCTGACGCGCGTGTTCGAGGGGCTGGGCTACGTCGACGTGTTCCGGCGGCTCAACGCCAAGCCCGAGCAGTACACCTGGTGGTCGAACCGCGGCCAGGCCTGGGCGAAAAACGTCGGCTGGCGCATCGACTACCAGATCGCCACGCCCGGCATCGCGCGCTGCGCGCGCCGCGAAGCGATCTACAAGCGGCGGCGCTTCTCTGACCACGCGCCGCTCAGCATCGACTACGACTGGAAGCTGAAGTAAAGCCTAGCCAGTCTGTGCAGGCAGCGCGGGCAAACGGCGGCCGCGGCGCCGGTCGAGCCACCAGGCGAGCGCCGGCAGGATGACGAAACCGCCGGGCATCACCAGCACCACCAGGTAAGGCGAGATTTTCGACAGGCGCTTCAGGTACGTGCGCAGCTGCGCGCGGTCCTCTGGCGACCAGCGCTGCTTGTTGCGCGGCTTCATCAGCAGCGGCATCAGGCCCTTCACCTGCACCACTTCGGCAAGGATGAAGCGGCGCTCGCGGTCAGCGAGCTGCAGGATGTCGCGCAGCACTTTCGGCGGCTGGGGCAGTTTCACTTCAGGGCGCGCGCTTCGGCTCGGCAAGCATGGGTGCGAGGCGCCGCCACACGGCGCGCGCCTGCCGCCACAACTGCCACAGCGTGAGGCCTTTCGACAGCCAGCCGAGCGCGCGCCGCGGGCGCAACGCCAGCGCGAGCGCCGCTGCTGCTGCGACCCACAGCGGCCGCCGGCCCAGCCATTGCAGGGCGGCGGTGCCCTGGTCGGCCCAGCCTTCGAGCACTTCGGCGCGTGCCACCCATTGATCGAGCGCCGCGCGCTCGCGCGCCGCGCTCTCGCACAAATGGGCGCGCCGCTCGCGCAACTCGATCAGTCGCGAACGCATCAGCGCTTCTTCGCCATCTGCTCGCGGTCCTTGGCCAGCTCCTCGAGCGTGGCGGCGAGGAACTTGGGCCGCTCTTTCATGCGCGCGCGCGCAATCAGCGCCGCGGCAATGCCGGTCACGAGATAAAGGGCGGTAAGCAGACCGGCGGCGAGCACGCGGTGCGTGTCCCACAGCGCAAGCACGATGCAGACCGAGGCCATCACCACCGCGAGCACCAGCAGCACCGCCGAGGCGACCGCCCAGACCCCGATCTCGAAGACGCGGGCGAACTGCTCCTCGAGCTCGTTGGCGGCGATGCGCGCGCGCGTCTCGGCGAACGACAGCAGCGAGCGCGCGAACTCCCTCACCAGGCCGGGCATGCGTTTCTCCTGCCCGCCAGCGCGCGGGCGCGGAGCTAGCGGCGGCCGATCAGCAGGCCGATGAGCAGGCCGATCCCCACGGCGACACCGACCGCTTTCCACGGTTGATCGTGCACGAATTCGTCGGTGGCGTGCGCGGCCTGCTTGGAGCGCTCGAGGAGCGCGCGCTCGGTATCGCTCAGCTTGATGCGCGACGCGGCCAGCGAGGCCTGGATGCGCTCGCGCGCCACGGCGATCTTCTCGCCCGCCTGGCCGGCGGTGGCGCGCAGCAGTTCTTCGGCGTCGGCGACCACGACTTTCAGGTCGGCGACGAGTTTTTGCGTGTTAACTTCGGAGGTGGTGTTCATGGCTTGCCTGAGGTTGCGGGACGTTGCGGAAGAAACACGCTGAGGCTACCGAGTTTTGCCGCGCGTGGCAACCGTTTACACTGCAGCGCGCGTGCCTGGTTCAGCCTACATGGCGGTGTTCCGCAGCCGCAAGATCTTCCTCTTGCTGCTGCTGGGCTTCGCCTCCGGGCTGCCGCTCGCCCTCACCGCCGGCACGCTGCAGGCGTGGCTCGCTGCCGAGCACGTGGATATCGTCGCCATCGGCTGGTTCGCGCTCGTCGGCCAGCCCTACACCTGGAAGTTCATCTGGTCGCCCCTCATGGACCGCTACACGCCGCCGTTCCTCGGCCGGCGCCGCGGCTGGCTGCTGCTGACACAGATCGCGCTCGCCGGCGCGATCATGTACATGGGCACGCTGTCGCCGAAGGATTCGCCGTGGCTGCTCGGTGCCGCAGCGCTGGCAGTGGCGTTCCTGTCCGCTTCGCAGGACATCGTGTTCGACGCCCTGCGCACCGATTGGCTCGCGCGCGAGGAGCGTGGCGCCGGCGCCGCGGTCTCGGTGCTCGGATACCGGCTGGCGATGCTGGTCTCCGGCGCTGGCGCGCTGATCCTCGCCGACCAGTGGCTCGGCTGGCAAGCGACCTACTGGCTGATGGCGGCGCTGATGGGCGTGGGCATGATCGCCGCCTGGTTTGCGATCGAGCCCGAAGGCGCGCAGGCGGCGCCGAAGACGCTCGAGGAAGCGGTGGCGAAGCCGTTCGCCGAGTTCATGTCGCGCGAAGGCGCAGTGGCGCTGCTGCTGCTCGTCGTCCTCTACAAGCTGGGCGATGCGTTCGCCGGAAACCTCACCACTGCGTTCCTCTTGCGCGGGCCGGGGTTCTCGCTCACCGAAGTGGGCGGCATCAACAAGGGCTTCGGCCTCGTCGCCACCATCGTCGGCGCGCTCGCCGGCGGCGCGCTGATGGCGAAGATGCGCCTTTACCGCGCGCTGCTCCTGTTTGGCGTCCTGCAGGCGATCACCAACCTCGGCTTCATGGCGCTCGCCGCGGCGGGCAAGAGCTACGCGCTCATGGTGGCGGTGATCGGCCTGGAGAACCTGTGCGGCGGCATGGGCACCGCGGCCTACGTCGCGCTGCTGATGGCGCTGTGCGACCGGCGCTTTTCGGCGACGCAGTACGCGCTGCTCTCAGCGCTCTCCGCGGTGGGGCGCGTCTACGTCGGGCCGGTGGCGGGTTATCTGGTCGAGGGCCTGGGCTGGCAGGCGTTCTTTTTCTTCACCTTCTTGATCGCGCTCCCCGGGCTAGCGCTGCTCGCTTGGCTGCGGCCGCGCATCGACGCGCTCGACCAGGGCAAAGTGTAAAGTCAGACTTTACACTTTGCCCGCACCGCTCCCCTCCTTGGTGCAGCGGTACATGGCGATGGCCCCCAGTAGGTTCGGCAGCACGCTGACCGGCTCGCCGTCGTGCAGCACCCTGCGCTCGAGGATGCGGATGCCGAGCTTGGCGCACAGGTCCTCGAAGTCCACCAGCGTGCAGTGGTGCACGTTGGGCGTGTCGTACCACTGGTAGGGCAGCTCCTTCGACACCGGCATGTGGCCGGCGAGCGCGATTTGGATCCGCGCCCGCCAGTAGCCGAAATTCGGGAACGAGACGATCGCCTCGCGCCCTACGCGCAGCATCTCCTTGAGCAGCGCCTCCTGGTGGTGGATCGCCTGCAGCGTCTCCGAGAGGACCACGCAGTCGAACGAGCCGTCGCGGAACGCCGACAGGCCGCTCTCCAGGTTCATCTGCAGCACGTTGACGTCGTTGCGGATGCACTCGAGCACGTGCGCGTCGTCAATCTCGACGCCGTAGCCGGGCGCCTGGCGCTGGTCCCAGAGGTACTTCAGCAGCGTGCCGTCGCCGCAGCCCAGGTCCAGCACCCGCGCCCCCGGCGCCACCCACTGCGCGATGTATTCGCTTTCGGTCACAGCGTGATGTTGCCGAAGTAGGCGCGCAGCGCGCCGAAGTAGCGCGCGTCGTCCATGAGGAAGGCGTCGTGCCCCTGCGGCGCGTCGATCTCCAGGTAGGAGAGGATGCGCCGGTTGTCGAGCAGCGCTCTTACGATCTCGCGCGAGCGCGCCGATGAGAAGCGCCAGTCGGAGGTGAACGACACCACCAGGAAGTTGGCCCGCGCGCGCGCGAACGCCGCCGACAGGTCGCCGCCGTACTCCGCCGCCGGGTCGTAGTAGTCGAGCGCCTTGGTGATGCGCAGGTAGGTGTTGGCGTCGAAGTAGGTAGAGAACTTGTCGCCCTGGTGCCTGAGGTAGCTCTCGATCTCGAAATCGACCTCGAAGCCGAAGCCGGGCGTGTCCTTGCCGCGCAGCACGCGGCCGAACTTCTCCATCATGGCGTCGTCCGACAGATAGGTGATGTGCCCGATCATGCGCGCGATGCGCAAGCCCCGCACCGGCACCACGCCTTTCTCGTAATAGTGCCCGCCGTGGAAATCGGGGTCGGTCAGGATCGCCTGGCGCGCCACCTCGTTGAAGGCGATGTTCTGCGCCGAGAGCCGCGGCGTCGCCGCGATCACGATGGCGTGGCGCACCCGCTCTGGGTAGGACAGCGTCCATTGCAGCGCCTGCATCGCGCCGAGGCTGCCGCCCATCACCGCGGCGAAGCGCTCGATGCCGAGGTGGTCGGCAAGCCGCGCCTGCGCTGCCACCCAGTCTTCGATCGTGATCACCGGAAAGTCCGCCCCCCAGGGCTTGCCGGTCGCCGGGTTCACCGAGGCCGGGCCGGTGGAGCCGAAGCAAGAGCCGATGTAGTTGTTGCCGACGACGAAAAAGCGGTTGCTGTCGAGCGGCTTGCCCGGGCCGACCATGTTGTCCCACCAGCCGACGTTGTCGGGATCGCCGGCGTAGGTGCCGGCGACGTGATGCGAGGCGTTGAGCGCGTGGCATACCAGCACGGCGTTGGAGCGCGCCGCGTTCAGCTCGCCGTAAGTCTCGTAGGCAATGTCGAACTGCGGCAGCGTGCCGCCGCCTTTGAGCGTGAGCGGCACATCGAAGTGCGCCTTGCGTGCCACCACGTTGCCGACCGAGCGCGCGTCCTGCGGTGCGTTCACTGCTGCTCCCAGAAAACGAAAAACCCGTCCGGCTTGCGCGAGAACGGGTTGGTATGCCGTCTCTTTAGCGGTATTTGTAGAGCGCCCGCAAGCTGAACATCAAATCGGCGCTGGCGCGATTATATCCGAGCCGCGCCGCTCGCGATCAAGCCTTCGATCGCTGCTTCAGCCAGCCCGGCTTCGCGCAGCACCTCGCGCGTGTGCTCGCCCAGGCGCGGCGCGTGGCGCCGGTACTCAGGTCTAGACTCCGACCACTCCGAGGGCACCGCCATCGACTTGATGCGCCCTTCGCTCGGATGCTCGACGCTCTTGAAGTAGCCGATCGCGGCGAGGTGCGGGTCCTCGACGATGTCTCTGAGCGTGTTCATGCGCTGCACCGGGATGTCGGCGCCCTCGAGCGCCGCAATCCATTTGTCGGTGGTGCGGGTCTTCATGGCTTGCGCGACCAGCGCGTAGGCTTCGTCGAAATGCTGGCTGCGCGCGGCCTGGGTGGCGAAGTGCGGGTCCGAAAGCAGATCGGGCCTTCCGATCAGCTCGAAGAACGCGCGCCACTGTTTATCGTTGTACACCAGCACACAGACGTAGCCGTCCCTGGTCTCGTAAGGCCGGCGTTCCTTGGCGAGCATCCTCGCGTAGCCTAGGTCGGCGCGCATTTCGCCGGGCTCCGGCTCGAAGGTGTAGCCGCCCATGTGCTCGCCAAGCACCGTCTGCAGCAGGCTCTCGAACATCGGCACGTCCACGCGTTGGCCTTGGCCGGTTTTCTCGCGCCGGTATAGCGCCGCGCACACCGCGTTCACGACGTGCAAGCCGACCGAGCGGTCGGCAATCGTCGCCGGTGCATAGCGCGGGCTCTCTGCGCCTGCTTCCTTCAGCAGCCATGGCAGGCCCGCCGCGCCCTGGATCAGGTCGTCGTAGGCGGCTTTGGCGGCGTACGGCCCGCGCTGCGAATAGCCGAACGCGCCGACGTAGAGGATGCGGGGATTCACCGCGCGCACCTCCTCGTAGGAGAGCTTCAGGCGCGCCATCGCCTGCGGGCGGATGTTGTAGACCATCACGTCCGCACCCTTGGCGATGGCTAAGCAGGCTTCGCGCGCCGCCGGCTGCTTGAGATCGAGCACGATCGAGCGCTTGTTGCGGTTGGCGTTGAGGAAGATGTGCCCCATAGCAGCGTGCCGGAAGGGCTTGTTGTGGCGCATGATGTCGCCCTCGGGCGGCTCGAGCTTCACCACGTCGGCGCCGAAGTCGGCCAGAATCTGCGTCGCATACGGCCCCATCACCACCGTGGTGAGGTCGAGCACGCGCACGCCGTCTAGCGGTCCGGCCATTCAGAGCCCTTTACGCGTTCAGCTTCGCCAGCAGCTCGCGCGTCTTGGCCGGGTCGACCTGGCGCAGCACGCGCTGCGCGAGCGGCCGCGCCTGGGCGAGGTCGGTGCGCAGCACGCGCTCCTTGACCGCCAGCAGTTGCGCCGGGTGCATCGAGAAATTGCGCAGCCCGAAGCCGAGCAGCAGCCTGGTCAGGGTTGTCTCGCCCGCCATCTCGCCGCACACCGCCACCGGCACGCCGCCGCGGGTCGCGGTCTGGATGGTGTGCGCGATCAGGTGCAGCACCGCCGGGTGCAGCGGGTCGTACAGATGCGCCACCGCGTCGTCGGCGCGGTCGATGGCGAGCGTGTACTGGATCAGGTCGTTGGTGCCGAGCGACAGGAAATCCAGCCGCCGCATGAACATCGGCAGCGCGAGCGCGGCGGCGGGGATCTCGATCATGCCGCCGACCTGCACCGTGGCGTTGTACGGGATGCCGCGCTCGTCCAGCTGCTGCCTGGCCTGCTTGAGCAGCGCGAGCGACTGCTCGATCTCGTGCGCGTGCGCCAGCATCGGCAGCAGGATCCGCACCCGGCCGTAGTGCGAGGCGCGCAGCACCGCGCGCAGCTGGGTGAGGAACAGCTGCGGCTCGGCGAGGCAGAAGCGAATCGCGCGCAGCCCCATCGCCGGGTTGGGCATGGTGGCGTGCTGGCCGGCCTCGATCGCCTTGTCGGCGCCGACATCCAGCGTGCGGATCACCACCGGCCGGTTGTCCAGGGCGCGCGCCACCTCGCGGTAGGCCTCGAACTGCTCGTCCTCGGAGGGCAGGTCCTTGCGGTTCATGAACAGGAACTCGGTGCGGAACAGGCCGATGCCCTGCGCCCCCGATTCCAGCACCTTGGCCGCGTCCTGCGGCAGCTCGATGTTGGCGAACAACTCGATCGGCGTGCCGTCGAGCGTCGCCGAGGGCGTGCTGCGCAGGCGCTTGAGCTTCTGGCGCTCCAGCTCGTGCTGCGACTGGCGCAGGCGGTACTCGGCGAGCACCAGCGGATCGGGGTCCACCACCAGCACGCCCTGCATGCCGTCCACGATCAGCAGGTCGTTCTCGCGGACCATCTGGCGCGCGTGGTGCAGCCCGACCAGCGCCGGGATGTTGAGGCTGCGGGCGACGATCGCGGTGTGCGAGGTGACGCCGCCGACGTCGGTGACGAAGCCGCCGAACTGGTGGCGCTTGAACAGCAGCATGTCGGCGGGCGACAGGTCGTGCGCCACCACGATCAGGTTCTTCTCCGCGTCGGCTGTCGGCTCCGGCGCCGGCTGCCCGCCGAGCAGCGCCTTCAGCACGCGCTCGACCACCTGCTGGATATCCTGGTGCCGTTCCCTCAGATACGGGTCGTCGAACTTCTCGAACTGCTCGACCAGGGTCTCCATCTGCTGCACCAGCGCCCACTCGGCGTTGCAGCGGCGCTCGCGGATGAGTTCCCGCGGTACGTGCGATAGAGAGGAATCCTCAAGGATCATGCGGTGCAGGTTGACGAAGGCGCCGAATTCCGCCGGCGAGCTCGCTGGAATCTGCCCTTCGAGCGCGGCCAGCTCCTGCTTGGCGCGCGCGATCGCGGCGTCGAAGCGGAACACTTCGGCCTGCACCGCGCTTTCGGCAATCTCGTAGTGCGCCACCTCGAGGCGCGCGCTCGACACCAGGTGCGCGTGGCCTATGGTGATGCCGGCCGAGACCGCCGCGCCGTGCAGCACGAAGTTCATTCGCCCTCGTCGAACTTGTTGGCGATCAGGGCGCGGATCGCAGCCAGCGCCTGCTCGGCATCGGCGCCCTCGGCCTCGACCGTGATGCTGGCGCCCTTGCCCGCGGCCAGCATCATGACCCCCATGATGCTCTTGGCGTTGACGCGCCGGCCGTTGCGCGACAACCAGACCTCGCTCTTGAAACCGCTCGCCAATTGCGTCAACTTGGCCGATGCGCGCGCGTGCAGGCCGAGCTTGTTGACGATGAGCGCCTCAGCGCTGGGCATTGCAGCGATCGGACCCCATGTGCAGCACGCCCTCGGTGCCGCCGGAGAGCGCCTTCTCGAGCACCGTGGCGAGTCCCTGCTCGCGGTAGGTGAGGGCGCGGATCAGCATCGGCAGGTTGACTCCCGAGACCCCCTCGACGCGGCCGGCCGCGAGCAGCCGCAGCGCGATGTTGCCGGGTGTGGCGCCGTACATGTCGGTGAGCACCAGCACGCCCTCGCCCTGGTCGAGCTGCCGCACCAGGTCCAGCGCCTGCGGCAGGATCGCCTCGGGATCGTCGTGCACCGTGACCCCGATCTGGCGCACGCCCTGCGGGCGCTTGCCGAGCACGTGGCTGGCGGAGTGGATGAGCGCTTCGCCGAAGGCGCCGTGCGCCACGATCAGGATGCCGATCATTCGAGCTTCGCCTGCGGTTTTTCCGGCAGTTTCCCCTGCAGTTTCCCCTCCAACGCGTCGAGGAACATGCCGGCGACGTCGAAGCCGGACTGGTCCTGGATCTCGCGAAAGCAGGTCGGGCTGGTGACATTGACCTCGGTCAGCCAGTCGCCGATCACGTCAAGGCCCACCAGCAGCAGGCCGCGCGCCGCGAGCGCCGGCCCGAGCGCCAGCGCGATCTCGCGGTCGCGCGCGCTCAGCGGCTGCGCCACGCCGCGGCCGCCGGCGGCGAGGTTGCCGCGCGACTCGCCGGGCTTGGGGATGCGCGCCAGGGCGTGCGGCACCGGTTTGCCGTCGATCAGCAGGATGCGCTTGTCGCCGTCGCGGATCTCGGGGATGAACTTCTGCGCCATGACGCTGCGCGCGCCGCCCTGCGCCATGAGTTCCATGATGACGTTGCGGTTCGGGTCGTCGGCGCGCACGCGGAAGATGTTCTCGCCCCCCATGACGTCGAGCCGCTTCAGCACCACGTCGCGGTGCTCGTCGACGAAGGCGTGCAGGCGCTCGGGCTCGCGCGCCACCAGCGTCGGCGCGACGAAGCGCGCGAACTCGGCAATGGCGAGCTTCTCGTTGTGGTCGCGAATGGCGCCGGGCTGGTTGAACACGCGCGCCCCCTCGCGCTCGGCCTGCGACAGCAGCCAGGTGCTGGTCACGTACTCCAGGTCGAACGGCGGGTCCTTGCGCATGATCACCGCGCCGTAGGAGGCGAGCGGCGCACGCGCCTCGGTGTGCGGGCGGTACCAGTCTTCGTCGTTGTCGGTGAGCACGATGCGGGTCGCGGCCGCGCTCACCGCGCCGTCGCGCCAGGCGAGGCTCGCCTGCTCGCAGGCGAACACGGTGTGGTCGCGGCGCTGCGCGGCGCGCATCATGCAGACGGTGGTGTCCTTATACGCCTTGAGCGATTCGAGCGGATCGATGACGAACAGGATCTTCATGGCTGCGCGCGCCGCGCGCGCGTCCTTGCCAGAGTGCGGGTAAGGGCATGATTTTAGCGTCAAAGTCGTGGACGAGAAAGGCGAAAGCCGCTATCCTTCGCGTCCTTCCGACGCGAGCGCCCGTAGCTCAGCGGATCAGAGTATTGGCCTCCGAAGCCAAGGGTCGTGGGTTCGAATCCCGCCGGGCGCGCCAGCTTCGCCGGGCGCCAACGCGGCCTTGATTGAAATCAACCGCTAACTCCGCCGCACCTTTAGCATTGCCGCATTACCTGTCGCGGGAGGCCCCTTCCATGTTGAAGCAATTGAAGCTTTCCACTTTCATCGCCGTGGCTGCGCTCTCGGGCAGCGCGCTAGCGCAGTACCCGAACAGACCCGTCACCATGGTCGTGCCCTATGCCGCGGGCGGTCCGACCGACACGGTGGCCCGCGTGATGGGCGTGGCGATGGGCAAGCCTCTCGGCCAGACCTTGATCATCGAGAACAAGCCGAGCGCGGGAGGGATCCTCGGGCCCGAGCAGGTCAAGAACGCGAAGCCCGACGGCTACACCATCCTCATCCACCACATCGGCATGGCGACCACGCCGGCGCTGTACCGGCAGTTGCGCTACAAGCCGCTGGAGGATTTCGAGCCCATCGGCCTGATCAACGACGTGCCGATGACGATCATCGCGCGGCAGAATTTTCCCGCCAAGGACTTCAAGGAGTTCCTCGCCTACATCAAGGCCAACAAGGACAAGGTCACTTACGCCAACGCGGGCATCGGCGCAGCCTCGCACTTGTGCGGCATGCTGTTCATGAGCGCCATCCAGACCGACATGCTCACGGTACCGTACAAGGGGACCGCGCCGGCGATGAACGACCTGCTCGGCGGCCAGGTCGACTACATGTGCGACCAGACCACCAACACCCCCAGCCAGATCAAGAGCGGCAAGGTGAAGGCGTACGCGGTCACCTCGAAGCAGCGCGTGCCGTCGCTGCCGGACATCCCGACGCTCGACGAGCTCGGGCTCAAGGGCTTCGAGGTCGGCATCTGGCACGCTTTCTACGCGCCCAAGGGCACGCCCAAGCCGGCGATCGACAAGCTCGTCGCCGCGCTGCAGGAAGCGCTCAAGGACGACACCGTGAAGAAGCGCTTTGCAGACCTCGGCGCCGAGGTGGTGCCGCTCGACAAAGCGACCCCGGCCGCGCTCACCGCGCACCTCAAGGCCGAGCTCGCCAAGTGGGCACCGATCATCCAGAAGGCAGGCCAGTACGCGGATTGAGCAAATAGCGCGCGATGAGCGCGCTGCCTTGAAAGCAAAAAGGGCGGCCTCGATGGCCGCCCTTTTTACTGAGGGGGGATCTGAAGGGGGGACTCTCCCCCCTTTCACTCACGCCACGCCGTTTTTCTTGAACCACGCGAGCATTCGCTTCCAGCCATCCTCGGCGGCTTCCTTGCGGTAGCTCGGCCGGTAGTCGGCATGGAAGGCGTGCGGCATGCCGTCGTAGACGTGGATCATGGACTGCTTGTCCTTGCCGAAGGCGAGCAGCGCGGCACGCATGCGCTCGACCATCACCACCGGGATGCCCTGATCGGCGCCGCCGTAGAGCCCAAGGATCGGCGCGTTCAACTTGTCGGCGATGTCCAGAGGCGTGAGCGGCTGCGCCGGCGTCGTGCCCATGGGGCCGTACCACGACACGCCCGCTTTGACTTTTTTCGAGTGCGCGGTGTACATCCACACCATGCGGCCGCCGCGGCAGAAACCGGTGATGCCGAGCTTGGCGGCATTGGCGCTCTTGTGTTTCCCCGCCCAGGCGAGCGTCGCGTCCAGATCGGTGAACGCGGTCGCGTCGTCGAGCTTGTTGGCTTCGGCGAGCACCTGCTTAATCTCGGGCATCTTCCACAACTCGCCCAAGCGGTAATAGGGCTCGTTGGCGATCGCGAAGTAGCCCGCCTTGGCGAGCCGCCGGCAGGTGTCCTTGACGTATTCATGCACGCCCCAGATTTCGGCCACCACCAGCACCACCGGGCGCTTACCCTTGCCCTTGGGCACCGCGTAGTACGCCGGGATGTCGCCGATCTTGATGTCGCCGCCTTCCAAGCCGTCCATCGGCGTCTTGATTGCCTGCGCCAGCACCGGTTCCGCAGTGACGGCGAATCCGGCGGCGATGACGCCGGCGATGAAGCCGCGCCGGTCGACGCGCACGTCGGGCACCAGGCTGTTCATGTCGGCGTCGTGCAGCGTCTCTCTTCCTCTTTCCTCCAGCATCGGTTCCTCCTGGCTCGTAGTGGTTGGTGGGGGGTCGAAAGGCTACGTCAGTCCGGGTCGATCGGATGCGCTACGCCGCGAGCGGCGGGCGGCGCTTCCAGGAGCCGGTCGCCTGCTCGAAAGCGTGCGCCAGCTGCAGCACGCCGAAATCGTCCCGGTAGCGCCCCACGATCTGCAGGCCCACCGGCAGCGGCGGTGTGTCGCCGGTGAAGCCCGCCGGCACCGAGATCGCGGGATGGCCGGTGATCGTGATGTAGTAGCAGCTCTTCATCCAGTCGAGATAGTTGTGCATCTTCGCCCCGGCGATTTCGGCGGGATACTCGATGTCGACCGCGAACGGCGGCAGCTGATTGACCGGGCCGACCAGGAAATCGTAGCGCTCCAGAAAACGCCGCATGCGGTGGAACAGCTCCGTGCGCAGCGCTTCGGCGCGCGCCACCTGCGCGCCGTCGAGCGCCAGCCCCTGCTCGATGTTCCAGATGATCGAGGCCTTGAGCTGGTCGCGGTGCGAGCGCAGCAGCGCGCCGTAGCCCTGCGCGAAGCGCACGGCGCGCAGCGTCTCAAACGCCTCGGTGGCGCCGGCGAAGTCGGGCTGTGCGTCCTCGACCACGCAGCCGAGCGACTCGAGCACCTTGCGCTGCGGCTGCAGCGCCTTGGTCACGCGCGCATCCATCGGCAGGCCGCCGAAATCGGCCGACCAGGCGATCCTCGCCTTGCGGAAGCTGCGCCCGAGCGGCCGGCCGAAGAGCGTGCCCGGCTCCGCGATCGACGTCGGTGCGCGCGCGTCCGGACCCGCCATCGCCGACAAGAGGAAAGCCGTGTCGTCGACCGTGCGCCCAATGGGGCCGAGCACACCGAGCGAGTCCCAGGCATTCGGCGCCGGCCAGCTCGGCACGCGCCCGGGCGATGGCCTGAAGCCGACCACGTTGCAGTAGTTGCCCGGATTGCGCAGCGAAGCGGCAAGATCGCCGCCGTCGGCGAATGGCAGCATGCCGCAGGCGACCGCCACCGCCGCGCCGCCCGAGGAGCCGCCGCAGGTCTTGCGCGGGTCGTAGGGATTGAGTGTCGCGCCGAACACCGCGTTGAAGGTGTGGCTGCCGGCGGCGAACTCGGGCAGGTTGGTTTTGCCGAGCGTGATCGCGCCGGCGGCGCGCAGCCGCTCGACGATGAGGTGATCCTCGGAGGGCACATGATCGCGGTAGATCGGCGAGCCGGAAGTGGTGCGGATGCCCTTGGTCGCGACATTGTCCTTGTAGGCGATCGGCAGCCCCGCGAGCGGCGCCGCCTTCGCGCCGCGGCGCGCCAGCAACCGGTCGAGCTTCTTCGCCTCCGCCAGCGCGCGCTCGGGCAGGAAGGTGACGATCGCGTTCAGCTTCGGGTTGAGGCGCTCGATTTGCGCGATGAACGCGCGCATCGCTTCCGTGGCCGAGAGCTTGCGGCTGCGGATCAGGCGCGCGAGCTTGCGCGCGCCGGTGAAACAGATTTCGGCGCTCATCAGGGTTCCCGGTTACATCAGGACGATGTCGAACTGCTCCTGGGTGTAGCTGGTCTCGACCTGCATCGACACCGGCTTGCCGATGAAATCCGACAGCATGGCGAGCGCCGGCGATTCCTCCTCGAGGAACAGGTCGCACACCGGCTGCGAGGCGAGCACGCGGAATTCCTTGGCGTGGAAGGCGCGCGCCTCGCGCAGCACCTCGCGCAGGACCTCGTAGCACACGGTGCGCGCGGTCTTCACCTCGCCGCGCCCGCCGCAGGTCGGGCAGGCCTCGCACAGCACGTGGGCGAGCGATTCGCGGGTGCGCTTGCGCGTGATCTCCACCAGCCCCAGCGCAGTGAAGCCGTTGACGGTGACGCGGGTGCGATCGCGCGCCAGGGCGCGCTTCAGCTCCTCGAGCACCGCCGCGCGGTGCTCGTCCGATTGCATGTCGATGAAGTCGACCACGATGATGCCGCCGAGGTTGCGCAGCCGCAGCTGGCGGCCGATCGCCTGCGCCGCCTCGAGGTTGGTCTTGAAGACCGTGTCGTCGAAGGTGCGGCTGCCGACGAAGCCGCCGGTATTGACGTCGATCGTGGTCATGGCCTCGGTCTGGTCGATCACCAGGGTGCCGCCCGATTTCAGCGCCACGCGGCGCGCCAGCGCCTTCTCGATCTCGGTCTCGACGTTGTGCAGCTCGAACAGCGGCCGCTCGCCGGTGTAGTGCTCGAGCTTGCCGCGCAGCCGCGGCATGTAGGCGGCGGCGAAGGCATCGAGCTTCTGGAAGTTCTCGCGCGAGTCCACGATCACGCGCGCGGTCTCGCCAGAGACCATGTCGCGCAGCACGCGCTGCGCCAGCGACAGGTCCTGGTGGATGAGCGCCGCGGGCTGCGCGCCCAGCGAGCGCTCGCGGATGTCACGCCACAGGCTGCGCAAATACTCGATGTCGGCGCGCAGCTCGTCCTCGGCCGCGCCCTCGGCCTGGGTGCGCAGGATGAAGCCGCCTTTCTCGTCGGCCGGCAGCAGCTCCTTGAGCTTATCGCGCAGCTGCGCCCGCCCGGCCTCGTCCTCGATGCGCTGCGAGATGCCGATGTGCGGGTCGTGCGGCAGGTACACCAGCAGCCGGCCGGCGAGCGAGATCTGGGTGGTCAGCCGCGCGCCCTTGGTGCCGAGCGGATCCTTGAGCACCTGCACCAGCACCGGCTGGCCTTCGGCGAGGACGCGCTCGATCGGCTTGGCGGCGGCGTGGTTGTTGCCGCCGTTGGCGGAGCCGTGGCGGCGCAACTCCCAGATGTCGGCCACGTGCAGGAACGCAGCGCGCTCCAGCCCGACTTCGATGAAGGCGGACTGCATTCCGGGCAGCACGCGCGCCACGCGCCCCATGTAGATGTTGCCCACCAGCCCGCGGCTCGCGCTGCGCTCGATGAGCAGCTCCTGCACCTGCCCCGCGCCGAGCACTGCGACGCGCGTTTCCTGCGGCGTGACGTTAACGAGGACTTCTTCGGTCACGGAGCGCTTCCAGCCGGTCGAGCAGCTGCGCGGTCTCGAACAGCGGCAGGCCGACGATGCCGGAATGGCTGCCGCGGAGCTCGGCGACGAATTTCGCCGCCCGGCCCTGGATGGCGTAGGCGCCCGCCTTGTCGTCGCACTCGCCGCTGGCGACGTAGTCGCGGATCTCCTCGGGCGCGAGCGTGCGGAACTGCACCTCCGAGACCGAAACCGCAGTCTCCAGCCGCTCCTCGAACTTGAGCGCCACCGCGGTGAGCACCTCGTGGCGCTGGCCGGAGAGCGCGGCGAGCATCTCGGCAGCCTCGCGGCGGTCGGCGGGCTTGCCGAAAATGCGCCCGCCAAGCGCCACCGTGGTGTCTGCCGCGAGCACCGGCGCGCGCGGCAGGTTGCGCTGCACCAGTCGCCGCCAGCCGGCTTCGGCCTTGGCACGCGCCAGGCGCAACACGTAATCGCCCGGCGGCTCCCCGGGCTTCGGCTCCTCTACGACTTCGGGGTCGGACTCGGGCCGGTCGCGGAACAGCAGCAGGTGGAACTTGACCCCGATATGCGCGAGCAGCTCGCGACGGCGCGGGCTGCGGGAGGCGAGATAAATGCTGCGGTCGATCGGCGCCATGGGAGCGCGCGAGTGTAGCAAAGCCCGGGCTAGTCCCGGTGGTACGGGTGGCCGGTGAGCAGGGTCGCGGCGCGGTAGAGCTGCTCTACGAGCACCACCTCGGCGAGCGCGTGCGGCAGCGTGAGCGCCGAGAGCCGCATCAGCTGCGCGGCGTCGCGCCTGAGCTTCTCGTCCAGGCCGTCGGGGCCGCCGATCACGAATGCCAGCGGCGCAGGCTCCGCGAGCCAGCGCGCGAGTTGCGCGGCGAACTGCCGGGTGGTGAACTCCCGCCCGCGCTCATCCAGCGCCACCACGCGCGCGCCGCGCGGCGGCCGCGGTGCGAGCGCCACCTCGTAGCCGCGCGGCATGCGGCGCAGGTAATCCTCGCGCGCCGCGGCGGCCCAGCCGCGCAGCCTAGCGCCGAGCGCGACGACGTGCAGCTTTGCCATGCGAGGACCGCGACGCTGCCACTGCGGCGCGCTTCAGCTTCACTTCCTTGCCGCCCCAGAGCTCCTCCAGGTTGTAGTGGCTGCGCACCGCTGGATGCATGATGTGCACCACGATGTCGCCGAGGTCCACCAGCACCCACTCGCCGTTCCTGCGGCCCTCTACGCCATAGATCCTGGCACCGATCGCCCTGGCGCGATCCTGCACGCTGCCGGCGAGCGCGTTCACCTGCCGCGTCGAGTCGCCGCTCGCAATCACCACGCGCTCGAAGATCGAGGCGTGGCGGGCGACGTTGAACACCACGATGTCGCGGCCCTTGACGTCCTCGAGGGCCTGCACCACTGCGCGCTGCTTCTTGCGGATGTCCATCAGCGGTACAACCCGTGCTCGCGGATGTAGGCGAACACCGGCGCCGGCAGCAGAGCCGACACATCCTCGCCTCGGCCGATGCGCCCGCGCAGCTCGCTCGCCGAGATGGCGAGCGGCTCGAACGGCACGTGGAGCACGCCGCCCTCGGGCACGCCCGCCGGGCCGGCCGCCGCCGCGGCACCCGCCACGGGACGCGCGAACACCGCAAAGCGCACCAGGCCGAACAGCTCCCGCCAGCGGTGCCAGGTATCGAGCCTGGCGTATTGGTCCGAGCCGATCAGCATCACCAGCGGCGTGTCGGCGCCGATCTCGGCGCGCAGCGCCTTGAGCGTGTCGAAAGCGTAGGCGCTCGCGCCGGGGGCGAGCTCGCGCTCGTCGATCGCCCAGCGCGGCTCGCCGGCGATGGCGAGCCTGAGCATGGCGATGCGGTCGCGGGCGCCCGCCACCGCGGGCTTGCGGTAGCGCGGGTTGCCGGTCGGCAGCCAAAGCACGCGCGCCGCGCCGAGCGCCTCGAGCGCGCGCCTTGCGATCGCGAGGTGTGCGTTGTGGACCGGATCGAAAGTGCCGCCGAGGATGGCAATGGGCGCTGCGCCCATCAGCTGCGCACTTCTCCGTGCCCGAGCACCACGAATTTCTGCGTCGTGAGGCCCTCCAGCCCGACTGGGCCGCGCGCGTGCAGCTTGTCGGTCGAGATGCCGATCTCGGCCCCCAGGCCGTATTCGTAGCCGTCGGCGAAGCGCGTCGAGGCGTTCACCATCACCGAGCTCGAATCCACTTCGCGCAGGAAGCGCTCGGCGCGCGCGCGGTCCTCGGTGACGATGGCGTCGGTGTGCTGCGAGCCGTAGCTGGCGATGTGCTCGATGGCCTCGTCCAGCCCCTTGACCACCCGGATCGAGACCACCGGCGCCAGCCACTCGGTGCGGTAGTCCTGCTCGCTCGCCGGCTTCGCCTCCGCGATCAGCGCGCGCGCCGCCGCGTCGGCGCGCATCTCGACGCCCTTGGCGCGGTAAATCGCGGCGATCCGCGGCAGCACCTTGGGCGCGATCGCCTCCGCGACCAGCAGCGTCTCCATGGTGTTGCAGGTGGCGTAGCGCTGCGTCTTGGCGTTGTCGGCAATGCGCAGCGCCATCTCCGCGTCGGCGCGGTCGTCCACGTAGACGTGGCACACGCCGTCGAGGTGCTTGATCATCGGGATGCGCGACTCGCGCGCCAGGCGCGCGATCAATTCCTTGCCGCCGCGCGGCACGATGATGTCCACGTACTCGGGCATGGCGATCAGCTCGCCCACCGCAGCACGGTCGACGGTGGCGACCACCTGCACCGCGGTCTCGGGCAGGCCCGCCGCCTTGAGGCCGGCGCGCACGCAGGCCGCGATCGCCTGGTTGGAATGCAACGCCTCGGAGCCGCCGCGCAGGATGCAGGCGTTGCCCGCCTTGAGGCACAGGCCCGCCGCGTCCGCGGTCACGTTGGGGCGCGACTCGTAGATGATGCCGATGACGCCGAGCGGCACGCGCATGCGGCCGACCTCGATGCCGCTGGGGCGCCGGCGGAGCTCCGAGATGATTCCCACCGGATCGGGCAGCGCTGCGACCTGCTCCAGGCCCGCCGCCATCTGCTCGATGGTGTCCGGGGTGAGCGTCAGGCGGTCGATGAACGCCGCGTCCAGACAGTCCTTTGCCGCCTGCTCGACGTCGGCGCGGTTCGCCTCGATCAGGTCGGCGGCGTGCGAGCGAATCTCGGACGCCATTGCGGCGAGCGCGCGGTTCTTCGCCTCGGTGCCGGCGCGCGCCAGCACGCGCGCCGCGGCGCGCGCAGAGCGGCCCAGCTCGCGCATGTACGCGCGCACGTCAACCGACTTGTCGTGCGCTCTCGGTTCCATGCAGGAATTTTAAACCCAGACGCAGGAATTCATCCCAGGCGTCGCCCGGTGCCACGCCCTTGATGACGCGGTCGATTTTCGCCGCGTGCGCGAGCGCGCGCTTGAGCGCCGCGCGCGCGTGGCGCCTGGCGGCGGCGCGCACCGGCGCCTGGCGCGGGCCCCAGACGCGGTTCTCGCGCAGCAGCTGCTCTGCCGGCCGGCCGGCGGCGAGCCCTTCCTGGATGCGCACGATGGCGCGCAGTTCCTCGGCGATCTTCCACAGGATCAGTGTGGGCGGCTCGCCTTCGCCGCGCAGGCCTTCGAGCACCCGCGTGTAGCGCGCCAGGTCGCCCACGGTGAGCGCGTCGGCGCAGTCGCCGGCGTCGTAGCGCGCGACGTTCGCCACCGCCTGTTCGACGTCGCCGAGCGCCAGCTCGCCCTCGGGCGCGAGCAGCGCCAGCTTCTGCACTTCCTGGTGCGCCGCGAGCAGGTTGCCTTCTACGCGATCGGCGAGGAATTCGAGCACCTCGCGCGGCGCATTCTGGCGCTGGCGCGCGAGCCGCGTCCCGATCCACTCCGGCAGCTTGGCGCGCTCCACCGCATAGATGTCCACCACGTGGCCGGCGCCGGCTAGCGCCTGGAACCAGCCGGCGGACTGCTCGTCCTTGCGCAGCCGCGGCAGGCTGACCAAGGTGACGTCTTCGGGCGCGTGCTTTTCGCAGTAGCGCGCGATCGCCGCCGCGCCCTCGGTGCCGGGCCGGCCCGAGGGGATGCGCAGCTCGATTAGCTTGCGGCCGCCGAACAGCGACCTGCTGGCGGCGGCGTGCGCCAGGCTCGCCCACTCGAAGCCGCGCTCGGCGACGAATACCTCGCGCTCCTCGCAGCCGCCGCGGCGCGCGGCGGCGCGTATCGCATCCGCCGCCTCGAGCGCGAGCAGCGGCTCGTCGCCGTGCAGGGTGTAGAGCGGAGCCAATGACTTCGCGAGTTGCGCTGCGAGCTGCTCGGCGCGAATCTGCACGTCAGGGAGTCGGCTTGGGCTTCTGAGCCGCCGCCAGGCGCCGCATGATGAGCTGCAGCATGTCGAACTGCATGTCGCGGTACAGCTGCTGCTCCTCGGCTTCCTTCGCCAGGATGATCGAGTCGTTGAAGGTGATGGCGCGCGCCAGCTGCAGCGTGCTCGCCGGCAGGAATTCGCCGCCCTTGCCGTCGTGCACCCGGAAGCCGACGCGGTAGCGCAGCTCGAACTCGTTCACGCGCCCGGCGCTGGTGATCGACAGGATGATCTTCTCGCGCGTCTCCTGCGTGAACTCGAGCACCGCCTGCGCCGCCTTCGGGTCGTCCACCACCTGCGTGCTGCTGCCGGTGCGGATGCTGCGCTTGATGTCCAGGCCGATGCCGGCGGTGGCCGGGACGTACAGCGTCTCGAACGGCAACTCGGCAGCGCCGCGCAACTGGAACCCGCACGCGGCGAGCGCGAGCGCACAGGCGGCGAGCAGGGCAAGCCGTACGCCCGCTCGCGAGTGCTCGCCGTCCCCGCGGAGGCGGGGACCCATCTGGATTCCCGCCCCCGATCGAGTCGAGGGCAGGCCTTTCGCGGGAACGACGTTTTTGGCGCTCATATCACCACGTTGATCAGCCGGCCGGGGACCACGATGATCCTCCGGATCGGCTTGCCGGTGAGGTATTTCTGCACCATGGCGCTCGCCTGCACCAGCGTCTCGAGCGCCTTCTGGTCCGCGGCCTTGGGCGCGCGCAGGCTGCCGCGCGTCTTGCCGCCGACCTGCACCACGTACTCGATTTCGTCCTGTTCGAGGGCTGCCGCGTCCGGCTCCGGCCACGGCGCCTGCATCACGTCCTCGCCGAAGCCGAGCGCGCGCCACAGGTGATGGCACAGGTGCGGCGTGATCGGCGCCAGCACGCGCAGCAGGATCGAAAGGCCTTCGCGCGCAGCGGCGTCGCGCGCCCCGGGCAGACGCTCGAGTGCGTTCAGCATTTTCATCGCCGCAGAGGCGACAGTGTTGAACTGGTGCTTGGCGAGGTCGTAGTTGGCCTGCCGCAGCACCGAATGGATCTCGAAGCGCAGCGCCTTGAGCGCGGCGGTGTCCGCGCCCTGGCCGCCCGCCTCGGCGAAACGGCCGGCGAAGGCCCACAGCCGTCGCAGGAACCGGTACGAACCCTCGACGCCCTCGTCCGACCACTCCAGCGTGTTGGTCGGCGGCGAGGCGAAGATGATGAAAAAGCGCGCCGTGTCGGCGCCGTACTTCTCGATCAGCGCCTGCGGGTCGACGCCGTTGTTCTTCGACTTGGACATGGTGCCGATGCCGTCGTAGGTCACCTCGGCGCCGTCGGCGCGCCGCGTCGCCTGCAGGATGTGTCCCTTGGCGTCGCGCTCGACCTCGACTTCCGAGGGATGCACCCACTCGCGCCGGCCCTCGGCGCTTTCGCAGTAATACGATTCCGCGAGCACCATGCCCTGGGTGAGCAGGTTGCTGAACGGCTCGTCGCCCTCGAGCAGGCCCTCGTCGCGCATCACGCGCTGAAAGAACCTTGAGTACAGCAGGTGCAGGATGGCGTGCTCGATGCCGCCTATGTACTGGTCCACCGGCATCCAGTACTTGGCGCGCGCATCGAGCATGCTGTTCTCGCTGCCCGGGCAGGCAAAGCGCGCGAAGTACCAGGACGAATCCACGAACGTGTCCATGGTGTCGGTTTCGCGCTTCGCCGGCTGGCCGCACGACGGGCAGCTCGTCTGGTAGAACGAAGGCAGCTTCGCCAATGGATTGCCGGTGCCGTCGGGCACCAGGTGCTCGGGCAGCACCACCGGCAACTGCTCGTCGGGCACCGGCACGTCGCCGCACGACGGGCAGTGCACGATCGGGATCGGGCATCCCCAGTAACGCTGGCGCGAGATGCCCCAGTCGCGCAGCCGCCACTGCACCTGCTTTTCGCCCAGGCCCTTGGCGGCGAGGTCCGCCGCAATCGCGTCCACCGCTGCCTGGTAGGGAAGGCCGTCGTACTTCCCGGAGTTGATGCACGTGCCGTAGTCGGCGTATTCCGGCTTCCAGGGCGCGGGCACCGTGTCGCCGAGCGGATGGCGGATCACCGGCGCGATGCGCAGCCCGTATTTGAGCGAGAACGCGTAGTCGCGCTCGTCGTGCGCCGGCACGCCCATGACCGCGCCCTCGCCGTAGCCCGCGAGCACGTAGTTGCCGACCCAGACCTCGAGCTGCTCGCCCGAGAGCGGGTGCGTGACATGCACGCCCGTGGGCATGCCCAGCTTCTCGATCTGCGCCAGGTCCGCTTCCGTCACCGCGCCGCGCTTGCATTCCTCCACGAACGCGGCGAGCGCCGAATCCTTCTTCGCCGCGAAGCTCGCGATCGGGTGCTCGGCGGCCACGGCGCAGAACGTGGTCCCCATGACGGTGTCGGCGCGCGTGGTGAACACCCAGAGGAGCTTTTTCTCGCCGCCGAGCGAGTAGGGGAACGCGAGCCGCACGCCTTCGGACTTGCCGAGCCAGTTCTTCTGCATCAGCTTCACCTGCTCGGGCCAGCCGGGCAGGCGATCGAGCGCGCCGAGCAGTTCCTCGGCATACGCGGTGATGCGCAGGAAGTACATCGGGATCTCGCGCTTCTCCACCGGCGCGCCGGTGCGCCAGCCGCGGCCGTCGATCACCTGCTCGTTCGCCAGCACTGTCTGGTCCACCGGGTCCCAGTTCACGACGCCGGTCTTTTTGTAGGCGAGGCCCTTGCGGAACAGGCGCGTGAACAGCCATTGGTTCCATTTGTAGTACTCGGGCCTGCAGGTCGCGAGTTCGCGCTCCCAGTCGAGCGCGAAGCCGAGCGAGCGCAGCTGCTGCTTCATGTAGGCGATGTTGTCCCAGGTCCACTTCGCCGGCGGCACCTTGTTCGCCATGGCGGCGTTCTCGGCGGGCAGCCCGAACGCGTCCCAGCCCATGGGCTGCAGCACGTTCATGCCTCGCATGCGATGGTGGCGCGTGAGCACATCGCCGATGGTGTAGTTGCGCACGTGCCCCATGTGCAACTTGCCCGACGGATACGGGAACATGGACAGGCAATAAAACTTGGGCTTGCCCGGGTCCTCTGCGACGCGGAACGAGTGCCGCGCCTCCCAGAACGCCTGGGCGTCGCGTTCTACCGCTTGCGGGTCGTAGTGCTGCTGCATGGGTGACGGAGTTGGCACAAGCTTCAAATTATAAACAGCTGCACATCCAAAGCCGAGGCGCTGGCTGCGCGGCTGCGTGGCAAGCACGGCGTCGCCGAGCCGAAAGTCTCCGGCTAGCGAAGTTCTGGTAGCGTAGCGGGGTCGCAGAGGAGACCGCATGCGCTTCGTTCGTTTCGCACTCGCAGTCCTCGCCCTCGCCGCCGGCGCGGCGCAGGCGCAGTCCTGGCCGCAGAGAACGATCCGCATCATCGTCGCGTTTCCGCCCGGCGGCTCGACCGATATCATCACGCGCACACTCGCCGACAAGATCTCGCCGGCGCTCGGCCAATCAGTGGTGGTCGAGAACCGCGCTGGCGCAGCGGGCAACGTCGGCGCCGAAGCGGTGGTGAAAGCTGCGCCGGATGGGCATACGCTGCTCGCCACGTCCGACGGGCTGGCGTCCAATCCGCACCTGTACAAGCTTTCCTTCGAGCCGGCCAAAGACCTGGTTCCGATCGTGCAGTTCTCGCGCCAGCCGGTGGTGCTGGCGGCGCATCCATCGCTCGGCGTACAGACAATCCGGGAACTGGTGGAGCTGGCAAAGCGCGAGCCGGGACTCGCGTTCGCCACATCCGGCGCCGGCTCGCTGCAGCACATGGCGGCGGAATGGTTTGCGCAGCTCGCCGGCATCCGCCTGACGCACGTGCCCTACAAAGGCGGCGGCCAGGCGGTGATTGACCTGTTGGGCGGCCAGGTGCCGCTCGGGTCCCTGGGCAATACGCCGCTGCTGCCGCACTACCGCGCCGGCAAGCTGCGCATCCTCGCCCAGACCACGCGCGCGCGCTCCGCATCGCTGCCCGATGTGCCGACTTACGAGGAAGCGGGCTTCGCAGGGCTGGTGCTCGATCAGTGGCTCGGCCTGTTCGCGCCCGCGGCAGCGCCCAAAGAGGCGGTGCTGCGCCTGAACGCGGAAATCGTGCGCGCGATGGCCGATCCCGCGATCCGCGAGCGCTTCGCGCAAAATGGCCTGGATCCGGTGGGCGGCACGCCGGAGCAGTTCGCCAACCTGTATCGCGACGATTTCGAGAAATACGGGCGACTCATCAAGCAGCTCAACATCCGCATCGATTGATTCTGCGGGGCAGTGCGCCGCGGTAAAATCCGCGCGCTTTGTCGCTGCATCTCGAACACCTCAACCCGGAGCAACTCGCCGCCGTCACGCTGCCCGATGAGCACGCGCTGGTGCTCGCCGGCGCCGGCAGCGGCAAGACGCGCGTGCTCACCACGCGCATCGCCTGGCTGATCAAATCGGGCAAGGTCTCGCCCGGCGGCGTGCTGGCGGTCACCTTCACCAACAAGGCGGCGCGCGAGATGCTCACGCGCCTGACCGCGATGCTGCCGCTCAATCCGCGCGGCATGTGGATCGGCACTTTCCACGGGCTTTGCAACCGCATGCTGCGCGCGCACCACCAGGAAGCGGGGTTGGCGCGCGAGTTCCAGATCCTCGATCAGCAGGACCAGCTGGCGGCGGTGAAGCGCCTGTGCCGGTCGCTGGACGTGGACGAAGACCGCTTCGCGCCGCGCGAGCTGCAGTATTTCATCAGCGCGCGCAAGGAAGAGGGCCTGCGCGCACGCGACATTCATGTGACCGACGAGCTGACGCGTCGCTTCGCCGACCTGTACGCCGCCTACGACGAGCAGTGCCAGCGCGAAGGTGTGGTCGATTTCGCCGAGCTGCTGCTGCGCAGCTACGAGCTGCTGGCGCGCAACGAGATCCTGCGCGAGCATTACCGGGCGCGCTTCCGCCACATCCTGGTGGACGAGTTCCAGGACACCAACCGCCTGCAATACCGCTGGTTGAAATTGCTCGCCGGCCCCGGCGCCTGCATGTTCGGTGTCGGGGACGATGATCAATCGATCTATGCGTTCAGGGGCGCCAACGTCGGCAACATGGCCGACTTCGAGCGCGAGTTCGCCATCGCCCGCGTCATCCGCCTGGAGCAGAACTACCGCTCGCACGGCAACATCCTGGACGCCGCCAACGCGCTCATTGCCAACAACCGCAAGCGTTTGGGCAAAAACTTGTGGACCGCAGCCGGGCGCGGCGAGCCGGTGCGCGTCTACGAGGGACAGTCGGACGCCGAGGAGGCGCACTTCATCGCCGACGAAGTCGAGGCGCTCAGGCGCGATGGCATGCGCCTCGCGGAGATCGCGGTGCTGTACCGGTCGAATGCGCAATCGCGCGTCATCGAGCACGCGCTGTTCGGCGCGCAGCTGCCGTACCGCGTCTACGGCGGCCTGCGCTTCTTCGAGCGCGCCGAGGTAAAGCACGCGCTCGCCTACCTGCGCCTGGTCGCTTCGCCCGATGACGACAACGCCTTCCTGCGCGTGGCGAATTTCCCGCCGCGCGGCATCGGCGCGCGCTCGATCGAAGCGCTGCAGGACGCCGCCAAGGCGCGCGCCACCAGCCAGTGGCAAGCGATGGACGCGCTCTCGGGACGCGCGGCGCAATCGCTGGCGGCGTTCCGCTCGTTGATCGAGTCGCTGCGCACCGAGACCGCAGCGCTGCCGCTCGCCGAGAAGGTCGAGCACGTGGTGGCGCGTTCGGGGCTGATCGAGCACTACAAGTCCGAGCGCGAGGGCGCCGACCGCATCGAGAACCTGGGCGAGCTGGTGAACGCCGCCACCGCGTTCGACTCAGAGGAGCGCAACACGGGCCTCGAGACCGGCGCGAGCGAGGCGGCGCCGGATGCGGGCCAGACGGTGGAGCCGCTCACCGCGTTCCTCAGCCACGCCGCGCTCGAAGCGGGCGATCACCAGGCGGGCGAAGGCCAGGACGCGCTGCAGATGATGACGGTGCACTCGGCCAAGGGCCTGGAATTCAGCGCCGTGTTCCTCACCGGCCTGGAGGAAGGCCTGTTTCCGCACGAGCAGAGCCTGGTGGAGAAGGACGGCCTGGAGGAGGAGCGGCGGCTTGCGTACGTCGCGATCACGCGCGCGCGAAACCGACTTTACCTGTCGTTCGCGCAGACGCGCATGCTGCACGGCCAGACGCGCTACCACCTCGCGTCGAGGTTCCTCGAGGAGGTTCCCGAGGGCCTGAAGAAGTGGCTCACGCCGCGCTTCGCCGGCGAGCGCCGGCAGGCGTTCACCTCGCCCGCATCCTCGGCGTACGCCGCGCCCAAGCGCGTCGAGCGTGGCTTTCGCGCCGAGGCCGAGCGCAGCGCGGGTTTTCGCATCGGCCAGAACGTCACCCACCCCAAGTTCGGCGACGGCGTAGTCATCGACGCCGAGGGCCACGGCAACGACGCGCGCGTGCAAGTCAACTTCGGCAAGCTCGGCGTCAAGTGGCTGGCGGTGGCGGTGGCCAAGCTCGAGGCCGCCTGACGGCCGAAGTGTAAAGTCAGACTTTACACTTTGCCGTGCTGGCGTCGGGCTTACAGCGCGGCGATCAGCAAGTAGCGCAATAGCCGCCCGGCGGCCATGAAGCCGAGCGCGGCGAGCCAGTTGAGCCGCAGCCATCCGGCCGCGATGCACAGCGCATCGCCCACCAGCGGCAACCAGGCGAAGAAAGTTGCCGGGCTGCCATGGCGCTTGAGCCAGGCGAGCGCGCGCGGGTCGAGTTTTTTCTGCGCGCGCTCGGGCAGCAGCCGCCCCAGCAGGTAGGAGGTCATGCCGCCGGCGGTGTTGGCGGCGGTGGCGATCATGATCGCGGCGGCAGCATGGTCGGGGTGCAGCTTGAGGTAACCGAACAGCACCGCCTCGGAGGAAAGCGGCACTACCGTGGCGGCGAGAAAACTCGCCAGGGCGAGCCCTGCGAGACCACCCTCGGGGGAGGTCAGGAATTCCACTGTGCTACCCTCGCGCGATGAAGAAAATCGATTATCTGGAGCGCATCCTCGCCGCGCGCGTCTACGACGTGGCGCAGCAGACGCCGCTCGAAGTCGCGCCCGGGCTGTCGCGGCGCCTGGGCAACCGCATCCTGCTCAAGCGCGAGGATTTGCAGCCGGTATTCTCGTTCAAGCTGCGCGGCGCCTACAACAAGATGGTGAACCTGCCCGCGGCCAGGCTCGCGCGCGGCGTCATCGCGGCGAGCGCCGGCAACCACGCGCAAGGGGTGGCGCTGGCGGCGCAGAAGCTCGGCTGCCGCGCGGTGATCGTGATGCCGGTGACCACGCCGCGCATCAAGGTCGAGGCGGTGGCGCAGCGCGGCGCCAAGGCGGTGCTGCACGGCGACACCTTCGCCGAGGCCTACCGCCACGCCATGAAGCTCAAGCGCCGGCTCGGCCTCACCTTCGTGCATCCCTACGACGATCCGGACGTGATCGCCGGACAGGGCACGATCGGCATGGAGATCCTGCGCCAGACCACGCGCCCGATCCACGCCATCTTCGTCGCCGTGGGCGGCGGCGGCCTGATCTCGGGCATCGCCGCTTACGTCAAGCGCCTCAAGCCATCGGTGCGCGTGATCGGCGTCGAGCCGGTGGATTCGGATGCCATGACGCGCTCGCTCAAGGCGGGGCGGCGCGTGGTGCTCGAGCACGTCGGCCTGTTCGCCGACGGCGTCGCGGTGAAGCAGGTGGGCAAGGAAACCTTCCGCTTGGCGCGCAAGTTCGTGGACGAGATGGTGCGCGTCGACACCGACGAGATGTGCGCCGCGATCAAGGACGTGTTCGAGGACACGCGCGTGGTGCTGGAGCCTTCCGGGGCGCTCGCGATCGCCGGCGCCAAGGCCTGGGTCGAGCGACATGGCGTGCGCGGCAAGACGCTGGTGGCGGTGGCCTGCGGCGCCAACACCAATTTCGACCGCCTGCGCTTCATCGCCGAGCGCGCCGAGGTGGGCGAGCACCGCGAGGCAGTGCTGGCGGTGACCATTCCGGAGCAGCGCGGCAGCTTCCGGCGCTTCTGCCGCGCGTTGGGCGGGCGCAACATCACCGAGTTCAACTACCGCATGTCGGACCCGCGCGAGGCGCACATTTTCGTCGGCGTAACCGTGCACGACCGCGACGAAAGCGCGCGCATCGTGCGCGCGCTGCGCCGCGGCGGCTTCCGCACCCTCGACCTGTCGGACGACGAGGTCGCCAAAGGCCATATGCGCCACATGATCGGCGGCCACTTGCCGCGCGCCACGCAGGGTGCAGCACGCGCAAGCGATGCGCAGGCATCCCGCGAGTTGCTCTACCGCTTCGAATTTCCGGAGCGCCGCGGCGCGCTCATGAAATTTCTCTCCACCATGAACCCGGGCTGGAACATCAGCCTGTTCCACTACCGCAACCTGGGCGCCGACTACGGCTCGATCCTGGTCGGCATGCAAGTGCCCAAGAGCGAGCTGCGCGAATTCCGGCGCTTCCTCGAGCGGCTCGGCTACCCCTACGCAGACGCGACGCGCAATCCCGCCTACCGGCTGTTCCTCGCCTGATGACTGCCAGGACGCTTTTCATGCCGCGGCGCATGCACGCATACATGCTCGCCAACGCGGTGCGCGAGACCAGCTTGCAGCGCGCGTTGCGTGCCGCAACCCGGGACCTGCCGCGCGCCGGCATGCAGATCGCGCCCGAGCAGGGGCCGCTGCTGCAGCTGCTGGTGCGCTTGGTGGGCGCGAGGCGCTGCATCGAAGTCGGAACCTTTACCGGATATTCGGCGCTCGCGATAGCGCTCGCGCTGCCGAAGAACGGGCGCATTGTGTGCTGCGATGTGAACGAATCGTGGACCGCGATCGCGCGCCGTTTCTGGAACAAAGCGGGCGTCGAACGCAAGATCGATCTGCGTCTGGCGCCAGCGTTGCAGACGCTCGATACACTGCTCGCGCGCGGCGGCGCCGGCAAGTACGACTTCGCCTTCATCGACGCCGACAAATCGAACTACGCCAAGTACTACGAGCGCTGCCTGAAGCTCGTGCGCCGGGGCGGCCTGATCGCGGCGGACAACACGCTCTGGTACGGGCGCGTCGCAGATCCGCGCGACCGCGAGCCCGATACGCCTTACATCCGCGCCTTCAACCGCAAACTGCTGCGCGACCCGCGCGTGGACATGTCGCTGGTGCCGATCGGCGACGGCCTCACCCTGGCGCGCAAGCGCTAGCCGGGTCCCCGCCCCCGATCCTGTCGGGGGCAGGCATTGCGCGAGGACGCTGCGAATCGGCGCGTTGGCCGCCTTACTGCTGCAAGGCTAGCGCGCCGCCTTCGCGCCGGTAGGCGCCGCGCTCGGTCACCACCCAGTCCATCGGCACGTCCCAGCTTTGCGGGTGGATGGTGGCGAGGCGCGCGAGCTCGTAGGCGACGCCGATTGCGACCGGTTTTGGCTGCATGCCGGCGAGCGTGCGGTCGAAATAGGCGCCGCCGTAGCCGAGCCGGTAGCCCTGCTCGTCGAAGCCGACCATCGGCAGCACCAGCACTCGCGGAATCAAGACGCGCGATTCGGCGGGGTAGGGAATGCCGAGCGGGCCGGTTTCGAGGATCACGCCCGAATGCCATTCGCGGAACGCGAGCTGGTGGCCCGGCCCGATCACCACCGGCAGCGCGGTCAACGTGCCGCGGCGCCTGAGCGTTGCTGAGAAATGGCGCGCGTCGTATTCGTTGCGGATCGGCCAGCAGAAAGCGACCGGGCTCTCGGACAGGGAGGCGAACACGCGCTCCAGGTGCGCGTCAATCTGCTGCCGGTACCGGCCCGCGGTAGCGTCATCGAGCGCTTCGCGCGCCGCGATGAGGCGCTCGCGCTCGCGCTTGCGGAACTCCTTGATCGCCTCGGGTCGCATGGTGTGCGTGCTATGCTTAGTCCATGATTTTGCGGCATTTCCTCATCATGACGGCGTTCGCGCTCGCCACCGGCGCGGCCGCCGCGGCGCCCAAGAAAGCGCCACCCGCCTCGCGCACCGACGAAGCGATGCTCGGCGCGCATGCAGCCTTCATGGCCGGCGACGCAGTGCGCCTGGGCAAGCACGCCGCCGCCCTGCAAGGGCACGTGCTGGAGCCCTGGGTCGAGTTCTGGCGCATGAAGCTGCGGCTCGAGGATACGCCGGTGCGGGAGCTGCAGGCTTTCTTGCAGCAGCACGCCGGCAGTTACCTCGCCGACCAGTTGCGCGCCGACTGGCTGCGCTCGCTCGGCAGCAAAGGCGACTGGCAGAGCTTCGACCGGGAGTTCGCCGCGCTGCTGCAGGACGACTTCGAGATGCGCTGCTACGCGTGGCTCTCGCGCCTGGCGCGCTCCGATGCCAGCGCCTTTGAGGAAGCGCGCGAGATCCTGCTCGAGCCGAAGGAACTGCCCGATGGCTGCGGCACGCTCGCCGAGAAGTTGGTCGGCGATGGCAAGGTTTCAACCGACGAGTTGTGGCAGCGCGCGCGGTTGCTGCTCGAGAACGGCAGGCTCTCGGCGGCAAGGCGCTGGCTCGCCAACCTGCCCGCAGGCGAGACGCACGACGAGCGGCTGCTCAACCAGGCAGCCACCGCGCCGCAGAAGCTGCTTGCAAGCCCGCCGCGCAATCTCGAGCGGCGCGCCACGCGCGAGATGGTGCTGTTCGCGGTGGTGCGCCTCGCGCGCAGCGACCCGCAGGCCGCGGCCGAGGTGCTGCGCGGCGCACTCGGCACGCGCCTGCCGCAGCCGGACCAGCAATATCTCTGGGGCCAGCTCGGCTACGAGGCGGCGCGGCGCCACGACGCCGAAGCCACCGATTGGTTCAAACGCGCCGGCGAAACCGGGCTCGGCGACGAAAAGCTGGCGTGGAAGGCGCGCGCTGCGCTGCGCAGCGCCAACTGGCAGATGGTGCGCGACGCCATCGACCCGATGTCGGCCAAGGCGCGCCAGGATCCGGCTTGGAGCTACTGGTACGGCCGCGCGCTCGCGGCGCAGGGCAACGGCGACGGCGCGCGCGCCTACTACCTGAGGATCTCCGGGCAACCGAGATTCTACGGACTGCTCGCCGCCGAGGAGCTCGGCTACATGGTGGCGGTGCCCGAGCCGTTCCATGTTCCGGCCGAGGACGAGGTAGCCGAGGCGAAGCGCAACCCGGGTATCGCGCGCGCCCTGGAAATGTACCGGCTCGAGCTGCGCACCGAGGCGTCGCGCGAATGGCGCTTCACCGTGCGCAGGATGGAGGACGCGCAACTTATCGCCGCAGCCGAGGTCGCGCTGCGCGCCGAGGTGTTCGACCGCGCGATCAGCACGGCGGATCGCACCAAGCACCAGCACAACTACAAGCTGAGGTACCTGGCGCCGTTCCGCGAGGTGTTCCGCGAGCAGGCGCGCGCCCACGACTTGGAGGAGGCCTGGGTGCTCGGGCTGGTGCGCCAGGAGAGCCGCTTCATCGTCAAGGCGAAGTCCTCGGCGGGGGCGCAGGGGCTGATGCAGCTCATGCCGGCGACCGCGCGCTGGGTGGCGAAGCGCGCCGGCGTGCGCGAGATCAACGGCGCCAAGGTGCTCGAGGTCCAGACCAACGTCACCCTGGGCACTCGCTACCTCAAGCTGGTGCTCGACGATCTCGGCCACCCGGTGCTCGCTTCGGCGGCCTACAACGCCGGCCCGGGCCGGGCGCGGCGCTGGCGCGACGCGCGCCCGCTCGAGGGCGCGGTGTACGCCGAAACCATCCCGTTCAACGAGACACGCGACTACGTCAAGAACGTGATGGCCAACACGATGTACTACTCGCAGCTCGTCGGCGGCGCCGTGCGGCCGCTCAAGGAGCGGCTGGGCGTGATCTCCGCAAAATCGGGCGCCGATCGCTTCAACGAAGAACTTCCTTGATCGTCCGTGAGATTACGCAGGTTGGCTGGTCCCATAGTCGGCTATCGACCCGAAGCAGTCGTCCACGCTTTGATTTTCCGGAAAGTTTGTCAGGGAGTTGGCGATGAGCGAAGTGCGAAACATCGGTTTCCTGATCGCTGCGCCGCGGGAATCGCCCGGGGTGCGAGCAGTTCACGGGTGACAGCACCGGTGCTCTGATACCGACATCGGCCCGCAGTGATACGATCGTTTGCACGAACAGAGAGGAGTCGCTCTCGGAATCTGGGTTCTGCGATTTTGTGCATCAATTGAGCAATCGAATGAGAACACGCAGAGTATTGATCCTCGCGCTTGGGGTGCTCGCACTTTGGGAACTGCCTGCGCCACAGGCGCAGCAACCCGAAAGGACGCTGCGGATAGGCATTCTCTCGAGCGGGACCATAGAGATGCGCGGCCATCTTGAACAGACCCTGGTGGAGAGTCTGCGTGAACGAGGTTATGTCGAAGGCAAAAACCTAACCATCGAGCGCCGCTACGGCGGAGCCGCTTGGAGAGAACGCGCCAACGAGTTGGCCGGTCAGCTCGCGGCAATGAACCTTGACGCCGTATTGACTACCTGCACACCCTCCACTGGAGTGGCCAAGCAGGCGATGCCATCCACGCCTATCGTAATGGCCAACGTTTCCGATCCAGTGGGCTACGGCCTGATCACCAGTCTCGCCAGGCCAGGCGCCAATATCACGGGATTGTCGAGCCAGGGCGAAGAACTGCTGCCGAAAATGATCGAGTTGTTCTCGAGCGTACTGCCGACATCCACAACCGTCGCAGTGCTTGGCAATTCCAGGAATCCGGTGCACACACGAATGTGGAGAACTCTGAGCGACTCTAGGCCGCTGCGCAACCTAAACATCAAGCTGACGCGCCTGGAGGTCAGCAGCCCCGCAGAATTGCCAGCAGCGTTCGATGCCGCGGTGCGCGATGGTGCCGGTGCGTTGTTCGTCCTGTCCGACGATCCGCTGATGTTGAATTCGAGGCTCGCCATCATCCGGTTGGCGGCGAGGAATCGAATGCCGGATTTCTACTGGGCGCGCGAGTTCGTGGACGAGGGCGGTCTTATGAGCTATGGAGAAAGCCTCCGTCAAAGTTATCGCAGCGCGGCGCGATTTATCATCAGAGTGGCTACCGGAACCAAACCAAGCGACCTGCCTGTAGAGCAGCCAACCACTTTCGAGTTGGTGATCAATCTGAAAACTGCCAAGACACTCGGCCTCACTATCCCGCAGTCGATCCTGATCCGGGCGGATGAAGTAATTCAATGAAATGTTGTGATCTGTGAACGACGCAGTAGCCGGCTAGCCGGCGGATTTCGCCGCATCCAGATATTCGCGTTGGGTTGAACAAGACGAGATCGCATTCCCCGGCGAGAGCCGCCACGGTTTCTGAGGTTCGATCGGACCCTCATCATCGCCTCCCGAACCGAGTCGAACGAGGCGCAGCCCAAGGTTGCAAGCGTCGCGCTGCGTCATCGGGAGGCGCGGGGCAGCGGGCGGCAGCGGACATTGGTGCGCGTCCTCGATCGCGGGTGGCGGGGCAGCCGAGAGCTTCTATCTGACCGAGGCTGCCCCGCCGGGCACCCGCGCGAGGACGTGATTGCGCACCTCTGGCCGATGACGCCCGCTGTTCCGCGCTCCCCGGCACGACACTAGGTAGAATTCAAGCTTCAAGCAAGTCCGCATGAAGCTCGAAAACATCCTCGTCCTGGGCGGCGCCGGCTTCGTCGGCCGGCACCTCGTTGCTGCGCTCGCAGCGCGCGGAGCGCGCGTCGTCGTGCCGACGCGCCGGCGCGAGCGCGCCAAGGGGCTGATCCTGCTTCCCACCGTGGAAGTGCTCGAAGCCGACATCCACGAGCCGCTGGCGCGGCTCGCGCAGGGCTGCGACGTGGTCATTAACCTGGTCGGGATCCTGCACGGCCGGCGCGGCAGGGCGGATGAGCGCGGGCCGAACGACTACGGCCCGGATTTCGCGCGCGTGCACGTCGAGCTGCCGCAGGCCGTGGTGGGCGCCTGCCGCGCCGGGGGCGTCAAGCGGCTGCTGCACATGAGCGCGCTCGGCGCGTCGCTCGACGCGCCTTCCGAATACCTGCGCTCGAAAGCGATCGGCGAACAGGCGGTGCTCGCCGCCGAGGATCTCGCCGTGAGCGTGTTCCGGCCGTCGGTGATCTTCGGCGCGGACGACCGCTTCCTCAACCTGTTTGCTGCGCTTGCCAGCGTCACCCCGGTGCTCGCGCTCGCCTGCCCGCGGGCGCGCTTCCAGCCGGTGTACATCGGCGACGTGGTCGCGGCGATGCTCGCCGCGCTCGATCACCCGGAGGCCGCCGGCAAGCGCTTCGACCTGTGCGGGCCGCGCCAGTACACGCTCGAGCAACTGGTTCGCTTCACCTGCGCGTCGACGCACCGCAAGCGGCTGCTGGTCGGGCTGCCGGATTGGCTTTCCTACGTGCAGGCAACGATTCTTGAGTTCCTGCCCGGGCCACTGATGACACGCGACAACTATCGCTCGATGCAGCGGCCGAGCACTTGCGACGGCGCGTTTCCGTTCGGCATCGAGCCCGCGGCGCTGGAAGCTACAGCGAGCACCTGGCTCGCGCCGGCGGGCCCGCGCGAGCGCTACCCGGTGCTGCGCTGGCGCGCCGGGCGATGATGCGCTGCCGCGCCAAGCGATGAAGCGCTGCCGCGCGCGACGGTGATGCCTCGCCCGCTGCTGGTCGTCGGCAACAAGAACTATTCCTCCTGGTCGCTGCGGCCGTGGCTGGCGATGAAGCAGCTCGGCATCGAGTTCGACGAGTTGCGCATCCCGCTCTACGGCCCGGGAGCGAAGGACGAAGTGCTGCGCCACTCGCCCTCGGGCAAGGTGCCCTGCCTGGTCGAGGGCAAGCAGCGCGTCTGGGATTCGCTCGCCATCCTGGAGCACCTGGCGGAAACGCGGCGCGAACTCTGGCCGCAGGCGCCCGGGGCGCGCGCCGTGGCGCGCTCGATCAGCGCCGAGATGCACTCGGGCTTCGCGCAACTTCGCGAACACATGAGCATGAACATTCGCAAGCGCCATCCGGGCAAGGGCCGCACGCCCGAGGTGCTGGCCGAGATCGCGCGCATCACCGGTATGTGGTCGGAGTGCCGGCAGCGCTTCGCCGGCGGCGGGCCTTTCCTGTTCGGGCGTTTCTCGGCTGCCGATGCGATGTACGCGCCGGTGGTGCTGCGCTTTCGCACCTATGCGGTGGATCTGCCGCCGGACTGCCGCCGCTACTCGGACGTGATCTTGGGGCTGCCCGCAATGCAGGAATGGATCACGGCGGCCGAGTGCGAAACCGAAGTGATCGAGAAGTTCGAGTTGTACGCTTGAAGGCTTACGTCGTCGGCGGTGCGGTGCGCGACGAGCTGCTCGGCCAGCCGGTGACCGACCGCGACTGGGTGGTGGTCGGCGCCACGCCCGAGCAGATGGTGGCCGCCGGCTACCGCCCGGTGGGCAGGGATTTCCCGGTGTTCCTGCACCCGCGCACGCAGGAGGAGTACGCGCTCGCGCGCACCGAGCGCAAGAGCGGCCGCGGCTACAAGGGCTTCACCGTGTACACGGCGCCCGATGTCACCCTCGAAGACGACCTCGCGCGCCGCGACCTCACCATCAACGCCATGGCGAAGGACGAGGGCGGGCGCCTGGTGGACCCGTTCGGCGGCGCGCGTGACCTCAAGGACCGGGTGCTGCGGCACGTGAGCGAGGCTTTTGCCGAGGACCCGGTGCGCATCCTGCGCGTGGCGCGTTTTGCCGCGCGCTTCGCTTTCCGCATCGCCCCCGAGACGATGGCCCTGATGCGCCGCATGGTCGAGGCGGGCGAAGTCGAGCACCTGGTCGCCGAACGCGTCTGGCAGGAGTTCGTGCGCGGGCTGGCCGAGCCGCATCCGGTGCAGATGTTCGCGGCGCTCGTCGAATGCGGCGCGCTGGCGCGCTTGATGCCCGAAATGGCGCCGGGCGCCGAGACGCTCGCTGCGCTCGAGCGCGCCGCGGCGGCGGGAGCGCCGCTGCCGGTCCGCTTCGCGCTGTTGGCATGGCGCGCGAGCGAACCCGCGCTGCAGGCGCTCGCCGCGCGGCTGCGGGTGCCGAACGAGGAGCGCGAGCTCGCCATCGCCGCCTGCCGCTGCAAGGATGCGCTGCTCGCGGTGCCGCACGCGCGCGCCGCGGAGCTGCTGGAGCTGCTCAAGCGTGCCGATGCGCTGCGTCGCCCGGAGCGCTTCGCCGCGCTGCTCGCGGTCGCGCGGCTGGCCGAGCCCGGGCTCGATCCGGGCAGAGCCGTGCGTGCACTCGCGGCTGCGACGGCGGTGGACGCCGGCGCGATCGCGCGTGCGGCGGCCTCGCCGCAGGAGATCGCCGCGCGCCTCGAGGCCGCGCGCCTCGAGGCGGTCGCGCGTTCGCTCGACTCCGGGCATAGTTCGGCATCATGAAGATCGCGCTACGCCTGGCGCTCGTCCTGCTCGTTGTTGCAGCGGCGGCGGCCGCATGGTGGGCGACGCGCCCCCAGCCGATCGCGGTGGCGGTGGCCGCGGTAGAGAGCGGGCGGGTCGAGGCTACGGTCGCCAATACGCGCGCCGGCTCGGTGGCGGCCTGCCGGCGCTCGAAGCTTGCGCCGCCGCTCGGCGGGCGCATCGAGCGCCTCACGGTGCGCGAGGGCGACCGGGTGAAAAAGGGCCAAGTGCTGCTCGAGCTCTGGCACGAAGACCTGACGGCGCGCGAGCGCGTGGCGCGCGAGCAGCAGCAGACGGCGCGCGCACACGTACGCGAGGCGTGCCAGGTGGCCGAGAATGCCGCACGCGAGGCGACGCGCGCGCGCCACCTGCGCGAGAAAAACTTCGTCTCCGAGGAGCGCGTCGACCGCGCCGAGAGCGAGGCCAAGGCACGGCTCGCCGGATGCGAGGGCGCCCGCGCGCAGGTGCAGGAGGCCGAGGCACGCATCGCCTCGGCGCGCGCCGACACCGCGCGCACCGTGGTGCGGGCGCCGTTCGACGGCATCGTCGCCGAGGTGAACGGCGAGGTGGGAGAGTTCCTGACGCCGTCGCCGCCGGGCATTCCGACGCTGCCGGCGGTGGACCTGATCGACGATTCCTGCCTGTACGTGTCGGCGCCGATCGACGAAGTGGACGCCGCGCGCCTCAAGGTGGGCATGGCCGCGCGCGTCACGCTCGACGCCTACCGCGGCAAGCATTTCGAGGGGCGACTGCGGCGCATCGCGCCCTACGTGCTGGCGCTGGAAAAGCAGGCGCGCACGGTGGAGGTCGAGGTTGAGTTCGACAATCCGGGCGAGGCGCGCCACCTGCTGGTGGGCTATAGCGCCGACGTCGAGATCGTGACCGAGCGCCGCGACCCGGCGACGCGCATGCCGACCGCCTCGCTGCTTCCCAACAAGCGCGTGCTGGTGCTCGGCGCAGGCGGCACGCTTGAGGAGCGCGGCGTAGAAACCGGCGTTGCCAACTGGGAGTTCACGGAGGTGACCAAGGGGCTCGCGCTCGGCGAGAAGGTGGTGACCTCGCTTGAGCGCGCAGGCGTGCGTGCCGGCGTGCGCGCCGTGGCGGAGGCGAAGCCGGCCGCGTCGCGGCAATGATCCGGCTGCGCGGCATCGAGCGCGTGTTCCGCGTCGGCGAGGAGGAAGTTCACGCGCTGCGCGCCATCGACCTGGACATCGCGGCGGGCGAGTACCTCTCCATCATGGGCCCCTCGGGCTCGGGCAAGTCGACGCTACTCAACATCATCGGCCTGCTCGACCGGCCGAACACCGGCCGCTACGAGCTCGACGGCCGCGACGTCACCGCGCTCGATGACGACGAGCTGGCGCGGGAGCGGCGCGACAAGATCGGCTTCGTGTTCCAGTTCTTCCACCTGGTGCCGCGCCTCACCGCGGCCGAGAATATCGAGCTGCCGATGGTGCTCGCCGGAATCGAGCCCGCCGCGCGCAAGCCGCGACTGCAACGGCTGCTCGACGACTACGGCCTCGCGCCGCGCGCCCGCCACCGCCCCGACCAGCTCTCGGGCGGCCAGTGCCAGCGGGTCGCGATCGCGCGCGCCATGGCGATGCGCCCCGCGGTGATCCTGGCGGACGAGCCCACGGGCAACCTCGACCGCCACACCGGGCAGGAAGTGATGGCGGTGCTCGAGCGCGTGCACCACGAGGGCGCGATGGTGGCGGTGGTCACGCACGATCCGGAAATCGGCGCGCGCGCGCACCGCAAGCTGCGGCTGGTGGACGGCGCGGTGGCGAGCGACCAGCGCACCTGATGCGTGCCGCCGACACGCTCGAGTTCGCCTGGCGCGTGGTGCGCGGCTACCGCTCGCGCACGCTGCTGATCCTGCTCGCCATGGGGATCGGCGTCGCCGCAGTGGTGGGCGTGAGCACGCTCGGCGAGGGCGCGCGACTGTACATCGTCAACCAATTCGGCTCGCTCGGCACGAACCTCGTGGTGGTGCTCCCGGGACGCAGCGAAACCGCCGGCGCCATGCCCGGGGTGCTGCTCGGCAGGACGCCGCGCGATCTGACCCTGGATGACGCGCTCGCGCTCAAGCGCAGCGCCGCGGTGCGGCGCCTGGCGCCGCTCATGGTCGGCGCCGGCGACGTGCGCGCCGGCGCGCGCAGCCGCGAGGCGCCGGTGCTAGGCACCACGCACGAGCTGCTCGAGATCCGCCACATGACGATGGCGCAGGGAACGTTCCTGCCCGAGGGCGATCCGCGCCAGAGCCAGCCGGTGTGCGTGCTCGGCTCGAAGCTCGCCGCGGAGCTGTTCGGCGCGCGCGCCGCGCTCGGCGAGTGGCTGCGCGTCGGCGACCGGCGCTTCCGCGTCGCCGGCGTGCTGGCACCGCAGGGCGAGTCGCTCGGCTTCAATACCGACGAAATCGTGATCGTGCCGATCGCCGCGGCGCAGCAGCTCTTCAACACCGAGGCGCTGTTCCGCGTGCTGGTCGAGGCGAAGAGCCGCGAGCAGATCCTGCCCGCCCAGGCCGACCTGGAGGAGATCCTGCGCGAGCGCCACGAAGGCAAGCGCGACGTCACCGTGATCACGCAGGACGCGGTGCTCGCCACCTTCGACCGCATCCTGCGCGCGTTGACCCTCGCGGTAGGCGCGCTCGCGGCGGTGAGCCTCGCCGTGGCCGGCATCCTGATCATGAACGTGATGCTGATCTCGGTCACCCAGCGGCGGCGCGAGATCGGCCTGCTGCGCGCCCTGGGCGCGAGCGGCGCCCAGATCCGTGCCGTGTTCTTCACCGAGGCGATGCTGCTGGCGCTGGGCGGCGCCGCGCTCGGCCTCGCCGCCGGCAAGGCCGGCCAACTGGTGATCGCGCAGATCTATCCTGCGATCCCGTTCACGCCGCCGTGGTGGGCGCTGCTCGCGGCGCCGCTCACCGCGATCGCCACCGCGGTGCTGTTCGCTGTCGCGCCGGCGCGGCGTGCCGCGCGCCTGGACCCAGTCCAGGCGCTGTCACGCCGCTAGCCATGAGACATCCTGTGTCAATCGTGCAAGGGGGGTGCGGGGGGGCCGGGAAGGCTCCGAGCGCTTCTATGGGAAGGGGCCCGGCCCCCCTGCTTTCATGAGTGCGACGGACTTCGTTCGCTTCACCCTCGGCACGCTGCGCGCGCACCGGCTGCGCACCGCGCTCACCGCGCTCGGCATCGCGGTTGGCATCGCCGCGGTGATGCTGCTCACCTCGATCGGCGAGGGGCTGCACCGCTTCGTCATCGCCGAGTTCACCCAGTTCGGCACCAACCTGGTCAGCGTGACGCCGGGGCGCATCAGCACGCGCGGCGCCTCGCTCGGCGCGATCAACACCGTGCGGCCGCTCAGCATCGAGGACGCGCTCGCGCTGCGGCGCGCGCCGCACGTGCGGGTCGCCAACCCGCTGGTGCAGGGTAACGCCGAGATCGAGGCGCCGGACCGCAACCGCCGGGTGACGCTGTACGGCGTCGGCCCGGATTTCACGCGCGCGCTGCAGATGAAGGTGGCGAGCGGCAGCTTCCTGCCCGATGAGGACCCGCGCGCGGCGCGAGCCTTCGCGGTGCTCGGCGCCAAGGCGGCGCGCGAGCTCTACGGCGCCGCGAGCCCGCTCGGCCAGCGCCTGCGCATCGGCGGCGAGCGCTACCGCGTCATCGGCGTCATGGAGGCCAAGGGCCAGGTGCTCGGCTTCGACCTCGACGACACCGCGTTCATCCCGGTGGCGCGCGCGCTCGACATGTTCAACCGCGAAAGCCTGATGGAGATCCATGTCAGCTACGAGCCGACCGCGCCGCTCGCCGAGGTCGAGGACGGCATCCGTCGCATCCTCATCGAGCGCCACGGCGCCGAGGACTTCACCATCACGCCGCAGCAGAAGATGCTCGAGGTGTTCGGCACCGTGCTCAACGTCATCACCTTCGCGGTGGCGGCGATCGGCGGCATCTCGCTGCTGGTGGGCGGGGTCGGCATCCTCACCATCCTCACCATCGCGGTCGCCGAGCGCACCTCCGAAATCGGGCTGCTGCGCGCGCTCGGCGCGACGCAGCGCGCCATCCTCCTGCTGTTCCTGGGCGAGGCGGCGCTGCTCTCCGCGCTGGGCGGCGCCGCTGGGCTGGTGGCCGGCTGGGGCGCAGCAGCGGCGCTCAAGTTGGTGCTGCCGGCGCTGCCGCTGCACACGCCGTGGCTGTACGCGGCGCTCGCCGAGGCGATGGCAGTGGGGGTGGGCCTGGCCGCCGGCGTGCTGCCGGCGCGGCGCGCCGCGCGCCTCGACCCGATCGAGTCGCTGCGCAGCGAGTAGCAGGGGACCCGCTCATGCATGCACTGCTCGCGGGCCTCGCCCGCAACCTGATCGCGGGAGCGCGGCTGGCGCTGTTCCTGCCGCTGCGGCGGCTCGATTACCGCGCGTCCGCTGCGGACTTCTCGGTGCTGTTCGTGTTCAACTTCGCGCTCTGGCTGGGCGCGGCGGCGCTGCGCGAGGGGCGCATCGGCGAGCTCGAGGCGCTCGCGCTCACCACTTACCTGTCTACCGTGCCGCTGCTCCTTGGCGGCGCGCTGCTCGTCGCCCGCATCTACCGCGAGCCGCAGCTCGCGCTGCCGCTGGCAGTGGCGCTCGCCTCGAGCGACCCGGTGTTCGAGCTTGCCGGGATGGCGCTGCTGCACGTGGCGCCCATGGGCTGGGCGGGGCTCGCTTATTTCGTCTTTTTCGCCTGGATCTGGGTGATCGCGGTGCGCGCGGTCACGCTGATCGCAGGGTGGCGCCGGCCGCAGGTCTTCCTGGGTGCTGCCGTGGCGAGCGCGATCATCGCGATCGCGTTGTTCGTGTTTCCCAAGACCGAGGTCTGGTCGCTGCCGGAGAAGGTGGCCGCGGTGCCGGCGCTCGCCGCGGAGCACGTGTTCCACCTGCAAGGCGAGCTGCTAGGACGCGCGCTTGGCGCGCTTGCCCCTGGCAAGTCAGGCGAGATCGAGCTCTACTTCGTCGGCTTCGCGCCCGACGGCAGCCAGGACGTGTTCCTGCGCGAGATGCGTGGCGTGCGCGGCGTGATCGAGAAGACCTACGGCGCCGCCGGCCGCGCGCTGGTGCTCGCCAACGGCGAGGGCGCGCTGGAGGAATTCCCTCTCGCCACCGTCACCAACCTGCGCCGCGCGCTCGAGGGCGTGGCCGCGCGCATGAACGCCGACGAGGACGTGCTGTTGCTTTACGTCTCGGCGCATGGCGACGACAAGTTCCGCATTTCCGCGCACCAGCCGCCGCTCAGCCTGGCGCAGCTCAACCCGACCGCGCTCGCGCGCATGCTGCAGGATGCCGGCATCCGCTGGAAGGTGGTGGTGGTGTCGGCCTGCCATGCGGGCGGCTTCATCGAGCCGCTCAAGGACGCCAACACGCTGGTGATCGCCGCGGCACGCGCCGACCGCAGCTCGTTCGGCTGCGAGCATGGCCGCGAGTCCACCTATTTCGGCAACGCGCTTTTCAATCAAGGCCTGGCGCTCACGCGTTCGCTGGTCGAGGCGTTTGGCCTGGCGCGCGAAGCGGTGGCGAAGCAGGAAGCCGCCGAGCGTCTCACGCCTTCGGAACCGCAGATCTGGGTGGGCGAGGCTATCGCCGAGCGGCTGAAGGCGCTGGAACGCTGAGCCCGGCAGCGAAGTCCGACTCCTGGAACAGCTGCCGGCGCAGGGCATGGAAGCGCTGGTGCAAGTCGTCGCTCGAGCCCGCTCCCAGGTTGACCACTGCGTAGCGGTAGCTGCCGAGCCACTTCATCTCGCGCGCGAGGCTCCCGCCGCGCTTGAGGTACAGCATCAGGTGCGCCTCGGGATACTCGCGCCGCACGCGCTCGAGCTGCTCGGGCGTGGGGTCGGCGGCGAGCGGCTTGCCGTCGAATTTGCGCAGCGCGAAGCTGGCGGCGGCACGGAACCGAGGCGCGTGGCGCTCCACGCTCGGCGCCTCGCCCGCGGCCAGCTCGAGCAGTGTGTGATAGGGGCTGACGCCGTCCACCCACTCGTAGAGGTAGGCCAGCTGCGAGGCCATGCGCGGGTTGATCTCGATCACGCGCAGGCGGCCGCTGTCGGGCTCCCACGCCATCTCAAGGTTGAAGAAGCCGTGGCGGTAGCCGATGCCGGCGAGCACCTTCTCGGCCAGCGCGTCCATGCGCGTGCGCACCTCCGGCGGCACGCGCGACGGGTATTCGAAGCTGCGGAACGCGGTCGTGCCAGGGTACATGTTCTCGTCGATGATGCCGAGCACGCGCACGCGCCCGTCGTGCACGTAGCCGTCCAAGTTGACCTGCTGGCCGGCGAGCACTTCCTCGGCCAGCATGTGGTGGGCATCGATCGAGTAGTCGGTGTACCAGGGCAGCAGGTCGTTGAACGGCTTCACCAGCCGCTTGATGATGTACTTCTCCAGCGGCCAGAACGACAGGTGGCGGCGCAGTTCCTCGAACGAGTCCACGCGCCGCGCCAGCACCGAGTAGGTCGCCTTGACCGGCTTGACGAAGCAGGGGAACTCGAACGGGAACTCGGCGCGGCTCTTGACCGAATAGGGGAAGGCGGCGAAGCGCGGCGAGGCCTCAGGGGCGATTTCCGCGAACCTGCGGCGGGCGTAGAACTTGTGCTGCGCGGTGATCACGACGCGCGGGTCGTTGCCCGGAAGCCCCAACTTCTCCGCGATCACCGCGGCCACCAGCGCGCCGAAGTACTCGTTGTTGCTGAACACGCCGTCGAGGCGCTCGCGGCGATATCGCGCCACCACTTCGTTGACGAAGCGGAAGACGTCGAAATTGAGCAGCCGCGCGTTTTCTGGGAAGCGGAAGATGTCGAAGCCGGCGTACACGAACTGGTAGCGGCCGGCGTACTCCGGCCGGGACAGCTCCAGCCGGTCCCAATCCTTCGGGAACAAAACCAGGATTTTCTTCATCGCTCGATGGGACGGAGCACGAAGCGAGTATACGCAGCGCCCGGGACGCTGGATGCGCGCCGTTTCACTGTACACTGCCGCGCTTTTCGGAGCCCCGCATGATCGACCTGCACACCTGGACCACGCCCAACGGGCGCAAGGTATCCATCATGCTGGAGGAGTGCGGCTTCGCATACCGTGTGCACAAGGTGGACATCGGCAGGGGCGATCAGTTCACGCCCGAGTTCCTCGCCATCAACCCGAACAACCGTATCCCGGCGATCGTCGACCCTGACGGGCCCGACGGCGCGCCGCTCAAACTGTTCGAATCAGGCGCGATCCTGGTCTACCTCTCGGGCAAGAGCGGCAGGTTCCTGCCGCAGTCGGTGCGCGGCAAGTACATCGCGCTGCAATGGCTCATGTTCCAGATGGGAGGGGTGGGGCCGATGTTTGGCCAGGCGCACCATTTCCTGCGCTCGGCCAAGGAGCAGGTGCCCTACGGCATCGAGCGCTACAGCAAGGAAACGCGGCGCCTGTACGGGGTGCTCGACAAGCGCCTGGGGGAGGCGGCCTACCTGGCCGACGAGTACTCGATCGCCGACATCGCCACCTACCCCTGGGTGGCGCGCTTCGATTGGCACAAGGTGGACCTGAACGAGTTTTCGCACGTGAAGCGCTGGTTCGACACCATCTCGGCGCGGCCTGCCGTGGCGCGCGGGATGCTGGTGCCCCAAGTGTAAAGCGACGCTTTACACTTGGCCTGCTAGCGCCGCGCGTGGCGCGCGAGGAAGGCGTTGATCTCGGCGATGCGCAACTGCGGCTCGCCCGGCGCGGGCCGCGATCCCACCACGCGGTTCATCCATTCCATGTTCTTTTCCATGCGCGCCACCACTGCGGGCCACTCTGCCGCCGTGTAGCGCGCCGGGTCGGGCAGCACGTGGCACTGCTGGCAGGCGATCCGAAAGGACTCGCCGCCGGCGCTGTAGAGGGCGGGATATTTCCCCGCGTCGAGCGGCTTCTGCGAGTGCTTTCTGAGGTACGCGACGATGGCTTTCCTGTCCTCGTCCGGCGGCGCTTCTACGCCCGCCATCATGTCGGCCATGAGCGTTCCCATGTTGCCCTTGCCTTGCATGCGCAGCACCATGCGCTCGACGGTCGAGGGCCACTTGCGGGCCTCGTGCATTGCCGGGTTGGCGAGGTTGTGGCACTGCACGCAGTAGCGCGCGCTGAGCCGGGCGCCGCGCGACTCGGGCTGCGGCAGCATCGCCGGCTCGAAGCCGGGCGGCAGGATGCGCGCGAGCATCGGCCCATGCGGGCTCTCGGCCCAGCGCTTGCGCGCCGCCGCCATCTCGTCAGCCTGCGCGGAGAGGGTGGCCGATAGCGCGCCGCACAGCGCGGCGCCGGCAAGCGCACGCGAAAACTTAAAGCGCATGCGATCGGTCGCCGCGCGCAAAGCCCGCGAGCGGCTGCTTCACGCCACGGCCGACAGCCAGGACCTTGAACAGCTCGCCCATCTCCGTGGGAGAGAGCAGCCGGTTGGCTGCCGCGGCGAGCGGCAGGTAGCGCTTGGCATCGGCGGGATCTTCCTTCGCGAGCAATTCGGTGATGCCGCAATTGACCAGGAAATTCGCCTGGCTCGAGTAGCCGAGCAGCTCGAGGCTGCCGTCGCGCGCCGCGCGCGCCAGGGCGCTGAAATCCACGTGCGCCGTGATGTCCTGCAATCCCGGCAGATAGAACGGGTCGCCGTGCGCGCGGTGGCGGTAGTGGCACCGCAGCGTCCCCATGGCGCGCTGCGGGTGGTAATACTCGTGCGCTGGGAAGCCATAATCGAATACCAGGATCGCGCCGCGCTCGAGCGCGCGCGCGAGCAGCCGCAGCCAGGCGCGCGCCACCAGGCCGAGTTCGCTTTCGTAGCGTCCCGAGGGCGGCAGCTCGATTGCGAGCGCCTGCGCCGCCCGCAGCAGCGCGCCTTCGGCGGGGCGATCGCACCAGGCGAGCGTGCCCTCGTTGGCGCACACGCCGCGCTCGAGCAGGCGCTCGCGCGTCCAGGCAAGCGCGTGCACCGGCATCGCATCCACCACCTCGTTCGCGATCATGACGCCGCGAAACCGCTGCGGCATGCGATCCAGCCATTGCGCCCGCTCGCCCAGGCGCTCCCGCTGTCTAGCGCGCAACTGCGCGCTGGTTTCGAGGATCAGGTATTGCGGCAGCTCGGCGCCTAGCGCGCCCAGCTCGTCGAGCAGCGCCGCGGCAAGCGCGCCGCTGCCGGCGCCGAATTCGAGCAACGCCTCGCCCGGCTCGAGCAGCCCGGCGACCTGGCGCGCCAGCGTGCGCGCGAACAGCGGCGAGAGCTCCGGCGCGGTGACGAAGTCGCCGCTGGCGCCGAACTTGCGCGCGCCGCCGGCGTAGTAGCCCAGCCCCGGTTCATGCAGCGCCAGTTCCATGTAGCGCGCGAAGCTGATCCAGTTGCCGCTAGCTGCCAGCTCGGCGCCGATGCGCTCGAGCAACGCGCGGCTCGCGGCGAGCGCTTGCGGTTCCGGCGCGGGCAATTCCATCGGGCGCACGCGGCGGAATTTACCCTAGAATCCACGCTCATCCATGCAAGCCAGCTTCGACGGAAAAGTTGCTCTGGTCACCGGCGCAGCGCGGCGCCTCGGCGCGGCGATCGCGCGCCGCCTGCACGCCGCGGGCGCGAGTGTCGTCATCCACTATCGCGGCGCCGAGGCGGAGGCAGCCAAGCTGGAAGCGGAACTCAACGCGGCGCGGCCTGGGAGTGCGCTCAAGCTCAAGGCGGAGCTGCTCGCGCCGATCGCGCCGCGCTCGCTCATCAGCGGCGCCATCGAACGCTTCGGGCGGCTGGATCTCCTGGTGAACAACGCTTCCGCTTTTTATCCCACCGCGCTCGGCGAGATCGAGCCGGCGCACTGGGACGATCTCATCGGCTCGAACCTCAAGGCGCCGATGTTCCTGTCGCAGGAAGCCGCACCGCACCTTGCCAAGGCGCAAGGCTCGATCGTGAACGTGGTGGACATCCACGCCGAGCGGCCGCTGCGCGGCTACCCCGTGTACAGCGTCGCCAAGGCGGGTTTGGCGGCGCTCACGCGCGCGCTGGCGCTCGAGCTCGCGCCGGCGGTGCGCGTCAACGGCGTCGCGCCCGGCGCCATCGCCTGGCCCGAAGACGGACAGTTCGAACCCGATGAGCGCGCGCGCGTCGTCGCCACGACGCCGCTCGCGCGCATCGGCGCGCCCGAGGACATCGCGCACGCGGTGCACTTCCTCGCCTGCGCGACGTTCGTCACCGGGCAGATCCTCGCTGTGGACGGCGGGCGCTCGCTGCATCTTTAGCGCCGCCGCAAGCGGTAAACTGCGGACCTCGTCATCGAGGAACCGCATGAGCATCGTCCGATTGCAGCGCGATCCGCGCAAAACCGCCTACGAGGCGGGCAAGCTCGCCAAGCGCCTGCGCCGCCAGGCGGGGCAGGCGATCGCGGACTTCAATTTGATCGGCGAGGGCGACCGGGTGATGGTGTGCCTGTCGGGCGGCAAGGATAGCTATGGCCTCCTCGACGTGCTGCTGGCACTCAAAGAAAAGGCGCCGGTGCGCTTCGAGCTGGTGGCGGTCAATCTTGACCAGAAGCAGCCGGGGTTTCCGGCACAGGTGCTGCCGCAATACCTTGAAGCGCGCGGCGTGCCGTATCGCATCGTCGAGCAGGACACCTACTCGGTGGTGAAGCGCATCATCCCCGAGGGCAAGACCTATTGTTCGCTCTGCTCGCGGCTGCGACGCGGCGTGCTTTATCGCGTCGCCGGCGAGTTGGGTGCCACCAAGATCGCGCTCGGCCATCACCGCGACGACATCCTCGCAACTTTTTTCCTCAATCTCTTCTACGGCGGCAAGCTCAAGGCTATGCCCGCGAAGCTGGTGTCGGATGACGGCAGGCACGTGGTGATCCGACCGCTCGCCTATGTGGCGGAGGACGACCTGGCGGCGCATGCGGCGGCGAAGGAGTTTCCGATCATCCCGTGCAACCTGTGCGGCTCGCAGCAGCACCTGCAGCGCAAAGTGGTGCGCGAAATGCTGCGCGAGTGGCAACGGCGCCATCCTGGGCGCATCGAGTCGATTGCGCGCGCGCTCACTGATGTGCAGCCCTCGCACCTGCTCGATCGCAAGCTGTTCGATTTCGCCGCACTCGCACCCACCGGCCGCGCCGATGCCGAAGGTGACAAGGCCTTCGATCCGGTGGAACTCGGCGAGCCGTTGTTTGCCGAAGCCTGATCATGGGCATACGCATGCGGCGCGTGGCTGCTTTCTCAGCGCTTCTTGGGCTGCTCGCGCTCGCCATGGCCTCGGTGACCGCTAAGGACTGGCGCACAGCGAGCAGCGAGCCGGTGGGGCTAGCGCCGGATCCGGCGGCGACGCCCGAAGCGGTGGTGCAATTCTATGCGGCGCGCACGTGGGGCTTCCGCGGCAACTTCGGCGTACATACCTGGGTCGCGGTGAAGCCGGCGAACGCGCCCGCCTACACGGTATACGAGGTGATCGGCTGGAAGCTGCGCTGGAGCGAGAGCGCGCTCTCGGTCGGCCGGCGCGCGCCCGATGCGCGCTGGTACGGCAACGCGCCCGAATTGATTGCAGAACGGCGCGGCGCCGGCGTGGAGGCACTGATCGAGCGCATCGACCGTGCCGCGCGCGACTATCCTTACGCCGCCGAATACACCATGTGGCCTGGGCCGAACTCCAACACCTTCACGGCGTGGGTCGCGCGCGCGGTGCCGGAGCTGAGAGTGGATCTGCCGCCGACCGCGATCGGCAAGGATTACCTGGGCGCGCGGCTGCTCGACTCTGCGCCGAGCGGCAGCGGGGTGCAGTTCTCGCTCGCGGGGCTGCTCGCGCTCACCGCGAGCGGGGTCGAGGGCCTGGAGTTGAACGTCCTCGGGCTCACCTTTGGCATCAACCCGTTCGACCCGGCGCTCAAGCTGCCGGTCTTCGGGCGGCTCGGACCGAGCCGCCCGAGCGGCGCAGGCGGCGCGCCCCAGAACTAGCTGGTTTTGACGTAGCTCGCTTCGAGCTGCACGTTCACCAGCGCCTGGCGCTTTTCTTCCTTCACTACCTTGAGCGCGCGTTCCAGCGCCGGCATGAGAGCGGCAGCCGCGTCCACGCGTACGCCGTGGCCGCCGCTCGCCTCGATGACTTTCTCGAAGCGCGGCGAGGGCTCCAGGGTGGCGAAGGGCGGCTGCTTCATGCCTGCGGCGACGCCTTTCGGATACATCGCCAGCGTCGCGCGGTGCACCGCCGCCCAGCGCGCGTTGTTGAATACCACGAACAGCGCCGGCAGCTGCATCGCCTCCGACACGAAATGCGCGGCGGTGGGATTGCCGAACATGTAAGCGCCGTCGCCGACACAGCACACGAGGGTCTTGCCGGGGGAGGCGAGCTTGGCGCCGAGCGCGGCGCCCAATCCCCAGCCCAGGCCACCCGCCGGTGCGCTCGCAAAATAGCGGCCCGGTGAGCGGATCTCCATTTCCTCCAGCAGCAGCGGGTACTCGTTCACCACGATGGTGTCTTCGTCGAGCAGCCGGTTGACGCAGGCCGAGGCGTACTTCGCCGTCAGCGCGGCCGGTACCGCGGCAGCGCCGGCGCGCGCCTTGCGCCGTTCGGCTGCGCACTGCGCGGCAACAGAATCGAAGCGCTCCTTCAAAACCGCCGCTGCCGGTGCGTGCGCAAGCGCGCGCTCCAGCAGCCGGGCGATGGTTGGGGCGGTAACGCCGGTGAGCGCGACATCGGTGCGAAAGCCGCGCAGCGGATAGCGCGCATAGAGCGGGTCCGGACCGATATGCACGACTTTCGCGTCCGGGACAGGGGCGCCTTGCGCCGGAATCCAGGGCACGTCGCTCTCGATCGCCAGCACCAGATCGGCGTCTTTCAGCCGCGCATGCGGCTCCCAGCCGGCGTGCATCGGGTGCTCGGTGGAAAGCGCGAAGTAGCGCGGCCGGTAATGCACTACCGGGACGGCGAAGGTCTCGGCGAGCTGCGTAATGGCGCGCGCCGCCTCCGCCGTGCGGCCGCCGTTCGCGGTGATCAGAAGCGGGCGCTGCGCGCGCGCGAGCAGCCTGGCCACTTGCTCGAGCGCCTCGGGGTCCGCTGCCGGCGGCGAGGCGGCGACGATGCTCGCATCGGAGGACATGCCGCGCGCCGGAAACGTGGAGGCGAGGATCTCGCGCGGCAGCGTCATGTATACGGGCCCCTGCGGCTCGCTGGCGGCGATGGCGAGCGCGCGATCGACCGCGGTCTCGACCTGTTCGGCGTGCTTGAGCTCGTAATCCCACTTCATGAACTCGCGCAGCATGGCGCCCTGGTCGAAGTGCTCCTGCGCCCAGTGGATGTAGTTGTTGCGCGCCCCCGGCACGGCGCCCGATTCGGTGAGCGGCGTGCGCCCTGCGGTGAACAGCATCGGGATGTTCATGCGTGCGGCGTTGATCAGGCCGTTGATCGCGTTGGCCGTGCCCATGCCGACGTGCACCATCATCGCCTGCGTGCGGCCGGTCACCATGGTGTAGCCGTGCGCCATCGCCACGCCCATGTTCTCGTGCGGCACGATCACCGGCTCGGGCATGCGCCAGCCGAGCGACTGCCCCCTGGCGAAGGCCTCGGCGAGCGGCGCGAAGTCGGTGCCGCCGTTGACGAACAAGTACTCGACGCCGCGCGCGCCGAGCAGGCCGATATATGCCTCGGCAGCGGTTTCGGGGCGGAATTCGACCGGCAGGCCGGGCTTCATCGTGCAAATGCTAAGTCACGCGATTGTAAGTAGCGCTTTGTCAAATCCATTTTGACATGTTACGATTTACGCCGAGGTCAAGATGGATTGCGCGGCGCGACTCGTCGAATTGTTCGGCAGCCAGGCGGAAGTGGCGCGCGCGTTCCAGCTCGACCGCGCGGTGGTGAGCCATTGGGTGAAATCGGGCTACGTCCCGGCGCGCTGGGCGAGCGAAGTCGAGCGCCTCACCCAGGGGCGCATCGCCGCCGTCGAGGTGCTGGACGATGCCAGCGCCAAAAAGCCCGTGCAGGTGAAGTCGCGTCCCAAGGACGCGCCCTTCGGGCTCCACTCCGGAAGCCACGCCATGACCAGCTATGCCCCCGCCAAGCGCATCCATTCCTTCCATCCGCCGCAGCGCACCCTGATGGGCCCGGGGCCGACCGAGATCCACCCGCGCGTGCTCACCACCATGAGCCAGCCGGCGATCGGTTACCTCGACCCGGTGTTCGTCGAAATGATGGAAGAACTGAAAAGCCTGCTGCGCTACGCCTACCAGACCAAGAATGCGCTCACTTTCCCGCTCTCGGGCCCAGGCTCGGTCGGCATGGAGTTTTGCTTCGTCAACCTGGTCCGGCCCGGCGACAAAGTAATCGTTTGCGTGAACGGCGTCTTTGGCGGCCGCATGGTGGAGAACGTCGAGCGCATGGGCGGCGTGCCGGTGATCGTGGCCGACGACTGGGGCAAGCCGGTCGATCCGCAAAAGGTCGAGGACGCGTTCCGCAAGCACCGGGACGCGAGACTGCTTGCGTTGGTGCATGCCGAGACTTCCACCGGCTGCCAGTCTGACGCCAGGCTGCTCACCCAGATCGCGCACCAGCACGACGCGCTGGTGATCGTGGACGCAGTGACCTCGCTCGCCGGCACGCCGGTGAAGGTGGACGAGTGGGAAATCGATGCCATCTACTCGGCGAGCCAGAAGTGCTTGTCGTGCACCCCGGGCCTGTCGCCGGTTTCCTTTTCCGATCGCGTCGTCGAGCAGGTGAAGAAAAGGAAGGACAAGATCCACTCCTGGTTCATGGACATGAACCTGCTGCTCGGCTACTGGGGCGCGACCACGCGCACCTACCATCACACCGCGCCGACGAATTCGCTGTTCGCGCTGCACGAGGCGCTGTTGCTGATCCGCGAGGAAGGGCTGGAGAACTGCTGGGCGCGCCACCACCGCCACCACGTGGCGCTCAAGGCGGGGCTGGAGGGGATCGGGCTCAAGTTCCTGGTGGCGGAAAAGCACCAGCTGCCGCAGATGAACGCGGTGCTTTGCCCCGAGGGCGTCAACGAGGAGGAAGTGCGCCGCAGGCTGCTCAACGAGTTCAGCCTCGAGATCGGCGCCGGGCTGGGGCCGCTGAAAGGCAAGATCTGGCGCTTCGGCCTGATGGGTTACTCGTGCCGCCCGGACAACGTGATGCTCAGCCTCTCGGCGTTGTCCTCGGTGCTCTCAGACATGGGCTTGGCGGTGCACGTCGGCGACGCTGAAGCGGCGGCGCACGCCGCTTACGCGCAGATGCACGCCAAGGACGCGCAGCGCAAGAAACGGGCGGCCTGACCCGGAACGGGTGCCTGGGGTTAGCGGTTACTTCCGGCTCAGCGTCGAGGAGAAACGGTCCTCCAGCTGGAGCTGGTCGGCGTAGGCATCCAGGAGCGGACTTTGCTTCTCGATCGCTTCCAAGCGCTCGGCGGGTTTGGGGTGGGTCTTGAACATGAGAGCGAGGCCGGAGTCCTCCGGGTTCATCGCTTGCAGCGTCAGCAGCACCGCCGGCAGCCCGTAGGGGTCGTAGCCGGCGCGCGCGGCGATCACCACCCCGAGACGGTCGGCTTCGAGCTCGTCGCCGCGGTCCAGGCCACGCGAGTACATCTCGGTGCCGAACGCGATCAGCTTGTCGCGCGCAAACGAATTGCGGTCCTGCACGGCGAGCGACAGCACGCCCGTTGCCAGCCCGACCTGGCCGCTTTTCTGGATCGCTTTCAGATGGTGCTTCTGCAGCACGTGCGCAATTTCGTGCGCCAGCACCCCGGCGAGCTCGGCCTCGCTGCGCATGCGCTCGAGCAGCCCACGGGTGACGAAGATGAAGCCGCCGGGCGCGGCAAATGCGTTCAGTTGCGGCGCGTCGAGCACGCCGAACTGCCACGGCAGGTCCGGGCGCTCGGTCTGCGAGGCGAGCCAGCGCCCGACGCTCTGCACGTAGCGCTGCATCGCTTCGTTGGCGACCAGCGGCGCCGCGCCAAGCAGGGTCGAGGCGAGCTCGCGCCCGATTTCGACTTCGTCCTTTTCGCTGACGTCGCCCGCGGCGCGCTGCGCGCTCTTGGCGGTGTCGATGATGCGGTTGATGTCGAGGCGGAACTGCGCCTGCGCCGGGCCGGCGGCGGCCAGCGCGAGGGCAAGCAGCGGCAGGATGCGTTTCATCCGCCCTCCTTCGGATAGGCGATGCTCTTGGGTTGCAGGCTGGCGTTGGCGGCAAAACCGGCGGCGCTTTCCTTGCTCACCGCGAAGCCTTCCATTTTCTTCAGCTCCGCGGGGTTGGGACGCGCGTTGGCGAGCTGCTCCGGGTCGAGCCCGCGCACTCCGGTGGTGGCTTGCGCGCCGCTGGTGCCGCCGCGCGCGATGTTGAGCGCCTGCGCGACGCCGCTGTCGCCCTGCTTGGTCTCGCCCGTGCCGGCGTAGCGCAGCGCGAGCATCTTCACCCAGCCCTCGGCGCCGGCCTCGGTCTTGATGCGCGTCCAGCCGCCTTTTCTCTCCAGCGCGTCGACCTTCGCTTTTTCCGCCAGCGGCGCCACCGTGGGCGCATCGGTCGCCGGGTCTTTCTTCAGCTCGGTGGCGCGGATCACGGTCGCGGGCTCGGCCAAGCACGGCGCGGGAACGAGGATCGATGCTGCGAGGAGGGATGCCGCGAGCGTTCTCATGCTTTCCTTCGGGGCTCGAATAATTCTACGCCCTGGGCGCGGCCCTTGGCGGTGAAGTTGCCGCAGGACACGAACTCGAAAGCGTCGCCGCACAGCAGCATGGTTTCGCGCGACACCAGGATGCGGCGCCCGGCCTCCTTGGTGAGGCCTTCGATGCGGCTCGCAAGGTTCACGGTATCGCCGATCGCGGTGTACTCGCGGCGCTTCTCCGAGCCGATCAGGCCCACCACCGCCGGGCCCGAGTGGATGCCGATGCCGACGTCGAACAACGCGCCCGGTTGGCCGAGCTCGGCCTTGAAGGCCTGCAGCGTGTCCGCCATGTCGAGGGCGCAGGCGACCGAGTTCCTGGCGTGATGCGGGTCGTCGAGCGGCGCCCCCCAGAACGCCATGATGGCGTCGCCGATGAACTTGTCCAGTGACCCGCCGTGGCGGAACACCACGTCCACCTGAAGTGAAAAATAGCGGTTCAGCAGCGCCACCACTTCCTGCGGCGGGCGCGACTCCGACAAGGTGGTGAAGCCGCGGATGTCGGAAAACAGCAGCGTCACCTCGCGCGTCTGCCCGGCGCCCTCCAGGCCGCCGCGCTCCAGCAGCTGCTTCACCACGTGCGGATTGACGAAGCGCGAAAACAGCGCGATCGCTTCCTGGCGCTCGCGCCGCTCGCGAAGATAGGCCGCCGCCGCAGCGGCGAAGTAGAACACCCACGCCGCGGCAAGCGGCGCCAGCAGCGGCGCGAGCAGCAACTCGCCGGCCGCATACCAGCTCGCCGCGAGCAGCGCGAGGCTGGCAGCGATCATCGCAAAACCGGTGCGGTTCGCGTCCACGTTGCGCGCAAAAGCCCAAGCGAGCAGCGCAATCAGGGCGAGCGCGACCGCGGCCGGCACTGCGGGCGCGGCGCGCTGCATCGTGCGGCCGTTCTTCAGGTTGTCGAGGGCGGTGGCGAGGATCTCGACGCCGGGATGCAGGCTGTCGATCGGCGTCACGCGCAGGTCCTGCAGCGCGGTTGCGGCGGTGCCTACGAGTACGATCTTGCCGTGGAACTCGTCCTGAGGCCGCTGGCGCCTCGAGCGGTTGAAATCGTCGTACAGGTCGGCGTAGGAGACGTGGCGGAACGACCCCTTGGGGCCGCGCCAGGCGAGTTCGATGTCGTCGGCGTCGGGAATTTGCCAGCTGAAATCGCGCGCCACGCGAGCCGGCAGCGACGGCACTTCCCAGCCGTGCGCCAGGGTGCGCAGGCCGTAACGCCGGCCGACGCCGTCCGCGTCCTCGAGGAAGTTGATGGTGCCGGTGCGCCACGCCTCGGGCGGCAGCACCAGCGGCGGCAGCAGCGCGATGCGCGCTTTGGGGTCGGCCCCGGGCCGCGCCACCAGGCCGAGCTGCGCGGCGAGTTTCTCCACCGGCGGAAAGTTGGCATCGTCGCGCGGCGGCAGGCGCACCATCGGGAAGTAGCTGTGGCGGTGGCGCGTCGCGGCCTCGGCGAACAGGGCGTCGCTTTCCGGGCGGAACTTGTCCGCCTCGGCGAACAGGATGTCGAACACCACCGCGCGCGGCTGCTGCGCCGCCAGCCCTTCGAGCAGCTCGGCATGCACTGCGCGCGGCCACGGCCAGCTGCCCGCGACCTCCTGCATTTTCGCCAGGCTCTTGTCGTCGATGTCCACGATCACCAGGTCGGGATCGGGTGCGAGGCGCATGGCGTGCACACGCACGAAGGCATCGAGCAGGCGGTTCTCCAGCGGCGCGAGCAGGCGCAGGCCGAACACTTCGAGCGCTGCGGCGGCGAGCGCCAGCAAGGCGAACAGCGCAAGCTGCCGCGGCACTTTCATGCGGCCGCGCCCAGCACCTCGTGCAGCGCGTGGAACAGATCCACGGAGGCGTCGATCTCGTCGCGCCGGATGGAGACGCTCTCTACATTGATGCCGAGCGGAATTTCGCTCGCATAGCCGTGCGCCAGAATGCGGCGCAGGTTGTCGCGGCAGATCTCGATCGATTTCGCGAGCGGATTGGCGGCACCGAGGATGGCGCGCGCGGCCTCGGGCGGCACGTTGACGCCGAGCCATTGCAGGAACGCGAGCGTCTTTTCGCTGCCGACGGGGGAAAACGTCAGCACCATGCGGCGCGGCGCTACACCGGCCCCGCGGCAGTCGCGCGCGTAATCGGCGAGCAGCCGCTCGCTCGCACCGGCCTGGTAAACGGTCTGGGAGATGAAATAGGCGCAGCCCTCGATGCCCTTGGCGAGCAGGCGAGCGGCTTCACTTCGTAGGTCTGTATGGCGTTCGGCGATGGCCACGCCGCCGACGTTCAGCCCGGGCTCGGCCGCGGCGAGGCGTATGGCGCGCGAAAGCGGCAGCGGATAGCGCACGCCCGAGGTAGGACGGCCGACCACCGAAACGAACTCCACGCCGTAATCGCGCACCGATTCGGCGAGCCAGGCGCGCCACGCCGTTTCATCCAGCTCACCTACGCACTTGTAGGTGATCGCGGATTTGCCCGTGTGTTGCCGCAGCAGCCGCGAATAGCTGCGCGGATCGACCGTGCCGCTGAACGCGAACGGCCGCGGATGCTGCGTGCGGCCGGACTCGTCCTGGATGTCGTAGACCACCACGCCGTCGAGCGGCAGCGCGGCGAGGCGGGCGGCGAGCTTGGCGGCCGCGTCCTGCACCGCGTTTTCCGGCGCGCCGGCGCGCGGCGGCGTGGTGCCGTACAGCAGCACCCGCTGGCGCGGATCGAGCAGCTTTTCCCTGAGGGCCAAAGCTATCGCTTGCCGTCTATGAACGGCTTGAGCGCGGCGTAGAGCGCGCGGCTCACGGGCGCTTCGATGCCGGCCTCGCGCGCCATACGCGCCACCGCTCCCGAAAGCCACGGTGCCTCCAGCCGTCCGCCGGCCTCCAGGTCGCCGAGCATCGAGGATTTCATCTCGTGCGGCAGGCCGTCCACGAACGTCATGGTCTTCTCCACGAGGTCGTCGGCGAGCGCGACGCCGCGCTTCCTTCCGACCTGCCAGGTCTCGCGCATCGCCGCTTCCAGCAGCCAGCGCATGTCGGGGTCGGCGCGCACCACACCTACCGGGTGGCGCGTGACCGTGGTGGTGCCCGCGATCGCCGCCAGCAGCACGAACTTCTCCCACAGCACGCGCACGATGTCGTCGCTCAGCTCGCAATCGACGTTGGCCGCGCGGCACGCGGCGTGGAACGCTTGCGCCGCCTGGCGTTGCGCCGGCAGCACCGGGCCGAAGCGCAGCCGCGCCATCTGGCCGGTCTGCACGATCACGCCCGGCTCGGCGATGCGCCCAGCGATGTAGGCCGCGCCGCCCATGACGCGCTCCGGCCCGAGCACTGCGCCGATGCGCCCGATCGACTCGACGCCGTTCTGGAACGGGATCACCACGCCGCCCGCTTCGAGGAGCGGGCGCACCTGCTGCGCCGCGCTCTCGGTGTCCCAGAGCTTGACCGCGAACAGCACCACGTCGGCGGCGCCGGCGTCAGCCGGGTTTTCCACCGCGCGCACCTTGAGCGCGGCGTCGCCAAGCGGGCTCTTGAGCGTCAGGCCCTTGGCGCGCAGCGCCTCGAGGTGCCGCCCGCGCGCGATGAAAGTCACTTCATTGCCGGCTTGCGCGAGCCGGGCGCCGAAATAGCCGCCGACGCCGCCCGCGCCCATCACCGCGATGCGCATGCCTGCCTCCGGAGATTTGGATTTGCTACTTGAGGACGAGGGCCGACATGGCCCAGGAGATCAAGCTGTAGACGACGGCGCCGAGCAAGCCGGCCCAGAAGCCGCCGACCACGAAGCCCTCGATGAACGAGCCGACCAACCAGAAAAGCAGGCCGTTGATGACCAGGATGAACAAGCCCAGCGTGAGCAGCGTCACCGGCAGCGTCAGCAGCACCAGCACTGGCCGCACGATGGTGTTCATCAAGCCGAGGACCAGCGCCGCGACCAGGGCGGTGGTGAAGCTATCCACGCTGATCGAGGGCACCAGGTACGCGACCGCCAGCAGCGCGACCGCGTTGATCAACCAGACCAGCAGCAGCTTTGCCATGTGCGCCTCGCTTCCTAGTAGCGGTAGTGATCCGACTTGTACGGGCCCTGCTTGGGCACGCCGATGTACTTCGCCTGGGCGTCGGAGAGTTCGGTGAGCATCGCGTTGAGCTTCTTCAGTTGCAGCCGCGCTACCTTCTCGTCGAGGTGCTTAGGCAAGGTGTACACGCCCACCGCATACTTCGCGGTGTTGGTATAGAGCTCGATCTGCGCGATGGTCTGGTTGGCGAAGGAGGAACTCATCACGTAGGACGGGTGTCCCGTGCCGCAGCCGAGGTTCACCAGGCGACCCTTGGCGAGCAGGATGATTCTTTTGCCGTCGGGGAAGATGATGTGATCGACCTGCGGCTTGATCTCCTCCCACTTGTACTTCGCGAGCGCCGCGACTTCGATCTCGTTGTCGAAGTGGCCGATGTTGCAGACAATCGCCTGGTCCTTCATCTGCTTCATGTGCTGGTGCGTGATCACGTGGTAGTTGCCGGTGGCGGTGACGAAGATGTCGGCCTTGTCCGCGGCATAGTCCATGGTCACCACGCGGTAGCCTTCCATCGCCGCCTGCAGCGCGCAGATCGGGTCGACTTCGGTGACCCACACCTGCGCCGAGAGCGCGCGCAGTGCCTGCGCCGAGCCCTTGCCGACGTCGCCATAGCCGGCCACCACCGCGACCTTGCCAGCCACCATGACGTCCGTCGCCCGTTTGATGCCGTCCACCAACGATTCGCGGCAGCCGTAGAGGTTGTCGAATTTCGACTTGGTCACCGAGTCATTCACGTTGATGGCCGGGAACAGCAGGCGCTTTTCCTTCGCCATTTCGTACAGGCGGTGCACGCCGGTGGTGGTCTCCTCCGTAACGCCCTTGATCTCCTTGCCGATCTTCGTATACCAGCCAGGCTGCGCGGCGAGCTTTTTCTTGATGGCGTTGAACAGCGAAATCTCTTCCTCGCTGGCGGGTTTGGCCAGTACGGACGGGTCCTTTTCGGCCTTCGGGCCGAGATGGACGAGGAGCGTGGCGTCGCCGCCATCGTCGAGGATCATGTTGGGACCGCGCAGGTTCCCTTCGGTGCCGAACTCAAAAATGCGGTGCGTGTAATCCCAGTACTGGTCCAGTGTCTCGCCCTTGAGCGCGAACACCGGCGTGCCGCCGGCGGCGATCGCGGCGGCGGCGTGGTCCTGGGTGGAAAAGATGTTGCACGAGGCCCAGCGCACCTCGGCGCCGAGCGCGCGCAGCGTCTCTATCAGCACCGCGGTCTGGATCGTCATGTGCAGCGACCCCGCAATGCGCGCCCCCTTGAGCGGCTTGCTGGCGGCGTATTCCTGGCGGATCGCCATCAGCGCCGGCATCTCGGATTCGGCGATGGCAATTTCCTTGCGACCCCAGCCGGCCAGCGCAAGGTCGGCAACCTTGAAGTCGCCGCGGGTGACGTTCTCGGGTTTGGGCACAGCGCTCATCTTTCACTCCTTCTCGAAAGACCCGCCGTGCCGGGCAAGCTCACCCAACACTTCGGGTGAGCGCCGTTGCATCAGGAAACCTGAGCCTGGCCCCGTCTGCCGCTTGAATTGCAATCAGGGGTTGCAGCGCTCCTCAGGTGGCGGCTATTTTACGCCTTCCCCCACAGCCAAGGAAAGCCGATGGCCGCCGCCCGATACCTTTTTACCGCCAGCATGGACATCGACCCCGACAAGGAGGCGCTGTTCAACGAGGTCTACGACCGCGAGCACATCCCGCTGATCCTTAAAGTCCCGGGCGTGGTTTCGGCGCGGCGCTACGTGAGCGAGCCGCTCACCATGGTGATGGGCGGCGAGAAGAAAACCATCGTCGCCGAGGGTGAGCCGCGCTACAGCGCGGTCTACGAACTGGAGAGCCCGGCGGTGCTGACGAGCGACGCTTGGGCCAAGGCGGTGGACGCGGGGCGCTGGCCGGCCGAGGTGCGGCCCTACACTCGCAACCGCCGCCATGTGCTGCGCAAGCTGATGTAGCGGCGCCTGACTGTAAAGTCTGACTTTACAGTTTGCCCTTGCCGCGCCCTAAGCGGCGGCCTTCAGTGCGAGCGCCTTGTCGGTCGCTTCCCAGGTGAACTCGGGCTCTTCGCGGCCGAAGTGGCCGTAGGCGGCGGTCTTCTCGTAGATCGGGCGCAACAGATCCAGCATCTGGATGATGCCCTTGGGCCGCAGGTCGAAGTTGCGCAGCACCATCGCCGCGAGCTTGTCGTCGGAGATCTTGCCGCTGCCTTCGGTGGTCACCATCACGCTGGTCGGTTGCGCCACGCCGATGGCGTAGGACACCTGCACCAGGCATTTGGAGGCGAGGCCCGCGGCGACGATGTTCTTCGCCACGTAGCGCGCGGCGTAAGCGGCCGAGCGGTCCACCTTGGACGGGTCCTTGCCGGAGAACGCGCCGCCGCCGTGCGGCGCCGAGCCGCCGTAGGTATCCACGATGATCTTCCTGCCAGTGAGGCCGCAGTCGCCCTTGGGGCCGCCGATCTCGAAGCTGCCGGTGGGATTGACCAGGTACTTGATCTTGCCCTTGACCAGGTTCTTGGGCAGCACCGGCTTGATGACGTTCTCGATCACCTGTTCCTCGATCTGATTGTGCTGCATGCCGGGCGCGTGCTGCGTAGAGAGCACCACGGTTTCGATCGCGTCGGGCCGGCCGTTGGCGTACCTCACCGTGACCTGCGACTTGGCGTCGGGCCGCAACCACGGCATGCGGCCGTCGCGCCGCAGCTCCGACTGGCGCTCGACCAGGCGGTGCGCAAGGTAGATCGGGAGCGGCATTAGGCTCGGCGTCTCGTCGCAGGCGTAGCCGAACATCAGGCCCTGGTCGCCGGCGCCCTGCTCGAGATCGAGCCCCTTGCCCTCGTCCACGCCCTGCGCGATGTTGGGCGACTGCTGGCCGTAGGCCACGAGCACGGTGCAGGTATGCGTATCGAAGCCGATCTTCGGGTCGGTGTAGCCGATGCGCTTGATGGTCTCGCGCGCGACCTCGTCGTAGTTGACGTGCGCGCGGGTGGTGATTTCGCCCGCCAGCACCACCAGGTTGTCCTTGACCAGGGTCTCGGCGGCGACGCGCGAGGTCTTGTCCTGCCTTAGAATCGCGTCGAGCACCGCGTCGGATATCTGGTCCGCAACCTTGTCCGGATGGCCCTCGGAAACCGATTCGGAAGTAAACAGGAATTCGCTCATGGGCTGGCCTGAAAAAAGGGTTGCAAGGATACCAAATATTGCCCTGCGCCAATAGCGTTTGCGCTCTCTTGCCCGCGCCGCGATGCGCGCGCTGATGCATTTCCTGGCGCGCCTGCCGCTGCCGCTGCTGCACGGCTTGGGCGCGCTGCTCGGTTGGCTGGTGTACGGGCTGTCTGCCACCTACCGCCGCAATATGCGCGCCAATCTCGCGTCGGCCGGCTACAGCGATGCGCGCATGCGGCGCGCCGCGATTGCCGAGGCGGGCAAGATGGCGCTGGAAGCGCCCAAGATCTGGCTGCGGCCGCGCGCCGAGACCCTGCCGCTGGTGCGCGAGCTCGACGGCCGGGAGCACGTCGACGCGGCGCGCGCAGCCGGCAAGGGCATCGTGTTCCTGACGCCGCACCTGGGCTGCTTCGAGATCACGCCGCAGTTCGCGGCCGAGCACTTTCCGATCACCGCGCTGTACCGCGCACCGAAGCTCGCCTGGCTACATGCGCTGGTGGAGGAGGGGCGCGCGCAGCACAACGTGCGGCTTGCCTCGGCAGATATGCAGGGGGTGCGCGAACTGGTCGCTGCGCTCAGGCGCCGCGAGGCCGTCGGCATCCTCCCCGACCAGGTGCCGGGCGAGGGCGAGGGGGAGTGGGCGGAGTTCTTCGGCCGCCCCGCCTACAGCATGACGCTCGCGGCGGGGCTCGCCGCGCGCCCCGACGCCGTGTGCCTGGTCGCGATTGCCGAGCGCCTGCCGCGCGGGCGCGGCTACGCCATCCGCATTCGCCCGGCTCCCGAGCCGTCCCCCGGGGAACCGGCGACGCGGCGCATCAACCGCGCCATCGAGGCTGCGGTGCGCATGCGGCCGGAGCAGTATCTGTGGGGCTACAACCGGTACAAGACGCCGAAGGGCGCCAAAGCGATGCCGCGCGCAGATGAGCGCCTGTCATGACCCGGCTGGCTGCGGCGCTGCTGTGGCTGGCGCACTTCCTGCCGCTCGGCGCACTGGCTGCGCTCGGCAATGCGCTCGGAGCGGCGCTCTACTGGCTGGTGCCGGAGCGCCGGCGCGTCACGCGCGTCAACCTGAAGAAATGCTTTCCGCACATGGCGCCCGAGGAGCGCGAGCGCCTGGCGCGGGCGCATTTCCGCGTCTTCTGCCGCAGCGTGCTGGAGCACGCGCTGCTGTGGTGGTCGCGGCGCGCGCGCATCGAGCGCCTCGTGCGCGTCGAGGGCCTCGAGCACGTGCGCGCCCTCGGCGGCGCGCCGGCGATCCTGTTCGTGCCGCATTTCGTCGGCCTGGATGCGGCCTTCACCCGCCTGTGCTGCGAGCTCGACATGGTGGGGATGTACGCCAACCAGAAAGACCTGCTGCTCGGCAGGCTGCTGTGGCGGGGGCGCAACCGCTTCGGCAACCAGAAAGCGGTCTCGCGCCAGGAAGGCGTGCGGCCCCTGATCGCAGGCATGCGCGAAGGGCGCCCGCTTTACTACCTGCCGGATCAGGATTACGGTCCGCGCGATGCGCTGTTCGTGCCGTTCTTCGGCGTTGCGGCGGCGACCGTGCCGGGGCTGTCGCGTATCGCCGAGATCACCGGGGCGAAGGTGCTGCCCTGCGTGGTGCGAATCCTGCCCGGTGGCGCGGGCTACCGGGTGACGATCGAGCCGCCGTGGAGCGATTTCCCGACCGGCGACACGCTCGCCGACACGCGCCGCATGAACGAATACATCGAGCGCAAGGTGCCCGAGATGCCGGCGCAATATTTGTGGATGCACAAGCGTTTCAAGACCCGGCCCGCGGGGGAACCGGGGTTCTACGGCTGACGTGAAAGCGCTGCGTGCGGCTCTCTAACAGGCTGATGCAATGAAGCTCGCCTTCACCAAGATGCAGGGCGCGGGCAACGATTTCGTGGTCATCGATGCGACGACTTCGCCCTTCAGCCTCAATACGGCGCAAATTCGGCGCCTCGCCGACCGGCACTTCGGCGTCGGCTGCGACCAGATCCTGGTGGTCGAGCGCCCGAGCGCACCGGGAGTGGATTTCCACTACCGCATCTTCAACGCCGACGGCGGCGAAGTCGAGCAATGCGGCAACGGCGCGCGCTGCTTCGTGAAGTTCGTTCACGCACGGGGCCTGAGCGCCAAGCGCGAGCTGCGCGTAGAGACGCTGGGCGGGATCATCGTGCCGCGGCTCGAGGGCGACGGCGAAGTCTCGGTCAACATGGGCGCGCCGGTGCCCGAATCGCCGCTGGTGCAGACCGTCCAGGTGGGCGGCGCGCCGGTCGAGCTGGCGCTCGTGTCGATGGGCAACCCGCACGCGGTCCAGCTCGTGCCCGACGTGGATGCGGCGCCAGTGGCGGTCCAGGGCCCCGCGATCGAGCGCCACGCGCGCTTTCCCGACCGGGTTAACGCCGGCTACATGCAGGTGCTCGACCGGCATCGCATCCGGTTGCGGGTGTTCGAGCGCGGCGCCGGCGAGACGCTCGCCTGTGGCACCGGGGCCTGCGCCGCGGTGGTCGCGGGCACCCTGAGGGGTATGCTCGATTCGCCGGTCGCGGTGCAGGCGCGCGGCGGAACATTGACCATCACTTGGGCGGGCGGCGACAATCCGGTCTGGATGAAGGGCCCCGCCGAGCCGGTGTTCGACGGCTCGATCGATCTCTAGAAGGCTCCAATGAACGCTGACGACGTCGCGCAGTTCCTCCGCAGCCACCCGCAGTTCTTCGACCAGAATCCGGCTCTGCTGGAATCGATCTACGTGCCGCATCCGCACGGCGGGCGCGCCATCCCGCTCACCGAGCGCCAGATCGTGACGCTGCGCGAGAAGGTGCGGCTGCTCGAAGGCAAGCTGAACGAGCTGATCCAGTTCGGCGAGGACAACGACGCCATCGGCGAGAAGGTGCACCGCCTGTCGCTCGCGCTGCTCGGCGCGAGCGACTTCCCCGCCACTGCCAACGCGCTCTACTTCCATCTGCGCGAGGATTTCGCGGTGCCGCACGTGGCGCTGCGGGTGTGGGGCCGCGACGGGCTGGGCGGCGCGCCAGAGGCCGCCGAGGTGGAGCCCGCGTTGCGCGACAAGGCCGAGGCGATAGGCGCGCCGCAATGCGGCCCGGCCGCGGGCAACCCGTTCCTGCCGCTGTTTCGCGACGCGCAGGAGCACGTGCGCTCGATCGCGCTGGTGCCACTCGGTCAGACGCGCACCATCGGCCTGCTCGCGCTCGGCAGCGAAGACCCGCAGCGCTTCTTCGCCGAAATGGGCACGCTCTACCTGCGCCGCCTCGGCGAGCTTGCTGCCGGGGCGCTCGCCTCGCGCAGCTAGGGAAGCCAGCGTGGCCGCTGCCGCCGGCGCCACGCATCCTGCTGAGCGGCTGCCAGCCGCACACCCGGATGCCGGGCTGGCGCGGGCGTGGCTCGATACGCTGGAGCACCAGCGGCGGCTCGCGCCCGCCACGCTCGCCAACTACGCGCATGCTTTGATGGCGCTGTTTCGGCTGCTTGGTGAAGTGCGCCTCGCCCAAGTGGAGAGCAATCAAGTCAGGCGCATGGTGGCGCAGCTGCACGCCTCAGGGCTCTCGGGGCGCACGCTCGCGCTCACGCTTTCGGCTTGGCGAGGCCTTTACCGCTGGCTGGTGCGCCATCGCGGCTTCGGCGCCAATCCGGTGCAGGGCGTGCGCGCGCCGAAGGCGCCCAGGCCGCTGCCCAAGGCGCTCTCGGTCGAGCAGGCGCAGCGGCTGCTCGATGTGCAGGCGCCCGGCACACCCGAGCTGCTGCGCGACCGGGCGATGTTCGAGCTGCTTTACTCCTCGGGCTTGCGCCTCGCCGAACTGGTCGCGCTCGACCTGGACGACGGGCGCCTTGATCTGCGCCAGGGCGACGTCACGGTGACCGGCAAGGGCAGAAAGACGCGCACCGTGCCGGTCGGCGCGCGCGCCAGGGAGGCGTTGCGCGAATGGCTAAAGGCGCGCGCGCAGCTTGCCAAGCACGAGGAGCGCGCGCTTTTCGTGGGTGCACGCGGCCGGCGCATCCCGCCTGGAGTGGTGCAGACGCGCCTCAAGGCCTGGGCGCGGCGCCAGGGGCTCGAGGCGGGCGTGCATCCGCACATGCTGCGGCATTCTTTCGCCAGCCACCTGCTGCAGTCTTCGCAGGACCTGCGCGCGGTGCAGGAGATGCTCGGCCACTCGAGCATCTCGACCACGCAGGTGTACACGCACCTGGATTTCCAGGCGCTGGCGAAGGTTTACGACGCGGCGCATCCGAGGGCAAGGAAGAAGTGAAAACGCTGATCCTGAAGGTGGGGCGGGACAAGTCGGTCAAGCGCCGGCATCCGTGGATTTTCTCCGGGGCGGTCGAGCGCGTGACGGGCGATCCGCAGGGCGGTGAAACGGTCGAGGTGCGTTCTGCAGAAGGCAAGCCGCTCGCGCTCGCCGCCTTCAGCCTGCAATCGCAGATCCGGGCGCGCGCCTGGAGCTTCGATCCCGCCGCGGCGATCGACACCGGATTTTTCCGCGCGCGCCTGCAGGCCGCGCTGCGGCTGCGCGAATCGCTGCCGGCCGCGCGCCATACCAATGCGATGCGCCTGGTGCACGGCGAATCCGACGGCCTGCCGGGGTTGGTGGTGGACCGCTACGCCGACGTGCTGGTGGCGCAGTTCCTGTCTGCGGGCGCCGAGCGCTGGCGCGAGACTATCCTCGACGCGCTCGCCGAACTCACCGGTTGCGAGGCGATATTCGAGCGCTCCGATGCCGAAGTGCGCATGCTCGAAGGCCTCGAGACCCGGACTGGCTTCGCGCGCGGCAACCGCAACGCGCGCCGCTGTCCGATTATCGAGCACGGCCTGAACTTCCGCGTCGACGTCGAGGAGGGGCAGAAGACCGGCTTCTTCCTCGACCAGCGCGACAACCGGCAGCGGGTGCGCGCGCTCGCCGCGGGGCGCGAGGTGCTCGACGGCTTCTGCTACACCGGCGGTTTCGCGCTCGCCGCGCTCGCCGGCGGCGCCAGGCGCGTCACCGCGGTGGAGAGTTCGGCGCCGGCGCTGGAGGTGGCGCGCGAGAACCTCGCCGCCAACCAGCTGGATGCCTCGCGCATCGCCTTCGAGCAGGCCGACGTGTTCGGCTACCAGCGCCTGCTGCGCGACCGCGGCGCGAGCTTCGACCTGGTGGTGCTCGACCCGCCCAAGTTCGCGCCTACAGTGGCCCACGCGAAGAACGCCGCGCGCGCCTACAAGGACATCAACTTGCTCGCTTGCAAGCTGCTCGCGCCGGGTGGGCTGCTGGCGACGTTTTCCTGCTCGGGCGGCGTCTCGGCCGAGCTGTTCCAGTCCATCGTCGCGGGGGCGGCGCTGGATGCGGGCGTGGAGGCGAAGATCATCGAGCGCTTCGGCGCCGCCGCCGACCATCC